>NZ_JAKZGS010000019.1:65784-67408 GCF_022549695.1 Belliella calami | reverse complement strand
AGTTTCGGTAAAGGAAACTGTTGCGGTGCCACAATTGTCCGTCGCGGTAAGTACTACTCCTGCAGGTACTGATTCACAGGAAACAGTGATGTCTGTCGGCAAGGTCTCGTTGAAGACTGGCGCTGTGGCATCTTCTACCGTGATGGTCTGAACGTGCGTGGTTTCGTTGCCACATTCATCCACTGCTGTCCAAGTTCTTATAACTTCATAATTATTGGCACAACTTCCGGCTACAATTTCTTCTTCAAAAGTTACTAAATCTTGCTGCGGGAATAATTGAAGTTCAAAAATTTGCGTATAACCTGTTCCTGTTACAAAAGGATGTCTGTGTTCTACATTAACACTCGTTCCAACACCTCCATAAATTGTTCTAGCATCAGAAACTCTATTTAGATTTGGTTGTGATGGATTAAAAATATTTGGATTATAAAGATAATATGGTCCAGAAGTCGATGAGATTAAATTAGGATCATTATGAGAACCAACATTAGGGTATGGAACTAAAATATTTCCATCTCCTGAATATTCAATATAAGATTGTGCTCTTAAAGCAACTTGTGTATTACCATTTACAGTAAAAAACACATCATTAGAGAATGTAATTTCTATTCTTGCATTTTGAAATCTAAATCCTGCACCAAAAGTTGAGGGGGCAACGTAACTTGGAGCACCATTTTCTGACACATCAACAGTTGTTATAGTAAAGGTGATACCATCAAACTCTGGTAAAGGGTTAGGTATCGCAGGAGATTGAGTTCCTGGGGCATAAGTATATAGATAATCATTTACCAAATACGTCCCTACTACACCAAAAGGATCTCCGTTTAAAGTACTATATCCGTTTGAAGCTTCTTGAATTTGTAGAAGCAAACTTCCGTCTAATCTAAAGTTTCCGTCTGCATCGTTGTCTATATCATAAGTACAGTCTGTAGCTGTTAACACTGCTGCTGCAGGTATTTCAAAGTCGGGCGCACAAGCCTGTAAGGTCATGTTTTGTGGAAGAACTGCTTCATTCCAAGTTGGACCTTCTTCATCTGTAACTTCAATAAGTTGTACATCAGAAACGGTTTGGTTACCACATTCATCAATAGCAACCCAGCGTCTTTCAATAGTATAGTTTCCAAAACAACTTCCGTCTATGCGTAATTCATCTACATAAACCTCCACATCGCCACAACCTTTGGAAGCTGTAATTATCGCTGCCGTAGGTAAGGGTTCACAAGAAGAAACCAATAACGTTTCTGTCGGTGGTAAAGTATCGAAAACAATAGGTGCTTGATTGCTTCCGGTATGGGTAATGGTCTCGCCTTCCAATAAGTTACCACAAGTATCAGCTACTTGGTAAGTGTAGGTCAATGTCCAAGCACAGTCATTTCCTGTTAGTTCTGTATTAGTTAATGTTACCGTTACAGCTCCTGCACAGTTGTCTGTGTAGTTTGTCGCTACTGCTGCTGCATCAAACGGCACTGCTGTTTCTGCTGCACTCACACATGCATCAACATCAACTTGTCCTTGTGGGGCTGTTCCTGTTGGAGCAGTTTGATCGCTTCCTGAGTATGTGATGGTTTCATCTTCCAATAAGTTTCCACAAGTATCGGCTACTTGGTAAGTGTAGGTCAATGTT
>NZ_JAKZGS010000019.1:0-65686 GCF_022549695.1 Belliella calami | reverse complement strand
TCCAAGCACAGTCATTTCCTGTTAGTTCTGTATTAGTTAATGTTACCGTTACAGCTCCTGCACAGTTGTCTGTGTAGTTTGTCGCTACTGCTACTGCATCAAACGGTACTGCTGTTTCTGCTGCACTTACACAAGCATCTACATCGGTTTGGCCAATTGGGGCGGTTCCTGTTGGAGCAGTTTGATCGCTTCCTGAGTATGTGATGGTTTCATCTTCCAATAAGTTACCACAAGTATCAGCTACTTGATAAGTGTAGGTCAATGTCCAAGCACAGTCATTTCCTGTTAGTTCTGTATTAGTTAATGTTACCGTTACAGCTCCTGCACAGTTGTCTGTGTAGTTTGTCGCTACTGCTACTGCATCAAACGGTACTGCTGTTTCTGCTGCACTCGCACATGCATCTACATCAACTTGTCCTTGTGGGGCTGTTCCTGTTGGAGCAGTTTGATCGCTTCCTGAGTATGTGATGGTTTCATCTTCCAATAAGTTGCCGCAAGTATCAGCTACTTGGTAAGTGTATGTCAATGTCCAAGCACAGTCATTTCCTGTTAGCTCTGTATCGGTTAGTGTTACCGTAACAGCTCCTGCACAGTTGTCTGTGTAGTTTGTCGCTACTGCTAATGCATCAAACGGCACTGCTGTTTCTGCAGCACTCGCACATGCATCTACATCAACTTGGCCTTGAGGGGCGGTTCCTGTTGGAGCTGTCTGATCGCTTCCTGAGTATGTGATGGTTTCATCCTCCAGCAAGTTACCACAAGTATCGGCTACTTGATAAGTATAGGTCAATGTCCAAGCACAGTCATTTCCTGTTAGTTCTGTATTAGTTAATGTTACCGTTACAGCTCCTGCACAGTTGTCAGAATAGTTTGTCGCTACTGCTAATGCATCAAACGGTAATGCTGTTTCTGCTGCACTCGCACATGCATTTACATCGGTTTGGCCAATTGGGGCTGTTCCTGTTGGAGCTTTAGTGTCTTCTACAGTAATGGTTTGAGTATGGGTTGCTATATTATTGTAATCGTCAGTAACTGTCCAAGTTCTTGTTAAAACATAATTATTGTCACAAGAACCATCTGTCCTCGTTTCTTCAAAAATTACAGTTACATCATCTGTACAATTATCTGTTGCAGTTAATATTGCTGCAACTGGAACTTCGTCACATTCTACTGTTCTGTTTTCCGCAGGTAATGCTTCTACAAAAACAGGTGGTGTGTCATCTTCTGAAATAGAAACTGTTAATGTACCTATGGCAAAATTGTTTGGATTACTGATTTGATATACTCTGTATTGTAGAGTATACGTTTCTAGTGGCAAGTTACCTGCAGCAACATCTACACTTCCATCAGTATTTAAAGTTAATATTCCATCTGGATCAGCTACTTCAACAGAAACTTCGTATTCTGTTTGATTAATTAATATCCCAGCCATTACATCATTGTCCATTACATTGATGACATTGATATACGCATCACTAGGACACAGCACATTATAAGCATCTGTAACTGCTGTTAAACTTGACGAAATAATATTAACTGTTACAATAGTGCTTTCAGAACCCACACAGATTCCACCTATTGTATATTCAAATTGATATGTACCTACAGACAAGGTAGAGGCATCAAGCACTTCATTATTTAATTGTCCTGTATTTGAAAGGTCTGTCCAATCTCCAAAATTATCATAAGGACCAGTTATGTAATCAAATAGATTCATAATACCTGCATCATCTTGAGGTATATTAACTGTTTGTCCTGTACCTGCCAATGGTGCTGGTGCTGGTGATTGTACTTCAAAACTTAATACCTGATTGATACAAGCGTTTGGATTAGGATCGTAAATTAAGGTTGCTGTATAAGTTCCGGCATCAGCTGGATCTGTAAATGGATTAAAGTTTAAGGTATTACCTGTAGCTATAACAGTTGGGTCTCCATCTTTTCTCCATTCAATAGTCATAAAAGTCAACCCTGGGACAAACAGTGTCCCGTTTTCTCCTACACATAAATTATCAGGTCTGATAATTGGTTCTTTTACGGCATCTGTTTTAAAATCAAACACTCTAATGTTACCACAAGCGTCTTCTACCTCTACAGTATATTCTCCAGTAGCCAATTGACTAAAAACAGGATCTTCCCCATTATCAATAACCATAGGGCTTCCGTTGAATTCAACAATCTTAAAGTTTAATGGTGCAACACCTTCTGCATCAATAACCAACTCCGTATTACCACCTATACAGTTTGCGACATAGTAATTATTTAAACTAATGCCCGTTGAAGAAATATTAAACGTATCTAAGGTATCTCTACAAGTTATAGTGGTACTCAATCCATTACCATTATAGGTAATATATTGAACAATTAATCTGAATTGGCCTGAACTTGTGATGTTATTGATTGTTCCTGATAAAGTTTGTAATCCACTACCGTTATTACTTGTAGGCCAAAAAGGCATACCTGTACCAGATGTTATATTATTACCTTCTGTATAAAGTTGCCCTGTTGTAGGATGCCCCCATTGTCCGGAAGCAGGATAAAATTTTTGTAATAACAAAGTCTCTTGTCCCAAATAAGAAGTTAATGAAGCGCTTACATTAAAGCTTCCGCAGTTTTGAGTTACCGTAGATGTTAAATCAATTTCTTTGTCTCTTACTATAAAACTTCCATTAATAGGAATTCCGCATTCACCAGTAGCCGCTACAGTATAATTACCCACAGGCAGACTATTCATATAAAAATCTCCATTTGAAGCAATGTTATGTGAAGCGTCAAAAGGTAAAGCGCCAAAATTTGTTATAAATTCTGGTGGGGCAGCTGTTATAACTACACTTGTAAAATTATCTGCATCACCATTAATAAATAAATTAACAGATCCTTCTCCATCTTCACATCCTGGAAAATACCTTCTTGTCGATATAAAATAATTTGAACTATTAGTAACGGTAACTGTATTTGTTTGTATCCTACCACAAGATTCAACTTCATAGGTATAAGACCCTTCTGGCAAACCTAAACTATTTGGGTTTCCAAAGTCAATAAAATTAGGTATGCTATTAAAAGTAGCACTATAGGTTCCTGCAGTAAAAGAGGAATTAAAATCTGCTGGGTCAAAACTGGCCGGATAATCTGTAAAGGTTACCGTTAATGGTTGATATAAAAACCTAAATTGATCTAACCTTAAATATCTTGTTCCGCATTCTGCATCTAATAATCTACCTCTGTGAGGAATCGTTGTATCTACAAGATCTGTCCTTGTAAAAGTTACCCCACAAGCATCTACAACTGTTGCCGTTACATTGTAAGAAGCATTTTCATAGAATGGAATTGGATAATGTTCTTGGTTTTGTGATGCATTCCAAGTAGTGTTATAAATGATATTAGCCCCTCCAAGTGGATTTTCAATTTCATAAGTGATTTGTAAGGGATACCTGTATGCTGGTGTAACAGCCCCGCCATTATATCTTACATTAATAGTATGGTCTATAAAATCACAATCTTCTGCAAAATAAAATCCAAAGGCATTAGTACCTCTTGTAAACGTATAATTACTCACGACCGGTGTTACTGTAACACCTAATGCAGAAGCATTACCACACACATCGGTAACCCTAACGATATAATCACCTGCCGAAATACCCGTTAAAACATTAGATGCTTGCGGCCCAACTACCACTGTATTAGAAAGATTTAACAATTCAAAAGTAGCAGGAAAACCTGAGGTTACATTAACTGTAATATTCTTGCCGCCACAGGTTTCAGTTTGCGTTAAGTTAAAGTTCAAAGATTGAATATTTGAGCCTACTACAGCTTCAGCAAACTCTTGGTTGCTCTGGACTCCTACTACCTGAACGGCAATTAAACGATAATTACTCGGTGACAACAGTGTCTCAACATGCGTCAATGAGTTACCTGACGCTGTTATTCCACTGGTGACTCTAAGAGGAACTGCCAAATTTGGGAGTTGATACAATTGAAACTCAAACTCGGCTCCAGGCTGTGTTCCATTTATTTCTGCTAATATTTGCCCATTGCCTGTACAGGTTTGATCTGTTGGCGAAAGTGACATTGTAAAGGGTGTAATCTGTCCTTTAGATAGATTACAAATCAATAAAAACGAAATAAGCAAACACGTTTTTAGAGCATTTTGAGTAAAAATTCTTCTCATATACTAAATTTTAAATATTCAATCTAAGAATTGAAAGTATTGAGCTAAAAATATTGGTTAGCCTCAATACTAGTTTTTATAAAATTTTCAGACTTCAAAAAAACTTGAAATCCACATACATAAATCTCTTCCTTAAATGGTCATGTCTAGGCAACCTTAGAAATCTTTTCTCTTTAAAATAGGATACAAATAAACCTACCAAATGAAATACAGATACCAAAAAAGGTAAATACCTTCACATTTATGACTTATGCAAACATTCATTAAAAATCAAAAATGTTTTAAAAACACACATGAAACGTTATTAGTTTAACTAAAACTAAATCACCTTAAGTGTATTTAACAATTTTGAACATTCATGCTTATTGTTGTTTTTTTTTAACAAAAAGATTTTAAAATATTCTTCGTAAAAAAACAACAATCGAAAACTTGGTTTAATCACACTTTATTTTTTTAAAATAAAAGAAGATTAAATAATACTATATTTGGAATTAACAATTATGTAGTTCAACTACACTAAAACCATTCTCCAAAAGTAATAATTCTTAAAATTAAAGCAAATTATAAAACTACTCAAACTACAAACTTTTCAATAATCAAAACAGCGCGGTCACCTGCATTCTGCCAACATGAACCAACCTACCCAAGCCTTGGGAGTTTCTACCTTCATAGATCATATTCATCTGCAAGCCCTCTCCAATCTTCTGTAACCAGTTGAATGTCCATGTAAGATTGTTCCCGACTGTCAAAGCTTGTAACATTTCGTAGCCAGTCGGGGAGTTTGGTACTCCATTGTAATCGATAAAAATATACTTAAGATTCGCATTGATAGTGGTCCTGATTGCTCTCGAATACCTCAAATCCAAGCCTAATTGTTGTAGATATGCTTTTTCGTCCAACTCTACATTTGATACGTTTTCCTTATTGGTAAACTGATACATGATTGTCGAGCGGAAAATACTACTGGGCTGCCATGCGAATTCTGGACTAATTCCATGTTGCTCTATATTATAGTTTCTATTTTCCAAAAAATCGGATGTTGCTATTCTATTTCCGGAAAATAATACAAACCTGAAATTAAAATTAGGGTTAAAATTAAATCTTGTATTCAGGCGCCAATCCTTCTGAAGCACATCTTCAAATCCCCCTGCCAATAGCTGTTTGTTTTGGCTATCAAAAAGTGACAAATCAAATCCATATTTTGGGGAAGCCCTATTGAAGAAAAAGGAGGTCCTCATAACTTGACGTACAGATATCAAGTCTTCTTCATCAAAACCTCCTACAAAAGGGTTAATTCTTTCCCAAAATTCATTCGAAGTGATTTTCTTTTCTACACTCAGACTGGTGGTGTTTGAAAATTTCTGGACAAAAGATTTCAGACCACCCTCTTTCCTCCAACCGTCAGGAAATTTAGCATTTAACCTATAGTTAAATATGGTGGAATAGGCTTGAATAAAATCAGTGGTTGGAACAAATACTTTTATAAAGCTTTTCTCTTCTGGATTCACAGCGATATAAAATTCGTTCAGCTGCTGAATCCCATCTCCATTATCATCTCTCCAAGCATGTGTCCCTTCGCCCGTAGGCACAGGCAGAAAGATATATTCCCTTCTAAACTCCCTCCCGTTCCCCAATGCATAGGACAATTCATTTCTTATATTTCCGTCATATAAATTGCTGAGATAATCTATCTTACCCAACACAGTAGTCTCCACTTCATCAGATCTCCGCAAAAACCTTAGTTCCCGATAGGTGAATGTTCCTTTGAAATCATGGTTCCCAAATTTTCTCTGTAAACCATAATTGGTAGCAAAGGCTTCCGTATCTGGTATTAATTCTCCCCCTAGGGGAAACTTATCTTGTCTCCAACTAGCATCTACAAAAAAAGAATACGGCAATGAGTCATTTGATTTCATATAGACTACTTGCTCAATAAAATTCATGGCTGTGCTAACCACTGAATCCGACTCAATATCCCTGACGGCATTTCGATCTATCATTAGCTTATACCCGGGTACGAGTATTTTGGATCTATAACTCACATCCCCCGTATATCTCAGCCACTCTGATTTCAAATCTCTGACATCACTGTCCAGTATGAAAAAATCATTTTTGACAAAAAATCGCTTGCCAATTTTTTGGTTTAAAGTTGCCAGATGTTGCGTTCCAGATAGAATATCCCCTCTATTCCTCAGATTGAAACGATATGAAATAGATTGGTCATTATTCTTATGTAATGCCAATTGTGCATTGAAAATCCGCTCACTGCCTGGATCTTGGAGGTCCTCTGCCGTCAAACTCCAATCTCGGTCAAATTCTATGTACCTCAATCGATCTATGAAACTAAAACTCTGAGAATTGTATTCCATCTCGGTCAAGGCATTGAAAGTGTATTCTTTCAGTTTTGTGAAAGTTCGGTTTTCAGAGATCAAGCCAGACTTGATTGCAAATCCATTGTTGTCCTCATTATCCAGTTCAGAAAAAAGATTCTCATCCGTATTGGAAAACGCCAGTTCGGTATAAACCTGTTCATATTTACTGACTTTATACCTTGCCCCAGCTGTAAACATCTGCCTTTTGTTTGGAGCAGGAAGTGGGGAAAGAATGGAATACCTCCCTTGTGACACCCCATTTACTCTAGGCACAAATTCATAAACTGGTCCGTTAGATAGCTGCTGCCGTCTGATGTAATCCCCATTTCCCAACCCAACTTCAGAAAATCCGATTGCAAAGTATGCGGTTTCTGGATCTCTGGAATATTCATAAAAAACTACTGGCAACCCCATGTCATCAAATGCCTCAATTCTTCGATAAAGGATCCTGTTGACATCAAATGCCACGGAATCCACTCTTTGCACAGCTGCTGCATCCAAATCATCCCCTACTGATGCCAGCAAACGTTTTTCATTATCTGAAAAATCAAAAAACAAGGGTCTATTTCTATTATCTTGCTCTCTGTAGAAATTCATGTAAAATGAAAGCTTGTCCGTCTCCTGAATATGATTAGCCGTCAATATTGATCTGGAAAAATTCCTTTCTGCGTATTCAAAATCTACTCTCACCCTAGAATATTGAGTGATCAGTACTTTTGGGGTGAATGTGATTTCTCCTTGGTTGTAATCGATCACATAATCATAATTAAAACCACGATGCAATTGCTTTCCATCCAAGAAAACCTTTTCAGAATTGGCCATTATTATTACAAATCTTTCGTTTTGGGGACCAGGAATTCGATATGGGCCGAGTGTTCCTTCCTGTACTTCTAGCTGGATAGATGCAAATTTACCTTTTGCCACTGATGCTGCCAATTGTGTGGAAGCTTTCCATTTATCCCCTATTTGGTAGTCGGTAGTAAGTTGGGCTCCTTGGACATTTTTATAGTATCTCAAAAACTCAGATTGTCTCTGCCTCAAAACCACATCACCGGCAGCAAGATTGAATTTATCATTATAAATTTCCACCAAGACATTGTCAAAATCCTGGAGTTGCTGAGTATTTCCTTCTGGCTGAAAAGGTACATTTTGGTCGGTGATACTTGCACGAATATTTAAATTCTCTGAAAGTGCTCCATTCATCTGTAAATTGAGGGAAGAGTTCACAAAGACATTTTGGGTATTGCCAAAAGACACACCCCTAGTCAAATTGCCTGATTTGTTCAAATTGGTGGAAGGAAACAACTCCTCCCTGAAATCAAAACTTGGGATTGCTTCTACCCTATTATTCCTGAACATTGCCATGGAATCATAATCTTGTAGGAGTGTTCGCTTGGCTGCCTGAAAATGCAAACTATATGGAAAGACCCGATAACAGACTTGTAAAGAATCAATCTGTGGATCATTTTGAAGATCCACGCTTATCATTCCAGAACTCAAATGATATGAAAAATCATAAGACTTAGCAGACCTATCTGATATAGTGATACTTTCTTCTATTACTGAAAGAGAATCCAACAAAAAATCCGATTTCAAAACCTCAACATCAATCCATTTGCACTTTTCCTCAGATTGTGCGAACAACAATACCGAGACCTTTGTCAAAAAAAACCCTAATAAAACTAAACGTCTCAAAGCAAGCATTGGCATCTCAATATTGCTACTAAAGTAATATTTTAATGTTTAATCTACCTTGAGTAGTCAAAAAGTTTTCAGCTCAAGTTTCCTTAAATCATCAAAAGCTAATACGAGTGCTCTTCGACACTGCAGAAAAGGTTGACAAAGCCAAAAGAATTAATTGAGAATAAATGGAGGTGTTTTTTAGACCAAAAAACAAAAAACCATAAAATTATCTAACCATAAAAATTAGGAATTAAAATCTCATACTCACTTAAAATTTTTGACTCCCAATAATCCTGACAATTTTAACTTGATCCTCAACTATAAAAAAAACAGTGTGTGAAATATGCACACAATAACGATACCCTTCTCTTACATGATATGCCAATGGAAACATTAAAGGATTTTCAGCAATCTTTTTAAAAGTATTTTCTAAAGAAATAAAGTATTTTTCAGCTTGAGTTGCTCCAAAATTTCGAACTCCATACATGTAGATCTGAATAAGATCTTCTTCAGCCTGAAGGGTAAGTTTATAATTCATTTTCCCTTCTTACCCTGTTTTTGGCCTCTTCCAATATCTCAGACATTGATTTATCTGAAACTCCACTTGCTTCCCCCTTGATTAGTTCCATTCTTAGCCAAAACCGATTTTCTTCTTGTTCTCTTTGCCTACGGATCAATTCATTGATTAACTCACTTTTGCTTGAATACTCATCAGATTGAATCTTTTCTTTCATCCAACGATCGTTTGGTTCGTTTACAGTTATTGTTTGTCTAGCCATAGTTTGTGTTGATTTGGTGTAAAATTACACCAAATCAAACTATAAATCAAATCTTCAAACGCAATCCATCAACTCAGGGACTGATCTATAATTTCAAATGACAAAAAGAATGAAGATCCTTTTCCTACCTGAGTTTCAAACCATATCTTGCCACCTGCTGTTTCTACACCTCTTTTGGCAATGGCCAAACCCAAACCAGATCCTTCTGATTTTGTACTGAAATTTGGGATGAAAATTTTGTCTTTCAATTCATCGGTAATCCCTTTACCGTTGTCTTGAATTTCTAGGATTGCTTGCTGATTTTCTTCCTTTAAAAAAACCATTATTTGTGGTTTCTTTTTCGATTCTACAGCCTGAATACCATTGATAATCAAATTTGAGATTACCCTCCCAAACAACTGATCATCCCCCATCACCAAAACCTCCGAACTAAAGGAATTATCCACAAAAGTTACCGTTCCTTTTTCCCTATTCTTAAACAGCTCAATAGTCTCCAAAACCACCTTTCTTAGATCCATCTCTTCGTTCTTTGGCAAAGGCATTTTTGCAAAAGTTGAAAAAGAGGTGGCTATATCACTCAGTGTATCCACCTGATTGATCAAGGTTTCGATTGGTTTTTTGAGCTTGGCAGGATCATCTAAATTCCCCATGGCCTGCAATCGCAGCATGTGCTGAAGAGTCAATTTCATTGGGGTCAATGGATTTTTGATCTCATGGGCGACTTGTTTGGCCATTTCCCTCCATGCAGATTCTTTTTCTGTATTTGACAAGATTTTCTTACTTGCCTCAAGTTTGAAGAGCATGTTATTATATTCATTTACCAAAAGTCCAATTTCATCGTTTGAAGGCCAATACATTGGTTCGTTGCTATCCAGATCTGTAGTTTTCAACTTTTGGGTTAAAAGGTTGAATGGGAAAGTAAGATTTTTCGAAACGAAGTAGGATACAAAAAGAAATAGGATAAAAATCAGCACAAAAATATTTGCGATATTACTGAGCACATCCGCTATCAACAAATCCAATTCAGACTCGGACTCAAAGAATGGGATCGCCACAATTGCCCTGATCTGCTGACTATCCGATGATCGGATCGCAAGATAGACTGATTTATAATGTAAAGCTCCAATTTCCTCTTCCAGCAAAGTTCTATTGTTTTGACCTTCCACTATTTCTACAATTGCACGAGGGTTGATATATTTTGTCAAGATGCCTTTATCAAAAGTGTTGGGTTGTGATGTAGCCATCATTTCACCATTAGGGTCGAATACATTAACTTCTACATTGGTTGTTCCAGCCAAGTTATTGACCATTTCGACAAAATCATCTCTATCTGCTTCACCAATAGCTTGTCTTTCTAGTACAGCAGAAAGGTTGTCTCCTACCAATGATGCTTTTTGGAAATATTGCCTATTAAGTTCTTCCCTGTATGAATTTGACAAAAGCCCAATAATAATTAAACTTATAGTCAATATTGGGAAGAAAAATGCAAAATTCAAATACATTTGAAGTTTTGTGGCATAGTTGAAATTAAACCTTCTCAAGCCTTGGTTCAGAGTATATAGGAAAACGCAGATTAGTGTAAGTATTATAAAAGAAACAAAGAACAATGAAACATCAGCAAGTATATAGTAAATCGGATAGACAGGAGAAGAAACTACCACTACCCTATCATTATTAGAAAGTCCTAAATGATGATACTTTTTAACATAAATTCCTTGGGAAAAGAGCTTAGGTTGTTTTTGAAAAGTCTCAAAGTTCACCGATCTATAATTGAAAATCCCAACAGAATATTGCAACTCTCCATCAGAAAACAAAGCGAAATCATAATTCCTATCATTGACATTCAGGTTGTATTTCCTGTCCATCATCAACTTTGGAAAAACCGACCCTGGCTGGATTTTCAATTGCCTCAGTTCAAAAAATATAGTACCAATATATTGATCTTCGCGGTAAAGAGGTATAAAAGAAATATATCTATTCCCAACCCTTTCTTTCCCTCCTTTGACAAAATACAAATCACGTACAGTTGTCGCAAAATCACTTTTGATATAACTCAATCTCAAGTCCTGTAAGTTTTCTTCATCAGACCTGTCTAGAATATTATCCCCAAATGAATTGAACACCTTTATCCTCAAATCATATTGGTCAAAATAATTGACCATGTGAAATTTTCTGATTTTTCTGATCACAGCATCATTAGATTGGAATGGATCTGAAATGGTATTCTTAATAAACAAATCTGACTTTACCCTATCCATAATTCCAGCTAGGTAAAACTCTGCCATTACATCATTTTCTACAAGTTGTTGTGTACCGAACCGAGTTTTCGCTTGGACCTGTCTTTCTAAATAAACTTGATGAGAGGCTATCCCTGTAATGATAGCACCAATAAAACAACCGAAGAAAAAAGTCAAAAAGGTACTGAATCCAAGTTTGAACAGATTGTTGTAAAGTTCAAAACTAACTATGGATACAAGCAAAATAAGATGTGCTACAAAGGCGATTAAATACACCCAGTTAAAATACCCCAGCAAAGCTCCAACAGGTATTGAGAAATAAATCAACAATCTGAGTGCATCGGCTTTTGGGACTTTGTTCCCACTTAAGACTAAGTTTATTCCCAAAATGGAAAACAACAGATACATTGCTCCACCAAAAAACACGATCAACAAGCTGATTAATTTCAGATAGTCAAATGCAGGAATGGACAAAATATTCAAATCCCATTGGGAATTACTGAGTATATTGATGTAAAGATTATAAAAGAGTGTCAATAAAACCGTAGATCCAAAATAAGCCAAAAGGACAAAAACACCGACTTTAAACTTTGCCCTAAAAACATCAAATTTTTCTTGGAACCTTTTGCTGGCAAGAACCCCAAGTAATAATGAAAAAATCAAAATGCTACAAATGGTATTTAAGAGCAAATCGCCCAGACTAGGATTAAACCAAGAGGAAGCATAGTTCTTTGAGTCAAACAATGGGAAGTCAAAGAAGCTTTGCGGGAAATTGAAAAAAATCATGAATGCCCTTATGGTAAACAAAATACCAAAAGCATACAAAATGGCCAAATATCTTTTTCCCTTGTTCCAAATCGTGGAAACAAAATCATAGCCTATGATCAACACCAACAGCAACAAGGAAAAGAAAAAAACCAATAAGGTCAGATTGCTGTCTTTCGAAACAGGCTGATAACCTGGCTCAAAAAGTACTGAAAAAATGAAGTCCCCTTTAACACTGTGGATTCTTACAGCATCTGCTTGACTTTTGCCAAGTAATTGTACTCTATTATTTCCAAAGACTACTGGATTGAATCCTGAGATCAAAAAATCATTTTGTACTTCTCTTTTGTAACTTAAAGGGAAAAGCTGAACCAAAGAATAATTTGAGTCAAATCTTTTGATACTTCTTAATCGAATGTAGTATGCTCCTTTTGAATCTTCTATAAATTGATGAGCTTTAGATTTGTCCAAAGATTCAAAATCTATATTATGGATAAAATCTGACCAGAATACCAATTTCCCACTTTCATCAAAAATATAATAAGGGTGATGACTTTTGACCAGTAAGTTCCCAAACGTTAATGCTTCATCAGGTCTATTCTTCATCAATATTTCTATGAAATCCTGATCGAATTCAGTCTCTACTTCTTGAATCTTGTTTTCAATTGGTTTAGAGAAATCATCTTGATTGACTACTTGACCAAGAAAAAAATTAAATGCCAAAAGAACACCAATGGCAAGGACTGCTGATAAAAGTATTACACGTCTCTTCTTAAGCATATTCATGATAAAAGTAAAAAAGCAAAGTTTATAATCAAACTTTGCCCTTCGCTTTACTAATCTTTCTTTATAAGATTAAAATTTTTCGCCTTGAAATATAAACTTTGACTTTCTTTTTTTAGCATTTCTAAACCACAAGTAGCCGATAATCCCAGCTATCAAATACGGCATTGCAAATAAATATAAAATACCCATATTCAACCCAGCTCCGATCGTAGTGTCGCCATTGCTGACATTGTTTTCTACAGATGCCCTACACATCGCACATTGTGCAAAGCTACTTCCATGAACAAACACGAAAGCTAACATTAAATATAAAATTTTGCTTATTGATTTCATTGTTTATACAACGCTCGGTTTTTCAAAATAGTTTAGAAACTATAATACGGACTGATCATCAAATATACCAATACTCCTGAAACTGTAACATAAAGCCAAATTGGATAAGCAAACCTAACTACTTTCTTATGCTTGGCTCTTTGATCCGTATAGCCGAAATAATAGGCCAAGAGTATCGGAAACAAAGCTACTGCAGCAAGAATAATATGTGTAATTAAAATGAAATAATACACTGTCTTGATCAATCCTTCACCACCAAAAGAAGTGCTTTCAGCAGCGGCATGATAGATAACATAAGCTACTAGGAAGATTGCCCCCAAACCAAATGCAGTAGTCATTGCTGCTCTATGCAATTGAATATTCCCCTTTTTGATAAAAACCAAACCCATAACTAGTGCGACAGTTGCAGCGGAATTAATCACTGCATTCAAATGAGGAAGAAAATAAACCCATTCACTTGCTAGATCAAGTTTGGATGGCATGAACAAAAGTATTGCTACTACTACAGGTACAGCAATTGCTATTACGGTCACCCACCTGATGATTCCTTTATCCTCAGCATTACTAAGCAAACTATTTTTTTCCATATAACAGAATCTTTATTTCGACCATTAAATCATCTACATTTTTACTATTCGTCCCGCTGTAATATCCTCTAATCCTCCCTTCACCATCGATCAATACAAACTTGTCCGAATGGACAAAGTCATCAGGAACATCTCCTCCATCCATGGCAGGCAAAATAAATCCACATCTAGCTAAGTCATAGGTAATATCTTTATCACCAGTCAAAAAATGCCATTTCCCTTTTGTCGCTTGATGTAGGTCAGCATATTTCATCAATACCTCAGGAGTGTCATGTTCAGGATCTATTGAGATAGAATAAATCTGAACATCATCTTCATCTCTAAACATGTCATTTACCCTCTCCATTTCCGTTGACATGACTGGGCAAATACTTGGGCAGGAAGTGAAGAAAAAATCAACAACTGTAATCTTTCCTTTCATTTCTTTACTACCCATTTGTTCATTGTATTGGTTGGTAAATTCAAATGATGGTATTCTATGCTGCTCATTTTCCACAAAATCACATTCCATCAATGGATTGTCTACACCAGTCTCATAGTAAATTGGTATATCATAGCTATTTGTAGTCATCGTCTTCAGGAAGACAATAATCAAAACTGGTATCAACAAAATACACAGAAGCACAAACCCTTGTAGTATTCTAATTCCTCTCATCCTTAAACATTTGTACTGATAACAAAAAAGTAGGTTGAAGAGTCACTCTCCAACCTACTTTTTTTTCAAAAATAAATTATTTTTTTACCATCTATACATGAAGATGTCTGTTCCTTCTTTTACCAAAGCAATTACAAGCCACACCAAGAAAATAAGCGGGACGATAATCGAATAGAATAATGGTTTAGCTTCATCACCAAGGTGCATGAATTCCATCATGATATATTTTGCTTTCCAAATGGTCAATGCAATGAAGAGAAAATACAAAAGCAATCCTCTATCCATTGTAAAAGCCATGATAAATTCTACAATAGTAAGTGCAAGGAGAATTCCAGCTGTTTTCCATATTTTTTTGATTTTTTCATTATCTCTTGGAATTACTTCCAAAGAAGATTTATTGTTATGTGCTGCCATATCTATACGGTTTTATTCTTTTAGATTAAATAGAAGAAGGTAAATACAAATACCCAAACAAGATCCACAAAGTGCCAATATAGACCTATTTTTTCAATCATCTCATAATGACCTCTTCTTTCATAAACTCCCACTGCTGCTTGATAAAAAGCCAAGAACAACAATACAACTCCGATAGTTACGTGAAATCCGTGGAATCCAGTGATAAAGAAGAATAGCTGGGCAAAGGATGCGGGACCATATTCATTCACTATCAGATTGGCTCCAAATACAGTTTCTTTGACTACTTCATTCATAGAATTCACATAAGTCAATAATGAACCACCATCAGATCCATGGATAAAGTGAGACCACTCCCAAGCTTGACAGCTCAAGAAACAGATTCCTCCGAGCAAAGTCCAAAGCATCCATTTCACTACATCTTTTTTGTCATTTCTATGTCCAGCTTCCACTGCCAACACCATCGTAACTGAACTCATGATCAAAATAAACGTCATCAAACCAACGAAGACAAGTGGTAGATGCAACCCATGCGCAAATGGAAAAGCATTAAACACAAGTTCTGGAACCGGCCAATATTCATTTGAACCTTGGAAAGTGTCCATGGCTCCTGCATACTCAGGGTAACTTACCCGTATAGCTGCATAGGTAATTAAAAAGGCGGCAAAAGTAAAGATATCTGAAAGTAAGAAAAACCACATCATGAGTTTTCCATAACTGGCGTTGAGTGGTTCGTTACCACCTCCCCAGATTCCTCTTTTGGAGCTTACTCCAATCGCTGTCGCAGTCGTTGACATATGAATATATTTAACTTAATTTATTAATGATTTAAAAGCATAAATGTGAATAAGTACAACCATAACCCACCAAGGAAGTGCCAATAAGTCACACACATTTCCATTGGTACCATGGATTGGGAATGCACTTTGTATCTAAAGGACGAAATTAACACAATAATTAGAAATATCACACCGCTGACCAAGTGTAATGCGTGCAAACCTGTGAAAATATACAGAAATGATCCAGATGGATTACCAACCAAATACACATCCATGTCCACAAGAGCCACGAAACTATACCATTGACCTACTAGAAACACAAGCCCTAAGAACGTAGCTATTGACATCCCTATTCGCAATTGCACAAGTTCATTTTTCTTTGCAGAAAGATAAGCCCAATGCAAGAAAATACTACTTAAAATGATTATTCCCGAAGTATAATAAAACACAGCAGGCAGCTCAAACTCAAGCCAATTACCTTCAGACTGCCGTACGATATATGCACTCGTCAATCCAGCAAATACCATTACAACTGTCACCATGAACAGCCACAATGAAAACTTTTTAGGATGCATTGCGATAGGTTGCTCTGCCCCTTCTACATAAGAATATCTTTCCTCCATAACTACACCTTATCTAATAAATACGCTATCTGCACAATTGGAAGATATAAGAATGACCCAAACATAATCTTTAGAGCTGATTTTCTAGAACAATCTCTCATCAATGAAAATGTCTGTGCCAAAAACAACACACCACAAATAGTGGCTACTATTCCTGAATTGATTCCTGTAAGTCCAAAGTAAGTTGGTAACAATCCCAATGGCAATAGGAATAGTGTATAAATCATAATTTGAATCGCTGTATTCAAATCCTTCTTACCACCACTTGGCAGTAATTTGAATCCAGCTTTTTTGTAATCATCATCACCCACCCAAGCTATCGCCCAGAAGTGTGGAAACTGCCATATAAACTGAATCCCGAAAATGATTAATGCTTCATGGGAGATCGCACCTGTAGCAGCAGTCCAACCTAATAAAGGAGGCATTGCTCCAGGAATAGCTCCAACAAAAACCGCTATTGGCCCCACCCTTTTCAATGGCGTATACACGAATACATATAGAATCATACTTAGAACACCCAAAGCAGTGGTAAGTGGATTTGTGAAAATCCACAAAACGCTAACACCAACCAAAGCCATTAAAGATGTAAACCAGTAGGCTTCTTTAAGCGAAATTTGATTTAAGGGAAGAGGCCTATTTTGGGTCCTTGTCATCAACTTGTCATAATCCTTTTCCCAAATTTCATTTGCAGCACCAGAAGCTCCTGATATCAGAAAACCACCTATCATCAATGCAAAGAATTTTCCCCAGGAAAATACGACTCCAGAATCACCCAATATAAATCCAAACACTGCAGAAAAAGTTACCAATGCAGACAACCTGAATTTAATCAATTCATAATATACCTTAGCTCTAAAAGCAATAGCTTCAAGCAAAGTATCTTCAGAAATATCGATAGTTCTCATGAACTTAATTTTCAATTTTTAATTTCCTTTGGTCATTCAAATTGAGTAAAAGCAAAAACTGCAACCCAATAATCAAAGACCCAAATAACAAATGAATTGGTTGTAAGAAAGCCGGAATTCCGAAATAAGCCATCCCAACACCAGTGAGAATCTCAACAAATATCACAAGCAACAAAAGTTGTGAAAGTTTGAAAATCCCTGATCGCCTTACCGAATACTTATAAATTTTATAAATAAACACCAAATGAATCACTAGCAGCAAAAGCGAATATGATCTATGTATCAAGAAAGGCAAACCCAATGATTCAATCCAAGATCCTCTCATCAAATTCCCAAATGCAAACGCTACTTGATCTATCTCTTCACGAACTTGAGTACCCAAGACAATCTGAATTGTCATTAAAACAAACCCTATCAAAAGGATCAAATAAAGTTTATTTGCTTCTTCAGTCCTAAACAGAATGCTCTTGCCCAAATGATGTGCCCTAAAATGAATATATATCAATAAACATACTAGCAGCAATGCCAACATCATATGAAGTGTAATCATCCACTCAAGAAGATTGGTTGAGACAACTATTGATCCTATCCAACCTTGAAACAAAACCAGTATTAAACTGACAATAGACAAAGATGGAATGACTTTATCCTCTTTCCAAAGCGGGAATGATTTATAAACAGTCAATATAATAAAGAAACCTATCAATACACCTATCAGCCTATTCACATACTCAATCCAAGTTTTTACTGGATTAAATTCCTCTTCTATTAATATTGACTTGTCATTTCTTATTTCTTCTGCCTTATTTGAAAATCCGATCTTTTCCAGATTCTCTACAAAGCGATCATTTTTAGTGATTCGCTTTTCTAAATATATCTCCTGATAATTATTTGGGAGCTGATTCACGCTTGTAGGCGGAATCCAGCTCCCAAAGCATTTTGGCCAATCCGGACATCCCATACCTGATCCGGTACTACGAACAATTCCACCAACCAATATCAGAAAATAAACAGCAATCACAGTGATCAAAGAGATCCTGCGAAAGCCATTTATGTGTTTAAGATTCTTTTGATTCATTTGCTACCAATACAACATCCTCTTCAGCAATAATCTCTTTCTCCAATTTAACCATTTCTTGCTCGTGAGGAAGATTGGATTCTGGAGTAGCAGAAAGTGGTACAGTCTGAGGAATGAAGTCTTCACTAGCACCTGGCTTCGAGTAATCGTATGGCCATCTGTACACAGAAGGAATTTCTCCAGGCCAGTTACCATGTCCAGGATTGATTGGTGTAGTCCACTCCAATGTAGTTGATCTCCATGGATTAGCACTTGCTTTTCTTCCTCTATACATACTGTAGAAGAAATTGAACAAGAAAATAAATTGTGCAGCAAATGTAATGATAGCGGCTACTGATACGAACATATTAAGATCAGTGTACATGCTACTGAAATCATATGTCGTGAAGGAATAATACCTTCTAGGGAAACCTGCTATACCAATGTAGTGCATTGGGAAGAACACTAGGTAAACACCAACGAAAGTCAACCAAAAATGGATATATCCAAGTCTAGCGTCCATCATTCTTCCAAACATTTTTGGGAACCAGTGGTATACACCTGCCATCAAACCAAAGAATGAAGCAGACCCCATTACCAAGTGGAAGTGGGCTACTACAAAGTAAGTATCGTGCAATTGAATATCAATAGCTGAATTTCCTAAGAAAATACCTGTCAATCCTCCAGAAATAAAGAAGGAAACCAAGCCTATAGAGAAAAGCATTCCAGGTGTAAAAATCAAGTTACCTCTCCATAGTGTTGTAAGGTAGTTGAATACTTTTACAGCTGAAGGAATTGCAATAATCAATGTAAGGAACATGAAGATTGATCCCAAGAAAGGGTTCATTCCTGAAACAAACATATGGTGAGCCCAAACTACGAAAGATAGAATGGTAATACCCAACATAGAAATAATCATGGCCTTATATCCAAAGATTGGCTTTCTGGAATTGGTAGCAATTACTTCAGAGGTAATTCCCAATGCAGGAAGCAATACAATGTAAACCTCAGGGTGTCCCAAGAACCAGAACAAATGCTGATAAAGAACTGGACTACCACCTGTATTTGGCAAGGCGCCTTCTCCACTGATATATATATCTGACAAATAGAATGATGTTCCAAAACTTCTATCAAATACCAAAAGCAAGGCAGCTGCAAACAAAACAGGGAAAGACAAAATACCTATTACTGCAGTAAGGAAGAATGCCCAAATTGTTAAAGGAAGTCTCGAGAAAGTCATTCCTTTAGTCCTCAAGTTAATTACTGTAGATACATAATTGATACCTCCCAATAAGGAAGAAGCAATAAAGAAAGTCATTGCAATCAACCAAAGTGTCATTCCCATTCCAGAACCTGGAATAGCTTGCTCTAAAGCAGATAAAGGAGGATATACCACCCAACCTCCACCAGCTGGACCATTCTCAAGGAATAGTGAAATGAACATAATCACTCCTGATATAAAGAAGAACCAGTATGAAAGCATATTCATAAAACCAGATGCCATATCTCTCGCCCCAATCTGAAGTGGAATCAAGAAATTGGAGAATGTCCCACTCAAACCTGCTGTCAATACAAAGAACACCATGATGGTACCATGCATTGTAACCAAAGCCAAATAGAAATTAGGATCAAGCTTGCCACCATCATCAATCCATCCACCCAATAAAGGCTTCAAGAAAGTCATATCCATATCAGGGAATCCTAATTGCAACCTAAATAGAATCGATAGGAATCCACCAATCAATGCCCAAAAAATACCGGTAACAAGAAATTGCTTTCCGATCATTTTATGGTCAAGTGTAAAGATGTACTTCGTTATGAAGTTTTCGTGATGTTCATGATCGTGATCATGATCATGCGCACTATGTGAAGCTACGTTAGCTGTTGCCATAATCAATATAATTTAATTACTTATATTCGCTGATAGTGATATCAGCTAATTCTTTTAACTCTACAGATAAATTCTCCACTAGTGCCGGATTATTAACAATGTAGGGTTTTTGCTCTGACTTCCATTTATTGAATTCTTCAGGTGTTACTACCTTTATGATCTTCTTCATTGAAAAATGTCCTCTCCCACAAATCTCAGTACATGCTAATTCATATTCGAATTCGTCATTTCCCAATTCAGCTCTCATTTCTTCTGTAGTCTTCGTAGGTGTAAACCAAAATCTTGTTGGCATACCAGGAACAGCATCCATTTTCAATCTCATATGCGGAGCAAATACAGAATGAAGTACATCTCTTGCTCTTATTTTAAACAAAACTGGCTCTCCTTTTGGAACATAAATAACAGGTGATGAGAAATCGTCAAAAGAGTTTTTGTCAGTAAAATCTACACCAGACTGATTATTAACTTCATTAATAAGTCTGTAGTCGTAATTTCCTAAAACATTGTCCATTCCAGGATATCTCACTTCCCAAGCAAACTGATAACCCAAAATTTCAACAACATGGGAATTTTCAGGTGCAGGTGCAGTAATGTCAGACCAAGCCTTCCATCCTCCAATAACCAACAATGCTAAAACTACAGCTGGAACAATGGTCCAAATAACTTCTAACTTGTTGTTATCTGGGTAGAAAGTAGCTTTTCTCTTTTCGTTGTATTGGTACTTGTATGGAAACCAAAACAGCAAAATATGTGTGATAATAAATACAACACCCGTTACGGCCATTGTTATCCAAAACAAATTGTCTGTCACAGCTCCATGCTCTGAGGCCAATGGCAAGGTATAGTTATCAAACTCTTTGATAGAATACCAAAACATCAACGCTCCACCTGCCAACAAAAACACAACGAACAACATCGCATTTACTTTGTTGCTGCTTGAAGCGATTTTTTTATCAGATCCTTTTACTACTGACACTAAAGTCTGTATTCTGTACACCATCCATATGATGGACAACAAAAACAAAATACCAACTGCTATAAGAAATCCGTACATAATTTTTTACTTTTTCGGATAAATACTAAATGTGATGATGATAACTCTCCTCCAACATTGGATGGTTTTTTGCTACCAATTTATTTTTTGCCAATGACTTCAAGGCTACAAAACCAAAAGCAGAAGCAAATACTAGCAACATCCCAACTTCCATCAAACCAAAACCACCATTGTGTCCAAGAGTTCCTGGCTGAACCATCAAGAAGAAATCAAACCAATGACCGAGTATGATTAAAGAACAAACAACTTTCAAGAATATCGCATGTCTTTTTGCATCACGTGTCATTAAAACAAGGAAAGGCAACACAAAGTTTAAAGCTAGATTTACAAATATAAACGGGCTGTACACATCACTCGACAACCTCTCTACAAAGTAAACTGACTCCTCCGGAATGTTCGCATAATAGATCAACAAGAACTGTGAAAACCAGATGTAAGTCCAGAATATAGAAAATGCAAAAACAAATTTTCCTAAATCATGAATATGGTTTTCATTGACCATTTCAAGATATCCCTTTTCTTTCAAGAATACGGTAATTAGAGTGATAACAGAAAGCCCTGCTACAAACCAGGATGCAAATACATACCATCCAAACATAGTAGAAAACCAGTGGGTATCTATAGACATTACCCAATCCCAGGCAGATATAGATGAAGTGATTCCAAACAATATTAAGAATATTGCGGACCACTTTCTGATTACAGACCAATTGTGAGATCCAGTCAAATCATCTTCTGCAAATGAAAGGTTCTTCAACTTATTGAAGAAGAAAATCCAAATACCGAAGAAAGCAAACATTCTAACGATATAGAAAATAGGGAAAGTCCCTTTTTCCATAGGCCAATAGAAAAATGAACCTTTTCCGTCTATGATTTTATCATAATGTTCTAAATCGTCTTTATCAAATAGGTAACTGTGAGTCCAGTGAAACAAATCATGATTTGCTATAAAGAAAGTCACAATCATCAACACTGCCGCAATCGGTAACCAGTTGCCTAATGATAACATTACTCTCAAGATTCCTGCAGACCAACCTGCTTGCGCAGCATATTGGATAGCAAAGAAAAACACACCAATTACAGCTATTCCTGTGAAGTAAACATTGTTGATCCAAAGATTGGCATATAATCTCTGATACCAGTGAAACGCATGACCACCAGCTTCTTCAGCATGACCATGATCTCCACCACCAAAAATTGCCATCAAAATTCCTAAAATTAAGAGTACGGCTCCTATGCCAAGCCCTATAAATAAGGCTTTCTTTGTAGAAGCTGTGAAATCAAATTTCTGATCTAAGTTATAGTTTGAAACGTGCGCCATGATTATTGCTTCTGAATTTCTTGTTTAACATAGTGAACAATTTTCCAAATCCTCTCTTGAGGGATTTGAGAACCGTGAGCGCCCATTCTTCCCTTACCTTTCATGATAACATGGAATATATGACCTTCCGGCAAATTAATGTATGCACCACCCTTGAGGTTAGCTACACCACCAATAACTTCTCCTGCTTTGCCATCTCCCTCACCATTGATTCCGTGGCAAGCTGTACAATATTGTAAGAACAATTGCTGTCCTTCTGCCAATACCTCATCAGTAAGCTCTACAGGATTTTGTACCTCAGCAGCTTTTTCCAATTCAAAAGCCAATAACCTATAAGGAAGCATGCCATCTTTTGTTCTAGGAACAGTATTGGCTACAGGCTCTCTCATGTTCATTGTGTGTGGATTATTGATGTTAGAATTGAAAAATTCACCCTTTCCATCCTCTCTTGTCGATAACCACTGGCCTTCATCTTCATTCACAATCTGAGTCAATCCTTCGTAAGGAACTGAATTATACATCTGAGGTGCATATTCATATCCAGGATGATCTCCAGAAGCACTGCAAGATGCTAGCCCGAAAGCTACACCTGCAGTTGCGATAACATATATGGATCTAATCAATTTCATAATGTCTGAGTTACTATTCAAAACTTTTTTTATTCACTTCTGAAGCCCCGCAAGATTTCAAAATATCTCCAATTTGTGCTTCACCTACAGCAGCGTTTGTTGCCAAATCGATTGCCATGACATGCTTGTCATCAGTAATTCTCAAATCAAAGATTCTAGGCTGTGCCCAAGGCTTCAAATTAGAGGTGATCATAAACACACCAACCATCCCGAAAGCTGCCAATAGTACAGTCAATTCGAATGTTACAGGAATAAAGTTCGGAAGACCAGCGTGATCCTTACCGCCTATAATCATAGGCCAGTCTATCTTCATCATGTAAAATTGCATGGTCAAAGCAAGGCAAGTACCCAACATACCAAACAAAAAGGCAGCTATAGGCAATTTGCTTCTTTTGTATCCTAATTCTTCATCCAAACCATGCACTGGAAAAGGTGAATAAACTTCATGAATCTTCACACCACTACCTCTTACTTTGGCTACGGCTTCTAACAATACATCCTCATCTTCAAATACACCGAGGACAAAATTCTTATCTCTTTCCATGATTATTTATTTACTTTTTCTGAAGAAGACTTAACGATAGATTTCACCTCGGCCATGTTGATTACAGGGAAAAACTTAGCAAACAACAAGAAGAGGGTAAAGAACAATCCAAATGTGAATAAATATACACCTACATCTGAAAGGGTCGGATAGAACATCGCCCATGAAGATGGTAAGTAATCTCTGTGAAGAGAAGTTACAATGATCACGAAACGTTCAAACCACATACCGATATTCACTACAATTGACAATGCAAAAGTAGCTACAATGGAAGTTCTAATTTTCTTAAACCAGAATAGTTGTGGAGATATCACATTACATGTCATCATAGACCAGTAAGCCCAAGCATAAGGACCGAATGCACGATTCATAAATGCATACTGCTCTGCTGCAACTCCTGAATACCAAGCGATGAAAAACTCAGTGATGTATGCGATACCCACAATAGATCCAGTGATGATGATTACTATATTCATCAATTCAATGTGACCTATGGTAATGTAATCTTCAAGTTTGAAAACTTTTCTTGTGATGATCATCAAGGTCAATACCATTGCAAAACCTGAGAAAATCGCACCCGCCACGAAATATGGAGGGAAGATAGTCGTATGCCATCCCGGGATCACCGAGGTTGCAAAGTCAAAAGATACAATTGTGTGAACTGACAATACTAGAGGAGTCGCTAAACCAGCCAAGATCAATGCTACTGATTCATATCTGCTCCAAGTTTTGGCCGCGCCATCCCATCCAAAAGAAAGTGCTCCATATATTGTCTTTCTCAAACCTGTAGCTCTATCTCTAATAGTAGCAAAATCAGGAATCAAACCAATATACCAGAACACCAAGGATACTGAGAAATAAGTAGAGATTGCAAATACGTCCCAAAGAAGTGGGGAGTTAAAGTTCACCCAAAGTGAACCAAAAGTGTTTGGTAATGGTAGTGCCCAATAAGCTCCCAACCATGGTCGTCCCATGTGAATTACCGGGAACATAGCAGCACAGATAACAGCAAAAATTGTCATTGCCTCTGCAGCTCTGTTGATCGCCATTCTCCATTTCTGTCTGAAAAGCAATAATACAGCGGAGATCAAAGTACCAGCGTGACCGATACCAACCCACCATACAAAGTTGGTGATATCCCATGCCCAGCCAATAGTTTTGTTGAGACCCCACATACCAATACCTTCCCAAAGGGTTGCTACCAGCGCAAGACTGCCCAACAATAAGGTACCCACAGCTACCAAGAGACCTAGAATCCAACCCAAAGTTGGCTTTCCTTCTACCTGTCTTGATACGTCGTGCGTGACGTCTTTTAAGGTTTTACCGCCTGTAATTAGCGGCTCGCGTACGGATGAAGTAACCTGCATATCTTATAAAATTATTTATTACGCTTCTGATTTATCCTTGTTTCTGATTTTGGTAAAGTACCATACGTTAGGGTTTACATTCACTTCCTCTAACACGTGGTATGCTCTTTCTTCATTCACCTCTTTAGTTGCAGAAAGCGTTTCTTCCTGAATCTTAAGAGTAGCATAAATTTTACTTCCTGTGTCATTCATATCTCCAAATACAATCGCATCTGTAGGACATGCTGTAGCACAAGCTGTAGTGATCTCCCCATCCTGAACTTTTCTAGCCTCTCTCTTGGCAGTAAGTTTTCCAGCTTGGATTCTTTGAACACACATAGAGCATTTCTCGATAACACCTCTGGACCTTACGGTCACATCCGGATTCAAGACCATTTTACCCAAATCATCGTTTTGTGCAACGTTAACAGTTGAGAAGTCTTTGTTATCGTGATATTTGAACCAGTTGAACCTTCTTACTTTATACGGACAGTTGTTTGCACAATATCTTGTACCGATACATCTGTTGTACGTCATTTGGTTAAGACCTTCTGAAGAGTGTGTGGTAGCAGCTACTGGACATACAGTCTCACAAGGAGCGTTGTTACAGTGCTGACACATCATCGGCTGGAATACAACTTCTGGATTTTCAGATGCGATTTCCAATCCATCATTATCACCTACTTCAGCATCAGAACTATAATATCTATCAATTCTGATCCAAGCCATTTCCCTTCTATTGAGAACCTCTTGCTTTCCAACTACTGCCACGTTGTTTTCAACTTGACAAGCAACTGTACAAGCACCGCAACCAATACAAGAATTCATATCGATTGCAAGACCCCAATGATGTTGGCTATATTGATGTCCTTTCCAAAGAGAAATCTTGGAAGGTTTTACAAATTCTCCTTCTTTGTAGATTTTTGGCTGATATCTTCCAGCAAAAGCGTCCTCTTTGTACTCAGGAAGAATTGATTCCTGCACAACAAAGTCTCTACCCATGTACGTCTGATGCGTCTGTGTTTGGGCAATTTTATATTTATCAGAAGTCAGTTCAATGCTTACACCTTCTGTAATATCGAAATTCACAAATCCTTTGGAACTGTCAAGAAGCTCGTAAGCATTCACTCCAACTCCATTGGCAACTCTACCTGCTTTGGTTCTACCATATCCCAAAGCCAGACCTACTGTTCCTATCGCTTGACCTGGCTGAACCAATACAGGAACTATGATAGATTTATCTCCAATAGTCAACTTCGCTTTTTGAGTTGCACCTTCGAACATCTTCAAACCGTTTTCATTAGCCCATTTTTGAGAAACTGTCAAGTAGTTATCCCAAGTAGCTTTGGAAATAGGATCTGACATCTCTTGCAACCAAGGGTTGTTAGCAAAAGTACCATTACCAATACCTATTTTGGTATAGATTACCAACTCAGTAGCTGCATTATCAGCTTTGTAAGTTCTAGAAATTGCGGCAGCCGCAGCCGAAGCATCAGCTACTCCTGAAATAGAAGTAGGCTCAGAATTGTCAGAATAAACACCGTTGAACAATGACTGATCCCAGAATTGTTGGAAATCTGAAAGTTCTGATTGAGAAGCAAAAATTGTTGAATTCCAGTTTTCTTGCAAGAAATCGTAATAGTTTGATTCAGAACCTGCCCATACCAATAATGATTCTTGTGCTTGTCTTGTATCAAACAAAGGAGAAATAGTAGGCTGTGCCAATGAATATTCACCTTTTCTTGGATTGAAATCATTCCATGATTCGAGGAAATGATTGTCAGGAGCTACTAGTTGAACAGCTGAAGCTGTTTCGTCCATTGTGCTATTGGTAGCTATAGAAACTTTAGCTTTAGCTATTCCAGCTGCCAATTCTGCACCTTTTGCAAAATCATAAACTGGGTTACAGTTGAAAAATAGAACACCACCTACTCTACCTGCATTCAGATCAGCTACAAACTGATTCATTTTTGCATCGTCTCCTTTTCTAAAGAAAGATGGAGTGGAGAAATCAACAGTAACACCATTGTTTCCTAGTAGATCATTGATTGCATTGATTACTATTTGTACATTAGGATCATTAGATCCTGAAACTACAATAGAAGCACCTCTATTTGCCCAAAGCTCATTTGCTGCTTTATCCAAATGAGCAACTTCTACAGCTGCAGCATTGAAACTAGCTGCTCCTGCTTTCTTAGCAAGTGCATTGTAAAGAGACAAAACTGCCAAACCGCTAACAGAAGCTTTTATTGGTGTTCTGTAATCTGCGTTAGAACCTGTCAAAGAAAGGTTAGACTCAAACTGGAAGTGTCTTGACATTTCTGGCTTTTCCTTGGAGATCTTTCTACCTTTTGCATATTGTCTTGCAAATTCGATAGGAGAAATCCACGTTCCCAAGAAATCAGCACCAAAACTTACGATTACTTTAGCTTGATCAAACTTGTATGTAGGCAACACTGCTGCACCATAAGACGTCTCAGCTGCTTTTGTAATACCATAGCTGGATACAGGATCATAAGTAATTACCTCTGCTCCACCAATAGTTTCCGCAAATTGAGATAAAGCTTTTTCAGTAGATGGAGAAAGAATTGTGTTTGTTATGATTTTAACAGAACCTGCTGCAGCTAGTTTTGATTTAACTTGCGCATCTAGAGTTGCCCAGTCAGATTTCTCTCCATTTACATAAGGAGCTGCCAATCTTTCTTTGTCATATAAAGAAAGCACAGAAGCTTCTACAATGGCACTAACTCCTTTTCCGTTGATTGGAGAAAGTTCATTACCATCTATTTTGATAGGACGACCTTCTCTGGTCTTTACTACTATAGATGCATAATCACCGCCAAAAGCAAATGTAGATGCATAATAATTTGGTATAGAAGGATTGATATCAACAGGTTTGTTGACATAGGGGATAGCTTTCCTGACAGGTGCCTCACAAGCTGCCAAAGAAGCAGCTGCTAAGCTGAAGCCCATCAATTTCAAGAAATCTCTCCTTGAAGGGCCTCCATTTTCACCATTGGATGATGGTAAGTGCTCAGGGAATTCTCTGTCAGCATTTTTGACAAACTCTGGATCGTTTGTCAATTGCTCTAATCCTTTCCAATATGTCTTGTTATTTTCTTTCATTGTATATTCAAGAAAAGTATGTTCTGATTTGATTTAAATTAATAGTGACATTTTGCACATTCTAGACCGCCGATATCTTTCACTTTAAGTGAATTCTTGCTGTCTGAATGTAACTGCACTAATTTGTCATAGTATTCATTGCCTACTGCGTTGATATCTGTCTGTCTGTGACAGTCAATACACCAACCCATTGTCAACGAACTATGCTGATAAACAACCTCCATTTCCTCGATAGGACCATGACAAGTCTGACATTCGATTCCACCTACAGCTACGTGCTGAGAATGGTTGAAGTAAGCCAAGTCTGGAAGGTTATGGATTCTCACCCATTCGATTGGCTGATTATTATCTACTGCATTGTAAATTTTCTGGATTTCAGAAGAAACTCCTTCTTTTCCACCTACATTCTGAATGTGAGTATGACAGTTCATACAGATATTCGCAGAGGGAATGTTTGCTGATTTACCAATTTCAACACCTGTATGACAGTATTGACACTGTATTTCGTATTGTCCTGCATGAAGCTGATGTGAGAATGCAATAGGTTGCTTAGGCTGGTACCCTTGCTGAACCCCTACAGAATAAAGACCATCAATGGCTGTTTTAGCTACAAGTGCAATCACAAGCGCAGTAATGATGATGACAAAGGCGTCACTTCTCAATATTTTTTTGACATCAAATTTTTGGTTGATGAATTCTTTATCATCTTCCTCCAAATTTTGATTGTTCAAGTATTTGGTCAATACTGAAATGATCAATCCCAACACAATCAGGATCAATAACAATACAACCACCAAAACCGCAAGAATTATGGTAAGGTATTCATTTGGAACTCCAGAACCTCCTGCTGTTTGTTCAGTAGAACCTTCTCCTCCACCTTCTGCTACAGCTGCTTCCTTGTCACCATATTCTATATATGACAAAAGGCTTTCAAGTTCTGTATCACTCAAGAATTCATGTGCTGGCATAGCCAAATTTCCAAATTCTTTGTAAATGGCATTGGCTTGAGGATCACCTGAAGCAATAACTGCTTGGGAATTTTTGATGAAGCTTTTGGCCCACTCGATAGACCTACGGTCTGTCACACCTCGCAGTGCTGGACCAGTATACTTTTGATCTAGTTTGTGACAAGATTTACAGTTGGCGTTAAACACAGATTTACCGGCTGCAATAGCCTCTTCACTGTCAGAAACATCGGGATTAGCTCCAAAGGCTTGTGCTCCTAACATCAGGAAGAACACCATAGCCAAAGTGCTTAATCTTAAGGGAACACTTAATAATGAGCGTTTGATCGACATATTTATTACTTATTAAACAGTTTAATTCACGGTTTTTAAATAAACAGTGCAAATGTACTACCCCAATTCTACATTTCAAACTTGACTTCAATACATGGTAAATTCTTGTAAATAGCCTTGCTTTAATTGTAAGTATCTGTTTTTCAATTTTTTATAATAGAAAAATCGAGCCATAAAATAATTTAGAATGTTTATAAATAAAACTTAATATTGGTAAAAATAACATTAGGAATATCGAACCAAAAAACAAGTGCATTTTCTCAATAAAATTCAAATCAAGTTTTGGAAAAACTGATAATATATCTACATTTGCATTCCCTTAACAATATGGTCGGGTGGCCGAGTGGCTAGGCAGAGGTCTGCAAAACCTTGTACAGCGGTTCGAATCCGCTCTCGACCTCTTATTTTCAAAGCATCTTCTTTATTAGGAGGTGCTTTTTTTTTAATATATCAGACAACTTACCCCCACTTATGTAAGCACATCTCTATTTTTTGGGATTTTCTAGATTCTTTCCTTATATTTTAGGATTCACCAAACAACCACCCCACCATGAAATCATTTGATTTTCATATTAATGGAAAAAAGGAATCATTCGAAGTTGATCCTGAGGAGCCTTTACTTTACATATTAAGAGATGAATTTCAACTTTCAGGAGCGAAGTTTGGATGTGGACTTCAGCAATGTGGTGCTTGCATGGTATTGGTGGATGGAGAGAGCTTGCCAACCTGCCTAAGCCCTTGTGAGAATTTTGAAGGCAAAACAATAGAGACAATAGAAGGTCTCCAAAAAGACAATAACCTCCACGCTGTCCAAAAAGCCTTTGTAGAACTGCAAGCTGCACAATGTGGCTATTGCCTCAATGGCATGGTCATATCAGCAGTCGCCTTATTGAGAAATAATCAAAATCCATCTGAAGAGGAAATCAAAGATGCTTTGAATCAAGTAATCTGTCGCTGTGGTACGCATTCGAGATTTATAAAAGCAGTCAAAAGGGCATCCAATCCAAAGTAGTTAATTATGGAAAACTTCAAACTTCCCAAAACTGGCAGAAGATCATTTCTGAAATCCACTGGTCAATTACTCATTGGATTCAATCTATTCCCTTTAGCATTTTGCAACCAAAAAGAGAATGAAGCGAGTGCCTCAATGTATTCAGGCATTCCAGAAAGACCACACTTAGGAAAAGATATCATTGATTCTTGGATCAGATTGGATGCTGATGGACACGTGACTGTATTAACCGGAAAACAAGAACTTGGTCAAGGGATCAGAACAGCATTGATGCAGATCGCTGCTGAAGAACTGGATGTCTCTTTCGATATCTGTCATATTATCAATGGTGACACAGGACAAACTCCCAACGAGGGCTACACTGCAGGAAGCAATTCCGTGGAAGGAAGCGGAAGTGCCATTCGGCAAGCAGCAGCAGAGGCTAAATATTTTCTGATTCAAGAAGCTTCACGAAAATTAGAAGTGTCTATCGAACAGTTAAATGTAAAAGATGGTATCATAACTGGCCCAAAAGGTGAAAAAATTTCCTATTGGCAACTACTGGAAGGTAAATTTTTGGAAGGAGAAATCACGGGAGAAGCGCCAATCAAATCTCCTGAAACCCATAATATCGTAGGGAAATCTTTCCAAAGAGCCGAAATAATGGATATGGTCTTGGGAAAACCACATTTTGTCCATGATCTAAGATTTCCTGGGATGCTGCACGCTAGGGTCATCCATCCTCCTACTTATGGCGCTAAGCTTCGGGCTTTTGACACTGACACCATCTCTCAAATGACAGGTGTCGAAAAAGTTATCATAGATGGTAGCTTTATAGCAGTAGTGGCAAAAAGGGAATACCAAGCTATAAAGGCTTGGAAAAAAGCCCAAGAAATCGCTGAATGGGATATCCAAAAAATAAAAATCAATCAAACGGAGATTTTTGCCGACATGGAGCGGAATTCAAATTCGCCTCAAGAGATAGAAAAACATCCAAACATCAAATCAGCTATATCCAAATCACCAAAAACCCTGAAATCAACCTACCAAAAGCCTTACACAATGCATGGCTCTACCGGACCTGGATGTGCATTAGCGAAGTGGGATGCGCAAAATCTAACTGTCTGGTCTCCGACTCAGGGAGTTTATCCTCTGCAAAACACCTTGTCGAATCTGTTTGACCTTGAAAAAGAAAAAATCAGATGTATTGGAATGCCTGGTTCTGGATGCTATGGCCATAATAGTGCTGATGATGTATCTGCTGAAGCTGCTTTGATTGCAAAACACCTTCCTGAAACTCACATCAGACTTCAATGGATGAGGGAAAATGAACACAAATGGGAACCATATGGTAGTGCAATGCAAATCTCTTTAGAAGCTGGGCTGAATGATAGTGGGAAAATCACTTCTTGGCAAACAAAAATCTGGTCAGACACCCATAGTACAAGGCCGAATGGAAAAGCTGGACATTATATTTCAGCAAGACACTTGGAAAACCCTTTTGAATTTCAAAAAGGAGGATTTTCTGGTGGCTCGTATAGAAATGCTTCTCCTCTATATAAAATACCTGAAAGAGAACTTTTACTTTACAATTATGACGGTCCACTTCGAACTTCTGCCTTGAGAGGATTGGGGGCTTATGGAAATATCTTTGCTTTGGAGTCATTTATGGATGAATTGGCAGCTCTTGCTGACGTTGATCCCTTTGAGTTTAGAATCAATAACCTAGATAATGGACGTGCTATTGCCGTCATCAAGACACTAAGAGAAAAATGTAATTGGGAAAAAAGAGATAAAAGTGGACAAGTAGGATATGGATTGGCTTTTGCCCAATACAAAAATTCAGCTGCCTATTTTGCAGTGCTTGCAGAGATCGAAATGATTGAAGGAAATGAAAAATTCAAACTCAAAAATCTAACTAGTGTCATAGATGCTGGTCAATGCATCAATCCGGATGGTTTGAAAAATCAGACAGAAGGTGGCATGATTCAGTCTGCCAGTTGGACAATCTTGGAGGCTGTACAGTATGATGAAAATGGCATAACAAGTAAAGACTGGAACTCCTACCCTATCATGCGGACAAAAGATGTACCCGACATTGAAGTGCATATTATTAATCGTCCAGAAGAAAAGCCACTTGGTGCAGGTGAGGCAGCCCAAGGGCCAGTTGCAGCAGCGATTGTCAATTCACTATCTTCGCTTTTGGGTAAAAGGGTCTATGAATTGCCCTTGAGGAAGTATTTTGATACATAAACTAACTGTTAGAGATCATAATTTGAGAATCCACAATGTTGCACATATAGGTAAAAAGAGGCATTATAATTTAAGGATACTAGCAAAGGTTAAATCCTCATTTAAGTCCAAATCTATCTTTGCATTATTTTCAATTGAACTATTTAAAAAAACAAATATTACAAAGACAAATATTGATTTTTCAATCCATTAAAATTTATAAGAAACTCCAAGTTGAATACCTAGCTCAGTTAAGTTATTATTAGAAGAATCAAAAGAAATTGCCGCATGCCGTTTTAGGTGGGGATTAACAAATACCCCTATTTTATTGAAATAGTGCTGTGCTCCGATACCAATCAAATAACCAATCCCTGATTGATTGATAGAGGTTCTTTCTGAACTTTGTATATCTAACATTGGACCTCCATTTACATATAGAAAAGAGGATATTGAATATTTCATCAGCAAAGGGAAACTTAACATTTGAAATTTATAATTAGTAAAATTGAGATCAGGCCCAGCGTTAGAACTGACAATAACATTTGCCGTCGCTATATTCACACCTGTTTCAAGAGCCCATTTTGGATTTAACTCTTTCCCGATTAGAAAACCAAACTCTCTAAATCGCTCAACATCATACCCAGGGCCTCCAACAAAATCCCTTTTGGTAATTAAAGCCGCACTTGATGTTCCAAGATAGGCTTTGCCATAGAATGAATCTTGAGCTTGTGAATTTTGGAATGCGAAAAAGAAAACAAACAAACTTATGGATGTAACTAATTTACTCATAAAAACATTGATTATTTGGTGATAAGTCTGATTGATAGTAACTTAATTCAATTTCAATCATTTATACTATTAGTACGAAGAAAGGAGTCAAAATGCGACAAAATAGCCATTCTTAGTCTCAATAATTGAACAAAACCTTAAATAAAGATCATCAAACTGATCATTTATTTACTAATTGAAGTTTATAGAAAGTGACATAATCATGTTCTTCTCCGAGATATTCATCATCTCTCACTGCGTAAAATGGTTTATCTACTGATTCTATATTCATTATTCTGCCTATTCTGTACGGGACATTAATTTCATTGGAAAGCAAACCTTCCGGCGATATTATTTTCAAAATTTGATTTTGAAAATCTTTGTATTTGGGAAAGTTTTTTGGATTATTCAGTTCATTCTGTATGAATGTATCTTCATCTATTCCTTCAGTATATGTAATAACTATACCTTTATCTATCACAAATAACTGTCTAACTCTCCCATCAAGCATTCTAGTACCAGAGATATATTGATACTTTTCTGAATGTTCACCATTATCCATAAATTTAGATGGCTGAAAATCAATAGTATTTAAATACTCCCCTCCATTGCTCAGATCGTAAGTATGAATCATTGTTTCATTGCTTAGCACCAAATGTAGAATATTGTCAAAAATACCAAATTGAACCCATGGCCTTTCGTAATACTTATCTGTAGAATACCTTGAAGTACTTGGGGTTTTAATAATTGGCAATGAAGCACCTGTCTTGGGATCAATTTTTTCCAGTAGAAAATGATCTCTGAAAAAATGAGGGTCATAAGGATTTGCCCCATCTCTACCTGGGTAGAAACTAATTAATGAATCATTCCAATATTCCAAATTACGAAGTAATCCACCACCATCTTTTGCCTCACTCGGAAATGGAAGCTTTATTTCTTGCTTCAAAGTCAAATCCATATTCAACTCATATAACCAACCCATAAAGCTTGCGGCGAAGAGCCTACCATCCTTTGTATACCTCAGTTGAGTTGGATACTGAACTTTGTCTGGACCATCTTTTGGATAAGATGTTTCATGACTTATCTCCCCACTCGACTCAAACTCAATCAATTTATTCTCCTGAAAATTAAAAAACACTCCCTTGCCATTTCTAAAATCCCCGCCATCTACTGTTCCCAAATAATCAACCTGTATGGAGTCCAAAATCACAAGTTCCCAGTCATTGGAAAAACTCTCTAAATCGGTCTCCTTCTCTGATGAACAAGCCAAAAGTAAAACGCAGACAAACAACACTGCTAATATCCTATATTTCATTTTTTCACTAATTTAACTTTATAAATCCTTAAAAAATCTTCTTCTGCTTCCTCATTCGGAGCTTTCTCCATCCAAAGAAAACCACCACCAGAAGCAAAACCACTTTTATTGAAATTTTTTGGAAATTCAAGATTACCAACTACTTCAAACGTGTTTTGATCTAAAATCAAAATTCCTTGAATTACTTCACTTTCGACTTGATCGTAGAGCCTTTCAGACTCTTCTTCATTACCGGAATTCCAAAGTGCTTCTAATTCCTTCATCTTATCTTCCGGAATCCCTCCATAGTATTGAATCAGTATTTTCCCATCTACTATATGAATATTTCTAATTGCTGGAGTGTCACCTTTCACAGTAATCGAACCTTTAGAAAATTCTGCTCTTGAAGTAATGGGTAATTTCCCAAAATCAGGGATATTTAGCATGACAATTGTATCCAACTTTGCACCTTCTGAACTTAAGTCGTAAACATTCAATCTCTGCTCAGCACCCAAAGCTATATAAAGTTTTTCGTCAGTAGCTTCTAATGCAGGAGTATAATCACTTTCAAAATAACCATTCCCATCTAAAAATTGACTCCCCTGCTCGAATGGTACGATTTCAATAAATTTTTCTTCATCAATATCGATAAGTTCTATAGCTCTAAAGTTGTCATAAAATCTTTGTTCTCCAGGATATGTATCTCGTGTTCGAATGGATTTACTTAGTAAATACCGCTTTCCTTGGAGCGAAACGGTTTCGATTCCCTTTCCAGAAAAAGTCATAAAAGCCGCTCCTCCCATAGATTCAGGATGTGACAATTTCTTGATCATATTCCCTTCCAAATCATAGATAAATACACCCTTCATTCCGACAAGTGCGAGTTGATTTTCATTGACGAAACTAGGAAATTCAATTGGGAAACCGTAGGAATCAGGAGTATCCCCTTTTTTTGAAAATCGGCTAATTATTTCTCCTGTATTGTCAGTAATGATAAATTCCTCGTTGGCATAATCATAAAAAGCAAATCGATCTGCTTTTGGGCTTACATCAATGATCAGCGGATTTCCCAAAACCTTTAAATCCAAAGAATCTATCACCTCAAAAGAATAAGAGGTTGAAATTTCTTGTTCCGTTTCTTTATGCTCAGAGCAGGAATAAAAAAATATAATGACAATTAAGTACAGTGAAAGTTGTTTCATGCTCGAATATAAAAAACTTATAGAAAAAATAGCTTCCTTAGTTCACTTTTAAAAATTTAAGTTATTTGTCGCATTTTTTTGGATCACAATCAAATAAAGGATTGATCAGAACATAAAAAAGTGGCCACCTTTCGGCAGCCACTTTTTTAAATATAGGATAAACAAAGTCTAAAGTCTTGCGTCTTTAGTCTTGTGTCTTATTTTTTCCCGCCTTCCATTTTCTCTTTCAATTCTGCCAAAGCGTCCAAATCACCTAGGGTAGATTTTTCAGCTGGAGCAGCTGATGAAGGAGCATCTTCTTTCTTCTTAGCCTTCTTAGGAGCAGCAGCAGGTTTTGCTTCTTCTCTGAATGTAGCAGTGTGAGAAAGAACGATTCTCTTATCATCTTTAGAGAATTCAGTTACTTTGAAGTCTAGTGCCTCTCCTACTTCTACAGAAGAACCATCTGCTTTTTCCAAGTTTTTGGAAGTAGCGAATCCTTCTAGTCCGTAAGGAAGTTCTAGAACTGCACCTTTATCGTTTTTAGAAACTACAGTACACTTGTGATCAGAACCTACAGGGAATACGCTTTCGAAAGTATCCCAAGGATTTTCTTCCAATTGCTTATGACCTAGTGCCAATCTTCTGTTGTCCACATCAAGTTCCAAAACAGCAACATCCAATTCATCACCTACTTTTACAAACTCAGATGGATGCTTGATTTTCTTAGTCCAAGAAAGGTCAGATACGTGAACCAAACCATCGATTCCTTCTTCCAATTCAAGGAACAAGCCGAAGTTAGTCAAGTTTCTTACCACACCTTTGTGCTTAGTTCCTACTGCATATTTTGCAGCCATGTCACCTTTAGTCCAAGGATCTTCAGTCAATTGCTTGATACCAAGAGACATTTTTCTCTCGTCCTTATCCAATGTCAATACAACAGCTTGGATTTCGTCACCAACTTTTACGAAGTCAGCTGGATTTCTCAAGTGCTGTGACCAACTCATTTCAGAAACGTGGATCAAACCTTCTACTCCAGGAGCAAGTTCCAAGAATGCACCATAGTCAGCTACGTTTACAATCTTACCTTGTACCTTAGAACCGATCTCAAGTTCAGCAGAAAGTGCATCCCAAGGATGAGCAGTAAGCTGCTTCATACCCAAAGAAATTCTCTTCTTGTCATCATCAAAATCAAGAACCACAATCTGAACTTTATCGTCCAAATTAAGTACTTCTTCTGGATGATTGATTCTTCCCCAAGAGATGTCAGTAATGTGAAGTAAACCATCAACACCACCCAAATCGATGAATACACCGAAGTTTGTCATGTTTTTGATTACACCTTCAAGTACTTGACCTTTCTCAAGGTTGTTCAAGATCTCAGCTTTTTGCTTCTCAAGATCTTTCTCGATCAACACTTTGTGAGATACTACTACGTTATCGTTAGTGTGGTTGATTTTCACCACTTTCACTTCCATTTTCTTACCTACATAGATATCGAAATCTCTGATAGGCTTCACGTCAATTTGAGAACCTGGCAAGAATGCTTCTACACCGTAGATATCTACGATCAAACCACCCTTAGTTCTTCTCTTCACAAGACCTTCAATCACATTGTCATGCTCTAGCGCAGCTTCGATGTCGCTCCATGCACGGACCATTCTTGCTTTCTTTCTGGAAAGAACCAATTGACCAAGTGAGTTTTCTTGCTCCTCGATGAACAATTCAACTTCATCACCGATCTTAAGATCAGGAAGGTCTCTGAATTCTGTTCTTGGAACCAAACCGTCAGATTTGAAACCAATGTTGATGATCACATCTTTGTCATTGATACCTACTACAGTACCTTTGATGACTTCTTTTTCGGTGATCTCGTTCAAAGTTCCAGCATAAAGAGCTTCCATTTCGGCTCTTTTGTCTTTAGAGTAACCTTCACCAAAACCTTTGGTTCCGAAATCGTCCCAGTTAAAATCTTTTTGATTAGACATATTGTAAAATAATCCTGATTTTCAACAACCCTAGGATCATCGGGTTGAGGTTTTTAGTTTTTGGAAAAGTCCCTGATAATCAATACCCGAAACCCCGTCCGACCGAACGGACTGCAAAGGTAGGGAATTTTGATAAAAAGTGAATATTGTCATCAATATTTTTAAAATAAGTTCTTCTTTGGGTTAACATTTTAAAAATCATGAACCTTACTTCGCTTAAACAAAAAAAAAAACGAATTGCCCTCTTAAATATTTATTTTCTTAGCTCCTATGTTTTCTATGTGACTATGTGGTTTATTTTTTTTTTACCACATAGACACATAGTTGCACATAGTTTTTTTACCGCTTAGCCCTTATGTTCTCTATGTTACTATGTGGTTTACATTTTTCTACCACACGTGTCCGCCTTTGGCTGGATAGACACATAGTTGCACATAGTTTTTTTTCACCGCCTAACTTCTATGTTCTCTATGTTACTATGTGGTTTACATTTTTCTACCACACGTGTCCGCCTTTGGCTGGATAGACACATAGCTGCACATAGTTTTTTCACCGCTTAACTTCTATGTTCTCTATGTTACTTTGTGGTTTATAATTCTGCTACTACATATAAAGAATGTATTCCATTAAGCCAATAACTTCGCTTTCGCTTCTTTGAATTCCTGTTCGTCAATCAAGCCTTCTTCAAAAAACTCCTTCAATTCTTTTAATTTCGCTTTGATATCTTCTTTTGAAACAGATGCATTTGGCGTTAAATCTATTGGATTATTTGCCAACGGATTTTGTTTTGGCAAGGCAGTATCGGTTGGATTTTGTTGCAAAATCATTGCGGCAATTTCGTTGAAACCTCTTTGGTTGGCATAATCTAATGGCTTTTGTTCACGTACGTTGGTAAGGTTTACATCGGCTCCGCTTTTGATTAACAGGGCAACAATATCTTTTTTTCCGTTGGAAGAAGCATAATGCAAGGCTGTATTTTCCGACTCGTCCTGAATGTTTACATCTGCACCGTTATTCAATAGCAATTCTACCATATACAGATGACTGTTTTTTACCGCCAAATGCAATAAACTTTCGCCTCCGGAAGTGTAGCTACTGCTCAAATGATACAAACTATCTGACGATAAATCTTGAGCACTTTCCACAAAATCGAGGTAACTGCCCAAGGTAACGGCTCCTTGTGTTGGGGTTTGAAAATTGACATCCAAACCTTGCGTTAAAAACAATTGCACCATTTGCTTTTGGTTGTAAGCACAGGCATAATAAATGGGCGAAATACCGTTTTTATTGGTCTGAAAAACATCGGCTCCAAACTCTAAAAACAATTTGGTAAGCATTATATTATTGTTGGAACACGCAAAAAGCAAAGGCGTTGTTCCTGCAGAATTGGGTTCATCTACCGGAATTCCTTTTTCAAGCAGGAGTTTGATAATAGGTAAATTTCCGCTTTGCAAAGCCAAATGCAATAGATTGTTCCCGTCTTTGTTGTTGACAAAAACATTGGCTTCTTTTTGGATGAATAGATCAATCAACGTTTTTTTGGAACTAATTACGGCAATCATCAAAGGTGTTTCGGCGTTGTTGTTCACACTTTCTAGGTCGAAACCATTGGCTAAAAACAATTCGCAAAGCACTTTTTGTCCGTTTCGGGTGGCAATGTGCAACAAATTATTGCCTTGATAATCTTTGATATCGCCTTTGGCATTTTTAGCTAAAAGCAGTTTAACCACTTCGGTTTGGTTTTGCAAAGTGGCAAAAAACAGTGGCGTTTCTCCATTTCGGTCTTCGTAATTGATGTCTGCACCTTTGGTAAGCAAGGCTTCGCAAATTTCCAGATAACCACGGTGTGATGCATAATGCAAGGCGGTTCTGCCTTTTTCATCGGTATAATTTACATCGGTTACTTCTTGTTGTAACAGTAATTCGGCTATTTTTCGGTTGCCTTGTTCACAGGCTACTATAAATGACATTGACATACTTTTTGATTTTAGAAGTTATTTTTTTAACCACATAGTCACATAGTTGCACATAGTTTTCTTTTTATACATCACAATTTCTATGTTTTCTATACTTCGACAGGCTCAGCACAGGTGTGGCTATGTGGTATATTTTTTCTACCACATAGTTTGTTAGGATTTGAGTAGCAATGCCACGGTTTTTTCCTTTAAATTATCATTGCTTGCTAAATCCAACGGTAATTTGTCTTGAGCATTTCTGATGGAAACATCTGCTCCTTTTTCCAATAACATTTTCACTTTTTTGTAAATGTCTTTGGCTTTTTCGGCTTCAAAATTTAGGTTCACATTGCAAACTTTGTGCAGTAAGGTGTCTCCGTTATCGTCTTGCTCGTTGATATCGGCATATAAATTATTGAGGACCATTTCAAAAACGGCAAAAGGCTTGGTAATGGCCATATCCAAAGGCGTTGTGGGACTTCCGTAGTACAAACATTTGTGGGTTAAATCGGCACCTTGTTCTAGCAGTTTCGCTAGATATTGCAAGGAATTTTGACCGGAATAATTGTCTAATCTTCTAATGTATTCAAACAACATCGAAGCACCGTCGGTATTGGTTTCGTCAAAATTCGGACTGTCAAATTCGCACAGTAAATCGTAAATTTCATAGTCGAGTTTATCCACCAAAGCCACGTAAAACATCGAATTTCCGCGACTGTCTTTGTGCTGTGCATCGGCTCCGTTTTCGAGTAAAATTCGCACCGCATTTTTGTTGCCTGCATCAATGGCTTTTTGCACAGGTGTTACGTTTCCTTTGTTTTTGCGGTTAACGTTTAAGCCAAAATTAACCAGCATTCCGAAATATTCTTCGGGCAAATCCAGATGCAGGAGCGAATTTTCAGACGCATCAATTTCATTGACTTTACAACCTTTATTGATTAAAATTTCGATGGCTTTTGCCGGTAGTTTTCGGATCAATGCCCATTTTAAAATGGTGGTGTTTGAAACAATTTCGTCAATGTTTTCAATGGCTGATGCAAATTTCTCCAAGAAATCTAAAGCTTCTTCATTGGGTTCTTCTTTAGCAGTGCTGTCGTGACTAAAAGCCGAAATGGGTTTTGAATAAAATGGAATATTCGCCAAAACGGTTTCTATAAAACTGCCCGAAAAATGGTCTAATTCAAAGACATCAGTTTCTACCAGTTTTTCATCTATCAGTGTAAAAATGGTGCTGAATGATTTTTGTTTCAAGGCTTCGGTTACCAAATAACTTTGGTCCCAATTGTTGAGTCCTTTGTACGAAGCCGGATTTTCTTTCAGCATTTCTTCTACCAAAATAAATTTATGGTTGGTAAATGCTTCTCTTAATGTTAAGTTTGACATAGTGATTTATGATTACGATTATCCAATAATTTTTTCTTATTTCTTATTAAAATATGGTGACACAGCAAATGGGAAATTACTCCAATTAATCCGATCACATACAAATACCATTGCGTTGCCACCAATTCATAAAACACTTCATTCCAACGCCAAGTAGAACCAAAATTGATGCAATAATCCTTAGCGACTTGGGTACACATCATCGCAAAAAAGAGGACGTATATGAGAATAATTCCTGTTTTATAGGCACTACTTTGAAACCATCGTGGTGTTAACCAAAGGTAGATTATAGCTAATAAAACACTTATTGAAAGGTAAACCATTGATGCATCTCGATACACACCTATAAGTTGGTGAGTTTCAAACTGCCGTGTAAAAATTTTTTCAAACAGAAACACAGGCAACCAAAGCGAAGCCCAAAGCAATCCAATTTTCAGGACGGTTTTTAGTGGTCTTAATTTGATAAGTAATGAAATAATTGACATAAATTCCTATATTTTTTATCGATTCTGATTGTTAGGTTTGAAATCTTTTATTCTCCTTATATAATTTAGAAACAGAGTTATAAGTTTTAAGGAGTTAAATAAATATGTGCATATACTTTATTTTCATTGATGGCCTTACTGAATAAAAACAGTTGAACTTTTAACCAAAATAACACCGAAATAATAGGATGATAATTGGATTGATACTCATCCTTTAATGAAAATTCACAAATATCAGGATTAAGCTCTGCTTGTTTATAAACTGTAGTTAAATCTATATTTTGCAAGCGTGTTTGAGTTTCTGTAATTTGTTTTTTTGATGCTTCATAAGTTGTAAAAGCCACTTCATTCTTACTTAATTCTAATCTATTTTGTTGTATGTTGATATATGCCTCTATTATTTTTTTGGGATGCAACAAAAGGATATTTTCTATTGCTTGTAATTTCTCTAAAAACATATTGAGCTTATCGCCTTCTACAAAAAAAACTTCTTCATTTACATAGTCATCAAAATGGAAAATGTTTAATTGCTTTGCTAAACTTGAAACTATTTCTATATGTTCATAACCTCTAGTTGTGCACTGATAACGCGTTTTTTCGTCATTATATTTAATAAGAATACCCAAAACATCATTATAGCTTTCGGCCTTTTGTTTTGGAATTTCATTTGATTGAACAAGCACCGAAATAGCTGGCATATAAGTTCCCATATTTTCTTGTTTTAATCACTTCATCCTTTCGGGATTTTCTATGAATTAGTTTTAAAAGCCGATAGACACAATTCAATAGGCAATTCTTTGTCTTCTTGAAAAAGCAAAATGCCAAATCTGCTATTTTGATAAGCAAATAAGGTGAGCATATCTGCCATTTTCTCGTTTTTGGTGAGTTCAAAATCTTTGAATTCATAGCCAGAAACATCTGTTATGATTGGGTTACCGCAAATTTCTATTAGCATCTTTTTGTACTGTTCATACTGTTTTATAAACTGTGCTCTTGTTGCTTCCATTTCATCCGGATCTACATCAAAAAACAAATCGGAAACCGCTATTTTTTTGATGCCGTGTTGTTTATCCGACTGGATGAATTTGTCTAAAAGTGTTTTTAATTGTTCCATTATATTATTCAAAAATTTAAAAGTAATACCAATTTGTGTTGTTTAAGATTTTCTCCTTTGTCATCTATTTTTTTTTATTATCAAAGCCTTTCGGGATTTTCATAATATACGATTTCCCCAAAAATCTCTTGCTTTTTGCAAAGCGATGTATGCTTTATCGTTTAAAAATTCGCTTTCATCTGACCCAAATTGGATAGAATATTCTTGGTATTTTTGCTTAACGATGTTCATTTTATACTGAAAATAAGTAGCGATACATTTTTTTTGGTCGTGGTTAAGTGCACTCAATTTATTGTCTCCAAATTTATTTTCATACTTACCATTTGCCCAAACTTCAAGCGGTCGGCTTAAATGAAAAGCAATATCAACCATCATTTTATGCGGAAATTGCTTTTGGATAACTTCATCATCATACCCAATATCCATAAGCAACCAAAGCGGTAAATAGTAGCGAAAACCCTTGGCATCGATGTAGTTAATGATATCTCCACAATCGATTAAATTTTCTAAACTTACTTTTTGCCAATCGTTACGTTCGTCGTTTTTTGCTTTGTCAAGACATTGCTTTTCCCATTCCTTATCTTCTAACGGATTATCTTCTGCTTGAGCTTCCCAAAGTCCAATGCCTTCTTCGAGTTGTACACCATCAAAAGCTGAATAAATAAAGGCAACCAGCTTTTGTTTTTTAATGGTACGTTTGCTGTTCATAGCGATACATTTTTTAAGTTGGTGCCTTATTTCCTTTGTTGTATTTCGATAATGGTGTCTTTGTTTTCGCAAATAATTTTAATCCTGTTTAAACCAAATTTCCCCGAGGTAATTATGTGTTGGTTTGTAAATTCAAAATCTTCAATTCCGTCATTTGCATTTGTATCCTTTTTCACTTCAACTATTGGTGTAATTTCAATTATACGGTTAACGTTTTGTGTGCTGTCTTTATTAATTCTTTCGGATATATGCACTTCTTTTATGTTGGGTCTCCAATGACCATCATAATTTATTTTCCCTTTTACCGTATAAGAAATCAATGCTTGATTGTTGAATAGGTGCAAATTGTTTTCTACAACAGTTACCTTAAAATCCTCAATCACTAAATCTTTTTGATGTGCCCACCAAGCAACATTGTAAGTTATTGGTATTTCCATTTTGGGTAAATCAGGTGCATTTGACAAAATTCCTTTTCTGCCACAATCAGTGAGGTAGAGATAAGCCATACCCAAAAAGAGTGCTATTGCTAATAGTATTACCACCATTATTTTTAGTGTTTTTTTCATATTATTTTACGCTCAACCTTTTACCAAAATGCCTTTTAGCTGTTTGTATTTCTTCACTAACAATATCCATTAGTCATAAGAATATTTAGCTCCAAAATATTCATTTCCATATCATTAGACAGAACACCCAACACCAAATCTCTTCCATTACTTTCGAAATAGCCAAGTCGTGTGTTATCATTGTCCGAGTTAAAGCAATCTTCAGTTGTCCAAAGAAAATTTGGTGCAATATTATAAAATGTAAGTTCCCTACTTTTATGTGTCTTTATATACTTTACGAAATTGTCAACCAATTTTTCTGCTTCGGCTTTATCCAGTTGCGTTCCTAATGGGCTTTTGCTAAAATGTATTCTTTCTCCTGTTAGCAGGTCAACAAGCAACTCTTTTGCATTGTCGGTTGAAATGCTGTTAATCTCTAGTTCTGTCCTGCCATTCCAAGTAGTTCCAGGACGTTGGAGCATTATCATATTGTCTTTACAATTTTTTGAAAGGAACGAACTAACATAATGTTCCCAGCCTCTATTAATGTCGCTTTCAACCAAAGTGAAATGAAAAAAACCTGTTTGTAATTGTTTTAACAAGAACGCATTAATATCAAATGTGGAAGGCGAATTAATGTTAAAATGAAGCCACGCCGTATTTGAATTTGCACTTTTGTCCAAACTGTCGAGTAAAATTTCTATTTCGCTTTTGTAGTCATTCATAATATGACGGCTAATTAATTTATCCAAATAAGATGCACACCTCGAATTTTAAATCCTATGACAACAACTTCGCTTTCGCCTCTTTAAATTCCTGCTCGTCAATCAAGCCTTCGTCAAATAGCTCTTTCAGTTCTTTGAGTTTGGTTTTTAAATCTTGAGTTGGAGGAGTTGGATTGATGTTTTGTGCCATATTCATTCCGGCAAACATTCCCATTGATGCTCCGGCAGTGCCTTCGTTTTTTGCCAAATCTCGCATTGCTTTGAGTTGTTGCATTTGGGCATAATCGACCCCGGCAATTTTTGAGGCGTGAACATCTGCCTGAACATTGGAAATTTCGTTGATCCGCTGATTGGTTTCTTCGTCGAAAGAAGTGCCTTCAATACGAAAATCGATTAAAGAAAAGCCTAAATTTTCAAAAACGGAAAGCGATTTTTGCTGGGCTTCTTTTGCAATTTCCTCGATATGGCTGTCGATTTCGGCATAGGAAAATTTGGCGTTGGCGAGATAGTTGGAAATAGGTTGCGTAATTCGCGACAAGAACAATTCCTGCAATTCGTAGCTGAAATAATCTTCCTGACCGGCCAAAATGTTTACAAAAAACGACTTGACATCTGAAATACGGATTGAATAATTGCCATAACCCCGCAAATGTACCGGAAAAGCATACACAGGATCGTTGTATTTAATCGGAAGTCGGGTTCCCCAACGGATGTTGTTGATATCGGCTTTGCGGTAAAACCAAATGCCCACTTTATGCTCACTTTCAAAGGCGTTCAGCACTTTTTTCATCGTGGTGAAAAAGGGCGTGTTTTCAGTTTTCAGGTCATACAAACCTTCTTCTTCATAAATGCCTTCAATTTTTCCTTCGTGGGTAAAAATACAGCCTTGTCCGGGTTGCAGAATAAGCCTGGAGGCATTTTTAATCTCGTCGCCTTTGTCGGTAAATTTATAAAAAAGCTGAAATTCCTGCGGTTTTTCCCATTGGATGACCGACCGTAATTGCTCTTTAATGGTTTCTTTGATGTTCATTTTTTTATCGTTTGATGAATTTTGCGTTAGGGGTTGTAGTGGAAAGCCCACAGGCAAGCGAACTATTTTTTGCAGGCGTGGCAAAGCGACCAAAGAAGCTCTTGCCACAACTCGCAAAAAAAGTTTGATTGACGAGGACTTGCAACGGAAAACCCGCCCGAACGCCCTAAAAATCTATATCGCCAGCTAAATCTGCCTTGCTGTCTTTATAATGATTATCCCAATGGTTTTGCCATTTTTCACTGATTTGGGTAATGGTGTCGTAATTGCGTTTCAGCTCTTCTGGCGAAAGATTTTCGTCCATCATCTGGTGTTGCATCTGGCTGTAATGTTGCCCAACCGATGACCAACTTTGCAGGGTAAGTCCGTGGTTTTGCAACACCTGAATACCATCGATACCCACATCGGCACCTTTGGACATTTGCCAGAAAATCTGTTGATAAGCATCAAAATCTGGAACGATTGCCAAGGCATCTGCCAACGACATTGTTGTAGCACCGGCATTGGCAAACTTGCCTTGTTTTGGGTTGGTGAAATATTCGCCGTATTTGGTGGCGATGTTCATATCTTCGGCCATCATATCGCCCAATTTTGCACTCCATTCGTCAGTGGTTTTTTGCCAAACCGGCAATTCAATTCCCAGTACATTCAGCACTTCGTTTTCGGGCATTCCGCCGGCTAAATTGGCACAGGCACAAGCCCAATCTTCAAAAGTTACTCCGTTAATAGTTTCCATAATTTGTTTATTTTTAAAGGATTAGTATGATTTTTTATGTAGATTTTCGTACTGTTCGTATTCTGTTTTTTTGCGTTGCATATCGGCACCAAAACGGTCTTTGGCATCGTTGTTCAGCTTCATTCTTTCGGTAAAAAAGGTTTCGTAGTAAGTGAAATAATCGGTTTTGTATTTTTCCCACAACTGCTCCACAACCGGCGGACGCTGGCTTTGTATCACATTGAGCGAGTTTTGCATTTGCAGATACAAAGGCTCGCATTTTTTTGCCACGATATTGTCTATGATATTGCCACCAATTTGGGCATATTTGGTGTCGGGCGTGAAGGTATTGGTTGCCTGACAATAGTTGCAGGTGACATAATGTGCCCGAAAAACATTGCTTTGTATGGCCAAAGGCGAATGACATTGGGTGCAAAAAAACTGCTGGTTTGCCGACTGAATAGCTTGATTGTAAAAGGTTTGCGATAAATCGGCTTCTAAATTACGTTCAAAATGGTCTAGTTTGGTAATCAGGAAATAGGTAAAATTGCTTTCGTGCAGTTCTTTTGGCACATCGAAATTGGTATGCAAACGCAGTTGCGGATACACTTTTTCTTCCCAAGTTTGGGTTACACTTTTGGAGATGTCATAAATCTGCGATTTGATTGCCATCCAGGTTTTCATCACTTCATAATAGTCGTATTTGCTTTCTACAAGCAAATCTTTGCAGACTTCCTCGGCTTGTTGCAACGATTGGTCAAAACGCTGTTCTATCTTTTGCAGATAGGCTTTCCAGCGGTTAATGGTTTCCTGTAATTCGTGGTTCATTTTTCGGCTTTTATGATGGCATCGATGTTCATAAACGGTGTTCGGCAATAGTTGCAATGCACCAAATTGGTGTTAATGGGCCTTGGAGCTCCACAGCTCTTGCAGGTTTTGGTTTCCATATTTGCTTGGTGTTTAATGTCATCATCAAACATCTTGGTTTTGGAAACCTGCACGTTTTGGACTATTTTTTTGAACGGATTGGACACGATTTTATAATTAAAAAAACTACAATTGATTTATGTTTAGACTTCTTAAACCACATAGTCACATAGTGAACATAGTATTTAAACTTTAAAAACCACATAGACACATAGAGAACATAGTATTTAAACTTCTTAAACCACACGTATCCGCCTTTGGCTGGATAGACACATAGTTTTTACCGATTAGCTTCTATGTTTTCTATGTTACTATGTGGTTTATATTTTTTTTTACCACACTTGTCCGCCTTTGGCTGGATAGTCACATAGAGAACATAGTGTTTGTTTGTCTTAGGTGCTTATTTCGGTTTTATTAAATAATTACCACTCAAAACATAGTGTAGCTAAAATAGCTTTATTATGAATGAAATTCACAAAGGAATTGACAACCGTAAAGAATGGATTGAAAAGCGTGTTGTTTTCTTTACAGTAGGGATTTCAACAGTTGCTTTTTGCGGAAAGAAACAGGAACTTCATCATTGTTGAGCATTTTCACGCTATTGCTTTTGACCTCTGAAATTTTGGAAAAAGCAATAAGATGCGATTGATGACAACGCACAAAATGGTATTCGGCTAACAATTCTTCGTAATGCTTGATGTTTTTTGAAACCAGTATTTTCTGATTTTCTGTTACAAATAAAGTGTAAGCACCGTCTGCCTCAAGCCGGATTATGGATGAAACAGGAATGATATGATTGCTATCGGTGGTTTTTAAAACAATTTTTTGCTCGGAAAGTGATTTTTCTAAAGGAATAATCGGGTTGGTTTTTCTTGTGTTTTTTGCCCTTTCAATGGCTTCTTTCAGTTCGAGCGGATCGATAGGTTTTAGCAAATAATCTATCGCATTAAATTTAAAAGCCTTTATGGCAAAATCGTTGAAAGCGGTTGTGAAAATCAATGAAAAATCTTGCTGGTCAATTGTTTGCAAAAGTTCAAAACCGTTGCCGTCTTTGAGCTGGATGTCTAAAAACAGCAAATCGACCGTGTTTTTATTCAGAAATAAAGAAGCTTCTTTTATGGTATCAAAAATAGCCCATACTTGAATTTCGGGTGCAACGAGCTGAAGCATCTTCAAAAGTGCTTTTTGTGCATTGATTTCGTCTTCTACAAGAATGGCTTTCATTTTATTGGTATTGGGCCAAAGTTAATAAAAAAGTCACTTCGGTACCGGAACCATCCGCTCTGTTTTGAATGGAAAAAGTAGCTTCGTCATTGGCATTGTTGAGCTTCAAACGGGTTTTGATAATTTCCAAAGCGTGCAGTTTTGCATCGTGTTTTGGGAAAAAACCTTTTCCGTTGTCAATGATTTTGAAGCGAATTTGCTCTTTATTTTGTTGCACAACAAGGATTTCAATTTTTCCTTTATGGGAAATGTCTTTGAAACCGTGCTCAATGGCATTTTCTACAAAGGGTTGCAACAGCATCGGCGGAATTTTGATGAAATCAGGACTTATCCTTTCATCAATTTTAAATTCATATTCAAACTTATTTTCAAAACGCATTTGTTGTGTTGCCATATAGTTTTTCAACGCATCCAAATCTTCTTCCAGGGTGATGAATTCCTTTTGTGTAAAATCGAAATTTTGGCGAACGAGCTTGGCAAATCTTGAAATGTAAGTTGCCGTGTGTAGCGGATTATTTTCCATCACTTTATTCTGAATGGCGGTCAGGGCATTAAAGATAAAATGCGGATTCATTTGCGAACGAAGGATTTTTTGTTCCAGCAATGCTCGCTCTTTTTGGCGAACTATTTCTTTTTTGGTATGACGCTGATAAAAATAAATCCCAAAGGCAAATGCCAGTAAGAAAACAGAAACCGCAATCCATTTATAGGTAATGGTTTGTTGCTGTTGTTCTCGCCATTTTAGTTCGTTTTCAAGTAATTGTTTGTGCGTATCAATAAGCTGTAGATTTTCTTGCCTTTGGCGTTGCATAATCTGCGTGTCAATGTGTTCAATAGAAACCTGATAACGTTGTGCGATGTTAGGAATGTTTAGTTCTAAACTGTTTTTCAGCAACGACTGATAAATTGATTTTTGAATATCAAGACGACCTGTTTGTTGCTCAATTTCGAGTGCTTTTAGCAGGGTTTCTTGTTCGTTTTTATATTCCTTTTTTTGATGTTGTAAAAGTGCCAAAGAAATCAGCGGATTGCTATTTTTTATCCCTAAAGAATCGTTTAGTGCAATGGCTTTGGTGAAATAGGTTGTCGCTTCCTCGGTATTGTTCAATTGGTTATAAACAATCCCCAAATTATTATAAGATTTGGCTACAGAAGCTAAATCTTTCAGCTCAAAATTGAGGGCTAAAGATTTTTCGTTGTAGCGAATGCAAGCTTGCAAATCGCCTTTGTTTCTGTACAAAATAGCGATATTGTTGTAGGTAATGGAAAGCTCTGCAAGGTTCTTGTTTTTTTTGTGATACTGTTCTGAAATCTGTAAATAAGCAATCGCTTTATCCAGTTGCCCTAGCTTGAAATATACATACGAAATGTTATCGTTCGCTTTTACAATAAGCTCTTTGTTGTTTAACACTTCGGCTCTTTGCAAGGCACTATTGGCATATTTTATGGCGTCAGTTTGTTTGTTCAGATTTGAAAAATTGTTAGACAGTTGAATTTCAACATTCAGCAATTCCTCTGCTTGTGTTTTGGCATCAAAGCCTTTTTGTGCTTTTTCTAAAAAATCAATAGATTTTTCAATATCGTTAAGGTTTTGGTAGGCATAACCCCGCTCTCTGTGCAAATATGGAAGAAGTGAATCTTGCATTTCTTTGGCAAACAAAAGCTTGTCGATCTCAATTATGGCTTTGGAAGGGTGGTTATTTCTTAATTCAATAATAGAATCCAAAGAAACCTGTGCCTGCACTTGCAGTCCGAAAAATAGAAAAAGTAGGTAGGATATTATTTTCATTGAGAACAAGTGTTGATTTCTATTGGGTCAAAACAATTATTGAGTTGAAGGTTGAAACAAAGTACTTAAAAAATGCTACCGACATCATCTTTTTTTAAGAAAACTGAATAGCAAATGCCCATTCTTCTTAATTCAAACTTCCAAATTTTTTAGATGTGATTTCGCTTTGCTTGGTTACGGCTATTGAAGATAATTTTCCGAAACCGAAATAAACTGTGGCTATGTCGATCAATTTTTCCTCTTTCACATCAAATTTACCATTTTCCAAAAGTTTCAAATAACAAATTTCGTGGGCAATAGCGGCAATGACCCAATCGGCATACTCAAAAACGGATGCGTCTATGTTGAAAGCAAATCGTTTGATGTTGCTTTGATAGTCTTTCAGCGTTGCTTTTTTATTGTTTTTAAACCTCAAATAAATCGCGTTTGGGTTTTCAACATCTTCCTCCGGATAATCGCTGTAAAACATCAGTTCGATGCGATTGGGATTTAAGCCAATGTGTCGGGCAAGCACTTTCAGTACATTATCAGAGGCTTTGAAAGGGTCTTTCCAAGAAAAAGGAAAATCAGTTTCTGTAGGTTCAAAAATCTTTTTTTCCTGCGTGTCAAATTCAGGAAAAGCTGATTGGAGTTGGAGGAAGTAGTTGTTTATTTGTTGTTCTGTTTTATTCATACTTTCTTTTTTTTACCACACGTGTCCGCCTTGGGCTGGATAGACACATAGTTGCACATAGTTTTTTACCGATTAGCTGCTATGTTTTCTATGTTACTATGTGGTTTATATTTTCTACCACATAGACACATAGTTGCACATAGTTTTTTTGAGCACCTAGCTTTTATGTTTTCTATGTGACTATGTGGTTTTAATTTTCTACCACACGTGTCCGCCTTTGGCAGGATAGACACATAGCTACACATAGTTTTTACCGATTAGCTTCTATGTTCTCTATGTTACTATGTGGTTTATATATTTATTTTTCATCCAAACCTCTATATTTCTCCGTTACATAAGTTTTTTGACCATTGTGAAAGATGTTGGTGCAATTGAAATTGACTAAAATTCCTTTGGGTGCGTCTAATAACTTCAAGTACGTCATTAACTGTGCTTCGTGTATTGGCAGAACCGCTTCAACGGCTTTTAATTCTATAACCAAGCAATTCTCAACATAAAAATCTGCTCTCAATAACGCATCCAATTTTACATTTCGGTACTCTACAGGCACAATTAGTTCAGAATTAAAGCGTATTCCCTGAAACTTAAATTCCTCCATCAAGCATCTATGGTAAACGCTTTCTAATAAGCCTGGCCCTAAAGCATTATGGACACTTATGCAGCATCCAATTACTTTATAAGTTAAATCATCTAAATACTTCTTTGTCATAGTTTTCTGTTTTTTCTACCACATAGTTACATAGTTGCACATAGTTTTTTTACTTATCTTCTATGTTCTCTATGTTTCTATGTGGTTTGTTTTTTTCTACCACACGTGTCCACCTTTGGCAGGATAGACACATAGCTACACATAGTTTTTACCGTTTAACTTCTATGTTCTCTATGTTCCTATGTGGTTGTTTGTGTTTTGATATTCCGTGTATTGCAAGGTTATTTCTTTGTTTTTTGGGCTGTTTTGTTCCATCAAACTGTTCGTTGCTTTCATTTAAAATAGTTAAAAAAACTGAACATCAATTCCATTTTCTCTTAATAGATTGATGCTTTCTTGTTGTTTTTCTTCCTGCTCTATTGCTTTAAAAATGGTTAATTTTTTAAGATTGGGAAATTGTAAAGCATCCGCCAAGTTAATGATGTCATATTGATCATCTTCACCTGTCCAAAAGCGCTGAATTTCGCCATAAATCAAATTCCCTGCATCTTGGTACAAGTTTTCTACTTTTGCAGCTTGATCTGTAGTGATAGGCAATCTTTCAAAAAAATCTGTCACTTCTGCAATCTCTTCATACCCTTCTTCTTCTATGTCGATACTCCGTTTTTTATACCATTCGGCAAATTCATACAAATCAAATTTTGGTTTGAGGATCTGCTGCTTATACATCAATTCATCAATAACCAATAGTTTAAATTTAAAGTCTTGAAACGCTACGATAGGTTGCTCTGTAGTTTTTATCAAATACTTATCAGCCGGGATTTCTTTGCGGTATTGGTAATTAAACTCGAAACAAAAACCAAACGGCTCAAAAGTTTCAGCATATTTAAATTGGCGGAAAACCATTTTTTTCCAGGTTATTTGCTCAACTTTTTCAGTAGTAATTTGCTTGTCATCAATAGAAAGAGTGCCTTCAAAGAAACTTCTTGATGCATTTTCCTTTTCAATGGGATAAGGTTTTTGCAAAAAATGAATGCGGTATATTTTATCCCAAACCCCATAATCTGTATAAATACCGAGATGATCCCAAACGCATTTCCAATTGATATTATAATACAATCTGCTGGGCTTGCCAAAAATTGCTTCTAATTTTTGACGGTGTACCGGAAATTCTATTTCAGTATCATTGATGAAAAGTTTGCCGCTTTGGACTTTGACATTTATTTTCATATAGTATATAATTATATCACTTAACTTCTATGTTCTCTATGCTACTATGTGGTTTTCATTTTTCTACAACACGTGTCCGCATTTGGCAGAATAGACACATAGTTGCACATAGTTTTTACCGTTTAGCTTCTATGTTCTCTATGTTACTATGTGGTTTATATTTTCCACTACACGTGTCCACCTTTGGCAGAATAGACACATAGCTACACATAGTTTTTTTGAGCACATAGCTTCTATGTTTTCTATGTGACTATGTGGTTTATATTTTCCACTACTCGTGTCCACCTTTGGCAGAATTGACACATAGCTACACATAGTTTTTACCGTTTAGCTTCTATGTTTTCTATGTTACTATGTGGTTTTATGATTATTTTCCATAGTATTTAATATAAAATTCGTCAGGTATTTCACTACTAAAATGGGTAGCGTTTTCTTGTAAAAATTTGTTGAGTTTTTCTGTGTGTTTGTTCCAACTTAATTGTACCAAATAAGGATCAATGCGAAGCACGGTACCAGCTTCATCATCTACAAAAAACAGCGTTGGGAGTTCTTGATTGCTGTTGCCTACTTCTTTTTTATCTTGGTTTTGGCTGTGGATTTCCTTAAGTTTTTCGGTATTGTTGTTTAACAAATGTGTGAGGTAATCTTGCAGGGTAACGCTGTTATTTACCTTTATATTTTGAAGATAAAGGTTGAATAAGGATTGAAATTCCTTGTTTTTTTCTGAAGTTTCGCCATTGAAATAGCTGTAATTGTACACCGAAGGAAATTGTTCGTGTTGTGTAGAACCGCCGTAGTTCCCGGATTTGACATAGCCTGTTGCCATAGATTTGATAAAACGTGTCATATTATTTTGTTTATTTAAAGATTGATTATTTTGTTTTTGAGCAGAACAACTTGAACAACTCACAGCCAAAATGCTTAATAGAAAAAGTGGAATAATTTTATTCATTTTTTTGCTTTTAAAGGTTGATATTTCCAGAGATTAATTGTTGTAAAAAATCTTCCATACTTCCTGCAATCAAGCTGATTTGACTTGTATCTGCTCCAAAAGCAATAATTTGTCCCGATTTCCCCTGAATACCCGGAGCATAATCTATCGCATAAAAATTGCCACCTCCCGTACTGTAAAACGGCACCCAATAGGGATTGGTGTAAACACAAATGGTTTTGAGCCCATCGGCTTGATTGTTACCAGTAAGGTCTTCCAGCTTCCAATTTGGATCATCATAAATTCCTTTCCAGATTTTCCATTCTGCTAGGATTTTTTGGGCGGAAAAAAAGCCTGTGTTTTCGATACCGTTATGAAAGTTGAGCAAGATTTTTAGCACTTCAGGAAATTGATACTTTGCGAGCGTTTCAAATTCGCTATACACCTTTTCATTGTTTTCAGGTGGATTTGGAATTAGGTTTTTGGACTGAATAAACTCGTGAAATAATTGTTGTAAAGCTTCATCATTCACCACTTCATCATTTGTTCTGACATAGTTTTGAATGAATTGGTCTTTCTCGTTGGTCAATGCGGCTTTATTATAATCGGCAGGTGCTTTTTTGTGAAGGTAAGCTCCAGTTTCATTTGGTTTGTCGTCATAAAGAACACCTATGCCACTTTTTACAGAAAAACTTCCTTTCCCAAATTCAACCAAATACCTTTCATTTGGATCTGGTTCGCTCTTGAAAAAACTATCCGAAAAAGCATCTTCTTGTTTTTCAAGAATATTATCCATCCACGCTTTAAAATTGCCGGAATTAGGAAGCTGCATCGCCACAATTTCTTGTTTTGCCAAATAGGCAAATGCCGTATAAGTTTGATTTTCTTTGGGTGTAAAAACCAAAAGTTTCAGCACATTACTATGCAGATGTAAAGTCAGTTTTTCCAGCAAAATATCCCTGAAAGCTTTGTGGTCAAACCATTGAGCTCCTTCATATTTAAAAAAAGGCTCTGGAATAGCAGCAATTTCTATGGTGTTAAATGGAATATCAGCAAGCTGTAATTGCTGAAGTTGGTGGTTGCAGGGGATGGATTTTAGATTCATCATAATTTTAAAATAGTTTTTTTATGATTAAAAAATCTTTAAACACTTATTTCTAAGACATCAAAGCTCTTTGAAAAGTAGAACTTTAAAACAATAGAACAAAGAAGAAACAGATCTGAGGAATAAAAATGCTCAAAAAACAAAATTTAAGCAAAAACTTTTTCAAAAAAACGCAATTAGGTAAAAAAAACAAACCCCTGAAAACGCTTTCAGGGATCCATTGCAAGTAAAGAGTTATTAATTAATTAAACTTATTCAAAAATAAAGAATTTGGATGACCTGTGAAAGTCTTCCAAGCGCTTTATGGATATAAATTTCTAATTAAATCTAAAGCTTCTTGATTTCAATATTCCTGAACCAAACTTCGTCTCCATGATCTTGAAGTGCGATCTTTCCAGTTTTGAATGTACCAAAACCCGGCATGTCTTTAAATTTGCTTTTCGAAATCAACTCTTCCCACTCAGGAGTCCAAAGGGTTGTCTCTACTACTTTTGTACCGTTTAGATGAAGTTCAAGATTACCATCTTTGGAAACTATCTCTGCAAGATTCCACTCCCCTACTGGTTTTACAGTTTCTTCAGAAGACTGAATTAAATCGTATAAATCCCCTGCTCTGTGAGTGGTGATTTTGGCATCCGGGTGTCCATCATTATCCAAAACCTGCATTTCCATTCCTGTAGACCATGGGTACGGATATTCTTCTGATTCATGGACATAGAAGATGATCCCGCTATTTCCATCTTTGGCAATTTTCCATTCCACCTTCAGGTGAAAATTATCAAACGCTTCTTCTGTCAAAATATCCCCTCCGTCACCAGTTTGCCATCCATCTTTATTTTTTGCATCTAAATAAATAGCTCCATCTTGAATTTTCCAAGCAGCCCCCACCTCACCTCCACCATACTTTTTCCAGCCATCAAAAGAATCCCCATCAAAAAGGCTAATCCATTCTGACTCTACTTCAATAACTTCATTTTCAATGGTCACTTCCCTTACCTCTTGGCTTCCACCACAAGCAAAGGTCAAAGCCGAAAGTGCAAAAATCGAATATTTAAGAGTTTTCATTCTATCTTTTTAATAGTAATACATACTTAATCATATCTTCCACGTCAGATCTCTCCAAATGTGGATGCGAAGGCATCTGAATCTCTCCCCAATTTCCTACATTCCCGTTGATTACATGATCAGCGAGCATTGATACATTTTCTGGCGTATTTTCATATTTCTCTGCAACATCTGCGTAAGATGGTCCAACTACCTTTCGCTCTAACATGTGACAAGCCGTACATCCTGCTTCTTTGGCTTTCAATGATCCTGTAATAAAAATCGGGTCATCTTTGTACTTGTCTTCCAAGCTCACTTTTACTTCTTGAGCGGGAGCGGGAGTAGAATTGCTGGCAGTTTCCGTCGATTCTTGGCTACCGCCTCCACAAGCATAAGCCAAAGAAGACAATGCAATAACGCCAATAGAAAAGGGTTTAAATAGTTTCATTTTTTTAATTATTTATTTATGGTTATTAAATTCCTAATATTTTTTTATTAAAATCTTCATCAGCTCCTGATCCTGCAAAGTCATCAAAGGCCTTATCTGTAACTGTAATAATATGGTCAGCTATGAACTGAGCGCCTTCGATCGCACCTTGCTCTGGATGCTTGATCGCACACTCCCATTCTAACACTGCCCAACCATCGAAGTCATACTGCGAAAGTTTGCTAAATATACCACTAAAATCCACCTGACCATCTCCTAGTGAGCGGAATCTTCCTGCGCGATCTACCCAGCCTTGGTAACCACCATACACTCCTTGCCTTCCTGTGGGGTTAAATTCGGCATCTTTGACATGAAACATCTTGATCCTATCATGATAAATATCAATGAATTGCAAATAATCCAAACATTGCAAAACAAAATGGCTCGGATCATAAAGTATATTTGCTCGCTTGTGGTTATTTACTTTTTCCAAAAACATTTCAAATGTAATCCCGTCGTGCAAATCTTCCCCTGGATGTAACTCGTAGCAAAGATCTACACCATTTTCTTCGAAAGTATCTAAAATAGGTAACCATCTTTTGGCTAGCTCTGCAAATCCGGTATCAACCAGTCCTGCAGGTCTTTGTGGCCATGGATAAACTGTATGCCACATCAATGCCCCGGAAAATGTTGCATGCGCCGTCAAACCAAGATTTTTTGAAGCTTTCGCTGCATATTTTAACTGCTGCGTGGCCCATTCTGTCTTACCCTTTAAGTTTCCTGCCAAATTTGCGGGGGCAAATCCATCAAAAAGCTCATTGTAAGCAGGGTGAACAGCTACCAACTGGCCTTGAAGGTGAGTGGAAAGTTCTGTAATTTCCAATCCCGCTTCATTGACAATACCTTTGATCTCGTCAGCATAAGTTTGACTTTCCGCTGCTTTTTGTAAGTCTATCAATCTGCCGTCCCAAGATGGGATTTGTACTCCATAGTATCCTACTGATGCCATCCATTCGCAGATACTTTTCAAATCATTAAACGGCGCTTTATCATCAGCAAATTGTGCCAAAAATATAGCTGGCCCTTTTATAGTTTTCATAAGTTAGTGTTTTTAGGTTTTAGGTTTAATTTTAGATTATTTTACTGAGCGATAGAGAAGGATTTAGACCCTATGAATCGCTAAATCAACTACTTTTCAACAATAAACGGAGTCCATTTTTGGTCTGAGGCTGAACTTTTCAAAACATGGTCAACAAATGCCATTCCCCGAATACCATCTTCAGCTCCTGGAAAATCAAGCCATTCTTTTTTTGGTTCAACACCATTCTGCTTGGCATAAATACAGCGAGCAAAATTCCTGTATATGTTAGCAAAGGCCTCCATATATCCCTCAGGATGTCCAGCTGGCGTCCGTGTATTCTCTTGAGCTAAAGAAGAAAGATATGGCGAACCAGCTCTATAAACTTCGTCAGGCTTATCCGGCCATCTTAAAATCAAAGAATTGCAATCTTCCTGCATCCACTCCAAGCCACCTTTGTCACCATAGATCTTGAATTTCAGATTATTCTCTGCACCGGTGTCTATTTGTGAAGCTGTAAGGATTCCAGAAGCATTATTTTCAAATCGCATCAATACAGCGCCATCATCATCCAATAGTCTTCCATCGACTTTGACATCCAAATCTGCACAAATTTTCGCCACTTTTTGGCCTGAAACATATTCTACCAAATTGAATGCATGCGTTCCTATGTCACCAAAACATCCAGAAGCTCCACTTTTGCTCGGGTCTGTCCTCCATTGTGCCTGCTTATTATCCTCAGATTCCAACAACTTCCATAGCCAACCTTGAGGATATTCTACGTAAGCTTTTCTTACCTCCCCAATTACTCCATCTGCTATCATTTGTTTGGCTTGCTTGACCATGGGGTAACCCGTGTAAGTATGGGTAAGGCAAAATATCCCCTCAGCCTTCTCTATAATGTGGAACAATTCTTTCGCTTCATCATAATTTAAAGTCATAGGCTTGTCCAAAATTACATGAAAGCCCATTTCCAAAGCTTTTTTTGTTGGATCAAAATGTGCGTGGTTTGGAGTTACAATACTCACAATATCAATTCTTTCAGAAATTGGCAATTGAAGCTCTTTTTCAAACATTTCATCATAAGAACTATAAACCCTATTTTCATCAAGCATCATTTCTTTTCCTGTCTGGGCTGACTTCTCTGGTTTGCTGCTGAAAACACCAGCCACGATCTCTATAAGTCCATCCATCAGCGCCGCATTTCTATGAATAGCACCTATAAAAGAACCCGGCCCCCCACCTATCATTCCCATTTTTAACTTTCTATTTTTCATCATGTTGATTGTTTTGCTTTTATTCGAATATTAAAAATTTTGAATTTTGATACATTAGGGATAAATTATCAATTATTTGATCTTGAAAACCAAATACAATAAATGATATAACGGAAAACAACATTATAAACGGTAAATGAATGGTTTTTACTTTTTACTTTGTTGCAATTTTGTTCATGAAATTTAAAATTAATAGAAAAAGCCTAAATATTAAACTTAAAATTAATAGTTTGCCATTTCATTCTAGTTCAATTAACATTATCCAAACCTATTAACCATCAAAATTAATGAGTACAGGAATTCGCTTTCGTCTCTCTTTCATGATGTTCCTTGAGTTTTTCATATGGGGATCATGGTTCGTCACCCTCGGTACATTTCTAGGAGCCAATCTAAATGCAACAGGAACCCAAATAGCAACTGCATTCTCAACTCAATCATTGGGGGCTATCATTGCTCCATTTATTATTGGCTTGATTGCCGATAGGTATTTCAATGCAGAAAAAATATTGGGATTACTACACTTGGCAGGAGCAGGACTTATGCTTGCCATGTACCAATCCGCGGATTTTGTAAGCTTCTACCCTTACCTATTATTATACATGATCTTGTATATGCCAACTTTGGCCTTGGTCAATTCCGTATCTTTCAACCAGATGAAAGATCCTGAAAAAGATTTCTCTACCATTAGAGTTTGGGGAACTATCGGCTGGATCGTAGCAGGTCTCTCGATCAGTTATTTGTTTACTTGGGATTCAGTGGAAAACATGGCATCTGGATTTTTGAAAAACACATTTATGCTTGCGGGAATAGCCTCTTTGATTTTGGGTATCTTCTCATTCACCTTACCTAAAACTCCTCCAAAAGCTGATAGAACCCAGAAATTGAGGATTTCAGAAATTTTAGGTTTTGATGCACTTAGTTTATTAAAAGAAAGAAACTTTGCCGTTTTCTTCGTTTCGTCAATTTTGATCTGTATTCCTTTGGCTTTTTATTACCAAAATGCCAACCCATTCTTGGCAGAGATTGGTGTAGCAGACCCAACTGGTAAAATGACAATTGGTCAAATTTCAGAAGCACTTTTCCTTTTGCTGTTGCCAGTATTCTTTAAAAGATTTGGTTTTAAAAAGACTTTGTTGCTTGGGATGATTGCTTGGGTACTCAGGTATATTTTATTTGCAATAGGAGATGCTGACAGTGGACTGTTTTTATTGATTATCGGTATAGCACTCCATGGAATCTGCTATGATTTTTTCTTCGTATCAGGTCAAATTTATACTGATTCAAAAGCAGGAGAAATATTCAAATCGTCAGCACAAGGGCTGATAACCTTAGCTACATATGGTGTAGGGATGTTGATTGGATTCTTTGTGGCAGGGAAGGTTTCAGACATGTATCTAGCAGCAGATGGTACACACGATTGGCAGTCTATCTGGATGATCCCATCCGGAATAGCCGTTTTTGTGGTGTTCTTTTTCCTTATTTTCTTCAAAGACGAGTCCAAAAAACAATCAAACCTTTCTTAACCAAAATGAATCATATCAATAGAAGAACTAGCGTAAAAAAAATGATAGTGGGTTCGCTAGCTGCTAGTGTCCTTCCTTTGATCAAGCTTAATGCTAGCCCTATGAAAAACTCAAACCTGAAAGGAAATGTCAACCATGCTGTATGTGCATGGACTTTTGGACATTTATCTTTGGAGGAACTTTGCAAATCAATCAAGAAAATCGGATTTAACGCCATAGATCTAGTTGGTCCAAAAGATTGGCATATCCTTCAAGCCAACGGCGTGGATTGTTCTATGTGCAATGGTGCTGAAGTTAGTCTCGAAAAAGGTTTTAACAATAAAACCTACCATGAGCAACTTGTCAAAAACTATACTGAAATAATTCCACTTGTAGCAAAAGCGGGGTACAAAAACCTAATTTGCTTTAGTGGTAACAGAGATGGAATGGATGATGAAACAGGACTTCAAAACAGTGTCGAAGGCTTGAAAAAAGTGATTGGACTCGCTGAAAAACACAAGGTAACCCTAGTCATGGAGTTGCTAAATAGCCGAATAGATCATCCTGATTATATGTGTGATAAAACATCTTGGGGAGTTGAGCTATGCAAACGACTTGGTAGTGACAATTTCAAATTACTCTATGATATCTACCACATGCAGATAGATGAAGGCGATTTGATACGCACAATCAAAAACAGCCACCAATACATCGCCCATTACCATACGGCTGGCAATCCTGGAAGAAATGAGATCGATGACTCCCAAGAAATCAATTATCCGGCAGTAGTAAAGGCAATCTTAGAAACTGGCTTTAAGGGATATATTTGTCAGGAGTTCATGCCAAAAAAAGAAAACAAACTTGCCTCTTTGGAAGAAGCAATAAAAATATGTGATATTTAAATAAGAAGAGATAGCTTAAAATCAATAATTATGGCAAATCAATATGATGCAATAGTTGTCGGATCAGGAATAAGTGGTGGTTGGGCAGCGAAAGAATTAACCGAAAAAGGGTTAAAAGTCCTCTTACTGGAAAGAGGTAAAAATGTCGAACACATTAAGGATTACAAAACCGCAACAACTCCTCCTTGGGAAATTGCCCACAGGGGAAGAAGAACTGTCGAAATGACGGAGAACCATCCCAACCTTCGAAGAGACTATGTTCTCAATGAGCTAAACTTAGATTGGTGGGCACATGAATCAGACTCTCCTTATGTTGAGAAAAAACCTTTTGCATGGTTTAGAGGAAACCAAGTAGGTGGCCGATCGCTTCTTTGGGGTAGGCAAAGCTACAGACTGGCAGATCTTGATTTTGAAGCAAACTTAAAAGAAGGAATTGCAGTGGATTGGCCAATCAGGTACAAGGACATTGCGCCTTGGTACAGTTACGTAGAGAAATTCGCTGGGATTTCTGGTTCCAAAGATGGAATACCACATTTACCAGATGGTGAATTCCAAAAACCAATGGACCTTAACTGTGTAGAAAAGGATGTAGCTGCCCGTATCAAGGAAAAATATGGGACTTCCAGGTATATGACCATCGGCAGAGTTGCCAATATTACAGAACCAATTCAAGCAAGGACAAATTGCCAGTACAGAAACAAATGCTGGTTAGGATGTCCATTTGGTGGATACTTCAGTACTCAGTCTTCCACTTTGCCTGCAGCAATGAAAACAGGTAACTTAACACTAAGACCTTTTTCTGTTGTCAGTAGGCTACTTTATGACAAAGACACAAAGAAGGCTACGGGCGTTGAGGTGATTGATTCAGAGACAAAAGAAGTAATCGAGTACAACTCAAAAATTGTTTTCCTTTGTGCCTCAGCATTTGGATCAACCTCAATTTTGATGAATTCAGCAACAGACATTTGGCCTGACGGTTTGGGTAGCAGTTCGGGAGAACTCGGCCACAATGTAATGGATCATCATTTCAGATTGGGTGCAAACGGCACCATGGAAGGATACGATGACAAGTACTACTTTGGCAGAAGACCTAATGGAATTTATATTCCTAGATTTAGAAACATCGGGGAAGACAAACGAGATTATGTAAGAGGATTTGGATACCAAGGAGCTGCCAGTAGATCAGGTTGGAGCAGAAATGTTGCTGAAATGAACTTCGGAGCACCACTTAAAGAAGCCTTGAGCGAGCCAGGACCATGGAGTATGGGAATCACTGCTTTTGGTGAAATCTTGCCATACCATGAAAACACTATCAAACTCAGCAAGACTGTAGTGGACAAATGGGGTCTTCCAGCATTGGAAATGGATGCTGAGATCAAAGAAAATGAGATGAAAATGCGAGTAGACATGAAGAATGATGCTGCAGAAATGCTGGAAGCTGCAGGTCTGAAAAACATCAACACCTTTGATTCTGGCTACACATTTGGACAAGGTATTCACGAAATGGGTACAGCAAGAATGGGTAGAGATCCAAAAACCTCAGTACTGAATGGAAACAACCAAGTTTGGGACGCTAAAAATGTGTTTGTTACAGATGGAGCTTGTATGACCTCAGGTGCTGCACAAAACCCATCATTGACTTATATGGCTTTGACTGCTAGAGCAGCTGCTTTTGCAGTTGAGGAACTAAAAAAAGGTAATCTATAATAATCAACAAAAGGAAACTATTATGGCAATGAATAGAAGAGATGCAATAAAGAGTTTTGCCTTGATGATGGGTGGAGCTATGGTTGGAGCCAATGTAATCCTGACCGGATGTGCTCCTGAAGATCAAATTGTAGGCCTGGATTTCACTCCAGAGCAAATCGCTTTTCTTGATGAAATTGGAGAAGCAATAATACCTACCACTGATACTCCTGGAGCAAAAGCTGCAGGAATTGGTGAGTTTATGGTAATGATGGTCAAAGATACCTACAGTGGTGAACAGCAAAATGATTTTGTTTCTGGTCTGAATAATTTGAAAAAAGATTTCAAATCAGCAAATAACAACGAATTCATGGATGCTACTTTAGAACAAAGGACTGCATTTTTGAATGAAATGAACCAAAAAGCTTCGACAAGCGAGGACAAAGAACCAAAAGTCATCGGTATGCTAAAAGACCTGACAATACTTGGATACTTTACGTCCGAGATTGGTGCCACCCAACAATTGCGATTTGTGGAAGTTCCAGGGAGATTTGATGCATGTGTAGATTACAAAAAAGGTGATAAAGTATTTGCGATCTAATTCTTTTAAATCTTGGAGAGGCTTTGAATAGCCTCTCTTTTTAATTCAGACCAACCATGAAAAATAGAAGAAAATTTATTCAACTAAGTGCGGCTATGGGAATGGGCGCATTTTTACCCCTCCAGTTTTGCAGTCCAAAAAAGGAAGAAGGTGCTGAAATCGCAGAAAGCGAGACTCTCATATCAGCTTCAAAAGAAACACTTGCTGCATTTGGTATCCAACTCTATTCTGTAAAAGAAAATATGGCTGAGAATGCCTCTGAAACCATTAAATCACTTGCAGGATATGGCTATAATCAGATCGAAGGGTTTGATGGAGGCAAAGGGATATTCTGGGGTATGAAAAACACAGAGTTCAAAAACCTAACGGATGATTTGGGATTGGATTTTGTTTCTTCGCATGTGAATACATATAAGGACCTTGATAGAATCGCCGGAGAGGCTGGTGAGATTGGCATGAAATACCTTATCAATCCTTATGTAGGTGCCCAAAAGTCAATGGATGATTTCAAGAGGATTGCAGATGATTTCAACAAACAAGGGGAGATTTGCAAAAAAAATGGGGTAAAGTTCGCTTACCATAATCATGGATACACCTTTGTAGATTTTGATGGCCAAATTCCACAAGACTACCTTTTGGAAAACACAGATCCAGATTTAGTTGATTTCGAGCTTGATCTTTACTGGGTATATACAGCTGGTTATGATCCTTTAGAGTATTTGGCAAAGCATCCTAACAGATTCAAGTTAGGCCATGTAAAAGACAAACAAAGTGGCCTCGACAAATCCGAACCAGATGGATCTACCTTAGTAGGAACAGGAGTATTGGATTTCCCTTCAATTATCAGAAAAGCCAAAGACAATGGAATGGAATATTTTATTGTAGAGCAAGAAAGATATGTTGATATCAGTCCAATGGAAGCTGCTGAAAAAAATGCTACTTATATGAAAGGTTTGGAGTTCTAATTAAACGAAAATAAGCCCCAACCTTAGAATAAAAAAATCCCTGGCTTAAGCTCAGGGATTTTTTTATTGGTTCAAACTAGCAAAATCAATCTATTAATTCAGACTTAATATTTCTGGAAGTATATATCAAGAGATAAATTATAAGTAAAAGAATCACTAAGGCTGCAATTTCGAATTGAGCCCAAATTCTAGATCTAGTAACTACTTTTTCAGAATTTACTGCAAGCTTATGGCCTTCCTCAAGTTGGATAAGTGAAAGTCTTTCTAAGTCTTTAATGGCTCTTTCTATAAAACCATTATAAATATGTACTTGCTTTTCATTGATACCAGTCTCATCTGAGTACAAAAGTTCATAATCTGCAATCCTTAGATTTGATTCAATGATTTCTCTGAAATCTTCCAGAAAAATCTCTTCCGAATCAGTTAGGTTTGTCTTTTCAAAAGTCGCAACAGTTTTCAAGATGTTTTCTTCATATTTCTCTATGTCTTCTATAACATGAGAATAATCAGTCTCTTCCCAACAATGATTTACGAGCAATTTGATCCTAAAAAGATTTTCAGAGATAGTAAATATATAACTTTCAACAACTAACCTGTCTTCATAAACAGAGACAAAAGAGTCCTCAAGTTCAGTATAATTTTTCCGATCCATAATATTTTTTCCAAATATTATCAAAAGCAAAAAAGTTAGAATAATAGCTGCCTTAAGCTTATTTGTTAAAGATTTAGGGGTTTTCATAACTTTTTGAATCTGGGTTTATATGCCACGCCACTAAGATAGGTATGAATATCATACAAAGCTTTAATTAAACAAAAGAAAGCTTTAAAACCTAAATTATCAATGAAAATGAGTATTAAAAATGCATTCAAGAGGTTTCAATAGAAAAGGCATTAGACTAGCTGGAAACAGTGAGCTCAATTGGTGTTTTTGTGCTCAAGCCAGTCCATCTTCCGGAGATTGGTCGGCTCTTTCTTAAATTCTTTCATTTTATAAATTTTCTTGCATCCATTAACTCTTTCAGTAAATTAAAAAGAACAAAACCACAAAACAAAAAAAGCCTCCCAAATTAGGAGGCTTTTGTGATTCCGCTGGGATTCGAACCCAGGACCCTCCCGATAAAAATCGGGATGCTCTACCAGCTGAGCTACGGAATCATTATTAAATTAAATGGAGCATTTCTTTTTTTCGAAATGCTCCATTGTTCATGGTCTG
>NZ_JAKZGS010000018.1 GCF_022549695.1 Belliella calami | reverse complement strand
TTACGAGTTGGGTTTGCAAAGGTAGGAATGTTTTTTAAAACCGCAAAAAAAAGATTGAAAATATTTACTTCTTTTTTGCCCTTGCTGTGTTTCTGTGTCAACCTTTCCCCCGTTTGGGATTGCAAAACTGCAACTTTTTCCCAAATTTACAACTACTCTTAACAAAGTATTTTTACAACATTACCAAAATACCTGAAAACCAAGTAGAAAAGTTTTGAAATAATATTAGTATCGAAATGTTGGTAACCTTTTAATTTGCCTCCTATTCACAAATTCATCTACAAAAGAATATCTAACTGAAACTTCATGAGCACCTCCAGAATTCCTCCAGCCTAATTGAGACAAGGTAAAATCATAACTATAACCAATATCAAGGCCTTTTTTAAGTGTAATCCCCAACAGTCCTATTAATGCTTCATTGTTTGGTAGCCTAAACTGTGTTGGCAACCCTCTATACCAAATTCCTAAAATAATTGGCTCAAAATAAAACTCTGTCCCAACATCCAACTGATCAAACACACCTTGATTCTTATAATTGAAGGCAATCGCGACTGTTCTTTCTTGTCTTGTATTATTGAAATAATCATTTATAAAACCTGATTCCAAATCAAACTTGATCCCTCCATGGAATGAATACTTGATGGGCAGCCGAAATTGATCATCGTGTAGAAAAGAGAGTTCAGGCCTTAACAAATGATGTGCAGAAGCACCAAACCAAATCTTTTCATTATAATATAACAACCCAGAGTGCAAATCAGCAAAAGATCTTTGTCTTTCATCTGGATTAACAAGACTATTTCCGGGAGTTATCACACCTCTATCTATATCCAGTTGTGTACTTAATATAATATCATCAAAACTTGCAGACCTTGCAGCGTAAGAAACTTGAATACCCATATGCAAAAATCCTTTTTCCCCCACTCTCAACCGATATGAATAAAGCAGTCCTATCTCAGAATTTTGAAACCCTGTAAAGCTTTCTCTACTTCCATTCACAACCAACCCCAAGCCAGAGTTCTTCTCTTGGATAAAGCCATCTGCATAAGCTGAAAAAACAACAAATGTCTGATCGAGAGAAGGCCATTGATTTCTAAAATTGAATCCAACCCTTGTCATTTCTGAACTACCTGCAAATGCAGGGTTTAGATATAGAGGAGCTGAATAAAATTGTGAAAACTGGACATCTTGCGCCTTTACTGCAAATATGAGAAGCAAAAACAAAATAAAGAATAAGGAACTAATTCTCATCTTATTAATAGAAACCTCCCACTTTCTTCAATCAGATCTCCATCAATGGATTCCATTTTCACTTTATAAACATAACTCCCACCTGGCATCAACTCTCCATTGACCTGACCATCCCAACCTTCTGAATTCACATCGCTAGTTTGAAAAACCAAATTCCCCCATAAATTAAAAATACTAAGCTCCATTGTAATAATCCCTTTAAACTTTGGTTTGAAAAATTGATTTTCCGTCTGAGTAGGTGTAAACCCTGTCGGGTACATCACACGGAAAGATTGCGTCAAAGACAATTCTTTTATAAATGTATCTTCACATCCAAGCTCATTCATTATAGTTAAAGCCACTTCAAAATCCCCTTTTTGTCCAAATACGTGAATTGGCGTTTCTTCTATACTTGTGCTTCCATCTCCAAAATCCCAAAACCAACTGACAGCACCTCCTGTAGATTCACTAGTGAACCTGATTGGATCATCAATAAAGATCCCTCCTTGTTCATCTGTTTTTATACCAGTTCCGTCAACTTCATAATCAAAACTAGAAACAACTGGCTCATCTACTATGATCACTTGAAAAACAATCTCTTCAGACCAGCAAGTTAAATCCTTATGCTTGAACCTAAATAAATATTCTCCAGAATTTGAAACCTGGGAAAGTTCTTCATTAGTCAACTGAACTCCCTCTTGACTCTTTATTTCATAATCAAATAGGTCTTCATTATAATCTGTAATAAATATTCTAAGATCCACACCTTCTCCTGGCAAACAGCCAACTACAGGACTGTCAATTTCAAGTTCCGGTAAATCTGGATTTACAATAGAAACAATATTTGATTCTGCAGGACAATTTTTACCATTAAAGGCAAGAACTTTATACTCTCCTGGGGTCGAAGCTTCTATTGAACCCCCTAAATCATCAGCAATTAATTCATTGTTAAAAAACCATTCAAACCTGTTGTAAGTTTCATCACCTAAGGCTTTAAAATTTACAGTTTGCCCTTCGCAGAGTCGAATCTCATCTTGGCTAGGTGAAAAGTTTTCACTTTCTATACGAACAGGTGATGGTGATTCCTGAACTAACAATCTTAATTTGTTTCCTAAAGACCTTTTCCCATAACTGTCAGTTATTGTATAAAAAACCTCTACATACTCATTAACAAATTCAGGATTTGGAAAAAATGTAAAACCTCCACCACTCTGATCTGACCTAAAAACCCCTTCTGCTAAAATCAATTCTCGATTTTCAGCCCTACAACTACCTTGTGAACAAACATCTTCCTCTTCAGCCTGAATTTCTTCTATCGTCTCATAAAATTGGACGCATCTTAGGTTTGAATTTTCATTTGGGAGAATGATATTTGAATTAAATAGGTCAAAAGTATTTTCCTGACCAGCGCAAGACGCAATATCATCAATATCTACTCCTTCTGGATTCGTTAGTCCCTCTTGGTTGGAAACTTCGACAATAACATTTCTAATCTCATGAAAATTATTTTCTCCACCAGTCGAGGCCGCAAATCCTATTTTCAATTCTTCTGGGGCTTCAAAAGGATAAGGTTCTTGATTAAAAATAGTCACAGACCTTGGATTACCCGCTTCGGTGGTGACTAACATTTCTACGGTCAATAAATAGCCTACATCATTCGGATTGGGTTCGAGATTCAAAAAAACTTGTCTGTAACCAGGAATCTGTGGATTAACAATCCTATTCGTTCCTTGACCACCTGAACTCAAAGAAAATCTTTGAGTTTCAGGCAAACCAAATATCCCACCCTCATTTACTTTTTTTCCAACAATATATTGATACCCAGAAATCCCTTGACCAGGACCTCTTACAACAATTGAATTTGGATGAAAACCACCTTCGTTTCCTGGGAATCCTCCGATTTTTCCTTGTGTGTTATTTCCAAAATTTCCAAAAGTATCAAAACCAATTCCTAGATAAGCTCCCGAAAGCCCTGCTTCACTATCCCTTCTTGCATAACCCAAGGAGCCTCCGAACCCGCCTGGTGAAAAGTTCGCTATAGCTGCATCAAAAAGAAAAGCTGTCAAACCGTCAGCACCAGTGCCTCCATAACAGAAATATTCAAAAGATGCCTTAATTCCAAATGTTGATGAAAAAGGCATATCAATATAAACAAAACCACTTTGATCATTTTGATTACTCGTCAGTCTCAATACTCCAGAATTTAAAACAGCACTCCCACCGAAGACAGTAGATGATTGTGTACTCCCTCCATCAAAAGTTTCACAATATGGAAAACCAATTTGTCCGTAAGTTTTTATAGCAAAACAATTTGCAATGAGGAGAATGAAAAATATTGAATAGTTTATTTTTGGATTATATGCCATTTGGCAAAAGGAAGTTAGTAAGGATATTGTATCAATTTGTAAATTATACAATTTGAATTAAAATAAAAAAAGGCTTTCGAGATAACTCAAAAGCCTTCTTAACTAAGCTCTGTTTTTTTTACCTTAAAATCGTCTGTATTCTGTCAGGCCCGATCGATACCATCTTGATGGGAACTTGAAGCTCTTCTTCCAAAATACTAACGTAATCTTTTAATTCCTGAGGAAAATCGTCGTAAGTAGTTACTCCTGAAAGTGACTTGTTCCAGCCATCCACTGTTTTGTAAATTGGCTTTACGTCTTGATCATTGAGTTCATAAGTCAATCTGTCTACCCGAGTACCATCTGGAAGCTCGTAATGGGTACATATTTTGATTTTTTCAAATATATTCAAAACATCACCTTTCATCATAAACAATTGGGTAACACCATTTATCATGATAGAATATCTCAAAGCTGGTAAATCTATCCAACCACAACGTCTTGGTCTGCCAGTTGTTGAGCCAAATTCATTACCTTCTTTCCTCATATCTTCTCCGTCTTTATCAAAAAGCTCTGTAGGGAAAGGACCGCTTCCTACTCTGGTACAGTAAGCTTTGAAAATCCCATAGACTTCGCCAATTTTAGAAGGAGCTACTCCCAAGCCTGTGCAAGCTCCCGCAGTCATTGTACTACTACTAGTCACGAATGGGTAGCTTCCGAAATCTATATCCAAAAGGGAACCTTGTGCGCCTTCTGCCAATACTTTATCTCCATTTGTCAAGTGGTCGTTAACTTGGTATTCACTGTCAATTAGATTTAATGTTTTAAAAAATTCTATAGCATCAAAAAAAACTTTTTCTAACTCTGGCAATTCTTCCAATGGAAAATCATAAAATGACAATGTGGTTTTGTGCCTTTCTACCAACGCATTATACTTTGCTTCAAAATCATTTGCAAGAATATCCCCCACTCTTAATGCTACCCTGCCAATTTTATCTTGATAGGTAGGGCCAATTCCCTTCAGTGTTGATCCAATCTTTTTATCACCTTTTGATTTCTCATAAGCAGCGTCAAGCAATTTATGTGTTGGTATGATAATGGTTGCTTTTTTAGAAATGAACAGGTTTTCATTAAAAGCAATATTGAATTTTTTCAACCCTTCAATTTCTTTTCTTAAAACTACAGGATCAAGCACAACACCATTACCAATTATATTGGTCAAGTTTGATCTGAATATCCCAGAAGGAATTTGGTGCAAGACATGCTTAATGCCATCAAATTCTAATGTATGTCCAGCATTTGGCCCTCCTTGAAATCTAGCAACTACATTATATTGTGGAGCAAGTACATCGACAACCTTACCTTTTCCTTCATCGCCCCACTGTAGGCCTAATAACACATCCATTTTCATTTGATTATATTTTTACTTAATTGTTTGTTTTATTTTTGAGGAGCGAAGTTTGGAATAAGGTTAAAAAATTGCAAGGAATTCAAGTTATTTATTATTGAAAACTCGAAAATCAGCTTAAACTAGTTGATAATATTACTTTAAGCTTTCCTTTGCCTCGTCAAGAGAATCAAATACAGTAAAGATGTTATTTAACTTTGTAATTATTAAAAGTTTTTTGACATGTTCTGACGGGGAAGTTAAGTAAACTTCCCCACCTGAGTTTCTCATTTTGGTAAGCATTGTGATCAAAACACCAATACCACTCGAAGAAATATACCTTACTTCTTTTAGATCAATGACAAAATTTTTGATCTTATCATTGACCGCGTTTGTCACGATTTCGACAAGTTTCGGGCCTACATCATCTCCAATTAAATCACCTTGAATAAACAAAAAGTGAGTAGTTTCTTTTTCTTCGGATTGATATGTTAGTTTCATATAATTGGTTTATGTTCACATTTTTCTTTGGTACAATTACCGTAAAGAATCAAGGAATGATGCAATACTTTAAAATTAAGGATCTCTCCTACTGTATTCTGAATGTTTTGGATTCTTGGGTCGCAAAACTCCTTTACTTGATTACAGTCTATACAAATCAAGTGGTCGTGTTGTTTGTATCCGTAAGATTTTTCATACTGTGCAAGGTTTTGTCCAAACTGATGCTTCGTAACCAAATCACATTCTACCAGCAAATCGAGCGTATTATATACCGTTGCCCGGCTCACTCGATAGTTTTTATTCTTCATGCTGATGTATAGCGATTCTACATCAAAATGCCCTCCCCTTCCATAAATCTCTTCAAGAATAGCATAACGCTCAGGAGTCCTTCGAAGTTTTTTATTTTCCAAATAGGCTGTAAAAATTTTCTTTACCTCTTCATATAGGGATTCATTCAAGGCCATCGTCTCTTTTTTTTGTTTCAAATATAACTGTTCTTATTTAGAAATGATTCAAATAAATATAATCATCCATAATTAAACCGATTTTCAAATACTCCAAATTAGAATGCGGATAATCTTTACTTTATATATTTTGATCAAGTATCACTTTACCTTTTAGAAGTAATAGAACTTAATTATGAATACGTCTTTTTTGAAAATCAGAAGTGAAGTTTGAAAAAACTTTTCTAATGATGAACAATTTCAAAATTCAACTAATAATCAAACCTTGTTATTTTTATAATGCCCTCCACTTTTCCCAAATTTTCCATTAATTTTTCCAAATGTTGGGTACTATGAACATACAGTTTGATAGTACCTTCAAAAATTCCAGCGTCAGAATCTACCGTAATAGACCTCATGTTGACTTTTAGCTCGTTTGAAATAACTTTCGTTACATCGTTTATCAATCCTACCCTATCAGTACCTACAATCCTCAATCCCGCCAAGAATGCTATTTCTTGCTGACTAGTCCACTTGGCTTTTATGACCCTATTGCCATGATTGGACAACAATTCCAAAGCATTGGGACAAGAAGTGCGATGGATTTTAATCCCTTCATTGACTGTTACAAACCCAAATACATCATCTCCTGGGATTGGATTACAGCATTTTGCAAGCACATAATCGACCACGTCCATATCTTCACCTATCAGTAACTGGTCATGATCTGGTCCTTTTAAGTTTTTGATCTCTTTGGTAAAGCTTGACTCGTCTTTTACAACTTCGAAAGAAGCTTTTCCTTTCTGCCTTTTTTCCTCTTTGAAATCCTTGAAACCTTTGATAGAAGTAGATTCAATTATTCCTTTCCCTACTTTATAATAAAACTCATTTGCTGTTTTAGTTTCAAAATAGGCTCTTAATTGCTCCACGACTTCAGAATTGAAATCAAGCTTCATTTGCTTTAATTTCCTTTGGACTATCTCTTTACCATCCAAAATGGAGGACTTTTTCTCTTCCCTTAAAGCATCTTTGATTTTTGCTTTGGCTCGGGAAGTCACTACTACATGCAGCCAATCTTCCGTTGGTTTTTGTTTGTTTGACGTGAGTATTTCTACTTGATCACCATTCTTAAGCTTGTGATTGATAGAAACCAATTTCTGGTTTACTTTGGCACCAATGCATTTAGCACCTACTTCAGTATGAATTTCAAATGCAAAATCCAATGCTGTAGCACCTATAGGCATTACTTTGAGATCACCTTTTGGAGTAAAGACAAAAACTTCATCATGAAATAGATTCCCCCTAAAGTCATCCATAAACTCAATTGCCGATCCATCATTGGATTCTAACAATGTCCTAACCTGTGTAATCCAGTCATCCAATCCTGTGGACGCTTTTGTCGTAGATGAATCCTTGTCCTTGTACTTCCAGTGTGCTGCATAACCGCGCTCTGCAATATCGTCCATTCGCTGGCTTCTGATTTGAACTTCTACCCATTGCCCTGTATTACTCATTACAGTGGTATGAAGCGATTCATACCCATTAGTCCTAGGTGTACTTATCCAGTCTCGCAATCTATCGGGATTCGGCCTATAAAAATCTGTCACCACGGAATATACCTGCCAACAATCTGCCTTTTCATTTTCAACTTCTGTATCTACAATAATTCTAACGGCAAAAAGATCATACACTTCTTCGAAAGGTATATTTTGCTTTTTCATTTTGTTGTAAATAGAATAAATAGACTTTGGTCTTCCTTTGATAGTGAAATTGTATCCTTGTTCGGTCAACTCTTCTTCCATTGGAGCAATGAAGCTTTTGATAAATTTATTTCTGGAAAGCCTAGTTTCGTTGATTTTTTCTACAATAAAGTTGTAGGTCTCAGTATCTGTATACTTTAAATAAAGGTCCTCCAACTCTGACTTGATAGTATATAATCCGAGCCTATGTGCCAATGGAGCATACAAATACATTGTCTCGGATGCAATCTTGAGCTGTTTGTGTCTTGGCATACTACCAAGAGTTCTCATATTATTTAACCTATCGGCAATTTTTATCAATATAACCCTCACATCATCTGAAAGTGTGAGAAGCATTTTCCTAAAATTCTCAGCCTGCTGGGAAGATCCATAATCAAATACACCTGAGATTTTGGTTAGTCCATCAATAATCTGTGTGACTTTCACACCAAACTCCCTTTCAATGTCCTCCAATTCCCAATCCGTGTCTTCTACCACATCATGAAGGAGCGCTGCTACGATACTGGTCGGTCCCAAGCCAATTTCTTCAACACAGACAAGGGCAACCTCCAATGGATGATAAATATAAGGCTCTCCAGACTTTCTTCTCATCTCTTTGTGAGCCTCATTGGAAACATTAAAAGCTTTTTTGATAATCTTTGCGTCTCCAGACTTGAGTAATGGCTTAGCCAACTTTAACAGTTTCCTATATCTCTTTAGGATCTCTTTTCTTTCTTCTTCTAGATCAACTTGTATCATATATTCGAAGGTAAAACAATTCCGTATTTAAATAAAATGGGGTCTAAATATTTTTTCTAACATTTTTTTGATTTTTTTTCACTCTACTTTTGCAAGTTTGAAATTCATTATTACCTTTGCATCCACATTAGATAAGCGGATGTGGCGAAATTGGTAGACGCACTAGACTTAGGATCTAGCGCCGTAAGGCATGGGGGTTCGAGTCCCTCTATCCGCACGTTTTCAAACCCTCAATCACGGTTCCGATTTCGAAAAAGCTTTAAGCTATTCGAATGAAGAAAAGAGATTGGGGGTTTTTAGTTAAAGACAAATCAAAATCAAAATACCTTGGAAATCACATTAGACAAGCATTCAGCAAATCAAGCTTCAGTTAAAATTAAGTTAAATGAAGCAGATTATCAACCAAAGGTTGATGCTAAAGTTAAAGAATACGCAAGGAAAGCCAATATCAAAGGCTTTAGACCTGGTAAAGCGCCAGTTACGATGGTAAAAAAACTTTACGGAACTTCCGTATTGGTGGATGAAATCAATAGCATCCTTTCTACTTCTTTAAATGATTATCTGAAAGCCCAAACTTTTAAAATATTGGGGGATCCACTTCCGGTAATTGAGGATGCTGATAAAATTGATTGGAACACTCAAAAAGAATTTGACTTTGAATACAAAATCGGTTTTGTTGAAGATGTGAAAATTTCTGTTGACAAAAACACCAACGCTACTAGCTACAGCGTAGAGATGGACAAAGAAACCATCAATGATGCTGTTCAAAATCTTCGTAGCCAATATGGGAAAATGACAAATCCAGAAGAAAGCCAAGAAGGAGACTTTATATATGGTGACATCAAGGCTGTAGATGGTGATTTTGAGAAAACTTTCTCTCTTCCTTTATCTAAGGTTGACGGCAGGTCATTGAAGAAATTCATAGGTTTGAAAAAAGGTGATATCGTAGAATTTGATCCATCCAAAGCCATCAAAGAAGACCTAGCTGAGACAGTTGGAGTAGAAGAGTCTGAAGTTGAAAAACTTTCAGGCAAATTCACTTTTGTAGTACAAAATATCAACAGAACTGAATTGGCAGAACTAAACCAAGAGTTTTTTGATAAAGTATTCGGACCAAACCAAGTAGAATCAGAAGAGGCGTTTTTGGAAAAAGTAAATTCCATCATGTCAGAAAATTACAATAAAGAAATCAAAGTTTACAGTGATGAAAAGATCAAAGAAACTCTGATTGCCAATACAAAAATCGATCTTCCTGAATCATTCCTTAAAGAGTGGTTATTTAAAGCTAATGAAGGAAAAGTTACTCAAGAGCAAGTAGATCAAGAGTACCCTATCTATGCAAAGCAACTGTCTTGGACAATCATTTCTAATGAAATAGCCCAAGAAAACGAAATCAAAGCAGAACATGCTGATGTGGTTGAAAAAACCAAAGAAATGGTTAGAGAGCAATTCGCTTCTTCAGGCTTAGGGGCACAATTGGAAGACAGTATGGATATGTTTGTAGACAATTACCTTCAAGGGAATGAAGGACAAAATTACATGCAGATGATGACATCTGTCCAAAACGAAAAAGTTTTGACCTTTGTCAAAGAAAATATAGACTTGACAGAAGAAGTTTTGACAATAGAGAAGTTCAAAGAGCTTTTAGAAAACTAATTCTGAAACAATTTCGTTAACAAAAAGTCCTTCTTTAAGGGCTTTTTTTATTTTTGTAAACGACTAAAAAAATCAACATGTTCAATAAAGACGAATTCAGAAAATTTGCAGTTCACAATCAAGGTATTAGTGGCAATGCATTTGACCAATATGATACCTTCATCAATGGAATGACTCGATCAGTGATTGAAGAACGTCCAACAAATTTCAGAGAAATTGATGTTTTCTCAAGATTAATCATGGATAGAATTATTTTCTTGGGAACCCAAGTTGATGATTTTATCGCAAACATCATTACTGCTCAATTACTATTCTTGGAATCTACCGACCCTAAGAAGGACGTTTTGCTCTATGTAAATAGTCCAGGAGGATCAGTTACAGCTGGCTTAGGAATCTATGATACAATGCAATATATCAATCCTGACGTAGCAACCATCTGTACAGGTATCGCAGCTTCCATGGGAGCAGTATTGCTTGCAGGTGGTGCAAAAGACAAAAGGTCTGCACTTCAACATTCAAGAGTGATGATTCATCAGCCATCAGGAGGAATGCAAGGTCAATCAAGGGATATGGAGATCTCATTGAAATTAATTATGTCAATGAAAAAAGAGCTTTACGACATATTGGCTATGCACTCAGGCAAGTCTTACGAAGATATAGAAAGAGACTCTGACAGAGATTATTGGATGAAAGCACCAGAAGCCAAAGAATATGGTTTAATTGATGAAGTTTTGATAAGAAAAGCAAAATAATGGCTCAAGTTACATGCTCCTTTTGTGGAAGAAATAAAAAAGATGTAGATCTAATGGTATCTGGTATTTCTGCACATATATGCAATTTTTGCATAGATCAGGCATATCAGATTCTCGGGGAAGAGGAGAAAACCAAAAAACCAGAGAAAAACCAAAAGTTCAAACTCAAAAAACCCAAGGAACTCACTGAGTTCCTAAATGAATATGTAATTGGTCAATTTGAAGCCAAAAAGGTGCTGACCGTTGCAGTATATAATCATTACAAGAGGTTACAGCAAAAAATCAATGCTGATGATGAGATTAAGATCGAAAAATCGAATATCATCATGGTAGGCGAAACTGGTACAGGAAAAACCTATTTGGCAAAAACATTGGCCAAGGTTTTAGAGGTACCATTTTGTATCGCTGATGCAACAGTCTTGACAGAAGCAGGCTATGTAGGTGAAGATGTAGAAAGTATTCTGACAAGGTTACTTCAAGCAGCTGATTATAATGTTGAAGCTGCTGAAAAAGGAATTGTCTATATCGATGAACTTGATAAGATCGCAAGAAAGTCAGATAATCCCTCCATCACAAGAGATGTGAGTGGTGAGGGGGTTCAGCAGGCACTTTTGAAACTTCTTGAGGGTACTATAGTGAATGTACCACCTCAAGGAGGAAGAAAGCATCCTGACCAGAAAATGATCGCTGTCAATACCGAAAACATACTTTTTGTGTGTGGTGGGGCTTTTGATGGAATCACAAGACATATTGCAAGAAGATTGAATACACAGCCTTTGGGTTTTGGTAAAGCTGAGGATAAAGCCCACGCAGATAGAGATAATTTGCTGCAATATGTAACTGCCCAAGATTTGAAGTCATTTGGGTTAATCCCAGAATTGATCGGACGACTTCCTGTAGTTACACATTTGGACCCACTAGACAAAACTGCTTTGAAAAGTATTTTGACAGAGCCTAAAAATGCACTCATCAAACAATATCAAAAGCTGATGGAAATGGAAGGTGTGAATTTGGTGTTCGAAGAAAGTGGTGTGGATTACATCGTAGAAAAAGCTATGGAATACAACCTGGGAGCAAGAGGTCTCAGATCAATCTGTGAAGCTATCGTTACCGATGCGATGTACGAACTCCCTTCGGACAATAAAGTCAAAGAATTGATTATTGATGCGAAATACGCTCACGAACAATTCGATAAATCGAAGTTTAAAAAACTTCAGGTAGCTTAAAAACAAAAAGGGGAGCAGGTTCATAAACATGCTCCCCTTTTTGTTTTTATTTATTTTTTCAATAGAAATTATAAAATACAAAAAATCTTATCTTTAGATACCTCATACTTTTTTAAGTCGAATAGTTTGAAACCAACTAGGTCTATTTTGTTATTTCACCAAAACATCCAATTTGGATATGAAATATGGAGAGAATTGTGAATTGCAAAAAAGAGAAAATTGAAGATTCAATCGACTCTTAAACATTGATACTATTCCAAATCAGATCTGCTGTAGTTGAAGAAGCTTGATTTTCGCCAATTTTATTTTTGATATCATCATAACCCTGCAACATCATCCCTCTATAAATATTATTGCCTAAAATTTTATTGAGCTCTTCTGAAATCAATTCCCTATTAAAATCAGATTGAATCAGCTCTTTTACTACCTCTCTCCCTGCAATCAAATTAACAAGTGAAATATATGGCACTCGAATAAGGTTTTTTGCGATAGCATAACTCAAGGAACTAGTTTTATACACGACTACTTGTGGAATTCTGAACAATGCCGTCTCGAGCGTTGCAGTGCCTGAAGTCACAATCGCTGCATTGGCATGATGAAGAATATCATAAGTCTGATCAAATACCACTTTGATTCCAGCATCGATAGCAGGCTGATACAAATCCTCAGGAAGATTTTTAACTCCAGCAACTACAAACTGAGCATTCGGGAAATCTTTTACCAAAGAAATCATCACTTTCATCATATTTGCCAATTCCTGCTTTCTGCTACCTGGCAACAAAGCGATTATCGGCTGATAACTCAATTCATTTTTTTGATAGAAAAAATCATGAGGTTTGAACTCTTTCAGTTCGTCCAACAATGGATTTCCTACATAAGTGGCATTAACCTGAAATTTCTCAAAAAATTCAACTTCAAAAGGCAAAATACAATAGACCTTATCTACATACTTCTTGATCTTAAGAGCCCTCTTTTGATTCCACGCCCAAACTTTAGGAGGAATGTAATAATGTACTGGAAAATTGTTGGTGTTGGCAAATTTGGCTATTTTCATGTTGAATCCTCCATAATCAACTAAAATCACAACATCAGGTTGATAGTTCAAGATATCATTTTTGACAAGAGAAAGGTATTTCAAAACTTTCCTAAATCCCAAAACAACTTCCAAAAAACCCATTAATGCTACTTCCTCATAATGAACATGGAGTTCTTGTCCTTGCTTCTTAGAATAGTCACCTCCCATTCCTCTAAATGTAGCATTGAGGTCTTTAGCTTTAAGAGATTTGATCAAGTTGGAGGCGTGCAAGTCTCCTGACCTTTCACCTGATATGATATAATATTTCATTTTTTATTGAGTAGCTCTAACATTATAAATAGGACGTTTTCACTTTGAAGTTAATAAAAAATAAAGGGCAGCCCCAACAAAAAGAGGCTACCCAAAATTTTAAATTATTAAAGATCATTACTCCCCAAAATATTCTACAAAATTTCTAGGAGTTTCGTAAAGTGTCAATTTATAAAGCTTGCCATGCGGTACGATTTCATTTACAGCAGGCTCTAGGATTTTCCAAAACTCCATGACAAGATTTTCGCAACTCGCCATTTTTCCGAGCATAAAATCCACATCTAGGTTAAGGTTTTTATGGTCAACTTTATCAATAACGAGCGATCTGATTATATTGCTCAATTGCTTTAGATCCACTACAAAACCTGTATCAGCGTCAGGTAATCCTTTGACAGTGACAATAAGTTCGAAATTATGACCATGCCAATTTACATTGGCACAAGGACCAAAAACCTCCACATTTTTTTCTTCCGACCATTTAGGATTCCAAAGCTTATGGGCTGCATTGAAATGTTCTTTTCTGCAAACGTGTATCATTGATTAATTGATTTGGAATGCAAAAGTAAGTGATTCGTATTTATTAAACCAATATTTTCAGGTTTGAACAGCTATTTCAATTGGAAACAGATCAATTCAAATACTCTATAAGCACTTCAAATTTAATTATAATTCTAAAATTCGAATAATCGATTGAAACACGAACTAATTGTTTCCAGAATTCATCAACATGATCAATCTTCTGATATCATTTTTTTCTTTTAAATCAAGAGTGTATTTTTCACTTAGTTGATTGATTAATGCAAAAACATCTGCACCAAAAAATTCCACTAGCCCTTTTTTCTTTATTTTCCATAAGAAAGCTTTTCCATCTTTGAAAACATACAAATCTTCGACATTCGAAAATGCTTTTGCTCTTTGAGATCCATAAGTTGCACCAGGGTCATTATTCATGATTTTATACTTATGGTTTACAAGTGTATAATTTCCATGTACCAACAATTCCACAAACCTATTTGATCCTACATTGGGGATATCATAACCAGATACATAAAATTGCGGTGAAGATTCAGAATTCAGAACAAATCCTTTAATTCTACCTGGAGAATAAAACTTTAAATCTCTTCCTTCTCTATATTCAAGGGTATGATTAAATGCATTGAATGCAATTACAACCTCATTAGCTGTATCTTTTTCAGTAAATAGAATAGATCCTTTGTCAAACTCTTTCCAATACTGACTCCCTTTAACCTCAGGATAAGAATTCGTCATAACTGGATTACCAGTAGCCTGATCTCTCAAGACTTGCATCTGAGCTTTTGCAAAGTTCAAGGAGCAAATAACTAACACAACTAATAACAAACTAATTTTTCTCATACTCAAATATAAAAAAAGGCCGGGAAAACCCAGCCTTTTTACTTTTAATTTATTGCAAAATTAATCTTCTACAGGAGGAGCTGGTCTAGTAATTCTAACCTGAACCCTTTTGTAGTTTTCACTTGGTGAAATTTCTGAATTACCTTCCAATTCAAGAAGCAAGTCAACAGAACCTCCAATGGCACCAGTATTAATGATATCAATTGTCAAATTTGCTATTGAAGTATTCGCAGGAATCACCAAGGATCCCGATACATTATAATCTGTACCTGCTACTGCAGTAGTTCCTTCAGAAACAACTCTGTAGGTAATGGTCTCGTCACTTGTTCTTTGTCTAGCGACGAGATTAACCTGAAGATCACGTGTACCTACAGTATTTGCAACTGTAACTCTTGGGTAAGTCTGCCCTGCTACAGGAGCAGTAACTACTGCTGTTTGAAACTCAACCTCAGCGCCTTCCCATATAGGATAGTTCTGTTCGATACAAGAACCGAATGCAAAAACCATCACTAGAGAAAATATAGATAATATCTTTTTCATAGTCTTATTCAATTTTAGTATCCTCTGTTTTGATTAAGGTTTGGATTCCCATCAACTTCACGCTGAGGGATTTGAGGAATTATTCTAAAGTCATCGAAAGGAACATTATTATTAGGCCCCAAATATGTCTTAACAAGTCCTCTTCCATATCTTTTCAGATCAAAGAATCTATGACCTTCAAAAGCAAACTCTTTAAATCTTTCCAAAAGAATCTCTTCCAAAACAGCTTCACCTGTAAGTGTAACAGCATCAAGACCTCTTAATTCTTTAAAGTCATTAAGTTCAGTAAGTGCCGCACCTACATTCCCTAAATGATAATTTGCTTCCGCTCTGATCAAGTGCATCTCTGACTTTCTAATTACAGGAACATTATCACCGTAAACAAATCCAGCTTTAGAAAGAAACTTGATACATTCAATATTTCTTGTTCCTCTAGCAGTATTTCCAGTAGTGTACAAAAATGCTCTTACATCATCATTTCGAGTTACATCCCAATTGTTGTTATCGTTAGCAGGCTCAGCTAATTGAAGAGGTGCCAATCCAAAGAAATTTAATACTGTCTGATTTGGAATAAAATCACCCCATCCACCTTGAGAATTCTTGTTTCCAAGGCTCAAAAGTGCTGTAAAAGTAGTTTGCAGAGATTCATTTACACCAATAGCTTCAGCTGCAATTTGAAACCTCACTTCAAACATTGCTTCTGGATGGATAGTTGCTCTCCAGCCATCCACATAACTCATCCCTTCAAGTACTGTCCCAGTTTGTGAAGCCAAAGCAGCAGTAGAAGCAGTAACGGCACCTTGCCAATCCCCTCTGTACAACAATACCCTAGCCAAAAGCCCTTGAGCTGCACCCACAGAAGCATATTGAGTCCCACCGCGATTAGCTGTCCCTAGAGCAGTTATTGCTTGATTCAAATCAGTTACAATTTGATCGTAATTTTCCTGAATAGTTAACCTAGATGAATTTCTATTGAAAGCAATATCAGAGGTAATTGAACCTTCCAAAGGCATAGGAATACCTCCTTCATCTACAATTCCTGGCTGATAAATAGCAGTCGGTATGTAAGCATAAGCTTTAACTAAATCAAAGTAGTAAAGAGCTCTCAAAAACTTCATCTCACCTTCCCAAAGGGCAAGTTGTGTTGAAGAGGCTCCAGATACTCCAAGTTCTACTGCATCCAATATAAGGTTAGCTTCATTAATTGCAGCATAAGAATTTTGCCAAAAAGCTGCACTAAAATGAGCATTTGGTTGATTATTATTTTCTTGGATCAACCTACCCGAATTTGAAGTAGTACGTCCAACATCAGCAAGTGCATCAGATACAGCTAACAAATCTCTACCATAATTACTTACTGCTCTAAGTCTTGCATACACCGAGTTCACTGCCGCATCTACACCTTCGGGAGAAGTCAATGCTGAGCTACTATCAATAGACTGCCTTGGATCTACATTTATGTCACAGGAAGTGACACCAATTGATAATCCTAAGAGAATCGTGAATGCATATTTATATATATAATTTTTCTTTTTCATTGTTATCTACATTTAAAATCCTAACTGAATACCAACCTGATAACTTTTCGTAATAGGTACTTGACCTGTACCTGTTCCTGTAAATTCAGGGTCATATCCAGGATAATCAGCATATGTCCATAGATTCATTGCGTTTGCATAAACTCTAGCCCTTGTAAGACCAAGGTTTCTGATAGTACTTGAGCTAAAGGTATAACCTAGTTGCAACTGTGCAAGTCGGATAAAATCTGCATTCAACAATGCTGCTGTACCAAAGTTTCTACCTTGGCTTCTAATCTCGTTTCCACCATTAGAATTCCCAACATTTCTTGGTATATCTGTCATGTCACCAGGGGTAGTCCATTGTCTATCCACGATTTCTGTCAAAGTATTCAAGGCAAGCCTTGTTCCGGCTTCTCTTATAAACCCATACTGACCATCTGAAACAACTGCACCATATTCATAAGTAAAGAATGCAGTAAACTCAAAACCTTTATATTTAAAGGTGTTGCTCAGACCTCCATAATATGGTGCCAAGTTAGAGCCAAAGTAAGTCCTATCGCTTGCAATCGGCTGATAAGTTCTATTTCCATTAGCATCAAACCACATTGGTCGACCTGTAGCCGGGTTCACACCAGCATATTCAGCTAGAAAATGTGAGCCTGGAGCTTGACTTCCCGGAAATGGTGGGTTACCAACAGACTGACCCACAGCAATACCAGGATTTGCAGGCAATGCATCTAACCCATCATATAGAGAAACGACTTCATTTCGTATATAAGTAAAGTTAAATGAAGTTCTCCATTGGAATCCACCCTTGTCAATATTCACAGTACTTACTTCAAACTCAATTCCTTTGTTCATCAATTCTCCAACGTTGTTTGCAATTGTCCCAAAACCATTGGTCCAAAGAATAGGTTGATTCAAAATCAAATCTTTGGTTCTTTGATCAAAAACATCTACGGAACCTGTCACCCTGTTATTAAAGAAACCGAAATCGACACCTAGGTTAATAGTTTGATTGGTTTCCCAACCTAAGTCAAGATTTGCTAAGGAAGTAGGTCTAATACCTGCATTCCCTGAATAATTTCCACCTGCACCATAAAGTCCTCTAGCAGCGAAGTTCCCGATTTGATCATTACCTGATCTACCCCAAGAAGCTCTTAACTTTAGATCTGTGATTTTATCAGAATCCTTCAAAAAGTCTTCCATAGCAACATTCCAACCTGCTCTTACAGAAGGAAAAACACCATATTGCGTGTTAGCTCCAAATCTAGAAGATCCATCATACCTCGCAGTTGCAGTAAACAAGTATTTTTCTTTGTAATTATAGTTAGCACTAGCAAATAAACTTTGTCTCTTATATCCAGTCCAAAAACCTCCTACAAACTGAGGCGTTGCACCCGAGTCTATATAACGAAATTGGAAAGTAGGAAAACCAATAGATTCACCGTTCAAACCTTGTCTTACTTCAGAATTAAATTCAACACCGAATAAGCCAGTTAAATTATGTACATTATTATATGTCTTATTCCAGTTCAAAGTATGTGTTGTAATGAACCTGGTTCTCCAGTCATTTGCTGCAGTAGCTCTACCTCTTACACCTTGACCATCTGGGGTTCTTGGATCTCTATATCGATTTTCAGTAATCATTCTGTAATCAATACCAGCCAAACCACGATACGTTAAGTTGTCCAATATTTTATAATTTGCAGCTACATTACCTACAATTGCATTTGTGTTTGTTGTACCTGAATTGTATTCATTTACCAATACAATATTTTGATTCAACACTCCACGTATTGTAGTGTTAAAGCTTCCATCCTCATTATAGATTGCGTTGTGAGGCAGCACTGTAGATGAAGAGAATGCTGGACTACCCAATGAAGAACCATCTATTCCAAAAGGAGTGTTTTGAGAAATAGTAGACAAATTGATGTTGGTCTCTAATGTTAGCCTGTCATTTGCTTTGTGAGTTAATGAAGTTCTAAACGTACCTCTTTCAAAATCGACTGGTCTGAATGAAGACTCTTGATAATTATAAGCTCCAGATATAAAGAATGTTGTCTTTTCATCACCACCAGATACATTGAGCTCATATGTTTGCAATCTTCCACTACCCATTGCTTCTCTTTGCCAATCATAAGAAGGTAAACCTAATCCGATCGCATCTAAACCTTCAGCCCCAAGTTCTTGCCAGTTGGCAGGAAGTATGCCCATTGCATTCAAAGAATTAGCTTGTGGATTACCTACGCCTGCTTGGATAAGACCATCTCTTCTCATGGAATACCACTCAGGACCACCTAAAACATCTAAGTATTTCATTGGCTGAGTCTCACCAGCAAAAGCATTGAATTCAAATCTTGCTTTTCCTTGCTTACCTTTTCTCGTTGTGATGATAACAACACCGTTAGCTGCTTGTGAACCATATATAGCTGCAGAAGCTGCATCTTTTAGAATCTCCATTGATTCAATATCATTAGGATTCAAAAATGCAAGTGGATTATCTTGAGTAAAAGAAGCGTTTCCTTGATTGTTTAACTGTACACCATCGACGATGAAAAGCGGCTCATTCCCTGCGGTAATTGAACCAACACCACGAATACGGATATTGACAGCACCACCTGGTAAACCATTTGAAGACCTAACCTGTACACCTGCTGCTCTCCCCTGTAATGCTCTGTCAAAAGATTGCATTGGTAAGTTTTCAATCACGTCCCCTTTCACGGACGATACCGCTCCAGTTACTTCTCTCTTTGGCTGGGAGCCATAGCCCGTAACAACTACTTCTTCCAAACTCCTCACATCAGGTTGTAATACAACATTAACTTGAGATCTATTTCCAATATTAGCTTCCTGCGTCTCAGTTCCTACAAAAGAAAACACCAAGATGTTGCTTCCTTGTGGAACACTCAACGAGAAATTACCGTCCAAATCTGTAGCAGTACCAAGTGTGGTACCTTTCACTACGACTGACGCTCCGGGAATCGGCAATCCGTCTTCCCCGGATGTTACCGTACCAGTAACTACGCGCCCTTGTGCAAATACCGAAGCAGATGCCATCAAGAACGCAAGTCCTAGAAGTAAAATTTTCCTCATATTATTTTTTTGTTTTGGTTTAACGATACTCCAATTTTATTCATAAACTTGATATAATCCTAAGATTTTAAAAAAATTTACATCATTAACATTCAAAAACCACTTCTACTTCGTGCTGATTTTCTCCTATAAACAGAATTTTATTCCAAAAAATAGCCCATATGTATACTTAAAAAATAAAATAGAGATGAAATGATTTATTAATCAAAAGATAATTTTTTTTTAACTTTAGTTAACAAATTAATTAAAAGGCAATTTTAATGAGCTATCATTGTGATATCCATACAATATGCTAATTATAATTATTTATATAAATATTAGATTAAATAATTTATAAATATTTCTATATGACTATTAAATTATCTTTTAGAGATATAAATTAATTTAATAGTAAAACCTTGAAAACAATATTTAACTGTATTTTTTTAACATAAAACAGCATAATTCGCTAAAAATTAAACAAAATACAGTATATCTTAGATCAATATTTTTGTAGGATAGAATTATTCTAGGGTATCGTTAGTTCACAACCCATGAGCCAATCAGAATTTTATTAATCCCAAGGGAACCATGGCTCAGAAAACCATTTAAATTGATGAATTTATGTGAAAAGTGTAAAAATCAGTTTAAATTTTTACTCCTATATATCAACAAAACTAAAACGTGAAAATTTATGCTTAATTAGACATCCTTCTAAAGAATTGAAATTGTAATCCTCCTGTTCAGCGCTCTGTTATCAGATGTATCATTAGGAACTACTGGCTTTGAAGACCCGAAACCTTCCGTTTTGAGTCGACCTTCATTGATTTTGTTTGAAATCAAGTATTGTTTGACGCTTTCTGCCCTCCTCAAACTTAGGTCTTTATTATAAACTTCAGCTCCTATATTATCTGTGTGTCCAGCAATCTCTATCTTTACCGATGGATTTTCATTCAAAAAACCTATCAATCTTCTCAAAGAAGTACTTGATTCTTGCTTTAACTCATCCTTATCAAAATCGAAGAAAATGTTCTCGAAGGTAAACTCCTCTCCAGCTGCCACAGGCGTAAGTTCTACATTTAGATTTTCTTGATTCTGCAAACTATCTCTGTCCACATTATAGATTTTGGGAAGAAAGCCTTTTTTCTCCACATATAATCCTGAAGAAGCTTTGTTAGGATATAACATAGTGAAATCCCCGGTTCGCCCATCTGACTGGAATTGGTACATTTTGCTATCAGTAGCCAAATCTACCAATGACAATTTTGCTTCAACAGGCTCTCCTGTGTTTTTGTTCAAAACCTTACCTGCTGTCACCATTAGCTTTTCCCCCAAATCTATCTGCTCTGGAAACCTGAATTTATAAAGAAACGAACGCTCTTGGTTTCCATCATTCAAAATAGTCTCCGTGTAATATGCGAAATCTCTTTGGGCAGTAATAAAAAGTGCAAGTTGATCTTGATGGTCATTGATTGGATATCCAAGATTGACTGGCTTCCCAAATTCGCCCCCTTCTACCCTGGAGATAAACAAGTCAATCCCTCCAAAACCCAAATGCCCATCTGAGGCAAAAAACAAAATCTCATTATTAAAATATATAAATGGAGACACCTCGTCTTTTGGGGTATTCACTTTAGACCCAAGGTTTTTGGCCTCAGACCAAGACCCATCGCCCATCCTTAAGGAGTACCAAATATCTTTACCTCCAAAACCTCCCCTTCTATTGGAAGAGAAGAAGAGAATTCTTCCATCTGCGGATAGCGAAGGCTGCGAGTCCCAAACCCTTGAATTTACACTTTTCCCCATATTGGAAGGCTTCTGCCATTCATCGTTTACTTTGTATGAAATATACAAATCACAATCCCCAAAGGAATCTGGAGTCTGGCAAGAAGTAAAAATCAAGATTTTTCCGTCTGCTGAGATGGTGCAAGTACCTTCATTATATGCTGAGTTGATACTCGAGGCAATGCCTCTTGGCTCACCCCATCTGGCAGAATCTTCATCGAAATAAGACACAAAAATATCTTCATGCTCACTATTCGTGACTCCATCTCTTTTGGTGAAAAGCATTTTTTTACTATCCGCAGTGAGCACTGGGAAGTATTGAAGTGTAAATTGATTGAGTGGTTCTGCAAGTTTTTCTTTTTTGATATCATAAACCTCCTGAATGCCGATTCTAATAAAATCAATCTGCTGTTCCATCTCTTTGAACGGGCGGGTGGATTTGAATTCGGCAGGCATCAAGGCTTTGGTATTATCAAACTCCTGAATAGCGGAATTGTAACCGCCAATCTTGAGAAAGCAATGGGTTTTGAGCCAGGCAATTTCACCAAGAAGACCTGCGGGTGCTTTGACATTTCTTGCCAAACCCCGATCGACAATCTCCAAAGCTTCCTCTGGCAATCCTTTTGTCAAAAGAATTCTACCCCATTTCAGATAAGACTCCAAAAAATTAGCTTCTCTGCTGATGGAAGCTTTGTATTTGGCTATGGCTTCATCGTACATTCTCTTTTGGACAAACTCATCACCCTCTTGATGAAGTTTGATAGCCCGATTATCTATAATAGTATAAGTCTGGCTAAAACTTGAAAAAGATAAAAATAAAAAGAGTATGAATAGATGAATTTGCCTCATGGATTTATGGTATATCCATAAATTTATGTGTTTGTAGCGATATATTCCAATTTGGATGTGATTTTACGTAATCAATAATCTGATTTGTGAAGACATTGGCTTTGCTCCATTCAGGTTGAAGAAGTAATTTACAATCTCTATTCACGAGAGAAGCATGTTTTTCGGCAAATTCAAAATCTGATTTATGAAAAACTACTACCTTCAATTCATTCGCAACAGCATAAATACTTTGATGTGGGGCTTTGAATTTTTTTGGTGAAAAACAAACCCAATCAAAATCTCCTGAAAAAGGATGTGCTCCGGAAGTCTCTATGTGGGTAACGAAGCCTTCTTGCTTCAAAAGGGCTGTAAGAGAATCCAAATTATACATCAATGGTTCACCTCCTGTGATGACCACTTTTCTGCCAGGAAATGACTTTGCTTGGGCTACAATCTCTTCGATTGATAAAACAGGCCATTTTTCACTTTCCCAAGAATCTTTGACATCACACCAAACACAACCTACATCACAACCTCCAAGTCTAATAAAATATGCCGCATGTCCTGAGAAAGTCCCCTCTCCTTGAATTGTATAAAAAGCTTCCATGACCGGAAGCATAACTCCTGCTGCTACTGCTGTCTTGTTATCCATCGTAATTTTTGATAAAGCGGGTAATCGAACCGCTGTGTAAAACTCATCCCGATTTTCGGATTGCAAAGGTAGGTTTAATTTTAACATTAGAAAAATTCTGCCTGAAACAGATCAATTTTGACAACAGTCTATGTCCATCTTAAAACAGCTGATTGATTTAAACTTCAAACAATATTATTAAATGGCTACTAGTATGAAAAGGAATATCCATTTTATCCAAAGACAATCGCTGACAGTCAACAGTAGGCTCAAAGCAATCACTTCCTCTAGAGTTCCCTGCCTGATCTTGATCACACCCCTCATAAGTTAAGTTCCATTTTGATATCACAACGAAGATACTTCCCACATTCTGGCGGCATTTCAGAAAACCCTAAACTCCGATAAAGCCCAAGTGCTGGCGCCAACTTGGTATTGCTGTAAAGAACCAACTTCTTACCTCCCAACCCCCTAGCTTTTTCCACAATGGCACATGCCAGTGCCCTTCCTATCCCCTTTCCCTGAAACTCGGGCACGACAGCCATTTTGATCATTTCAAAGACACCTTCCTCCACATATTTCAGACCCACTGTACCCACTACTCTATCGGATGCCTTCGCCAAAAGTATCGCACCACCGGGGTGCAGGATAAAAGTCTCGGGGCTTTCCAATTGTTCTAAATCAAATGGCTCTATGGAAAAAATTCGCTCTACCCAAGCCTGGTTGATCCTCTGAAAATCAGCCTGATACTCTGACAAGTAAGGAACTATAGATATAGATTGCATAAACGACAAGAAATTCCAAACCAAATATAAACAAAAAAGCTTCGCAAAGAGTAGATCAATACACTGTGCGAAGCTTTCATCAATTAGAAATAAGGGCTAATTTAAAAACCCCAAAACAGACTGTTTACCTACTTTATCCTTATTTTCCAACTCCAACAATTCTGATTTTCTCCAAAGTCCTCCAGCATAACCGGTAAGCTGACCATTCTTGCCAACTACTCGATGGCAAGGGAGCATCATTAATATTGGATTTGAGCCTATTGCGGTCCCTACAGCTCTTATTGCATTTGGGTTTCCTAGGCTATTTGCTATTTGCTCGTAAGTTTTTGTGTTTCCAAAAGGGATCTTGTTAATTTCAAGCCACACTTTTCTTTGAAAATCTGTACCTCCGAGTGCTACGGGAATATCAAATGTCTTTTGCTTCCCTTGAAAATATAAGCCCAACTGAATCCTGACATCCATCAATACACCATCTAGGAAAGTATCGGTTTCAGGTTCTTCGGTAAATTGTAAAGAGATCAAATAACCGTCAAAGACCTCTGCTTTGACATTGCCCAAGGGCGTCTCCATCACTGCATACTCTCTCATATCTACTGTCTTTTTTAAGGTTAATACTCAATGATCAATAAATATTCTCACGCCAATAATGTAACAACGAAATATAAGCTGTTTTGTCTTATAATATGAGCATTATTTTGATTTTTGACAAAATTTAAGAGTAAACGAGAAATACCAACAAGAAAAAATCACCAAAAAAACAAAACAACATACCAATAATACGCATTACACCAAATCAAAAAAAAATTAGCGCTAAATTAAAAAACACTACATTCATATAAATGACTCTTGATGAAAACATCACTCCTAAGCATTGCATTACTGATTTTCTTCCTTGGAAAGCTTCGTTTATCAAAAAGCAAGTTTGTAAACTAATGGCTCAATGTTTTCTAAAGGAATCGCACTGCACCAATATGTCGAGTATGAAGAGAAACAAATATCTAATCCCTCAACTCTATAAAAACGCTCTCGACCCCCTCAATAAATCACCAACCTGTATTTCCACAACTCCCTTACTTCGGATATATTGACATAGAATGGTTTGTAAATAGGGTTGCTGGAGCAAAGCAACAGCCTTTCTTTTTCCTTGATCTGATTGTAGGCTATTTTAAAAGTCACCCCGTCTTGTTCCGTGACAACGACATATTTTTCCCCATCCTTCAGCACAGTCCAGTCGTCCATATATTCGCAAACGATCCATGCACCTTCCGGAATCGGCAACATGGAGTCCCCATCAAGCTGAAAAACTCTGTGCTTCTTGTCTGTAGGTAAAAATGGCAAGGAAAATCTCGGCAACTCCTCAATAAAATCAGGATCTGAGAAGCCTGCCAAATAGGATGCTTTTGCTTTTTGGGAAACCACTTCTATCAGCTCCCTACCATCGACATCCACTGTGGTGGTGAGAATTCGAAGGTTTTTCCCTTTGAGAAATTGATCTGTCTCCAACACCTGTCTCAACTTGTACTCTGACAGTGAACTCAGGTCTTTCCTTATCAACAAATCGACCGAAACCCCAAAATAATCCGAAAACGCCAGCAACGTATCCAAAGGTGGATTGATGTTTAGTTCATAACCTGCGAGTTTGGATCTACTGATTCCCATGGCGTTTGCCAAAGTTTCCTGAGTAAGGGACTTTGTTTTTCTGAGAAATTTGATGTTTGCGTTTAAAGAAGGCATGGTAGTGATATTAGGATTGATGAATGTTTTAAAACCCATTTATTTTTCAAATCGTGACATTCTTTGTCAAAGATACTTTTTGATGATTCAAATTTAAAAAATTCAGTTTATATTATAGACAAATAATTGTTAAAATATTTAACAATTATAAAAAAGAGTGATCAAAAACATCTACATCCCAAAGAAAATGACTCCAGAAAACAGGAAAATCGTACACATGGATCTCGACTCTTTCTTTGTATCCGTGGAACGCCTTTACGATAGCAAACTCAATGGCAAACCGATCCTCATAGGGGGATCAGGAGACCGAGGCGTAGTAGCTTCTTGTAGCTACGAAGCTAGAAAATTTGGCGTGCACTCAGCCATGCCCATGCGTACCGCCAGACAGCTGTGTCCTGAGGCTATGATTATTAGAGGGGATTTTGAGAAGTATAGCCAAAAATCACACGATGTGACAGAGATTATCCGGGAAGATGTACCCCTTTTCGAAAAATCATCAATAGACGAGTTTTATATAGACTATACAGGTATGGATAGGTTTTTTGGCTGCTTCAAGATGGCAAAAGAACTTCGTGAACGAATACTCAAAGAGACAGGCCTTCCTATCTCCTTGGGACTATCTGAAAACAAAACAGTCTCTAAAGTAGCCACAGGAGAAGCCAAACCCAACAATGCCAGAGAGATTCCTTTTGGTCTTGAAAAACCGTTTTTGGCACCACTATCTGTACGCAAAATTCCAATGATCGGAGAAAAAACATCCCACACGCTCTATAATATGGGTGTCAAAAAAGTCCATACCTTACAAATAATGCCTTCAGAACTGCTGGAGGCCACCTTCGGTAAAAACGGACGCATGATCTGGGAAAAAGCCAATGGGATAGACCGTTCCCTAGTCACGCCCTATTCAGAAGCTAAGTCTATCTCTTCTGAAAACACTTTCGAACAAGACACCATTGATATCAAAATGCTTGAATCACATCTGATCGCCATGACCGAACAGCTTGCTTCCAAGCTCCGCCAAAAACAGCAACTCACAGCATGTGTGACTGTAAAGATCCGCTATTCGGATTTTGATACACATACGACACAGCAGCGAATTGCCTACACCTCCACGGATCATACACTGATCTCTGTGGTGAAAGAACTATTCAAAAAACTCTACAACCGTCGAATGCTGATCCGCCTAATCGGTGTACGATTCAGCAGCTTGGTGCATGGCAACTATCAAATCAATCTATTCGAAGACTCCGAAAAACAAATCAGGCTGTACCAAGCCCTAGACAGACTAAACATCAAATACGGTGACAAAACCGTCTGCCGTGCCATCGGCATGCAGGTTGGCAGACGGAGGTTCAATCCTTTCAATGGAATGGGTATTTAAAAGCCTAATTTATACAGTTAAAAAACCCATATAATTGTCTGGAGACACTTTATGAAAAACAGTATCCGGATAAGCCTCTTCAAACCCAGAAGGAAGTGATGACCTTCTCTTTGGATTCCATTTGGCTTCGAAGGCATGGATTACCCCTCCCTTTTCCTCAAGCCAATCCAATTCCATCCCTGTCGTCGTTCTCCAGAAATAAATATTGGTTTTTATTCTGTTGTAATTCAGAAACTTCATTCGCTCACTAATGATGAAATTCTCCCAAAGTGCTCCCACATCATTCCGTAAGGACAAAGAATTGAAATTGTTGATGATCGCATTTCGAACACCATTGTCCCAAAAATAGATTTTCTTCCCCTTCTTGATTTCCCTTCTCATATTGCGACTGAAAGAATTCATCTTAAAAATCACATAGCTTTTCTCCAAAAGGTCTATGTATTTTTCGGCGGTTTCCTTATCTATCCCTATCGTATTTCCCAGCTCATTGAAGGTCACTTCAGAACCTACTTGCAAAGCCAAGGCAAGTAATAATTTCTGCAAAATAACAGGCTTCCTCACTTGGTCTAAAGTGAGAATATCTTTGTAGAGATAGCTACTCGTGAGCTCTTCAAGAATCTCTTCTGCTTCACTTGGTCTATTGACAACTTCAGGGTAAAAACCATAAATCAGCCTCGTATCAAGCATCCTTCTTTCCTCCCTTTGAGAGCTATGAGCTATCATTTCTCCTGTAGAAATGGGATAAAGACTCAATTCCCTCTTCCTTCCTGTGAGTGGCTCTTTGATTTCATTTGCAAGTTCCAAAGCTGAAGAACCAGATGCAATCACTTGTACATCGGGCATACCATCCGCTATCAGCTTCAGAGTCAAGCCAATGTTTTTGACCCGCTGAGCTTCATCGATTACCACCAGTGCATATGATCCGACGAGTGACTTCAGTTTAGTAATCGTCGCGTCTTCTAAATCAGCTCTATCGTCAGGGTTGTCACAATTGAGCCACAATGCATCCAGCCTCTCACGCTCTATCAGCTGCCTCAACAAAGTAGTCTTCCCTGCCTGCCTTGGACCCAATACCAGCAAAACCTTTCCTTGATTGAGTCTATTTTTAATTTCGCTTTCTATTACCCGAGTGATCATTTCTAGATAAATTTAAAGCAAAATTATGATTATTTTCGATCATAACCGAAAATAAACATGTAATTCTTCGATTACGATCGAGAATAAACATATATTTCTTCGGTTAGGAAATCACATTCATCAAAAACAGACGTCGAAGGGGATCGTGAAACATTTTGTATTTACTCGCAAAGATCAATCATAAAACGTCAGAAAGTAATTGGTTCAACTGCTCCAAACTGATCTGCCTGGCCACAATCCTCCCTTCACGGTCAATCAATATATTATCTGGAATAGCATTTACACCAAACATCTTAGCGACTTCATTTTGGCTTCCCTGTAAATCTGAAACATTCAACCAAGTCAACCCATCAGCTTGAATTGCTTTTCCCCAACTCTCTCGATCAGCATCTAAAGACACTCCCAAAATCTCAAACCCAATACCCTTGTACAGTTCATATATCTTTAACAGGTTTGGGTTTTCTGCGCGACATGGACCACACCAGGATGCCCAAAAATCAATTCCTAAAATAAAATCTTGAGTTCTCATCCTTTTTTATGTTGATTTCAGTGGTTTTACTCGGAAGGTTCACTTCTGATCCAATAAGCTCTCCAGATACTGTTCCCAAATATTGAGATATACCAGCATTACTCTTGTCTAAATAAATCTCCAAATTGGGGATACTGACTACTGACAGCCTCGAGTCTGTATTTCCATTAAAATTCAAAAAGCTTACACCATGCTGATTATCTAATCTAAAAGCAGATTTTGTAGCCATCACCGTCAAACTATCATAATTAATCGCATCAAAGCTTCTCAACTCAGAAACATTATTTAAGATGATAGATTTGATATCTTTATCAATACACAACGTGAATGTCCCCAGTTCTTTAATCCGTAGCTCTTTGATGAACAATGTGTCGTTCCGCACTTCGGTAAAATACGGATCTGGATCCTCAGAGGGGTCTTGAACATCACTCTCGGAGAGGTATTTCTTATATTCGACTCGGCTTTCTCCTCCTCTCTTAAATGTCAAAATCCCAGAGTCTTGAATAGAAACTACCGAAAACCCACCTTCAATTGGTGTCTGATGAATCAATGTCTCTATCCTCATTGCATTCTCCTTCTCCGAAAAATAAAGAGACACAAACATACTCCCAACCACTGATACCCATGCGAAACCCAAAAAAGAGAATAATAGCTTATTACTTGTTTTCATTTTGATTGTCATTAAGTTGATCGAATAGTAATTTAAAATCAGCGGGTATCATTTTCAATACTTTCGCTTGATGTACCAGCCTAGGAAGCTCTTCTTTTACGAAAATCTCTTTTTCATCTTGAATCAAGCGCTCTCTCGCATGATCAGAGACAAAAAAACCAATCCCTCGTTTGTTATCCACTATCCCTTCATTCTCCATCAAGGCATAGCTACGCATAACCGTGTTTCTATTGACTTCCAAGTCCACTGCCAATTCCCTGACAGAAGGAATCTTATCTCCCGGGAGTAGCTTTCCTGTGAGAATCTGATCGACCAGCCTGTCTCTAATTTGGACAAATATGGTTTTCCCATCACTAAACTCCATCTTAGACCTCCCTTTCTTTTAGCTTGTGATATGAAATAAAATAACTTAAAAAGCTACCCAAGAAAAGTAAAATTATAAGTACAAAAACAAATAGAGGAACTCCATCAAATACCTCAAGTTCATTTATATTCGTATTATTTTTTGTATAAAAACTTAATAGAGCCCTACATGAAAGAACGGTTATCAATACAAAAAGAATTTTTATCAATGGTGTATAAACAAAATTCCATTTCCCAAAATACTGACTGCCTAATATCATAAAAGAAAAAAGAAAAAAAACACTCCCAATGAAAAACGCATTGAAAGACCAGTGCTCCCCTTCCGTCAAAATCCATAAAGATTCAAACCTTAAATACTCAATTTTCTCGAAATTTTTGGTACTCAAAATATTATTCATCAAACTAAATCCGATCAGCCTCGCTAGGAGCACTCCGAACCAAAAAACAAAAGGCATAGCAATCAAGGCAACACTAAATTTTGTTAATATTTGAGCAATTAGTTTTTCTATATGGGAAGCGGGCAATAAGAGATAGCGTTCGGAAGATGCCTTGGTTACAAGATCTTTGAACCCTTGACCAACAATAAATATTATTACCGCTAAGAAATACACGAAATAGACAACTTGATAATGCTTTTGCTGCCACCCAGTTAAAAGATGCCTAGTCTGCATCCAAGCTATAAGAATCACTACTGAAACCAACACTAATGCACCGATGAGTATTGTTAAATAATACTTTCTATGCATCAAAAATTCAAACTTGATCAGCTTTAAAATTCTGGATATAGATATGTTGTTCATGATGTTGCTTGATTTTGAGTTGATAAAAATTCTCCGGCCAACTTGCCTGCGATCACTGCATTAAATAGTAATTCCAAGTCAGGACTACCACCAGAATTACGTTCTCCATAAGGCTGTTTTACTATATATTGAGCTCCAAGAAGATGTGACTCTACAAAAACAGCTTGATCAGGAGCTTGAGGTCCTTGGGAAAAGACAAATTGATTCTCTAGCTCCTCCAGATCTGCATGCAACTTCACTTTTCCCTCATCCAAGACAATGATCTGATCGACTAGATTTTCGATGTCCTTGACCTGATGTGTAGAAATAACCATCGTCTGATCCTCTTGCAAGCTTCCCGAAAGCACTCTTCTAAATGTGCTTTTTGAAGGAATATCCAAGCCGTTCGTTGGTTCATCAAAAAGCAACAACTTCGCCCCAGTACTCAACCCTATGGCTATTTGCAACTTTTTTTGCTGTCCATAAGACAGATTGGAAACCCGTTGATTCCCTATAATCTGAAACTCTGAAAGCAGCTTTTCAAATCGATCTAAATCAAATCCAGAATAAAAATCTTGGTAAACACTCGAATATTCCTTCACTTTCAAAAACTCCGGCACAGAAACTTTTTCAGGAACAAAAATCATTTGGTTCAAAAAAGGAATCGATCGATCAAATGTAGCCCCACCCTCAAAACTCACTTCACCTGAAACTGGCTTTAGCAATCCTGCCATTAAGCGCATCAAGGTGGACTTCCCTGCTCCATTCAATCCCAAGAGCCCTATAATCTTGCCCTCACTCAATTCTAAATCCATCTCCTCGCAAAGCCACGGCTTTTTAGGGTAGGAAAAACTTAACTTTTTGACTGAAATCATATCACGTTGTTTTACTGTCATAGTATAATATGACACTAACATAATCGATTAAATTTATAAGTCAAAATTTTTTAAAAGAAATACTGAAAATTATTTTTTTAACTCATATTGAACCCATTGGGATTTATATTGTAAAAACCCAATGGGTATAACAAAAAAAGGGCGACAGATCAACTGCCACCCTTTTATTTTGTATTGAGTATCTCTTGTCAAAACACTATTCAACTACTCTTACTCGAACTCTTGTCGAGACTATCTGATCACCATTGTCTAGTGTCACAAGAAACAAAAAGGCAAGTTCTTCATCAATTTCAACAGGAGTAACTTCTCCTTCGCTATTTGTCCTTACCTTTTCTTCAAATTCGGAAATCGAAGTCAAGAATTCTGTACTTGTACCAGCTACTTGGATCGGATCACCAATATAGCTTGTGCCTGAATTCAGTGTACCAACGTTTATATCCGAAGCACCACCCACCACTTTAGTAATTTCGCTGATAGTTCTCCCGCTTGTTTCAGGAATTTCCATCTCGTATCGAATTTCTCCATCTCCACTCAAAGAAACTTCAATGTATGGATCAAATCCAAACGTCGTAGCATTAGGGAAAGTCAAAGGAACAGCAGCAACATTGTCGCTGTTCAGCTCTCCAAAGTCTTGCTCACATGAACTTGCGAACAAGGCTAAAACCAATAGAAATATATAATTTTTCATCTTTTTCATGTTCTTAATTTATTCATTCCACCAGACAGGGACATTTGGAAATACATTGTTAGGAAAATTTGGATTCCTATTCACTTCTTGAGATACATACTGTGCTCTCAAAGGTCTTTGATTAGGATCTATACCACCCGCATTCTGATGCGGAGCCAAAGTAGGGTAACCTGTTCTTCTCCAATCAGTCCATTGCTCGACACCGTTACCTGTCCAAGCAATATATTTCTGAGTGATGATTTTCTCCAAATCCTCTTCAGCATTTCCTGACAGCGTCACTTCATCTGCATTTGCGGCAAAGTATGCGTCTATTTGAGCGGAAGACAATCCAGCCAGTGACATAGAAGCTCTGATTCCTTCTTGGTAGTATTCATTGGCATCACCAGCGATTCCAAGCCTTACTACTGATTCAGCCAGTATGAATGCTCTTTGGAAATTCGTCAACAACCTTACTGGTCCAGCACCACCACCAGTCACATAGGTATTGAATCTTGACCAAGATGTTTGTGGCAAAGGTCTTTGTCCTGCAAAACCATTGTCGATAGTCACGTAACTACCAGTTGGGGCAGTGACAAATATCGGCAATCTAGGGTCATTTTTACTATTCAACAAATTAACAAACCTAGTGCTAATGATCAAATCACCTGCGAACGTAGAAACATTTGTCCATTCATGAATTGGCGCATAACTGCCTTGAGAAGTCCCAAATCTCACATTCAAATCATCTTCATTACTCATGATATAATCATTTGCCTGTAAAACCTCATTGATAATTGTAGTGGCTAATGCTGGTTCTCTGTAAGAGATGGTATTTGCCATTTTGAGCATCAAGGTATATCCTGCTCTTCTCCATTTGTCAAGATCGCCATCATAGACAATATCATCTTGACCTGGCATAAGTGTACTTTCTCCTGCCAAATCATCAATACCCTCTCTCACTAAGTCAAATAAACTTTGTATCTGATCAGTGCCTTTGTAGATATCTTCCTGACTATCCAATGCTGGCTGCGTATTTTCAAGACCTCCTAGTGCTTCTGAATACGGCACATCACCCCAAGTATCGGTTGCCAAAGCAAAGTTATATGCTTGCATGATTTTCCCAATACCAGAATATGCAGGTGCTCCCAACTCGTCTGCAGCTGCAATCATATCTTCAAATGCGATTAAAGACCCGCCATACAGTTCAAATCTCCATTGATTACCAAAATCATCGCCATCAATATCATAGATATCATAAGCTGAAGGAGATCCTGCTGCACCCGCAGTAACAGAAATCACTGTTGAACCAAATCTATTTAGTTCATTGTTGTTGGCAAATGCTGCACCTGCCAAACCAGAAGAGAGTAATAATTCTGGAGTCACAGCTTCAGGATTATTCGGATTTTCGTTGATATCCAAAAATTCCCCACAACTAGTAGCTAGCAAACTAAGTGCTGCACCTAATATTATATTATTAATTGCTTTCATTATTTCTCTTTTAAAGTGTGAATCTGATATTGACACCATAATTTCTAGTATTCGGAACGCCGTTCAAGTCCAGCCCTTGAATATTACCTGCACCTTGTGAATTCAACTCTGGATCTCCCGGGAATCCTGGAGCAAAAAACCATAAGTTTCTACCACTAAAACCGATACTCGCATCTCCAAAAGGCGTCCTTTCCAAGAACCTTCTCGGCAAAGAATAAGACAAACTCACCTCTCTCAACCTGTAAACTGTAGCATCATAAACACCACTTTCAGATATCAGTCCACCTAGACCAGCCCAATAAGTCTGTGCAGGAACTTGGATATTATTAGGTACATATTGACCTTCTCCTACTTCAATCACACCTGGAAGTACTCTTGGCAATTCTCTATCTACACCTGTCATTTCCAATGCTCCTCCATTTCTTTGATCTACCATACCAAATGAATATATATCACCACCTTGACGAGTATCAATCAATACACCTAAGGTGAAGTTTTTGTAATAGAAAGTATTCATCAATCCAGCAAGCCAGTCTGGCTGAGGATTTGCAATCACTTGGCCTGCAAGAGTTGGTTGATATGCACCAGTTAATGGATTAATCAATAATTCACCATCACCATTTCTCTGCATTTGATTTCCAACAATGACACCATAAGGCTGGCCCACTACAATAGAAGGGGTAAGACCAATGAAACCATCGCCTGGAATACCTGATTGATCAACGCCTGGAGCAATTTCTCTTACTTCATTCCTTATTCTGGTGAAGTTCAGACCTAGATCCCAAGTAAATTGACCTGCCTGCAAGACAGTCCCACTTAATTCCAATTCAATCCCTTGATTGACCATTTCCCCTACATTGGTGGTTTGAAGATCATATCCTGAAGAGTTTGAAACCGCTACGTTGAAAATCTGGTTTGTAGATCTTGTAAAGAAATAAGCTGCATCAATAGAAAGTCTATTATTGAACAAGCCGACATTACCTCCTACTTCATAACTAGTCACAAATTCAGGAGTCAACTGCTCCGAACCAAGTCTAGCCCCAGGAAGGAAACCAGGAATATTTGCTCCCCCAACTCCTATCGGGAATGTAATGGAAGCAAGGTTATTACCAAAACCAGCAGTCCCGTAGAATGTGTTTAACAAATAAGGATCGGCGTCCCTACCAACTCTTGCAGCACTTGCTCTAAGCTTTGCATAAGACAGAAAATCAGATTCAATGTTCAAAGCATCCGTCAAAACAAAACTTGTAGCAACTGAAGGATAGAAATAGGCATTATTTCCAGCAGGCAAAGTAGAAGATTGATCGACTCTACCTGAAAGCTCCAAGAATAAGTAATCGTTATAAGCCAATGCCAATTGCGCATAGTGACCTATTAATCTTCTTACCGAAGATGATTCTCCCGAACCTGTAAATACAGATGCACTACTCACATTGTCAAAGAATGGGACATTCAAGGCAGAACCAAAAACGCCTATACCCTGAAAATTCCTTTGGTTAAGGTTTTGACCTAGCAATAATGTTGCATCCAAACCTTCTGCAAGAAAGTTTGACTTGGAGGCAGTAATCATTAAATCTCCATTTAGCTCTGAACGATACAGCATATCTTCTGCAATACTTCCAGCAGGTGTTCTTGCAGATCCGATTCTAGCGATATCTTTCCTTCTATCTGTATAAGTATCTGCTGTAACTCTATAAGTGATATTTAGCCAATCTGACACATCATAACCTACAGTAAAGTTTCCAAATACCCTATCCACATTACTTTCCAAGTACTCATTTTCAAGACTCCAAAGTGGGTGATTCTGCGTAGGGTTATAAAACAAACTGTTTCCTAAATCATCCTGAAAAGGCATTCCAACCAAATCAAATGACCTTGGAATTCTTGTGATTTGACCAAAAGCCGACCCTCCATTACCTGTAAGGGTATTTCTTGAGCTTGATTTGACATAAGTGACATTCCCACCAACTTTCACACCATTGTTCAGCTTTTTATTTCCTCCAATTTGCACATTGTACCTATCAAAAGTAGAGTTTGGAATAATTCCGTCTTGAAGGGAAGTGTTCACTGCGACAATAAAATTATCATCTCTATCTCCTGAAGCTATACTTACACCATTTTGGATGATTCTACCTTGCTGATAAAAATCAATTATATTATTTGGATAAGCTTGGTAAGGCACTGTTGTTCCGAAACTAGTCTCAACATTTTCGAAACCTGGAGTTCCAAATGCCGGCCCCCAAGAACCTGTAGCAGTATTGTTGAAATCATTTTGGGTTCCTTGTCCATATTGGTTTTGGAATTTTGGCAAACCGTATACATTTTGAACATTTACAGAAGATGTAACAGTCACCTCGGTTTTGTTTTCCAAACCTGCACCACTTTTGGTCGTGATCACTATAGCTCCAGCAGAAGCCCTGGATCCATAAAGTACAGATGCTGCAGGACCTTTCAATACGTTAACAGACTCGATAGACTCTGGTGCAATATCATTCAGCCTATTAGAAGGCTGTGATCCAAAAAGTGTATTTTGGGTATTATCGGTATCATTGTTAAAAATAATCCCATCTACAACGATCAAAGGCTGATTGGATCCAGTAAATGAAGTGATCCCCCTGATATTGATATTCGTAGATGAACCTGGAGCACCAGAAGCACCAACAATATTTACTCCAGTCAATTTACCCTGAAGTGAATTCAAAAGATTTGGCTCCGATTTTTGGCTGACCATATCTCCTTTGATAGATTGGACTGCATACCCCAGGGAACGTTCGTCACGTTCTATCCCTTGTGCTGTCACAATCACTTCTCCCAATTCGGACAAATCCGATTTCAATACCACATTAATTTCTGAGCGATTTCCAACACGCTCTTCTTTTGTCGTATAGCCTACAAAACTGAATACAAGTACAGCATCATTTGACCCTACCTCTAGGGAAAAGCCACCATCCAAGTCTGTTGTAGTTCCAGAGCCTGAGCCCTTAATCAAAATATTCACTCCCGGTATCCCCTCAGGCTCATCGCTCGAGGTAACTCTACCGGTCACTGTCTTACTCTGTGCCCAAACTCCCTGGACACCAAACAAGAGTAACAGATAACACAATAAAACTCTCTTCATCTTATTTTATTAAGGTTAATCAATAATTAATAATTACAAATATTAATGTTTTTTATTATAAAAAAAGTTACTAAAGTTCTATTTAAAACATAATGAAACAGTAATATTATTTTGATTTATGACTTAACACCTAATTAACATACATTTAACAAAATTATTGATTATTTATATAAACAATTTATAATAAACAATATTTATTCACAGGTAAAATATAATTTTATTTAAATGCTATTTTTAGAATATTTAATCATTCATACATGAAATCAATAATTGTTTAACAAAAAAATTATATTTCAAATATTAGGAGTTATACAAAATGAAAAAATTATCATTTTTTTTTAACAAAAAACACTATTCATCTATTATTAGTCTTATACACTAAATTCAACTATTTTTTACCAATTTTACCGACCACATATTTAACACTCTGAAAATTAATTGGATAAGAAAACCTTTCTTCCAAATTCAACATTAGATTCTATTAAAATCAAAACATATTATGAGTATCCGCAATGTTGTACATAGGGTAAGAAGTGGCTTTGTAAGTTGCGGATATTCGTCATCAGACAACAGTTCACTGTCAACAGAACCACAAATCGTTCATCCAACAATCTATTGTTTGGCTACGTGTAAGAAAGCGGATAATCATAAAACATATTATGTAGATAGTAATTCAAAAAGATAGTTCTATTTGTTTCATTTCGACCCACCAAAAGCGGACAAGTTATTAATTGATATTAGATTTTGATAAATATTGATCTAAATCAAACATTAGTGCTAGAATTATAATCTACTGGAAAAATAGCTTTTAATCATAAAACATATAACACAGAAAACAATTTCAAATATTACCGTGTTGGATCCTTATCAACTCTTTAATCATGATGCTTCACTTGGAGTTTTGCAAGGATTCAAGTGGATTGCTAAAAAATCATATGCCTAAATTACCTTCTGAGGGAAAGTTTGTAGACGTCTCTGACTATGGGAGACCTTTTGCTAGAGCTTTTGTCAACAAAGTACAACACACCCAAATCACCCCGGTTCAAGTTACTTATTTGTTTGGAATCTGCGGATTGATTGCCATTTATTGCATTTTGAACAACTATTACTTCGTAGCAGGAGTATTTCTTATTCTCAAGTCAATTCTGGATGCAGCTGATGGGGAATTGGCCAGAACCAAAAACAGACCATCTTATACAGGACGGTATTTAGATTCCATTTTTGACATTTTCTTAAACTTCTTTTTTCTGCTAGCTATTTGGAAAGTTACAGAATCATCAATCTGGGTTATGGTGATTGCCTTTATTTGCGTCCAGCTTCAAGGTACATTGTACAATTACTATTACGTCATTCTTAGACACAACACAGAAGGTGGAGAGCGTACTAGCAAAATTATCGAAGACGAACGACCAATAGCTTTTCCAATTGAAAATCAAAAGACAGTTGACTTTCTATACGACACCTATAGTATTTTATATGGTGTTTTTGACAAGATTATTTTTAGTTTTGATAAAGATGCAAGTGTAGCTCCAATTTTCCCAAAATGGTACATGTCAATAATTTCGATCTATGGATTGGGTTTCCAATTGTTAATTATGGCTATTTTACTATCATTTGGATTGGTAGATTTTATTATTCCATTCTTTATTTTATACACAGGATTTCTGATTGTATTTATAACAATTAGGAAAACAATCCTCAAATAAAACACACTCCTTCTCAAAAACAATTTAATTATATGAATACCCGCTATGAATCCTCCGGCACCAGAATGTTTCACTTAAAAAATTATGTGAAAAACAAACAAGTTGATAAATTAGCACTTCGATAGTGAAACAACAAGAAGAGGTCTTAAAGACCTCTTCTTGTTGCAAAAAATTAGAATTATCTAAGTACTTTTTAGAAATCGAAATACTGAAACCAATACTTCAATATGAAAAATTATAAAATCAATAAACATATTGGTGGTTATCCTATCACAATAGGCAAAACCAATTTTTCCCATTTTACCACTATCCCTGGCGTTTCTACCGATATTGTCATTTGTTCTTGACTCTCGTCAGCCCAAGAAGGAGTAGATTCTACTCTCAACACATCATTTTCTTCTTTGTATTGAAAATGACCATGTTCCAAATCCCACTCAGAATTGAAAATAACAGTCCATTTCCCAGATTCTTTGGGAATTGTGAATAGAGAATATCTTCCAGAAGGAAGTACAGATCCTTCAACAGTAACATCGGAATCAAACTCAACAAAAGTAGCTTCGTTTGCCCCAGTTCGCCACACTTCATTGTAAGGCTCCAAATCACCCCAAATTACTCTTCCTTTTACTGAAGGAGCGCCATATTGGACTTTCACTTTCACATTGTCACCCACTGTACCTTCTGTAGTCCTCAATGGACTAGCACGCTCTTGTACAGGCGCAAGTTCTTCCATTTCAGTATTTGTTTCTTCCTCTTCTGATTTATTCTCTCCTCCGCAACCATAAAAGGTCATTGATCCAGCCATTAAAATGGCAATCATCCAAGCATTTGATTTTTTCATGTGTTCATATTTTTTTCGAATTCGAATTTAAAGAAAAATTCTTGAAGTAAATGCTAGCGTACTTATTTCCCTTGTACAATGATCCGCTCAACTTGAATTTCTTTAATTTTTGACGGCTCGACTTTCAATGGATTGTCTGATAGAATCAAAAAATCTGCAAATTTTCCCACTTCAAGAGATCCCGTCATTTCTTCCATAAACGCAGACTTAGCTCCATCTAGAGTCATGGCTCTCAGTGCTTCTTCAGCCGTCAAAGCCTGGGTTGCATACCAACCCGTAGGCGGGTTATCTTCCAAGTCCATTCGTGTCACACCAAAGTACAAGGTCTGCATAGGTTCCCAAGGTTCACCAGGCATATCCGAGTTAAGAATGAAAGGAACCTTATGGTCAAGCATATTTCTCCAAGCATAGGCATGTTTGATTCTTGTCGGCCCCAGCCTATCTTCTGCCCAGTTTCGATCGCCTACTGCATGACTACTCTGCATACTCACCCAAACTCCAAGCTCCGAAGCTCGTGAATAGAAATTTTCATAGACCACTTGAGCATGTTCCAACCTCCAGCGATGATCAAAAGGTTTACTATGAATAGCTTCTTTATATACATCTAGTATCCTATCATTCCCCAAGTCTCCGATAGCATGTATGGCCAACTGAAACTCCTTTTCTGTTGCCCGAAATGCCAAATCTTTGATCTTAGAAATACTAATCCTCTCGGTCATTCTCGCCGCCTTGGGATTATCTGCATATGGGGCAAAGAGCAACGCCGTCCTTGAACCCAAGGAACCATCATAAAACACCTTGATCCCTTTGACCAAAAATTTCCGCTCTAAATCCATTTCTGGACCTTTTTCAAACCATTCTTCCATCATTTCATCATCGTTTCCATTGAGCATACCGTAAACCCTGATTGGAAGCAAATTTGCAGTATCTAGTTCTTGGTAAGCCTGAAGTGAAATCTTTGTCATGCCAGCTTCATGGACGGCAGTTATACCTTTGGACTTTAATTTTTCCAAACCTGAAAGAATCGCACGCTTTGCATCTTCCACAGTTTCTTCAGGCACAAAGCGATTGACTAATTGCTGAGCTGAAGTTTCCAAAACACCTGTTGGCTCTCCATTTTCCCTCCTGATGATCGCCCCTACTTCTGGCTCAGGTGTTCTGCTGTCAATCCCCGCTATTTCCAGCGCCTTACCATTATAGAAGCCAGCAAACCCATGCAATGCCTGTAACTTGACTGGATTATCAGGAAAAGCCAAATCTAAAGCAGCTCGATCTGGATAACCCATGCTTGCCCACTCACCCTCATCCCATCCAAATCCCAACAGCCACTCTCCTTTTGCCGGATTAGGAAAAAAAGCTCTCAAGCGATCCACCATCTCATCTACCGTAGTGGTCCCTTCCAGATTAGCTTTAAGTGTTTGCTGACCAAATTCATGTGCATGCACATGTGAGTCAACTATACCCGGGACGACTGTCTTTCCCTCGAGGTCAACTTGAGTAGCCCTGGGAAATTGCGACTTTAGTACTTCATAAGAGCCAACTCCCACAATGACTCCAGACTGAACAGCCATTGCACCCACCACTCTACCGTTTTCTGACATGGTAATCACCTCAGCGTTGAAATACAAAGTGACTTTTTCTTCTGTCCGGCAAGAAAACAAAAGACAGCTTACCGTTACTGTAATTAGGGTTTTTATTTTTGATTTTATAATGCTTATTTTCATCTGAATTTAATTTATCATTCAATTGCCAGACAGAATCTCCCATAAATATAATGACCCCTCAGATGAAGGGCTTTATAGCAATGCTCGATTTTTAGGAATTTGAATCAGTAAAAGAATAACCCCTAAGATAAATGAAACATTTATTCCATGTATTGAAATCCTCGCTGTTTGCATTGATTATTATTCTAATGGCAAATGCCTGTCAGCCATCTACACCAGAAACTGAAACTTTTGAAAATCCATTTTCTGGATCTAGTCCTTGGCCAGAAATCAGAAAAGAAAGGCTTCAAAAACTTCTTCCCCAAGCAATGAATGCTGCGAATGTAGATGCTTGGGTAATCATTTGTAGGGAAAACAACAATGACCCCATTGCCCATCATATTGGTGGAGAAAATGCTGGCGGTACGGCCGTATTCCTTTTTCACAAAGCTGAAGAAGAGTTCACTTCTACTGTATTTTCTCCAATCGGAGAAGCCACTGCTTTGGCCGATTTAAAGATCCATGGCAATGTTATCCCTGTGGAAAGAGGTGCTTCTGCAATTTCGCAAGCAGCTGAATTCATCAAATCTAAAAATTTCAAAAACATTGCTATCAACAGCTCAAACGAGAATGAATTGGCTGATGGATTAAGTTACACCCAAAGAAAAACATTGGAAGAAGCTCTTGGAAACCATGCTGAAAAACTAATTTCTTCTGACAATTTGGTATATGAATTCTTGGCAATCAAATTACCTTCTGAAGTAGAAATCATGGCAAAAGCTGCCCAATTGACTTCTGATTGGCAATATGAAGCTTATGCTCAAATCATCCCTGGCAAAAGTACTGATGCCGATATCGCAAAATTTCTGAAAAAGAAAATGGAGCTATATGGAGTAACTGATGCATGGTCACCCGACCAAAACCCAAATGTAAACTCAGGTGAAGACAGAGGACATTCCCATGCCACAGAAAAAGTAATCATGCCAGGTGATGTGATTCAGATTGATTTCGGCATTAGAGTATTTGATATGTGGGTATCTGACATCCAAAGATTTGCTTATGTACTGAGAGATGGGGAAGAGGTAGCACCGGATTCTGTACAGTTCTACTTCGAATCTTCAATAGGTGGAAATAGAATTGCATTAGAGGCCATGAAACCAGGAATTCTGGGATACCAAGTCGATAAAGCTCAAAGAGACTGGATGGAAGAAAGAGGTTCTGAATATGTAATGTGGAGCACAGGACATCCTGTTGGCTATGTCGCCCATGATATTGGACCTAATCTAGGAGGAGGAATGTTGGCCGATCCAACCACAAGGCCTGCTGCAATGAAGCCATTGAAAGAAGGGATGCTTTTTGCATTTGATGGATTTCATGCTTGGAAACTACCAAACGGAGGAACAAAAACCATGTCTGTAGAAGAAACTGCTGTAGTCACATCTGATGGGGCGAGATATTTGATAGAACCTCAAAAAGAATTGATTTTAATAAAGTAAATCAAAATTTCTCTTCCACACCCAATCCAAAAAGCGCAAAATCATACTTGACCGGGTCGGCTGGATCAAATTCACGGAGCTTGTGCGTGAGTTCTGTGGCTGTGATCCAGTCGGTTTGTTTTCTGGTGATCAGCCCAAGCTTCCTTCCTACTCGATCCACGTGGATATCACAAGGACAAATCAACTGGCTAGGCTGAATGGTTTTCCATATCCCGAAATCTACTCCTTTGTCATCCTGCCTCACCATCCAGCGAAGGAACATATTGATTCGCTTGCACGCTGCTTTTCGCTTTGGTGTAGCTATATGCTTCCTCGTTCTTTGTGGTGCATCGGGAAGGTTGAAGAAAAAATCATGAAAATTAGTCAACAACAACCCCATTACATTGACATCTTCACTGTATCCTTGGAGAAATGCAGTTTCCAAACTATCGTAATTGCTATAATACCAAGAAAAAAACTCCACAAAATACAAGGTATCTATATCATTGAAGGTTCTGTGTTTGAAACTTAAAAATGGTTTCAGATCACTTTCCGTATGATTGCGCATAAAATCATATGGGGCATTATCCATCATCTCAAATAGCTCCAAACATTTGTTGATTATTGTCTTCCGCTGTCCCCATGCAAGAATTGATGCGATAAATGCTGTTATCTCAATGTCTTGCTTTTTGGTAAATCTGTGAGGAATGGAGATTGGATCGAGCGTAATAAAGCTTGGCTGATTATATTTCTCTACTTTTTCATCCAAAAAACCTTTTAAATCCATTTCAAATCGCAACTTTCACCTCACCCCCTTGAATCCCATCAAACCATTTGAAAGAAAGACTAGAATCCTCTACCTCTGAAAGGTGCCAATCAAAACATTTGATATTAGTCAATGATTTTAACTTGTCTTCATCCGGATAGTAAATACAAATATCGAAATCAGGCAAATCTTTAGATTCCGTAGCATTCCATTTTTCCAACAAGATCCCCTCTTCCATAAACCTGATTTTCGACCCGAAATAAAAATCCTGCAATACGGAAGGTATCCCATCTTTTCTTCTGAGTTGAAAACAAGATGGCCCGAACATAATCTGCTTGTACACTTTAGCTTCAAGCAAATCATTGGTATTGGGTAAAGACTCCCATTCTGATTGGTGAATAGTTTCTGACTCCTGATCAGACCTAAGTTTAGTCAATAATTTTGAAAGGGCGGAAAAAAGGTAAGTTACACCTATAAAAAGTATCCCAAATGTAGCCAACACAGGGTAGCTAATGATAAAGAGTGCATTCCAAACGTATCTGAATGCATGGTGAAATATGATTTGGATTTTATTCATGGATAAAGCCTAAGCTCATGCAAAAGTACAAGCTTCCTTTGGAATTACCAAAGTCACATTTTCGCTCAAAAAACAAAGGAGACTCAAAAAGATAAAAAAACCGATTTAGGAAACTTCCCAAATCGGCCTTAAGTGTCTTTTTAAATATTGCTTTGAAAAAAATCAATAAGAAACTTCAACAGGAAATCTTGAGTTCACAGCTCTGAGTTGATCAAATGCAGCTTTTGACAGCTTTACAACAAGCCTGCTATTATCTCCAGTATTCGGCAACTTCCCTACAACTCTGGCAAATATCGTAATGTCATTCTCTTCATTTCTCACGCGCATGATAGTACCGACAGGTGCTTCTTTGTGCAACACAAGGTATTTCTTGTGATTGCCAGTACCCTCTATCACTTCAGCCAAACCTGTCTCTTTGATGTTTTTATAAGGAGTTTCTTCTGCCCTTCCTCCCGAAAGAGTTGCTTCCGACCTTTCATTATTAACTATAACAGGCACTGTTGAACTGATTACAGGAACTGTTGAAGGTCCGGCTTCGCCTCTTCCTACTTTCAGTTTTTGTCCCAAAGAGAGATTGTTAGATGTCAAGTTATTCCAAGTTATCAAATCCTCGACCTTGGAATCATATCTTTTGGCTACCGAGAATAAAGTTTCTCCTTGTGCTACAGTATGTGTGATCCAATCCCCTGGATAGACAGTATCGGAAGTACCATTGTTTTTGATTTCTTCAACTTCTTTTGACATGACCTCTTTTGCTTTAGGAGCATTATTTTTGAGTTCTTCTTCTTTCTTTTTAGTTTCCTCTTTCTTTGATGTAGCTTTTGCTTTTCCAGCATCCACAACTTTTTCCACTTCCTTAGTGTTTTCTGCTATTGATTGAGGCACCTCTTGTTTTGCTACCCCTTGAACTACCAAAGCTTGTCCCAAGCTTAAATCATTACCTTTGAGGTTATTCCATGTCATGATGTCTCCTACGGACACATTGTACTTCTTTGAGATAGAAAACAAAGTCTCACCTTGTCCAACATTGTGTAAAACGGATCCTTGTGGCAAGGCTGCCGGAGCGATGTATGGGATTCTAATTCTTTGGCCCATTTTCAATCCTGCCTTCAATTCCTCATTATTCTGAATGATCTCATTTACAGATGTAGCATATCTGCGCGAAATACCGAACATTGTCTCTCTTTCTTCGACTTGATGAACAATAAAAGTTTTATCCCCCACCTTTTCTATTCCAACAGAATCCAATCTTACCAACTCAGAACCATTTACTTGTAAGCTCAGGGCAATTAAAAATGCAACTAGTGTAATTCTTTTCATAAGTTATCGTGATAGCTATTTTGACACAAATTTCTGATTAATTTTTTCAAAAACAAGTTTTGAAATAGCCTCCCTCACAAATCGTTCCACAGAACCTCGTAATAGGGTTTCCGATTGTTAATATTTAATAAATTAAAGATCTTAGGATTTTACCCTAATCCATGTAGCGAAAAACACACTTTATTACAAACCTGCTTTGTAACAAAGGTTGACTTCAAAAGTAAGCTTAAAGATTATCCTTAGTGAAAAAAAACAATCTTTGGCAATCTTTAAAAAACCAACTAAATAATAATGACCATAAATTTCGAATGATTATCCTACTTAGTTGTAACATTGCGGACAATCATGTTGTATTAATTGGTATATTCAAAAATCAAAAATTGATTGTATGAAAAACATGTTCACCGTTATTGTTTTATTGTCCCTTCTGGTGCCAACTTTAGGCTTGTCTAACCAAGACAGCATGCGTCAGGAAAAAACTAAAAAGGTCTATACTTTTGAAATTACCAGTGATATAGATCCTCGAATGAATAGAAAAGTGAGACTTGCGCTAGAAGATGCCAATGCCAAAAATGCAGATATGATAATTATCGAAATGGATACATACGGTGGGGCGGTCAATGATGCTGACGATATCAGGACGATGATTTTGGAGACAAAAGTACCGATCCACGTTTGGATCAACAAAGATGCTGCATCAGCTGGCGCGCTAATTTCTATAGCATGCGACAGTATATATATGGCTCCTGGGGGTAGTATCGGAGCGGCAACTGTTGTGATGGGAGGCGGAGGAGAAGCTGCTCCCGACAAATACCAATCCTATATGCGCTCCATGATGAGAAGTACTGCCGAAGCAAAAGGTCGAGACCCCAAAATTGCGGAAGCAATGGTCGACCAGAACCTAGAGGTGGAAGGTGTCAGCGAGAAAGGTTCTGTGATTACATTTTCAGTATCCGAAGCCATAGCAAATGGATTTAGCGAAGGACAAGTAAACAGTATAGAGGAAATCATTGAAAAACAAGGATTCGAATCCTACGAAATCGAGAAATACACGACTTCAAATGTAGAAAATATAATCTCGGTTTTCCTTAATCCTGCAGTCAGTGGTTTTTTAATTTTGATCATTTTTGCAGGAATTTATTTTGAAATCCAAACACCAGGCGTTGGGTTTCCTTTGGCAGCATCGTTGATTGCAATAGTTCTTTATTTTATCCCATATTACCTTACAGGTTTGGCTCAAAACTGGGAAATCGCTGTATTTATTGTCGGAGTCATTTTATTGCTAGTGGAGCTATTTGTCATTCCTGGATTTGGAATCTTCGGAATACTGGGAATTGTTGGGATATTGACTGGGCTGACACTTGGAATGGTTCCAAATGATGCTTTTGACTTCACGTTTGTACCCTCTGGAGATTTATTCATAGCGATACTTACAGTCATATTGGCAGCTATCGTTGCTATGGCGTTGATATTCTTCTTTGCTCCAAAAGTCAATCAATGGAAAGCATTTAGTACAATTTCACTTGCTAATACACAACAAAGGTCAGAAGGCTATACTTCGACTTCCTATCAGGATAATCTACTCGGAAAAGAAGGTATAGCTCATACCAGATTGATGCCGAGTGGCAAAATCCTCGTAGAAGATGAAGTTTATGATGCATACTCTAGGGGTGAATTTATAGACAAAGGTGAAAAAGTCATTGTCATCAGCACTGAAGGCACATCTTTGAAAGTGAAAAAAGGATGAAAGTGAAATTTTCACTTTCATCCTTTTTAAGAAAATTTTATTTAAGAATCTGTTTGCGTGTCTTACCAAGACTGAATTTCACCAAGTAGTATTCTTTAATTTTGGAAAAGCCCTAATAATATCTGAAAGACTCAATTGGCCAACAAGTTTGCCATCTTTCATTACGGGAAATCTTCTGATCTTTTTATCCAAAAACTGTTGGGCAGCATCGAACAAACTCAGGTCAGGCTTCATCGTGATGACATTGGTGGTCATGTGTTCTGAAACTTTCCCTGGAAAAGACGGTGTATTTGAATATTTCCCCTTGATTATTTCTTTAAGACAATCTACTTCTGAAATAATTCCAACCAAATTGCCCTCTTGGTCAACAACTGGGGCTCCAGAAATTTTTCTTTTTGTCAACAAGTCCAATACATGATCTATTGAATCATCAGGGTAAAAAGTCACTAAATTGGTGGACATATGATCTTGAACTAGAATAGGAGCAGCTGTTTTTTTTGGCTCCACTACTCTTACTCCTTGAAAACTCTTTACCATGGCTAATTTCGGGTTTAAGTGAAATTCAAAATAAGCAAAATAATCAGTCTATCAAAATTAAAATTTACAAAATCCCAATTTTACACCCGAAATAAAACTAAACACCTGACTTTTATGAAATTTTATACCCACTTACAGTTTCAACTCATTATTAAATTCTTCCACAATTTCTTTGCTGATGCTCAATACACTTTTGAAAGCATTCGGATCTTTCGAAAGCTGAACTTGCTGTGAAAAAAAGTTAGAATCTGTAGGTCGAAATACCTTACAGCTCCCATGGACTTCTTTAAGGAACTCTGATTTCTTTAAGGACTCGACATGTCCTGGCTCTAAACCTCCACCAGGCATTATTATTATTCTGTTTTGAGCTAGCTGCAGAAGTTCCTTCACTAAGGAAATCCCTTCTGAAAGCGTATTTCTAGTCCCCGAGGTAAGAAGCCTCTCGAAACCACAATCGATAATAGCCTCCAATGCTTTTTCCGGATCTACACTGATGTCAAATGCCCGATGAAATGTGCAGGGCTTTCCATTAGCCTCTTTCATCAATTCTTTGCAGCTATTCTTATCTACTTCTCCATCAGGAGTCAATACTCCAAAAACAAATCCGTCCGCACCATATGAACCTAGAATTTGAATATCCTTTTTCATCACTTCTATTTCCTCAGGTGTGTAGACAAAATCTCCTCCTCTAGGCCTAATCATCACAAAAATCGGAATATTTATTTTCCCTTTCAGGTAGGCCAAAGCCCCAACACTTGGCGTCTCTCCTCCCTCTCCAAAATCAGAACAAAGTTCAATTCGATCTACCCCAAATTCTGCTGCTTTTAATGCTGCTTCTATGGTGAAAACAGGTGCTTCTAATAGTATTTTATCCATTTGTTTTATAGCTTAAATTTTGAATCAATAAGACCTTTTCCATCAGCATGATGTCTTGCATAATTAAATCCTTGTCTAACAGAATATGCACCATAGGCTCCATCTTTATTGATCGCTAAAAACCCCGCCTGAATATCATCTATGTTTCTATTTTTGGAAATCAATCTCCTTACAGCCTCTTCGCAAGCTTCCTGCGGGGTCCTTCCCTGCCTCATCAATTCAACTATCAAGAAGCTCCCACAAATCCTAATTATAGACTCTCCAAGACCTGTTGCTGTAGCTGCACCTACTTCATCATCGACGAACAGGCCAGCGCCTATAATTGGACTATCTCCTACTCTTCCATGCATTTTGTAAGCCAATCCTGATGTCGTACAAGAGCCAGCCAACTTACCATCAGCTCCCAGAGCTATCATCCCTATAGTGTCATGATTTTCTATGTTGATAATGGGCTTGTATTGTGAGGTTTTTTTCCATTCTTGAAAGAGTTCTTCGGATTTTGGACTTAATTTCTCGTCTTCCAAAGGAAACCCTTGTTCAATGGCGAACTGTCTCGCACCTTCCCCTACTAACATCACATGCGGAGTCTGTTCCATTACTTTTCTAGCAAGAGATATCGGGTGCTTGATTTGCCTTACAAAACCTACACTGCCACATGACCCATCTCCTTTCATTATGGAAGCATCCAATGTCGCAATCCCCTCTCTATCTGGCAAGCCTTGCAGCCCCACCGATAGATTTTCCAAATCCAACTCAGTAACCTTCACCCCTTGCTCAACAGCCGCTACTAAATCTCCTGTATCACTCAATATTTCCCAAGCTTTGTCATTTGCTGCCATTCCATGCTCCCATGTTGACAAAATAAGCGGCTTGTATTTATCTCCACTTTCACTACTTTCAGTTTGAGCACATGCATTTCCGATCATGCCAGGCAAAAGCAAAGGAGTTGAAAGTATTGTTTTTTTGAGAAATGATCTTCTTGTGGACATACTTTACGTTATTATTGCAATTGTTGATATATTGAAAAAAGAATGAAAGTTCAATTTCTTAATTTTTTTGTAAAAGTAAGAATACTAAAATTATTTTTTTCAAATAAAAAAAGCTTCTCTTTACGAGAAGCCTCTTTCTTCAGTGGATAATCACTTTATTCTATTTGAAAACTTCAATAAACTCAGGTTCTGATCTGTATTTTTTGAACAACAAATCTGACATTGCACGATTTCTTAAGAACTCACTACTCTGCACAGCTTTTTTCAAGTTTTCAAACAAAGCTTGTTTATCATCTGTAATAGTAGCTACCATGGCCAAACCGTAAAATCCGTATCCATATTCACGATTATATTGTACGCTTTCTTCAAAAGCCTCCAAGGCATTTCTATAGTCTTCTGCCAGAAAATAAGCCAACCCTTTATTGAATAGATTACTTTCATTTTCCGGAGCACGGTTTAGCCTGATAGTTGCAAGCTTATAATCTCCATTGATGATATCTATCGCTCCTCGAAGTCCTTCATTGAATCGAAGAAACTCGTTTGACTCGTCTCTTTCAAGCGCTGACGCTTCCGAAATAGCTACATAAGCCTCGAAATAATCACTTCTTAACAAGTATGCCTGACCTAAATTGTGAAATGAATACGAATTAGCATTCATCCTATTCGCATCTTTAAAAAGATTGATTGCACGACTGATCAACTGGTTTTTCGTCCTAAGGTCCAATTCTCTTTGAGCTTGATTAAGATATACCACACCTAAATTATTCAAAGATAATTCTGACTTTTCTTTAGCATTCAACAAATTGTAAATATCTTCTTTTTCCTGAAGTCTTTTGGCTACTTGGCCTGCATAGACCAACTGTTCGTTAGTCAATCCCTCCAATGAAGTGCCATTATTAAGCAATTTGTAAACACTTGCAGCTACTTCTGGATCAGAGAAGCCAGTGTTTTCATACACGGCAGAAACTTTTGCTTGACGAAGTTTAGGAAAAAGGTCTTTTGACACTTTGTTATAAGTACTTAGCCTTTGCATTTCACGAAGTTGCGTATCAAATGCTTTTTCACTCAAAATTATTTTATAATATTCTTCTTTCTGCACAGCAGTGATTCCTTCATATTCTCCAAGCAAAACTCTCAAATCAAACCAGTCATTCTTTCTTGAATTTGCAGTAACTTCCACATTGGGATTATTTAGCATTGTTCTGATTTTCTGAGCCGCAACTTCAGCTCTTCTCAATGCCAAATCATTGTTATTTAGCTCCTGTGGTTCAAATGAATGTAAACCTGTTATAATTACTTTTTTGAGAACTTTTGCTGTCTCAGAAAGAGTCAATAAAGGCGAGCCATCAGATTTGACAAGTGAGTTATCACGCAGCAAACTACTCCCAAGTGGAAACATTAAACTGTAATCCTGTATAACTTCCCTTTGCAAATCAGAAAAATCAGTTTTCATGTACACTCCTATCGGAGGAATAGGCTCATCAGGTGTGATCTGACCGATTCTTGCCAGCAGCGGAGTGGTGTAGAGTCCATCTGCTATTTTCTTGGAAGCGATATTTCTGGCTTTTCCTTTTTGCATTACCAGTCCTTTGAGCATCAAATCTCCCGATTCCATTCCTGGCAAATATGGAAAAACAAAATCGGCATCAATCTTTGCTTCATTAATGACTTGGGTATATTCCCCATCAAAGGCTACAATTTCTGCCAACCTCAATGCTCCTTCTCCATAACTATACTCAGGATAAAGAAGTATCCGGACATCATTTTTGAGATATTGAAGAGGAATAGCTCCTTCTAGTTTGAATCTCACAGAGTCCCTATGCATCGTCAATGACTGAGGTTTTGCTGAGATCCCATCTAATAAATTATCAAATTTGCTTAGCTTTGGGCTACAGTTCCAAAAAAGAACTACCAAAAGGAGGACAGGTGAAATATTTTGCGTGATTCTAAACATTTGGCATTAAAATAGATTATTCAAATTATTGCAAATTATTTGTTACATTTATTCGAAACTAACTGAAAATCAATCATCATGAATAAACTTAGACTCTTTTTTGAAGACCGTGCATTTGGAGTCTGCTCTAGGTTGGGAGAGAAATTGAATTTCCCAATTGACAGCATACGCCTATTTTTTATTTACAGTTCCTTCATTACTATGGGATCTCCTATCATCATCTATGTAAGTATGGCAATGATGATGAAAATCAGGAAATACTTTAGGAGAATGAACAACCCAGTTTTATTTGATTAAATCTCAGAGAATCTTCTCTTTTTTCTGACATAATATTGCCACAGAATTGATTTTATCTTGTAATTTGATTTTGATGGCAAGTTTAGTGCCACAGAATCTGTAAAATCTATTTTTTTCATTTTGTGAAAATCCGCGTGTGCTTCAATCACAGCTTTCGCATTGCTTTTTTCTCCTTTGAGTAGAAAAACTACCGACGCCAATACGTCCAAGAAAAACCTAATTAGGTATTTCACTTTAAAACTGGATCCAGTCAAATTTTTGTGGAGCATTAAAAGACTGTTGCGGAAATTCAGGTAAGTCTTTTTTGGGTTTGACCTAGACAAAGTGGCTCCACCTAGGTGTTGAACTTCTACTTTTCCGATATATCCCAACTTAAATCCACTCGATCTAAACCTCCAACACAAATCAATCTCTTCCATGTGTGCAAAAAAACGTGAATCAAACCCACCAAAATCATGGTATGATTTGTTCCTGACAGCCATACAAGCGCCAGAAGTCCAATCTACCTCTACAAAATCGTCATATTGTCCATGATCTTTTTCAACTGATTCAAAAATTCTCCCTCTACAATATGGATAACCAAATTCATCCAAAAACCCTCCGCCGGCACCTGCATGATCAAAATAACCTTGATTTTGGATAGACTTGATTTTTGGCTGAACAGCAACAAAGTCTTTATTAGATTCTAAAAAATCTATCAACACATAATCCCAGGAGTTTGTAATTTGAATGTCTGAATTGAGTAAAATACAATATTCAAACTCTTCTTTGATATTCCCTAGTGCCTCGTTATACCCTCCTGCAAAACCATTATTGTGAGGCAGTTTTAGAATTCGGACTTGAGGGAAATACTCAGCCAAAAACACTAATGAGTCGTCAGTGCTTGCATTGTCTGCTACAATAATAGGATAAGTTGAAAAAGAAATTACTGAGGGGAGATAGCGACGAAGCATTTCCTCCCCATTGTAATTCAAGATAACTATTGCAGCTTTCTGCATCAAAACATATTGCCTAAATCCATCCCTGGAATATTTGGCATCATTCCTTCCGTCGCCGACTTCATTTCATCCTTGATTTTTATTTCAATGGATTCCAAAGCCTTATTGATCGCAGCTATAGTGAGATCACTAAGCATCTCTCTTTCTGAAGGATTGATCAAAGATTCATCCATGTCGATAGAAACGACCTTTCTATGACCATTTACTACGACTTTAACCATGCCAGCACCGGCCTCTCCTTCAGCTGTCAAATGAACAAGTTGCGCCTGAGTCTCTTTGATTTTGACTTGAGCCTCTTTCACTTTGTTCATAATATTCATAAAATCAAACATATTCTATCTCGATATTTAACGCAACAAATATAATGTTTTTATGAATAGAAATTCAAGAACAGAAATTATATTAAATACTGATAAAAAACATTTTAACAGAATATTATTTTTTATTTTAATTTAAATTGAAATTTAAATAAATAAACAGAAACATTTTTGTTATTTTCAGAGTAGATAATAGATTGCAGATAAAATTAAACCTAATTTATCCTATGAGAACAATTGAAAAAATTGACAAAGAGAATATCCCTTCATTGAAATTCAATAAAAATGAAGTTTTATCATCGCAAGAGGATATCAAAAAAAGATGGAACAACCTATTTAGAGCTCAAGCTTTAGGAAATTTACTTCAAAGTAAAGTTCAGATCACATTTGAAACAGCAGATCAAAAAATTTTTCAGGTAAACACTACCATATGGGCCGTCGGACTAGAATTTGTAACGCTCAAAGGAGGTATTCACATACCAGTCAATGCCATCTTGGAAGTTGATTGATTTCAAAAATTGTATTAAAAAACTCCAAATAACCATCAAAAATTATCTTTTATAAATTAATGATTATCCGCGTGAATCAAACTGGAAATCCTCCTATTGATGTCATCGCGGATAATTATATCATTTAATCACCTATCAAATTTTTGACCTCAATGATCGCATCTTCTAAAGTACATGAACTTTGATTTCCAGTTAGTAAGTTTTTCAAACTCACCTGTTTTTTTTCGATTTCTTCAGAACCCAATATAATCACAAATGGTATTTGCTTTTTGTCTGCATAAGTAAACTGCTTTTTGATCTTTGCTGCGTCAGGATAAAGCTCGGCAGAAATCAAGCTGTTTCGAAGTTGGTTCAAAACCATCAACCCATAATCTTTTCCCTCTTCATCAAAATAGGTAATCAAGACTTTGGTTCCTTCCAATTGCTTCTCCGGGAATAGATTCAATTCCTCCAAAACATCATAAATCCTATCTACACCAAAGGAAAAACCAACTCCAGAAACACCATCCAGCCCAAAAACTCCAGTCAAATCATCATATCGCCCTCCTCCACTCACAGAACCTATGGACACATTGTTCACTTTCACTTCAAAAATTGCTCCTGTATAATAAGACAACCCCCTAGCCAAGACAACATCAAAATCTACAAATTTCTCATCTTCGCCATATTTGGTAAGCAACTCAAAAACCTCTTTTAACTCCGCTATTCCTTTTAATCCAACTTCAGAAGTTGCTAAGAAAGTTGACAAGAAATCCAGCTGCTCAGTATTCGAGCCTTGAAGACTGATGATAGGGTTCAGCCTATCAATAGCAGCTTGTTCAAAATCTCTTTGAATCAATTCTTCTTGTACTTTTTCCCAGCCAATTTTATCCAACTTATCAATAGCTACACAAAGCTCAGACTCCCTTCCTGCTGCACCGATCACTTCCGCCAAACCAGTCAATATTTTTCTATTGTTGAGTTTGATAGCATAATCGTTCAGTCCCAACTGAGAAAAAACCTGCTTGATCATCAACAGAATTTCCAACTCACAAATCAAACTGTCCGTTCCAACCACGTCGGCATCACATTGGTAAAACTCTCTATACCTTCCTCTCTGTGGCCTATCAGCCCTCCACACAGGTTGGATTTGAAATCTTTTGAATGGATAAGTGATCTCATTTCTATTCATCACCACATACCGCGCAAAAGGCACAGTCAGGTCATAACGAAGTCCTTTCTCAGAAACTTTCGACAAAGTGGCACCTGCTCCAGCCCCTAAATCAGCTACAGAGACGTCTTTTAGATAATCACCACTATTCAGGATTTTAAAAATCAACTGATCTCCTTCGTCACCATACTTCCCTGTCAGTGTACTGAGATTCTCCATCGATGGAGTCTCCAGCTGCTGATAGCCAAAAAGCTTGAAAGTATCTTTGATAATATCAAAAATATAATTCCTTCTCGCCATTTGAAGTGGTCCAAAATCTCTCGTTCCTTTTGGTAAAGTAGGTTTCTGAATTGCCATGCTGTTATTTAATTTTGCGCAAAGTTAATAGATCGCCCGAAAGAATAAGGCACTTCTTTGGGAAATTCAAGGAAATCGCTATTAACAATTTCAAGTCGAGAAACCCCTCGTGGACATTTCTATTTTAGGGAGATTGAGAGGTTGGTCTGAGCGGACACAGACCAAGGTGATTGGAGATCACCAGAAACTAAAATGCATTCAATTCCTATAATTTCAATCCTTCCAATTACTACGCATGAAGAAAAAGAGACATATTTCAAATGTTTTTTAAAATATTTCAATGTAAAAGTGGTCATTCCAAAATAATCCGTTAATTTTGCGCTTCATTTGAGTTCACATAAACAGATAAGACAATGGCTGTTACTACATTAAAGAGAAAATTAAAAAGAAAGAGACAAGCTCAAACTACTAGAGTTATCAAAATCAAACAATTGAGTGCCAAGCCGGTAATCAAAAATGTTGATGTTGAAGAGTTGAAGAAAAACTTCTAAGAAGTTATTTCCTAGTTTCTTTTTTCAAGAAATAAAGAGGGCAACGATGAGATCGCTGCCTTTTTTATTTTGCCCTATTCCCAAGCTCCACCACACGGAGGTTCTGCAGTTTCCCTTGAGATATTTCAAATAGCAGCATGGTGCGCATCACATGAAAACCATGCTTCCCGATGGCTCCTGGATTCATATACAGACAATTGACTTTCGGGTCAAATTCAACCTTACATATGTGCGAATGCCCACACACAAATAGTTGACATCCATTTTCAATGATTTTTGATTTTACTCCTTTGGCGTAAACAGGTGGTTTCCCTCCTATATGAAGCATTCCAATCTTCAAACCATCTATTTCAAACCAAATCTCTTCTGGAAACTTTTCTCTCGCTTCACTGTCATCAATATTACCTGTCACCACACGCAAGGTCTTTTCCTTTGGCAAATGCTTGAGAATATCCAAATCTCCAATATCTCCAGCATGCCATATTTCATCCACTTCTTTCAAATGATCTAAAACAGCTTGATCTATATAGCTGTGTGAATCCGAAATCAAACCTATTTTTCTCAAAACCTCTTTTATTTGAATGGTAAAAATTATCAAAAGCTTTGCTAAATTAGGGTAATTTAAACTCCATAAAAAATGAAGATGAAAAACACGAACTCTACCAGCATCATAAAATTCTTATTCTCCATTTTTTTCGCCCTTTCTTTCAATGCCATTCAGTCTAATGCACAGTCGGACGTAAAAACATTATCAGCTAATGATTTCGAAAAACTTTCAAAAAAAGGAAGAAAAGCAGTCATATTGGATATCAGAACTCCTGACGAGGTGAATGAAGGTCATATCAAAGATGCTGTTTTTGCTGATTATTTAGGTGGCGAATTTGAGTCAAAACTTGAAAGTTTAAATAAAAAGAAAACTTATTACGTGTACTGTCGATCCGCGAAAAGAACTATCCCCGCTACAGAAAAAATGAAAGAACTAGGTTTCAAAAAAGTATATATGCTTGAGGGAGGACTGAACAATTGGATAAATTCAGGGAAAGAAATCACTAAACCTGATTGAAATCAAACATTAAAAATCAGATAAAAGAAGATCAATCCAAAAATATATCCTTAAGTTCTCTGTAGCGTTTTGGAATTGAACGATTACTTTCTATTTTTACGATCGAAAATTTTGACTAAGAAATGAGAGTTATACAATTCAGAGAAGCATTAAGAGAAGCCATGTCAGAAGAAATGAGACGCGACAAAAACGTGTTTCTCATGGGTGAAGAAGTGGCAGAATATAACGGAGCATACAAAGTATCCCAAGGCATGTTGGACGAGTTTGGACCTGAAAGAGTCTATGACACACCGATTGCAGAACTTGGTTTCTCCGGATTGGGCGTTGGTGCGGCGATGAACGGACTAAGACCAATCATTGAATTCATGACGTTCAACTTTTCTCTTGTTGCAATTGATCAGATCATCAACTCAGCAGCAAAAATGTACGCGATGTCAGGCGGTGCATATAATGTACCGATCGTATTCAGAGGCGCTACCGGAAATGCCGGTCAATTGGGAGCTACCCACTCTTCCAATTTTGAAAACTGGTTTGCAAACACTCCAGGACTGAAAGTAGTCGTACCATCAAATCCATTTGATGCAAAAGGCCTTTTGAAAGCCTCTATAAGAGACAACGACCCTGTTATATTTATGGAATCTGAATTGATGTATGGTGATAAAGGGGAAGTTCCTGAAGGCGAATATCTTTTGCCAATAGGAGTTGCTGAGATCAAAAGAAAGGGAAAAGATGTTACGATCATCTCTTTCGGAAAAATGATGAAAGTAGCTTTGGAAGCAGCTGAGGAATTGGCAAAAGACGGTATCGAAGCAGAAGTGATTGATTTGAGAACTGTAAGGCCTATCGATTACGCCACTTGCTTGGAGTCAGTTAAAAAGACCAACAGATGTGTTGTGGTAGAAGAAGCTAACCCTATCGCTGCGATCTCCTCCGAACTCACTTACAATATCCAAAGAAATGCATTTGATTACCTGGACTCACCAGTGATCAGAGTCAATTCAATGGATGTTCCGTTGAGTTATGCTCCTACCTACATTGAAGCAGTAATTCCAAATGTAAAAAGAACTATTGACGCTGTAAAGCAAGTAATGTATAAAAAGTAAAATTGATTAGATTCAGTAAAAAGCCTGCTAGGATTTTCTTAGCAGGCTTTTTGTTTTTAATATTTTTGAAGCAGTATTTCAAAAAAATTAGTACGGAATCTACTCTATCCAATTCACAAAAAAAACCACTCGGTCTGAGTGGTTTTTTGAATCTATCGTAAACCAAATTCTCAATTGCTATTCATAACCGCACCAGCACCACTATCACCACCTTCTTTCATATCGTCATTGGTAACTCCTCTTTTCTTCCTCCTGCTTCCTTCTACACTAAGCTTACCAATTCTGTAAGAGAAGTTAATCTTGAAATTCATATTCCTCATACCAATGATACTCTCCTGCATGATCGTTGGAGTTATCAATTCATTTCTGATTTGGAATTCTCTGGTAAAGAAGTTCTCCATTCCAAAACCAATACTTCCTCTCTTTTCATTGAATTGCTTATTAAGATTCAATCCATACATCATAAAGCCACCTGCTGAACCTTGAAGCTGTACTGCTCTACCTCTGGCAAATGTGAATGCTTGTATTTGCCAGTTTTTTGGCAATGTATAATTCCCAAACAATCTACCACTCACTACAAAACCTTCGTTGGATGCTGCAAACATTGGATTCTCCAAACCGTTTGTCAACATGGCATAATAGGAATCTATACTTCCATTAAGCGAGAACTTACCCGAGATGTTGATATTAGAAAAAACACTCAAACCTACAGCTCTTTCATTACCTATATTTTCAAATGTCGTGAAGATCACATCATTATCACTTACAGTCCTTACAGGCTGAATAGATCCTGTAGTATTTCTAAAATAAGAAGTGAAATTCAAAGAGCTTCCACCAACAAAAGTACTGTAAGCCAATTCATAATTATCAGTCAATTCAGGATCCAACAATGGATTTCCTTGGGACTGTTGCTGTTGATTGCTTTGATCAATATTTGGATTCAAGAACTGCAATGATGGACGCTGAATCCTTCTGTTGTAAGCAGCCTTGATCATATTTCCATTGGCCAATTTTCTACCGATATTTACACTAGGCACAAAGGTTCCATAAGACGGGATATCTGCAGGTAGTTCTGAATTCTTGAAATCAGCATTGATATTGGTGTATTCATATCTTAAACCAGCTTTTACGGTGTAATTCTCCAAAAAGCCCAAAGTATAAGATGCATAACCCGCCGTAACATTCTGGTCATAATTGAATTCGTTTGACAAAACAACATCATCCACTTGCTGAAACTCCCCATCAGATCCATCTGCTGTGAAGAAGGCAAATTCACTGATCGCTTTTCTCAAGATATTTTTTGCACCATATTCCAAAATCTGGTTACCCGAATTACCCACTGGGGTCACATAATCCAATTGGATCGTGAATTCCTCGTTGATTCCAAGATTTTCGTTTTTGATCCTGCTTGCTATATCCGTGAATGTCCCATTGTACAAGCTGTTGACAAAGTCATTGTTGTTATTGCTTCTACTGTACAGTCCTGAAATACTAAACTCTTTCTGTGGTGTCTCAAAAGTCTTTGTATAATTGAAATTAACATCTACATTATTCGATAAGTTATCGACATTTACATCTCTCAAAAGTGCACTTTCCAGCATATCTTCTACAAAGGTCTCAGTCAATAAACCATCTTGTCTGTTTCTCATATTCCTCACTCCTACACTTACTGATGCTGTCAGGAAATTATATTTATTCAACTCATAATCCCAACCCAAGTTGTATCTCCCAAAAAGCATGTTGTTTCTAGTGTCAGCAGTTTGATTGATTACAGTATTTTCTCCTTCTGGATTCATCAATGTTTGAGTATTGTCAAAAGAACCCAAAATATTATATCCACTTCTACCAAAGCCACCAAGCGTCCAGCCCATTTTCCCTCTTTTTAAGCTCGCATTCAACCCCAAATTGGAACCTCTAAGACCTGCACTTGAATTGATGTTTAAGGAAGCTCCTTGAAGGTTATTCTTTTTGGTGATGATATTCAAGACCCCACCTGTACCTTCGGCATCATATTTTGCAGATGGAGATGTAATCACCTCCACAGACTTGATTTCTTCAGCTGGGATTTGCTTTAGCGCATCCGCAATATTATTTGCAACAATGGCGGATTGCTTTCCATCTATCAAGACCAAAATATTTGTACTTCCTCTCATGGAAACATTTCCATCCAAATCTACTGATAGCATAGGCACTCTTCTCAATACATCACTTGCATCACCGCCAATAGTCGTTTTATCATTCTCCGCATTATATATTGTACGATCTACTTTTTCTTCAATCAGCGATCTTTGACCTTGTACAGTCACTTCTTCAAGACCAAGTGCCTCCTGAGACATTTTCAAATTGCCTAATTTGATATCTGTATTCCCTGGAGCTACTTCAATCGGCTGAGAGTTCAACGACTCAAACCCTATAAAACTTAACTGAAGGATATAACTCCCATCCTTGAAACCAGTAATAAAAAACTCACCATCTAAATCAGCTACAGCACCAGCGACACTTTGCATACTCTCTGCATCCAAAAGAGAAGCTGCAGCATAAGGTATAGGCTCGTCTGTATCTGCATCCAAAATTTTACCTGAAATCCTGTAAACGACCTTTTGTCCAGAACCTGTCTGTGCCATCACATTAATAAAGGATGCTGCAAACAGTAAAAATGTTAATATTAATAATTGATACTTCATTTTGATATTTGATTATGATATTCAGTTACTTTGTCAGATTGGGATTTTTGACATGGTAGAGGTTCAAAGTAGAATTACTAAATCCCACATGAAGTTGATCAAGTCAGTATCCGACAACAAAGGAACATTGAGTTAGAATCAAAAAAAAATCAAATAGACTGAAAGGTCTTTTTCATCGACCAACAAGAAAAATAACCTGATGAATGAAAATCCAAAATCTCAGTAAAAGTTTTATCTTTTGTTTTTGGTATTTCAGCGTGAAAATCCCACTGTTCGTAGATCGAATTAGTTTAAATTCAGAATTTTATTTTTGTTTACTTACGCAAAACACAATATTCTAAGAATATGGCTTCATACGACAAACAAAAAATATCAATACTTATTCATTTTCTTGGGTGGGCATTGTTTGGATTTGTAATATTTGTACTCTCTCCCCTTTCTGCAGGTGTAGAAAGGCCTATCGAATATTGGGTAAAGCAAGCCATCAACTTTTCCATGCTTTTGAGCATTTTTTATCTGAATTATTTTTACTTTATTCCAAAAGTACTCTTCAAAAACAAAATCCCACTTTTCTTGCTGATAAACCTTATAGCTGGATTAGTTTACGTAGTAGCACTCATCGCATATGATGATTACACCAATTTGCAAGAATTGATGCACAAGGCATTTAGACCAGATATTGCCTACGTTCCAAGACCAAGAAACTATTATTGGGATATTTCTCAGCTTTTGATTTTCTTAATGGCGGTTGGAATCAGTACCAGTATCGCCTCTGTGCAAAAGTGGCAGGCTGACGAAAAATTGAGACTTGAGCAAAATCAGCAACAAATCAATTCTGAACTGAATTACCTGAAGGCACAGATCAATCCGCATTTTTTCTTCAACACGCTTAACAACATTTATTCTTTGACAAATATTGATGTCGAGAAAGCCAAAACAGCACTTTTGAAGTTGAGCAGAATGATGAGATATGTTCTTTATGAAACTGAAAAAACCCATACGCTATTGACAAAGGAACTTGATTTTATTCGAGATTTCATAGAATTGATGAAGCTAAGGATTTCTTCAAAAGTAAAGTTGGAAATCCAAATCCCTGAAAAAATCGAAGAAGCTGTAATCGCCCCAATGCTTCTTTTGCCATTTATAGAAAATTGCTTCAAACACGGCATTAGCTCCCAGCAAGAAAGCGCTATCTTCATCGCTTTGGAATATACCGAAAAGGAATTGATACTAACTACCAAAAACAAAATCTTCAAATCCAACGAAAATTCCCCTGAATCAAAAGCCAGTGGAATAGGCTTACAAAACACAAAAAGAAGGTTAGATTTACTCTATGATCAAAGATACGATCTTCAAACAGAGAGCAACACCGAAGAAAACAACTATCAGGTAATCCTAAAAATCAATCTGAGATGAAAATATCTTGTATTTCCATAGACGATGAGCCATTAGCTTTGGATTTGGTGGAGAAGTTTATCAAACAAACTTCTTTCTTAGACCTTAAGGCGACTTTTGACAATGCTATAGAGGCTCTGACATTTATTAATAAGAATGAGATTGATCTGATATTCTTGGATATCCAGATGCCAGACCTTTCCGGAATGGAGCTTGCCAGAATCATCGACGGAAAAAAAGGAGAAAATAAACCCCGGATTATTTTCACTACTGCCTACAACCAATTTGCAATTGAAGGTTATAAGGTTGATGCACTTGACTATTTGCTCAAACCTTACAGTTATGAAGATTTCTTAAAGTCAACGACCAAAGCATACCAATACTTTGAAAACAAAATTGATTCAGAAAAATCTACATCAGATACAAAAGCAGATTTTATTTTTCTAAAAGTAGAGTACCAATTGGTAAAGGTTATGCTAAAGGATATCGCTTATGTAGAAGCTTACAAGGACTACGTCAAAGTACACCTGAATGACAAACCAAACCCACTTTTATCGTTGACAAGCCTCAAAAGCATGGAGGAATTGTTGCCCTCTGAAAAATTCATGCGAATTCATAGGTCTTACATAATTGCCCTTGACCATATTGAATCAGTTTCTAGGAATACAGTACAGATAGGAAGTGCTACATTGACAATAAGTGAAAATTATAAAGATGGCTTTATGCAATTCTTGAACAAGTGGATTGCATAAAAAGGAATATCGATATACGGAACTTTGCTACAAACCAAAGAAAAGCCTGATTTAAATTGGATCCGATATTAATTGATATTAGATACTCCTCGATATTGAACATATGCAAGCAATCAACCTTCGAATTAAAGCTAATGAGAAAGAAGCTTAGAATCATAAAAAGGTATGTGAATATCCGCAAAGATATCAGTAGGTGAATTTTTCAAAATACATTTAAATAAATTTATGCGAATAATCATCGACAACTTGTGCCCCATGGTATGGTCATCAGACCACAGTTGATTGGAAATTACTCCAAACAATACTTTAAATGGCTGGTATTCAGAAAGAGGATTTCCATAAAATATATCATCAATAAACAGGAGAGGCAAAAACAAAATTTTATTCCATTAAAACTGATTTTACATCTAAAAAATAGAAAAAAGACTAAACTATTTGCCCGATATCCCGTTATTGCTCCGTAGAATATTTTTCAAGAAACAAAACTAAACCAAGTATTTCCATGACGGAACAACAAAAAACTTTTATGAAAATGGCCATAGATTTGTCCCAAAAGGGAATGGATTCGGGAAAAGGTGGGCCTTTTGGCTGTATTATTGTGCATAATGGCAAGGTAGTAGGCAAAGGAGCAAATTCAGTCTCCTCGACCAATGATCCAACTGCACATGCAGAAGTGGTTGCGATTCGAGACGCTTGTCAAAACCTAGGCAATTTCCAATTGGAAGATTGTGAAATTTACACTTCCTGTGAACCATGCCCAATGTGCCTTGGCGCTATCTATTGGGCACGGCCAAAAGCAGTCTTTTATGCCAACTCAAAAGAAGATGCTGCGGAAGCTGGTTTTGACGATCAGTTCATTTATGAGGAATTGGATAAACCCATAGATAACCGGAAGATAAAATTCCATCAACTGATGAAAGACGAAGCAAAGGTTGTATTTCAAAATTGGATGGCAAAAGAAAATAAAACTTTATATTAATCAAAAAGAAATTTAGACATGAAAAAGTTAATGATTACAATCCTAAGTACTTCTATGCTTTTGGCATGTAGCCAAGAAAAATCTGTAGAAGAGCGTTACATTTATCAAGATGATAAAATCATCGATGTTGATAATGGCGATGAATATTTGCTAGAAGAAACAGATGAAGAGTTTGTATTGGTACACAAAGATGGTACAAAAGAAACTGTTGCCATCGATGAGACTCCCTTTTTTGGCACAACACTAACAGATGACTATGTAAGTGACTGGAAAAGCAAAATGGAAGAGAGGCAAGAAACTCTTCTAATTGAGAAAAAAAATCAACTCAAAGAAAAAAGAAAAGAACGATATTCTGATCTTTCAGATGATGAATTGCTGGAAAAGTTCCAAAAAGATCATAAAGAAGGATTAGATATGACCATGCAAATGGATATGATTGCAGAATTGGTTGAAAGAGGAAAAATATCAAATGAGGAAGCTCCGGAATTATTAGAAATTGAACCAGAACTTTTAAATCTTGAAATAGAAATAGAAGAACCACAGAGTAATTGAATCTAACCATTCAATTCAACAGAAGTCTCGGTCAATTTGACTGAGACTTCTTTTTTTTATTTTTAACAACCCCATTAAAACCGGAGATTATCTTTTGCATCAGATACTTTTTTCAAAATTCTTTGATGATCATTATTTTTATGGCAGAATTATAGTTAAAAGCTTTGATTGTCATTTTAATGAAAAAAGATAGATACTTTTGTAGAAACCTAAACCTATGTTAGAGTCCCTAGAAGTTTATGCACTTGAACTTGGCCCTGTAAAATCTGCATTCTTAGCCACTACTTTCACTTGGCTGGTGACAGCATTGGGAGCATCTTTGGTTTTCTTTTTCAAAGAAGTCAAGCGATCGGTTTTTGATACACTTCTTGGCTTTACAGGAGGCGTGATGATTGCTGCTAGTTTTTGGTCCTTGTTGGCACCAAGTATCAAGCATTCGGAAAATATTTTCCCAAATTACCCATGGATTCCAGCTGCGGTCGGTTTTTTACTTGGAGGGTTTTTCATTTTTGCTTTGGACAAATTTATGCCCCACTTACACATCAACTTCAACAAGAGTGAATCTGAGGGAGTTGCGACGAAATGGCATAAATCAACCTTACTTTTGCTTGCCATCACCTTGCACAATATACCTGAGGGACTTGCTGTAGGCATACTTTTTGGAGCTGCATCTATGGGAATGGAAGGAGCGAGCATATCTGCTGCAATCGCTCTTGCGATAGGTATTGGAATTCAAAATTTCCCAGAAGGGATGGCTGTATCCATGCCTTTGAGAAGGCAAGGGGTAAGTAGAAGAAAAAGCTTTTGGTATGGGCAACTTTCGGCTGTAGTAGAACCTGTAGCAGGAGTGATCGGAGCCGTAGCAGTGATTTACATGCAAAACATCCTTCCATATGCACTTTCTTTTGCTGCAGGAGCTATGATATTCGTAGTAGTAGAAGAAGTAATCCCCGAGACACAGAGAGATAAATACACTGATTTGGCAGTTTTAGGATTCATGGCTGGCTTTACAGTGATGATGATCTTAGATGTTGCATTAGGGTAAAACTGGCATTTCAAACAATCAAAAATGGAAAAAGAAATAGTATTTGGTATTCTAGCTCTTGCAATTTTTCTTTTTTCATGGGGAAAACTCAGGCATGATCTAGTAGCAATCATTTGCCTATTGTTGTTAGTAATTACCGGGCTAATTCCAGCTGACGAGTCTTTCAATGGCTTTGCACACCCTGCAGTCATTACAGTCGCTATGATCCTTATTGTCAGCCATGGTTTGGCAAAATCAGGATTGATAGAATGGTTAGCCAAATTATTGATGGAGAAAAATTTCCCCTTCACGGTCCAGTTAGCAATTCTATGTGGTATGGTATGTATTGCTTCCGCTTTTATGAACAATGTAGGAGCTTTAGCTATGACAATGCCACTGGCTATCCATATAGCAAATAAAAATGGAGAATCTCCTTCTTCCTATCTGATGCCTATCTCTTTTGCTTCCCTATTGGGAGGGATGACCACCTTGATAGGAACACCTCCAAATATTATCATTTCTACATTTATGGCAGAACAAGGTGGGGAAAAATTTTCCATGTTTGATTTTGCACCTGTTGGAGTTGGACTCGCTATTATTGGATTGCTATTTATAGTTTTGGTTGGCTGGAGATTTGTCCCTAAAAGAGCATCAAATGACGATGAAAAAAACAAATTCAAAATCGATGATTACATCACCGAAGTACAGATTGTCGAAGACTCGAAATTAATAGACGAACCACACCGATCGATTCACCAATTTACAAAAGGCAATATTCAGATCCTAAATATTATCCGAGGTGGACAGATGACCTATGCCCCTAGCAGAAATTTTGTTTTTCGAGAGAACGATGTCATTACAATTCAAGGCGATCCAGATGATATCAAATCCTTCATAGATGATTCAAAAACAACTTTGGTCGGTAAAGAAAAAGAAACGGGAAAAGAAGTCAAACCTGAAAATATATTATTGGTGGAAGCTGTCGTCATGTCAAATTCAAATATCATCAATACCACTGCTGCTAAACTTTACCTAAGCTATAGGTATGGTATAAATCTGTTGGCTATTTCTCGACAAAACCAAAAAATAAGCAAGCGGATTGACCATGTAAAATTCCAAGTAGGCGATGTCCTCTTAGTCCAAGGAGACCAAGATAAAGTAGATGAAGCAATAGAAAGAATGGGATGCCTGCCGCTAGCCGACAGAGAGCTGAACTTAGGCCAACCAAAAAAAATACTTTTATCTGTCGGGATATTCACTTTATCATTGGCTTTGATCATCTCTGGTTTGTTACCTGTGCAGATTGCTTTCACCCTAGCAGCGTTGCTAATGGTTATCTTCAAAATCTTTCCAATCAGGGAACTTTACAAATCTATAGACTGGCCTGTAATCATTTTATTGGGAGCTCTACTTCCGCTCGGCACTGCCCTCGAAACATCAGGTGGAGCAAGTTGGATAGCTGAGAAATTACTGACATTCAAAGACTCTATGCCCGCATGGACGATATTAGGTTTGGTCTTGATTATCACCATGTGTCTTTCAGACATTATCAACAATGCCGCTACTGTAGTACTGATGGCTCCTATTGCTGTAAATATAGCTTCTGGAATGCAGGTGAATATAGAACCCTTCTTGATGGCTGTTGCGGTAGGCGGATCTTGTGCATTTCTAACGCCAATCGGTCACCAAAGCAACACTTTAGTGATGGGACCGGGAGGTTATAAGTTTACGGATTACCTAAGATTAGGGGCACCTTTGGAAGTAATCCTTATCTTGGTAGGCATCCCGTTGATCTTACTTTTTTGGCCACTCTGACCAGTCTAGTTTGAAATTTAAGTATAAAAACCCTATTCAGACAACTTGAAAGCCCATTTTGGCTCATTAGAAGGTGTCAAAAAAATATAAAAATGTATAAATTGAAAAAACTGGTTAAAATTTTAACCAGTTTTTTCAATTTATACACATAAACTCAATAATCACGTTTAAATTTTAACAATAAAAAAAGGAGTCTTTGTAAAAGACTCCTTGAGTGGGTTTATTTGTAACTGACCTCAGCCATATTTCGTTTGGTAAATCCTCAACTTTTAAAGTTTTTTCACTACCAAATTTTTATAAACATAACAAAAACATAACAAATGGCAAAAAACTTCTACAATATTTTTTTGATAAATAACGAAGACCAATGATTCTACTGTATTTAGATAGAATTTTGAAAAACCTTGGGAGTGGTTCCAAATTCTGATTTAAAGGCACGTATAAAATAGGTTATATTATTGAAACCTGCCATAAAACAAACTTCTTGGATTTGATAGTTCGCCATCCGAAGATAATTCTTTGCTAAATTAAGACGTTGTTTTAGGATATATTCCATTGGAGACATTCCAAGTTCATTTTTAAAGGACCTAGAAAAATGAGCCTTACTCATACAAGCTTTGGCACTTAAAACTTCCAGCGTAAGATTTTCTCTTATATTTTTCTTTATATAATCAACAACGTGCGCTAGCCTATTGCTTGACGCCAATTGTTTATACGTCTTTTCAAGCATTTCCCTAGCTTGGGTCTGAGTAAGACGAATCAGCAGCTCTTTCAATGCTAAAGTTGCGATTACATCTTTTTCCTTTGACCTTTCTTTTACACCAATTCTGATAAATCTATTGATGATCTCTGACAGGTCTTGTGTGTTTATCATATGAAAATTAGACAAGTCCAAACCCCAATCTTCCGAAAGGATCTTATCAGGGAACCTTTCATTGAGCAAATTAAATGTATTTTCGATCATCTCCTGAGAAATGGATAATGCTATGCATTGCGTAGGATTATCAAACTTAGCTTCAGGGAAATCAATTTTCATCAACTCATTTGGTGGTACAATTACTGATTCTCCTGGCAAGTAATCAAAACCTGCTTTATCAAAAAGATGCATAACCTTCTTGCCCTTCAGCATCGTAGTCAAAACCAAATCACCAAACACCAAATTGACATCTTTTGCTTCTTGATGTGTTTCAAAAATATTTAACTCGCAATTGTTTAAAGTGTAAGTAGTCCGGTTTTCTACAAGTGTCTTTAGATCTCTATCTGATCTCCAAGGTACTCCTGCTATAAAATTGCTCGACATTTCTTTGGTTTTTAGGTTATTGGGCTTTTTAAAGTTATCAATTATGTCAATCATTAAGAAATATTATAAACAAAATTTTACACTTCAGGGTTGCAGTATTTTTTTTTGGCTAGTTTATCACGCAAGCTTCATAGCCATATAACTAAAGTTTAGATTTCAAATAAAAAGGACAAACACATGTCCTTAAGCTTAATTATAGATAAGCAATCTTCCAAAATCAATTCAAACACAATGTCAATCAAATGACACCTCACCTCAGGTTGATAATATGATTTAATAGGTTGATTTTTTCATCAAATTATTAAAGAACTTTGAAAAAACCCAAGATAAAAATCATATGTCAACACTAACATTATCTCAATCAAAGCCCGTAGAAAGGCCAAAAATCAAAGAAAAATACGACCATTTTATTGGAGGAAAGTGGGTAGCACCATCCTCAGGTGAATATTTTGATAACATCTCTCCTATCGACGGAAAACCATTTGCGAAAGCTGCCAGGGGCAACAAAGCTGATGTGGATTTGGCCCTTGACGCGGCACATGCTGCTTTCCCATCTTGGTCCAAAACTTCTCCTGCCCAACGTAGCAAGCTTTTGAACAAAGTCGCCGATATCATAGAAGAAAACTTGGAAATGCTGGCTAGAGTAGAAACTATAGACAATGGCAAAGCATTACGAGAAACCCGTGCAGCTGATCTACCTTTAGTGATTGATCATTTTAGATATTTCGCTGGGGTAATCCGTGCAGATGAAAGTTCGATTTCGGAGCATGACGAACACACTGTAAGTATTGCTCTCCACGAACCCTTAGGTGTAGTCGGGCAAATTATACCTTGGAACTTCCCTCTACTAATGGCCACCTGGAAAATCGCACCTGCTTTAGCAGCTGGATGTTGTACAGTAGTAAAACCAGCAGAACAAACCCCAACAAGTATCATGGTACTAATGGAACTGATTGCAGACGTCCTTCCTCCGGGGGTTCTGAATGTAGTAACTGGGTTTGGTCCAGAAGCTGGCAAGCCTTTGGCATCATCACCAAGAATTGCCAAAGTTTCATTCACTGGCGAGACTACTACAGGTAGATTGATCATGCAATATGCATCTGAAAACCTGATTCCAGTCACCATGGAACTTGGTGGTAAATCTCCAAACATCTTTATGAAATCTGTAGCTGATGCTGATGATGAGTTTTTCGATAAAGCAGTAGAAGGTGCTGTGATGTTTGCATTAAATCAAGGCGAAATTTGCACTTGCCCTTCCAGAATATTGGTTCATGAAGATATTTACGATGTATTTATGGAAAAGGTAATAGAGCGAACCAAAGCCATCAAAATGGGACATCCGCTTGCTGAAGACACAATGATGGGAGCTCAAGCATCTAATGATCAATATGAAAAAATCCTATCCTATATGGATATCGGAAAGCAAGAGGGTGCTGAGGTTCTATGCGGCGGAGAAAAAGCCAGTTTGAACTCAGGTCTGGAAACAGGTTACTACATTCAGCCAACCATTTTCAAAGGGAATAACAAAATGCGGATTTTCCAAGAAGAAATCTTTGGTCCAGTAGTATCTGTCACAACTTTCAAAACCACAGAAGAAGCAATAGAAATCGCAAACGACACCATGTATGGTCTTGGTGCTGGCTTATGGTCAAGAGATGCACATGAATTGTATCAAGTACCGAGAGCTATTCAAGCAGGGCGTGTCTGGGTGAACTGCTATCATAATTACCCTGCTCATGCGCCATTTGGTGGATATAAAAAATCTGGCTTCGGAAGAGAGAACCACCTTATGATGCTTGATCATTATCGTCAGACCAAGAACATGTTAATTTCTTATGATAAGAATAAGCTTGGATTCTTTTAGAAAATTCTAATATCCTTCAACCTTTCAGTTTTCATCAAAAGCACGAGTCTTCAAGGAATGCGGGCACGAAACCTGAAAGGTTATTTCTATAAAGCAAAAGACAATGTAGAAAAATTCAGGATTTGGGCACGAAGAAAATCTTTGAGGTCTTTAAAAGAAAGCAAAGATTTTCCATGCCCTATCAAGCCTATTAGAAAATTGAAATTTTGCTAGATTCTAGAAACCTTCGAGGTCTGAAATAGACCTCAAAGGTTTCTATTTTACAACCATGACAACCAAAAACAAATGTCTGATAACAAACATGTTCCTAGAGTACTCATTTCCGACGCTGCCAAAGAGACGATCGACACTTTGAGAAAAAGATTTGGTACAGACCTGATGTTTCACCAAAGTGGCGGTTGCTGTGACGGATCGTCCCCTATGTGCTTCGAAAAAGGAGATTTCAAAGTTGGTGCAAGTGATATTTGGCTTGGTAATGTCTATGGCTGTGATTTTTTTATGAATCAAGATCAATTTGAATATTGGAAACACACCCAACTCACCCTAGACATCACACCTGGTAGAGGAAGTAGCTTTTCAATAGAAATTCCAATGGGAATCAGGTTTATGATTCGATCTAGGCTTTTTACCACAGAAGAATTAGAAAATCTTATCCCTACCAAAACTGGAGAGGAAATACTTGAAGAAAATGAGTTAAAATGAATTCCAACCTTAATCCCTATGTCTCTTTCGGAAATAGCTATTGGTTTTCAATCGATTAGTAAAAGTGCAAAAACAAAAATGATATAAGCATTACTAATGGTTACTCCCCAAAAAACTGAGGTTCATTAAAACACCACCTTAATCCATTTTTTTCGCATTTTCTCTTTTCTCCTGCTTCCATACATTATAAAAAGCCAAAGCAATTGAGATTATCAGCCTTGTAAGCCAAACTCTGAGAGTAGTAATGTATGTTTTCCATACCACAAATTCAGTACCTCTAAAAAGTACTTCTATCACATAATCAATCAGGATAATCCCAAAAAATATCAAGAGGGTTCCTATAATTATTTTTTTTGCTTTTTCCATAATGTTACTATTTGATGGATTTTTAGAATAAGACGCATTCCAAATTACAGCATTTTATTTTTCTCTTGTTACAAAACCTCCTTTTTTCCTTAATTTAAAAGTATGAAAGAGACAAAATTACATCAGGAGATTTCATTTATTGGCAACATCCAAGTATATCTGAGGGAATTCGTTTATGGCGGCATTGATGGCGCTGTGACAACTTTTGCAGTGGTGGCTGGTGCTGTCGGCGCCAACCTTGACCCTTCGATCATTATTATCCTCGGATTTGCCAACTTGCTGGCAGATGGTTTTTCGATGTCTGTGGGGGCGTTTCTTTCTTCCAAATCAGATCAGGAAAATTTTGACAAACACAAGGCTATTGAATATTGGGAAGTGGATAACTTACCTCAAAAAGAGCGTGAGGAAATCGAAGAAATATACCGAAACAAAGGGTTTGAAGGTGATTTGTTACAAAAAGTAGTGGACGTCATTACTGCAGATAAAGATCGTTGGGTAGACGAAATGATGAAAGACGAGCTCAATATGATGGAAGAAACCAAAAGTCCATTCAAGATCGGCTTGGCAACATTGATTTCATTTATAGTGGTCGGTTTTATTCCATTGATGATCTATGTTTATGATTTCTTTCAAGAGACAAGTTTTGATGTATTCCTATGGACAAGTATATTTACAGGGATTGCCTTTACTACAGTAGGTTGGCTCAAAAGTTTCGTCAATCAAACAAACATTTTCAAAAGTATTGGTGAAACCTTGGCATTAGGTTTTCTCGCAGCTTTGGTTGCATATTATGTAGGAGATTTTTTGGAATCTTTAATAACGAATAGCTAGATGAAAACGATAGATGATGTAATAGCACGAATGGATGAAATTGTGACAGAATGTGCCGCAAAAGAATCACGTCTGGGTTACTTTGCCATTCTCTACAGACAAGTCACGATCCGGGTCAAAGAAGGCATTTTGAAGGGTGAATTTGAAGACAATCCAAGAATGGAAAAGCTTGACGTGATCTTTGCAAAGAGATTTATCGATGCTTATGAAGCTTATCAAAATGGAGCGGGGTTGACGGTTTGTTGGAAAATCAGTTTTGATGCTGCCAAAAACACAAAACACATTGTTCTCCAACACTTGCTTTTGGGTATCAATGCGCATATCAACCTAGATCTGGGTATAGCAGCAGTGGAAACGGTTGGAGAAAAAAACTTGCTCACCATCCAAAATGATTTTGTGATTATCAACAATGTACTTTCAGAATTGGTAGATGGTGTGAAAAACAATATTGGAGCTATATCACCACTATTCAAATTACTCATTCGCTTTGCCAAAGGAAGGGACGAGATTTTGGTGAATTTCAGTATCAAACTTGCGAGAGAGGGAGCCTGGAAGTTTGCAAACGAGTACTTTTCGCATGATGATAGAAATTCCTGCATCGCATTGAGAGATCAGGTGATAGCAGGGTTAGCAGAAGGCATGGTGAATCCCGGGACTAGGCTTAGCAGGATCATAGCGATTATAAGTTTGAGCGAATGGAGATCAGTTAGCAACAATATGAAAAGACTTGATCAAGTAGCCAAAGATGCTGTTTCTTGATTCTAAAAGTATTTCTTTTAATCAGAAAAAGCTCTTTGTCGCCACTCGCTTCTCTTAACCAATTTGACAGTTTGCTCGCTGGTATATACTTCCACTCCTTTTTCTGCCAAATCCAGAAGATCGTCATAAGGCCCTCGTGGAGAAATCAATTTGACAAAAATCGGAGCAGTCTCTACCGCTATAAAAAGCAAAACAATCATCAAGTTTGCCATTTTCATCGCTTGACTTTCTTGGGTCAAAATCGACAATGCATCAATTCTTGCAGCCATCCCATCGAAACCATCGATGTTTGGCTGTATTTTAGCAAATTCAGCTTCTCTCAAAGAAACATATCTCTTGATCTCCTCATCTATCAAATCTATTTTTTCCTGATAGGTCTGATTCAATAAATCCAAACTTCTTTGAGCAGCATCAAGCTGTTGTTCTTTCTTTTTGGCATTTGAACCCAATCCAACGAGACCACTAGTCCCGTCAGTTTTAGTTCCAAATCTTTCGTAGTCGTATTCTTGTTGCAATCTGTCTCGATATTTGACTGCATTTCCCAATTCAGATTTTAGACTGTCTTTTCGAACTTCAAGCTCATCGATTTCTTTGAATCCATTTTTCAAAGACTCCTTGCTTTGAGCGATCATTTCGGATTTTTTCTCATCCAACTTCCTGTTAATTTCCCTTTCAAAAATCTTCAACTCCAAAGGTTTGGAAATAACCAAAGCCAAGATCACAGCCATTATCAATCTAGGAATTGCCATCTTCCATTCTGACCAAGATTTCGCTCTTTTTCTCATACTGGACACAATAAACCTATCAAGATTGAAGATCATCAAACCCCAAATAATCCCAAATCCAATCGCGTACCAAATCGATTGAAAAACAGTCATCAAAGCGTAACCTGCCGAGATGGTGGCAAGCAATCCAGTAAAGAAAATTGTGCCTCCAATTCCAAAAAATTTATTCCCATCTGTAGGAGCCTTTTTCAGCAAATTGAAATTGGCTCCGCTACAAAACCAAAAGAATTGAGTGACTTTTTTCATAAATGTGTTTCTAAAATAATAGAGTTGTTATCTCAAAAAACGGACTAATCATCTACAAAACCAATCGCTTCTATATAGAAAACATTTAAAATGTGACAAAATAGGGCGAAAACAACTTGAAAGCATACATTTCTGTGACATAAACTTGATTAACATCAATTACAAATCACAATAAGCGTATCTTAACAACACTTAAAATCCCAATTTCGGACAGTCATAGTTCAGAAATGAAACAAAAGACTAGTCAAATTCACCACCAAAACCAACCCTATTGATGAAACCCCTCCTCAAGTACAGAAATTTATTTCTAGCCTTTTTCTTTCTATTGTTTATAGCATTCAATGGATACGCTCAAGGTCAGCCTTTCCAGAATGAAATCAATTCTATTTTAGACAAATACCCAGAAAATTCATACCAAAAAGGAGGAATTGTCTTTACAGGAAGTTCAAGCATTCGGCTTTGGGAAAATTTGGAAGAGGATATTCCAAACAATAAAATTATAAACACTGGATTTGGTGGGTCACAGACACATGAACTACTGTTTTATATCGAAGAGACGATCCTTCGCTATTCTCCTTCCAAGGTTTTCATTTATGTAGGAGAAAATGATATCCAAGAGGGAAAAGCTGTTAAGCAAATTTTGCAAGAGTATAAAGCGCTTTACAAGAAAATCATTTCGCATAACCCTAATACTGAATTATTCTTCATCAGTGCCAAACCAAGTCCTAGCAGATGGGAAAAGCAGAAACAATTCGAACAATTGAATGAAAAAACATTAGCCTTATGCCAGCAGTTAGGGAACATGACTTTTATCAATATCTGGGATGAAATGCTAGACGAAAATGGGAGACCAAAAGAAGGTCTATTTGTTCAGGACAAATTACACATGAATAAAAAAGGTTATGCCATCTGGGCAAACAAAATAACCCCACACCTATGAAAAAAAACATTGTAAATCTCGGAATTCAAATCGTCCCAAAAAGCAAATCCATTGACAGCTATGAACTCGTAGATAAAGCAATTGAAGTGATCAAAAATTCGGGTATTCCCTATGTAGTCACTCCATTCGAAACAGTAATGGAAGGTGAGCAAGACGAATTAATGAAGATCGCCAGAAATGCTCAAGAAGCAGTTTTCAAAGCTGGAGCTGAAGAAGTTTTGGTTTATTACCGAATTCAAATAAGAAATAACGAAGATGTTTTCATCTCAGATAAAATTGAAAAGTACAAGTAAATTTAAATTTTCAACCTAATTTTTAAATCAAATATAGTTATGAAAAAAATATTTATAATCATCTTAGTATTTACGGTTTGCAGCCATTCTTTTGCACAAATCAAATCCGTAGAATATAATGTCATTTCAAATCAAGTAAACTCAGGTGTGCCTCTACCTGCTGAAGAACCATTTTACATCAGGGGAACATTGCCACAGAATATAGAGTTTGTGAAAGTAAAAATAAACAGGCCTGGCAAAAATGAAAACCAAACTGAGGAGTATAGCTGGAAAACAGCCTTTGATTTTCAAATCAACCAATATGAACTCTATATAGGAAATCCACTTAAAAGCAACACAGAGTACAACCTAGAGTTTTATTTTTACGAAAGAGCAGAAGAAGCACAGATGGAGGAAGTAAAAAGCTCACTCAACAAAAACTTGGCCTCTTATATAAATGCAAATTTAGAAGTAGCTTCCAGCGGGATCAAATCTTACAACAATGATCAAGTATTGATCTCCCAAATGAACCAAATAGTAGAAAATGGTTTGATCGATTACAGACATTTTTTAGGGAGAGATTTTCCAGGTTTCAGTGACTTAGTCAGACAAAAACTGGCTCAAAAAAACAAATTAAAACTTAGAAGAGCTAGATTCAATATCCTAGGCAATAAAGATGGAGAGAATGAAAAAGCGGTCTATGCAGATAAATATATCAGCGAATTGACAGCAACTGTACAAAATGAGCTCGATCAATTTCTGGCAAGAAGCCTCATGTCTTTGGTTGACATAAGAGAGGTAAATGCATATCCTACAGAGAAGAAACCAAATACTTTACCGTTGAACTTTGGATATGGTGCTTTTGCAGTCAAAAGAACTTTGGGGTCTACAGAATATTTCAACGGTCCATATCTAGGACTTTCCCTTCCCCTTGGCAACAGAACTTTTAGGAAATTTTTGGGAAATGCTTCATTTTCCACAGGTGTCTTTGTCCAAAATTTTGAGTCGGAAAATGGCAGTAAAATTTCGGGGCCTATTGTCAATCTACCTATTTATGCAGGATTGGGCTATAAAATGTTCAATTTCATGAGGTTCAATGCCGGCGCTGTAATGATCAACTTGGAGGATGCAACCACTGGCAACAAAACTGATTATATCCAGCCTTATGTGGGTTTAAGCCTTGAATTCAACCTATGGGTTGGGCTAAACAACAGGAGGTAATCTGATGAAAAAGCTAATATTCACAATATTCGCATGTACCATCTCTCTATCAAGCCTGATTGGGCAACAAAAAGAATTTGATTGGAGATTGGGAGTTAGTGGAGGTTACTCAAACTATTATGGAGATCTTACCCCATTTCGGATAAGAGGCCTTTCCAACACAGATGCCCTCCATCATTTGTTCTATTTTAATGAAAATTATTTTGATCAATATTCATTCAAGATCTCATTAGAAAAAAGCTTAAGTCCAACTGTTGGTCTACAATTTAGCTATGGTCAATACCAATATTCGATGAGTGATAGATATATCCAAAGAAACGGGGAAATCCTAAGTACTTCTCGAAACTTTGACCGTGCCCTAAATTTCCAAAACAACACTAGAGATATGGGCATCTCATTGGTCTTCAAAACTGATAATGACAGATTCCTATCATCCAAATCCCTTTTAGCACCTTATTTCACTTTGGGATTTGGTTTCTTGGATTTTGATATCAGTGGTGATTTACTTGATGATGAAGGAAATCAATACAATTACCTTGATCCAAATACCCTGAATAATGGCATTTATGAAACCGAACTTAGCCCTCTTAGAACCGAATTGGAAGATGGATATGACTTAGGTACGTTTTATGCAAACTTTGGTCTTGGTATTAGATTGAGACTGGGGAATAGATTTGAGATATTCGCCCAAAGTGACTTTATCCATTCATTTTCAGATTATTTGGATGATGTCAGCGGAACATACAGAGACAGTTACGACAATAGTTTCCAAGCATATGCTGCCAAACCCGGACCAAATGTAGTAGATCCAATAGAGCCCAACAGAGGCAAAAACAATGGGCTGAACGACTGGGTAATCTATCATGGTGTAGGTATAAAGTTCAATTTCGGAGCTAGTAAAACGTCCTTTAGCGCACCCAGACTCAGTACAACATATCCTTCTTACACAGACAATCAGCCAATAGGCCCAAAAGCAATAGAAGTAGCTAAAAAGGACTCCATTAATGAATCTCTAAAAGCAAGGACCGAAGCTGAACCTATTGAGAAATATGGAAACACTTATAATTATTACACCAACATCCAGATGGTTGATCAAGGGTGGAGAGATAGCATAGAGTACAAAACAAAAATATTGACATGGGATCAACAGATTGCAAGTAGAAAAGAGCAAATTCTGAAAAACAGGCTGGAAGAAAAAACACTTCTGGAAATCCAACAAAACCTGATTCAAAATTTGGACTATCTAGCCAATGACACAATCCTAAATGCGTCGGAGAAAGATTCTTTGAAAAACGCTACTGAAAAACGGGTTTTTGATTTACGATATAGCCTAGATAGCATTCAAAAGAGTAAAATGCAACATGAATTTGAAATTGACAGTATTGCAAATCTTAAAAACAATTATCAAATCCAATCTCAGGTCAGGTCTTACTTACCGTACAATTATTTGTTACCAATGAATCAAAGTGATTCTATCTTGTTCGGTAATGAATCAGTTAGGGTAATAGAAGACAGCACGCTGACGGTTCAAAGTAGATTTAGCGATGAAGTAATTGGTGAAAAATCAAAAAACATCGCTTCAGCAAAAGATTCTGTTTCATTAGTAGAAGATCAATCCAGGCCACTGCTTTCTCAAAGAGCAAATCAATTCGACCAATCAGACACATTAGGTCAGTTGCAGTCTAGAGTAGAAGAGGATATCCAAAAAAAAAATTCAGCGCAAGCAGAGCGAATTACAAAGTTAGAAGCTGAATCAAGAAGGTTGAAAGCCGAAAGAGATAGCCTCAATGCATTACCGAGAGAAGTAATATATATGGGAAGTCGAAGATCCTCATCGGACAATCCCTCCCCAGTACAATATACTGAACCTCAAAGAATCACTACAAACAACCAAACTGTAATAAGGGATAGAGTGGTACAACAACCTGAAAGAAACAGAAGGGAAAGAGGTGGGTTTTGGAGAACTATAGGAGCATTCTTTGGAGGTGCGGCAGTCGGTAAGGCCGTATCCTCCAATGATCAGAATCCTACAAATGCTAACGAGGAAGCTGTAAAAGAAGAGACGCAAATCGATTTGGAACAAATCAATAGGGTCAATAGAGTTGCTACAACTTGGAGCTTTATAGCATTAGGATTGGATCAAGGCGAGCTAAATAGATTGGCCAAAAATGCCGCTGAAAAAAAATCAGAAATGGCCAAATATAAGGCAACTGAAGATAGCATTGTTCAAAAAATCCCCGATCAAATTATCGTTAGAGATACTGTATTTATAGAAAATGATCCAGAGATAAAGCTATTGCGATCTAAAGAGATCATCTATTTCCAAGTCAATCAAAGAGAACCCGATCAAAGTGAAATCCAAAAACTTGGTAAAATGGTAGAGTTTGTAAATAGCAATGAAGGGTATAAAATCTTGCTGACTGGATATGCAGACAATACAGGCAATGTGACCTATAATCTGAAATTGGCTGATGAAAGAATGAAAGCAGTTGCAGGTATTTTGGAAGAAAAATTCGGGATAAGCGCTTCAAAAATTTCTTTTGAGTCTGGAGGTCAAGTAATTCGTGGCTCCCAGAAATCATCCAATGATTTGGATAGAAAAGTAGAGGCACGCATTGAGACTGAAAACTGATATTTAAAGATCATAAAAAAAAGTCATTTCAATGACTCTAAGCACACTTTTCAAATCTGATTTTATACAAAAGACCACCTGCTTTATTACCGCTTAGCCAAATAAAACTGGGGTGAGAGATTTGAATTTATATTGTCTATGCCGCTGCCAAAAGTTGTTGGCAAGTATAAGTATCTGTAACATGTGAAGTCTTTTTTTACATAAAGTGTAACATTACAGACACGCATCTTTAGATAAGCCAAAAAGAGTAAGTAAAGGTTAATCCTTCACTTACTTTTTTTTTGTCTTAAAACAACGAAAAAGACAATTTATCTGTCAATAGTTCCAGAGCCTTCACAGATTTGACGGAATTGCCTTTTTCATTCAGCTCGGGACTCCAAACTGCTATACTGAATTTATGAGGCATGACAGCTGCTACTCCTCCACCAACTCCACTTTTACCTGGCAGCCCAACCCTAAAAGCAAATTCACCTGATTCATCATAAAACCCACAAGTCAACATCAATGCATTGATTCTTCTTGCATGGCTTTCAGAAACTATCTCCCTATTTGCAAAGATCGAATACCCATCATTTGCCAAAAAAGAAAAGGACTTTGCCAAATCAACACAAGACATTTCCATGGCACAATGTGAAAAATAAACATCCAAGACTTCAGCAATATCATTGTCAAAGTTTTTGTATGCTTTAAGAAAGTATGCCATTGCAGTATTTCTTTCGCTGTGGTTTTTTTCTGAATTTTTGACTTGATGGTCAATTTTTACACAGTTTTGGCCTGAGATTTCATTGATAAAATCTGATATTTGCTTGACCGGTTCTTTAAATTTGCTGCATAAGGCATCAGTAATCACCAAAGCTCCTGCATTGATAAACGGATTTCTAGGAATTCCCTTTTCAAACTCAAGCTGGGCTATAGAATTGAAAGGATTACCGCTAGGCTCGACATTTACCCTTGACCATAGTTTTGACTTGAAAACATGAAAAACCATAGTCAATGTATGTACCTTGCTGATACTCTGGATCGAAAAAGGTACTTGATAATCCCCTACTCCATAAACATTCCCTTCCAAGTCAACTAGAGCTATTCCAAATTGATCAGGATTGACATTTTCAAGTTCGGGGATATAAGTTGCAACTTTGCCTCTTGGGTTTTCATCCAAGACCTCGTTATATACTTCTTCTATTACTTTCTGATAGTCCATCCCTAAAGTTGTCCTTTATTTTATATAGAAAAAAGGATTACGTTGAGTTTGTGTAATGAAAAATAAGATCCTTCAAAAAGTCATTAGGGTATAAACAATTAAAAATTTTATCTTTGGAACAATCATAATTCTAAGCTTAAAGGACAATTCTAATGAATAACACATCACTGACAAAGCAATTGTTTTTTGCCAGCATGATCTCATTACTTTTTCTAAATTGTAGCCCGCAGTTGGGTTTTCAGTTTCAGGGTAATTATAAAGCAGCTGATGAAACAATTGAGCAAGAAGAGAGCTTCGTCCAATTCGTTTCTCCTTACAAAGAAACTATGGAAGAGAAAATGGGAACTGTAATTGGTGTCTCGGAAAAAGCTTTGACAAAAGAAGGCAGGGAAAATTTGCTAGGGAATTTTGTTACCGACATACAAAAAGAATATGTTGAAAAAAAATTCGGACTTGCGGTTGATATCTCTATCATCAACAATGGTGGAATGAGAAACGAACTACCTTTGGGAAAAATTACATTGGGGAATATTTATGAACTTTCTCCTTTTGACAATTACCTAGTTGTCTTAGAATTACAATCCAATGACGTCATAAAACTAGCTGAATTCATGACAGAAAGAAAAAACATGTCAGTGAGCGGTATGAGAATATATGGAGAAGACAATCAGCTTAAAGAATTTTCTGTCAATGGAAAATCCGTAGAGCAAGGGAAAACCTATCTTTTAGCTATTAATGATTATTTGGCGAATGGTGGTGACAACATGGACTTTTTGATGGGATTACACATCAAAGAGAACTCAAACATACTACTGAGAGACATGCTGATCGAAATGATTCAGGAAAAAACAAGCGAAGGAAAAAACCTTAACGCTGAAATAGAAGGCAGACAAATTTACAGATAAGATGCAAAGAAGATCGTTTCTTAAAAATAGTATATTGACGGGCTTAGGCTTAAGTATTGGTGATTCTGTAATGGCTTTATCCAGCCTAAAGGCTAGTTCAAAAAGCATCACAATCATTCACACCAATGACATCCATTCTAGAATAGAGCCTTTCCCAAATGATGGAGGAAGAAATGCAAATCAGGGCGGAATGACAAAACTAGCATCACTAGTCAATAAAGTAAGGTCTGATTCTGACAATGTTCTCTTGCTGGATTCTGGAGATTTCTTTCAAGGAACCCCGTATTTCAATCTATATCGGGGGGAATTGGAGCTCAAACTTATGAGTCAAATGGGTTATGATGCGAGTACTTTGGGAAATCATGAATTTGATAATGGCTTGGAGGGAATCCTACAGCAATTAGAACACGCCAAGTTTGAAATATTATCTTCTAATTACGACTTTTCAGATACAATACTGAAAGAGGCCTTCCGCCCTTTCAAGATTTTCAAAAAAAGTGGAATAAAAATTGGTGTTTTTGCGTTGGGTATCTCTTTGGAAGGATTAGTGGGTTCCAAAAATTATGGCAAAACGAAATATTTGGATCCGGTGGAAGTTGCCAAAGAAATGATAGAAGAGCTGAAGCGGAATAGATGTGATTTAATCATCTGTTTATCACATTTGGGATATTCTTATCGATCTGAAAAAATTGACGACCTCAAGTTAGCCAGCCAAGTTTCTGGAATTGATTTGATATTGGGAGGACATACGCATACTTTCTTAGACGAACCGACATTGGTAAAAAATGCTGAAGGCCACACAACAATTGTAAATCAAGTGGGCACGGGAGCTCTTAGATTAGGAAAATTAGATTTTGAATTTTCAAACAGTGACAAAATAACCTTTGCAAGTTCCAGAAATCTAACAATTTATTAGAAAATCAAGCTGAAATTGATTTTTTATTTAAATTAATTTTCCCCAAATTTGATGCCCTTCAAATAAGACAAGGAGTTTATTCAATCTTTTCAAAATACAGTATTTCAATAAAATAAATGAGTTCAGAGGCTAATGCAGTATGGAAGGAATGCTTACGTGTGATCGAACAACACGTCAGTGAACAAAGTTTCTCTACTTGGTTCAAACCCATCAATCCTGTAAGATTAGAAGGAAGTAGCCTTACAATTCAGGTTCCAAGTCAATTTTTCTACGAATGGCTAGAGGACAATTATGTGGAAGTTCTCAAACTAGCCATTAAAACTACTTTGGGTCAAAATGGACGGCTTGAATATGCTGTAGTGGTGGACAGGGGCAATTCCCAAAACCAACCATATATGGTCAGCTATCCCCAAGGAAACGCCGCTGCCAACAATCCAAAAAAACCAAAGCCATTAGAAGAAAGCAAAAGTCCATTTGAAATGCAGTCATTGAATAGTGACATGCTTCTTCAATCTAACCTTAACCCCAATTATTCCTTCAACTCTTACATAGAGGGAGATTGCAATAGATTAGCTAGGTCTGCTGGTTTTGCGGTAGCTACCAAGCCGGGAATTACTTCTTTCAATCCATTGATGGTATATGGAGGAGTAGGACTTGGCAAAACCCATTTGGTACAAGCAATAGGAAACGAAATCAAAAATGGTCCTGAAGAGAAATTCGTCCTTTATGTATCATCTGAAAAATTCGTAAACCAATTTATGGATTCCATCAAAGATGGAAATATCAAAAGTTTTACAAATTTCTACATGCAAGTGGATGTCTTGATCATCGATGACATTCAATTTTTGGCAGGAAAAGATAGAACCCAGGAGATGTTTTTCCACATCTTCAATCACCTGCATCAAAACAAAAAGCAAATCATCATGACATCCGATTGTCCTCCCAGGGATTTGAAAGGGTTGGAAGAAAGATTGCTATCAAGGTTCAAGTGGGGTCTTACGGCTGACTTGCAAATGCCTGATTTTGAAACAAGGGTAGCGATCATCAAAAGAAAGATGCAGTCTGAGGGGATTTACATCCCTGATGACGTGATTGAATACCTAGCTTACACGGTAGACACCAATGTAAGAGAGCTGGAAGGGGTAATGATCTCTTTAATCGCCCATGCTTCGCTAAACAGAGTAGAGATTGATCTTACTCTTGCAAAGCAGATCATGAAAAATATTGTCAAGGATATAGAAACCGAAGTTGGGATAGATTTTATCCAAAAAACAGTTTCCGATTATTTCGACATAAAACTTGATGATCTAAAAGCGAAAACGAGGAAAAAAGAAATTGTTACGGCAAGGCAAGTAGCCATGTATTTCTCTAAAGAATTCACAAATCATTCCTTGAAATCAATTGGTTATCATTTTGGAGGCAGAGACCATAGTACGGTGATTCATGCGGTACAGACCGTAAATGATTTGATGGAAACAGATACTGCTTTCAGAAATTCTGTCAATGAATTGAAAAAGAAATTCAAAATGCGTTCTTACTAAAACGCTACTTATCATCCATTTTGATTTGATGGATGAAAATCTCAACCAACTCTCTAGCTTTTTTGATCGCTGATACATTTCCTGACTTGATGTCAGTCAAGGAATCATTGATTCTTTTTTCTATTGTAGGGTTTTGGTAAAAAGTGGATTCAAGAAGATATCTGACATGGTCATTCATCCAATTTAATCTTTGATCAGCTCTGTTTTTTTCGAAATACCCATTGTTGATCATCTTTTCCTTGTAAGATAGAATCATCTCCCAGATGGATTGCAACCCTTCACCATTCAATCCTGAGCCAATCATTACTTTTGGAAGCCATGTGTTTTCTTTTATTGGGAACAAATGCAAAGCATTGGCATATTCTCTTTTGGCTCTTTTGGCTGCTTCTATATTTTCACCATCAGCTTTATTGATTATCAAAGCATCACACATCTCAATGATCCCTTTCTTGATCCCCTGCAATTCATCACCAGCACCAGCAAGCATGAGTAAAAGAAAGAAATCAACCATACCCTTGACAGCAATCTCTGACTGACCAACACCCACTGTCTCTATAAAAATAACATCAAACCCTGCCGCTTCACACAGCAACATTGCTTCCCTAGTCCTTGCACTGACCCCTCCTAAAGCTGTACCAGAAGGGCTAGGTCGGATATAGGCTCTCTTGTCCATAGATAGTATCTCCATCCTCGTTTTGTCACCAAGGATACTTCCCCTACCTGACTGACTACTTGGATCGACAGCCAAAACGGCCAGCCTCAAACCTTCCTCAATCACCAATTGCCCAAAACGCTCAATAAACGTACTTTTCCCAACTCCTGGCACTCCTGTAATCCCTATCCGGATAGATTTTCCAGTAAATGGCAAAATCGCTGACATCACATTCTCAGCAATCAGTTGGTCTGAAGGTAAAGCACTCTCCACCAAAGTGATCGCCTGACTCAAAACCACACGATCTCCTGCCAATACACCTTCTATATACTCTTGTTCGGAAAGTCTTCTTCTTTTTTTCAAAACCCAATATTTTTCTTGATGAATTTGATTGCTACCTAAATGGGAATTTTACAAATTTTTCATCTCCCATGCTTGATTTTTCATATTTACCTATACAGTGTTTGTAATACTTCTCGTCAAAATATGGCTCTTCAGGAAAAGTGGTCTTAGGACTATTTTCTTTTGAATCAAAAAAGAAAACTTTTGTATTTCCATATTTGGTATGAGGCATAAATGCTCCATACTCTTCCAAAATATTCCAAAGCGTATCGGCTGCATATACTGAATAAACTCGAATGACAGGGCCTGTATTGTTTTCATTTCTGTAAAACGCCATTTCTTCAAATTCCAATTCGAGATCATTTACTCCGGGTTGTGTAAAGGATTCTTTGCCTATCCAAATAACTAGAAACACAACAATCAAAATAATAACATAAAACAAATATCTAGTTGGCATGTTCTTAAGGATGTTTAGATTTAAAGCCTTAATTTAGCAGAAAAAAAGTATAATGGCCTTCGAATACATCAAAGCTCTTCATATCATTTTCATAGTTACTTGGTTTGCAGGGTTATTCTATATCGTCAGACTGTTTATTTATCAAGCTGAAGCTTGGCAAAAACCTGAAAACGAAAGAAAAATACTCGTACCACAACTCAATCTAATGGCCAATCGCTTGTGGTATATTATCACTTGGCCTTCTGCCATTCTCACACTTGTTTTTGGATTCTGGGTTTTATCATACCGCTGGGGATACTTGCAACAAGGGTTTATGCATGCCAAATTAGGCTTTGTATTCCTACTCTATTTATATCACTTCTATTGTCAAAAGATCTATACTGATCTGCAAAATGGCACTTCCAAGTTGACTTCAACACAATTAAGGATATGGAACGAAGTAGCTACTGTTTTGCTCTTTGCTATAGTCTTTCTCATTGTATTAAAAAGTCTGATCAGTGTAGTCTGGGGCATCGTTGGGATATTGGCACTAGGAGTGACCATGATGTTGGGAATAAAATTTTATAAAAGAATTAGAAATAAAAATCAAGGTTAAAAATAGTAATAAAATGTTGAAAAAAATTAGAAGCATCTTTTTGCTGACATCGATTCTATATATTTCATTTGGCTGCAACTCAAAAGAAACAGATTCAAACGAACCACTTCCTATTTTGGGAAATTGGCACGTAAATGAATTCGAAATGGAAGGGAAAACAGTAATAGACACAGTTCGCCATAAAATCGCAGATTTCTCATTTACAAATCAAGAAGGAAAAAAGATTTCCAATTACACCACCAATGGGAAAGTTTATGTGGCAGATTTCTTTTTCACTACTTGCCCTACGATTTGTCCTATCATGAAAACCCAAATGCTAAGGGTTTATGAAAAATTCAAAGACAATCCAGATTTCATGATCTTGAGCCACACTTTGGATCCAGAACATGACACCGAAGAATTATTAAAAGAATTTGCTGCAAGAATTGGCGTTGAAAGTGACGATACATGGCATTTTCTGACAGGAGATCAAGAAAAGATATTTGAAATTGGACAAACAAGCTATCTAACAACTGCCATGGAAGATAAGAATGAACCTGGAGGAATCCTTCATTCTGGTGCATTTGTATTGGTGGATCAAAATGGAAACATCAGAGGGGTATATGATGGCACAAAAGAAAATCAAGTCGACAGAATGATAAAAGACATCCCAAAAATATTACCTAATAACTGAAAGTGAAATTCAACATATTCCTGACATTAATAATCTCCCTTTTATTCTTTGGCTGTGCTCCAGAAAAAGACAAAATCGATAGAGAGTTATCTGACATCAAAGATCCAAAAGTGCTTCAATACGCAATTGAAGGTAAAATCTTATATGAAAACTACTGTGCCAACTGTCATCAAAATGATGGAACAGGTTTGGGTAAGCTAATCCCTCCACTCAAAGGCTCTGACTATATGGAAAATGAACCAGGTAAAACAGTCAGAATCATAAAACATGGCTTAAAGGGAGAAATAACAGTAAATGGCCAGGTTTATAATCAACCAATGCCTGCCAATCCAAACCTCACAAATATGGAAATAGCACAAATAGTTACTTACATTTATAACATTTGGGGCAACGAAAAAGGGGTGATAGATGGTAAAAAAGTAGCAGAATATTTAGAAACCAAAAAAGAGTGATCAAAATTATTGATCACTCTTTTTCAACTCTTCGTTTGCTTTTTTCATAGAAACATTGATATCATTATTTACTTTTTTCACCAACTCTTTTTGGTTCAAAAGATAAGCATGAATAGCTTCTTCTGACATATCTTCATAAGAATTCTTAAACTGCCTCATCCATACAAACATTCCATCAAAAGCCTCGTCCAATTCCACTGCCAATACTCTCAATTCTTTCACTTTTTCAGAATTAACCTCTGGGCTATCTGATTCGAGCGAATTTGCTTTCGCATCAATTTTTTTCCTCAATGCTTTGAGCTCTCCCATATGAGGCATAACTTCATCATGGATAGCTATCACTTCTTCTCTCAACAATTCATTTTCATCAACTTTTTCAGATTGACAAGAAAATGTTAAAATCAAAAATGAAACCACTGATACAATCACAATGTTAAATCTCATCATCCTTTGTTATAATCTTATACAACAAAGGAATACCAAATTCACTTAAAAAAGAAATTATTTCACAATTACCTTACAGTTTCTGTGATATTTCCAATTAATAATGTGAATTATTACCAAAGATACAGAAGCTATCAAAGAGACGAAAATCATCCAGCTATAGATCTCATGCATCAGAACACCTACTGAAAAAATCGAAACTGCAATCCAAAGTGCTATTTTTATACCTTTAGATTGTGTACTTTTAACGGCGTTTATGACTGCCCAAACAGCCAAAATAACGAACACAAAATCCATCCAATGCCAATGAACATGTGCATGATCATGGTCATGGTCATGATGATCATCTGTATTGAAAATAAAACCCATGGAAATCAAAACCGGAAAAGCCAAGCAGTGAATCAAACACAATACAGAAGCCGAAATCCCCATGATGTCGGCAGATTGAGCCGATATTCTTTTTATAATTTGCAACATAATTGCAAATATACAGATTAAACTAAATAACAGCCATAAAACAAAAATAAATTTTATGAAACCATTTTGCTTTGCCAAAAACGAAATAATCGATTCTAAAACTGCGCAAATTCACCCGATGGATATTGGGTTGATCAGGGGCTATGGGATCTTTGACTTTTTCAGGACTTCAAATTACATCCCTATGTTTTTATCTGATTATCTAGATAGATTCATACGGTCTGCCGAAAAAACACACCTTAAACTAAAATTTACCAAAAGTGAATTAAAAGACATCATACTTGAGTTAGTGCAAAAAAATGACCTTCGAGATGGAGGCATAAGGATGCTGCTAACGGGTGGAGTTTCAGAGAATCACTTCTCCCCTGCTGAGGGTGAGCTGTTCATATTCTGTGAAGAATTACTTTTTCCAGGCAAAGAAAAATATGAAAATGGGGTGAAATTACTCAGTGCAGAACATGTACGGATGATCGCCGACATCAAAACCACCAACTATGCCTATCCAGTATGGTTAAGTCCTTCATGGAAGGATGCTGGTGCTGAGGATGTCATTTATCATTTTAATGGAGTGGTTTCTGAAAGTTCGAGAAGTAATATTTTCATGGTGAAAAATGGAGAAATCAGCACACCAAATAATCATATTTTGCATGGCATCACAAGAAAGAGGGTTCTAGAATTAGCTCCTGAATGCAAAATAAGGTCAATTAGTTTTGAGGAATTGCTTGATGCAGATGAATTATTCATCACGAGCACCACAAAGAAAATCCTACCTATTACCACAATTGATGACCAAAAGATCGGTGATGGAAAAGTAGGGGAAATAACCAAAAAATTGATAGCTGATTTTGTGGAGATGGAGAAAAATCATACTTATTAAAATAGCCATCATTCAAGTTTCAAGATTGTTTATAAATGAATTGTACTTCCATGTTAAACTCTAGAATCTGGTGCTATTGAAACAACTCAAATAAAAAGATAAAAGGTCAGCGAATAATTTCGCTGACCTTTTATCTTTTAAATCCATTCAGATGAACTTGATTCTAATCCAATAGCTCCGCATCAACAAGGATGTACATTAATTTTTCTGGATCTTTGT
>NZ_JAKZGS010000017.1 GCF_022549695.1 Belliella calami | reverse complement strand
TCTGAACACGAAACCTTCCCGATGGAGTCGGGATGCTCTATCCAATTGAGCTACAAGACCTTTTTTACTATTTTTTAGTTTTGAACTCTGAACATGAAACCTTCCCGATGGAGTCGGGATGCTCTATCCAATTGAGCTACAAGACCTTTTTTACTAATTTTAGTTTTGAACTCTGAACACGAAACCTTCCCGATGGAGTCGGGATGCTCTATCCAATTGAGCTACAAGACCTTTTTTACTATTTTTTAGTTTTGAACTCTGAACATGAAACCTTCCCGATGGAGTCGGGATGCTCTATTCAGTTGAGCTATAAGATCAATTCATAAAATAAACTGATCAAAATTAGTCGGGGTGGCAGGATTCGAACCTACGACCTCCACATCCCAAATGTGGCGCGATACCGGGCTACGCTACACCCCGAACTTTATACTAAACTTACAACATATCAACTCCTTGTAAATTGATACTATTTTGTGATCCCGCTGGGATTCGAACCCAGGACCCATACATTAAAAGTGTATTGCTCTACCAGCTGAGCTACGGAATCATTCTATTTAATTTTATTCAATTTTCAATTTAAGAACACTTGGCTTTGCTCTTCGTGCAAATTGAAACAAGTTTGGACAGCACCGTTATTTGATGCCGTAAAACTAGTACCTTTAATTTTATATTTCAAATTTATTCTCTCACTTTTGAAAGACTTTTTACAGTTTTTGATTTGTTTTTTGTTAAATCATTGCCGTAATTGGACTGCAAATTTAAGCGGACTATTTTAAAATGCAAAACTCAAAGGCAAACTTTCTTACAAAATTTTCAATAATTTTAGCGGTATTCATACAAAGCTTTAATTGTCAGGCCAATACATTTGACCTCCAAAGAGCAGATTCTTTGTTTAACACCAATAATTATCAAGAAGCAATGGTTTATTATGAAAACATGCTCGAAAATGATCAAGTTTTCTCTCCTGCCATGCTCTTAAAAATGGCTTTTATTTCCGAAGGAAAAGGGGATTTCTCAAAGGCAAGTTTTTATCTTGCTAAGTACTACGACATTAACCCAAACCCAAGGGTAATCACAAAAATCAAAACACTTACAGAACAACCTAACCTTGTAGGATACGAGATTTCTGATGGAGATAGGTTCTTTAAATTTCTTTCAGACCTACAACAAGAAATTACTGGAATCTTTGCTGCGCTACTTTTGATATCAATAATTACTCTTCTCTTTTTTAAGGAAAAAGCAAACAAACCAAAATATTACATCCCGACGTTAATGCTTATCTTTTTTGCATTTATTGCAAATAACTTCTTAAAAGAGCCCTCTACGGGGATTGTTACCGGTAGCCCTACTATTATCATGAACAAACCCACAGCAGGCGGGAAATTGATTAAAAACGTAGATCCTGGACACAGAGTAATCATTAAATCCTCTAAGGATATTTGGTATGAAATAGAATGGGGCAACCAAAAAGCTTTTGTCAAAAAAGAAAGTATTACAAAACTATGATTTAGAAATCCAAAGCATCCAAAGTTTTGAAGTGCCCATTCATTTGAATTTTGGTTTTGGCCTTTTCAACTTCCCTAAGAATAGGTATTACTTTAGTCAGATGATTGATTAGAAACTGGATTCTTTGGATTTCTTTTCTCATCACTATCAATTGATATTCTTCTTCAAGTGTCAATCCTATTTTATGAGTAAATGTAAATGAATTAACCAAAAGAGCCTGAACTTTGACAGGCTCCCCAATTAACCTAAAAAACTCCTTCAAATAAAATAGAAATTCTGCATAAACACTTTTTGGTAGAACATTATCATTTTCAAAAATGATGACTTCTCCTCCAGCATACAATTTGTCTTTATACGGGTTTTCAAACTTAACCAATTCATAAACCCTTAAGACCCTTGTTTTGATATCTAACCTTCCATCTTCATACACCTTCGACACTTCTTCCAACACCACCTCTGAGCCAAATGGCATTAATTTGTCTGTATAGACAGAAATCCCAAATCTTCCATCACCATTCTGTACATCTTTAAGCAACTGTTTGTATCTAGGTTCAAAAATATGCAAGTTCAGCTGCTCATCAGGAAATGCTACAAGTTTCAGTGGAAATATCGGTAAAATCTCATTTATCATAGCTATTCAACTTCTTTACTTACAAATAGGTTATGTTATTGTTCCAATAGCCCCAGTCAAAACACACTCAATAAAGCGTTCTCAACTTTCATCTTCCACTAGTTCTTCCTGTAAACTCAATATTTGGAGAGGAGACATATACAACTCTCTAATTTTATTTTTGTAAGAATCTTCAAAATTCACATTGTTGAGAATATAATTTTTGACCATCAAAATCTGATGTCCCATTCCACAAGATATTGCATAGGTATCAGCCGCCAATTCAGCTTCTGTGAGCCTCTTATTAGAAAGCATATACCTCATACCGAAATGCATCATATTAGCAGTGCTTCTGTTCTTATAATCCATAATATGACCTAATTCATGCCCTATCCACCCAACAAGTGCATCATGTGGAACATCTTCTATCAATACTTCGCCTTCTTCAAAATCAAATGACCTGGTGATTTTGATCCTATACTCTCTTTTCTCCTTTCCTTTTATAAACATAGTCAGAATTCTAGGCTGTGCTTGCATCACTGATCCTGAAATTTTCTCCTTAAACTCAAAGTCAATTGCAACTCCAGCTAATTCAGGGAAATAAGCTAATGCTTCGATCACAGCATCTTTGATCTCCCATGGAATTCTTTTGTTATCCACTTCCAAGTATTCACTTTTGGATGAATTATCAATTATAGTATCAGTGTGACTTTCTTCAATTTCTGGTGTAATTAAAAACAAACTTAATATTATAGCAATCATGTAGGTAGGTGTTTTTGATTATACCTCATACTAACAAAAAAAATGCTAAGATCAAAAATTCAGAGCTTTAAAAAGAAAATCCCAAAAAGTTTTCAAAATCTTGAATTATAAAATTCAGGACTTTGAAAACTTTTTGGGATCAAAATCGGCAATGCCGATTTTTATTTGCTTGAAATGTAAGCTAACAAATCTACAACTTTGTTGGAGTAACCCCACTCATTGTCATACCATGCTACTACTTTCACAAACTTATCACTCAATTGAATCCCAGCTCCCTTATCAAAAATTGAAGTTCTGCTGTCACCATTGAAATCTGTAGAAACTACTTGATCTTCAGTGTAACCCAAGACACCTTTCATGGTCGTTTCAGACACTTCTTTCATTTTGGCACAGATCTCTTCGTAAGAAGCTCCGTTTTTCAATCTTACTGTCAAGTCAACAACAGAAACATTTGGAGTAGGAACTCTAAATGCCATACCTGTCAACTTACCGTTCAATTCTGGAATGACTTTACCTACAGCCTTAGCAGCTCCAGTCGATGAAGGAATGATATTCTGAGAAGCTCCTCTTCCACCTCTCCAGTCTTTTGCAGATGGCCCATCAACAGTTTTTTGGGTTGCAGTTGTAGCATGAACAGTTGTCATCAAACCTTCTTCAATTCCCCAATTGTCATTCAAAACTTTAGCTATTGGAGCTAGACAGTTTGTAGTACAAGAAGCATTTGACACAAAAACCATATCAGAAGTGTAAGAGCTTTCATTCACTCCCATTACAAACATTGGTGTATCATCTTTTGAAGGCGCTGACATAATCACTTTTTTTGCACCTGCATCAATATGTCCTTGCGCAGTCTCTTTGGTAAGAAAAATACCAGTTGACTCAACAACATAATCAGCACCTACAGATCCCCAATTAAGGTTTGCTGGGCTTTTTTCTGCCGTCACTCTGATTTCGTTGCCATTCACAACCAATTTACCGTCTTTTACTTCAACAGAACCTTCGAATTTACCGTGTGTAGAGTCATACTTTAGCATATATGCCATATATTCTACATCGATTAGATCATTGATCGCCACCACTTGAATATCATCTCTTGATTGCGCTGCTCTGAATACTAATCTACCGATTCTACCGAACCCGTTGATTCCAACTTTAATTTTGCTCATAATTTTTATGTATTTATTGTTTATAGGTTTGATATCAAATATTTGTATCAAAAATCAAAATAATCTCGCTGTCAACTTAACACAGCTTTGAATGCTTAAATTTACCAATAATATCTTGCCTTCCCAAATATTGAAAGCTTTCAAAAGCATGCATTTTACAAAAATTAATATACAATCGATTTCGAAAAATACATTTTTTACATTAGCACAATATATTTTTCTGGTTAAAACAAATAAAGTAGCTGTCAAGCTACTTTATTTGAACTGAAAACAGATATGAACTAAGCTATTTTTGACAAAATCTCATTAAATGTACTACTTGGTCTCATTACCTTGTCTACTTTTGATTCATCAAGTCTGTAATATCCACCAATATCCACTTTCACACCTTGTGCATCATTCAACTCAGAAACAATCTTTGACTCTTTTTCTTTCAACTCATTGGCAATAGAAATAAATTTGTTTTTTAGTTCTGAATCGGAGTCCTGAGCTGCCAAAGCTTCAGCCCAATACATCGCCAAGTAGAAATGGCTACCTCTATTGTCAAGTTCTTTTGCTTTTCTGGAAGGAGATTTATCTTCATCCAAAAACTTGCCTGTTGCCTGATCCAAAGTTTTTGCCAAAACCTTTGCCTTATCGTTTGAGAAGGTTTCTCCCAAATGTTCCAAGGACACTGCCAATGCCAAAAACTCACCTAGCGAATCCCATCGTAAATGATTTTCTTCTACCAATTGCTCAACGTGCTTAGGTGCCGAACCACCTGCTCCAGTTTCAAACAGCCCACCACCATTCATCAACGGCACTATGGATAGCATTTTGGCACTTGTTCCTAATTCGAGAATAGGGAATAAGTCTGTCAAATAATCACGTAAAACATTTCCAGTTACTGATATCGTGTCTTTACCAGCTTTGATTCTTTCTAGTGAAAACTTGGTTGCAGCTACAGGAGACATGATTTCTATTTCTAATCCTTCAGTATCATGATCTTTTAGATATGTATTGACTTTCTTGATCAATTCTCTATCGTGCGATCTATTTTCATCAAGCCAGAATATCGCTGGATCAGATGTAGCACGGGCTCTGTTTACTGCCAATTTCACCCAATCTTGAATTGGAGCATCCTTTGTCTGACACATTCTCCAAATGTCGCCTTTCTGTACATCATGAGAAATCAAGACATCTCCATTCGACACTACCCTTACGACACCTTTATCTTCTATTTCAAATGTTTTGTCATGAGACCCATATTCTTCGGCTTTTTGAGCCATTAGACCGACATTAGGCACTGAGCCCATTGTGGAAGGATCAAAAGCACCATTTTCTCTACAAAAGTCGATGGTTTCTTGATAAACACCAGCATAAGATCTATCTGGAATAACTGCCTTGGTGTCTTGAGCTTTCCCGTCTTTGTTCCACATTTGCCCAGAAGTCCTAATCATTGCAGGCATAGAAGCATCTATAATGACATCAGAAGGGACATGCAAATTGGTAATTCCTTTGTCAGAATTAACCATTGCCAAATCAGGACCATTTGCCAAGCAAGATTCAATATCAGCCTCAATAGCAGCTCTCTGGTCTTCAGGAAGTGTTTTGATCTTAGAAACCAAATCTCCAAAACCATTTCTTACATCTACTCCAAGAGATTTCAATATAGTATCATGTTTTTCGAAAACTGTTGCAAAGAACACTTTCACAGCATGTCCAAAAATAATCGGATCGGATACTTTCATCATCGTAGCCTTCATGTGCAAAGAGAAAAGTACTCCTTCTGCTTTTGCTGCTTCTTTTTGTTTTTTCAAGAAAGCATTCAGCTCAGACACACTTAATACTGCGGCATCAATAACTTCTCCAGCCTTCAAAGACAAGCCTGTTTTCAAAGCCTTCACATCTCCAGATTCGTTTACATACTCAATATCTACTTTTGTCTCATCTGGAATGGTCAGTGATTTTTCGCTGCCATAAAAATCCCCACTTTCCATACTTGCAACATGGGATTTTGAGGTTTTACTCCAAGCACCCATGCTGTGTGGATTTTTCTTTGCGTAATTTTTCACAGCCAAAGGCGCTCTCCTATCGGAATTCCCTTCTCTCAAAACAGGATTTACAGCACTCCCTTTTACTCTGTCATATTTCGTTTTGATCTCTTTTTCTTCATCGCTCTTTGGGTCATGAGGATAATCTGGCAAAGCATAACCTTTATCTTGCAATTCCTTAATTGCAGCAGTCAATTGTGGAATTGAAGCACTGATATTTGGTAATTTCACAATATTGGCCTCAGCTGTCTTTGCTACATCCCCGAGTTCCGAAAGTGCATCTCCAATTTTTTGATCTTCATTTAAAAATTCGGGAAACAAAGCAATTATTCTTCCAGACAATGATATGTCTCTTGTTTCTACTACCACACCTGCAGAATCAGTAAAGGCTTTTACAATTGGCAAAAGTGAGTACGTCGCCAAAGCTGGCGCTTCATCTGTAAGGGTGTAGAGAATTTTTGGTGTTTTAGTGGTCATTTTATTTTTATTAACTACAAATTAATTTGATATATGTGAAGCATAATGGTAAAAACTCAAGCATATTGCTTCTTTTTACCTTTCTATTAAAATTCGGGCTAAATTAATCAAAAAATCGCAGTTTCAAAGATTGATCAACCGAATGGAATCTAATTTGAGTCATGCTTATTTTTTTGATTTGATGATTTGAAAATTATCTGAATCTTTCCATGCTGGAAATTTTTGCCTATATAAATTCAGTTCATCGAAATTCAATTCAACAATTAATGTCTTCCCTTCTTCTTTGGAAATCACGATCTGATCTCCTTTGAAGTTGTACACCGCAGAGTGCCCAGAATAAAGTACACCATTTCCATCCTCGCCTATCCTGTTTACCCCTACCGAGTATGCTAAGTTTTCCACTGCCCTCGCCTGCAAAAGAATATCCCAAGCACTGACTCTCGGTTTTGGCCAACTAGCTATGTAGATCAAGACATCATATTCCATTTCCCCATCATCTGAAGTGTTCCTAGACCAAACTGGGAACCTTAGATCGTAGCATATCTGAGGCAAGATATTCCAACCTTTTATTTGGAAAATCTTTCTTTCATGCCCCATTGAGAAATGTTCGTCTTCATTGGCCATTCTGAATAGGTGTCGCTTATCATAATGCATCAGCTCCCCATCTGGGCAAGCCCAAAGCATTCTATTAAAAAAATCATCCCCTTCTCTGACAATCACACTTCCTGTGACTACCGCCCCTGTCTGAGCTGACATTTGCTTAAGCCACTTACAGGCTGTAAAATTCATGGGTTCACCGTATTCTTTGACTTTCATGGTAAAACCAGTCGAAAACATTTCTGGCAGAATTATCAGATCAACGTTCCCTTCTATTTCCCAAATCTTTTCTTCGAGCATACTAAAGTTGGCAGTCTTATCATGCCAATAAAGATCGGTCTGAATTAATGCGATTTTTAGATTTGGTTTATTTTCCATCATATTTTGGTATTGAGAATGCGGCAAATTGATTTCTTGAAATAATAAGTTTATTGAAAGATGAAAATTCAAAAAAAAAACCAACAGATTTTTAAATTCCGTTGGCTAAGATTTATCTCAATGGGTAAATCATTCTATAATCTGTAGAAATTTTCCCTTTACTTACTTCTATCAACTTGCTTTGAACCATTCTTTTTTTCAAACCTTTCAGGTAATCTATAAAAAGAATTCCTTCCAAATGATCATACTCATGTTGGATCACACGTGCAGTCATTCCTGAGAACTCCTCTTCTTTCAAGTTCCAATTTTCATCGTAATACTCAATGGTAAGTTTCTCAGGCCTGATAATTTCGGCTCTCACTTCCGGGATACTAAGACATCCTTCTTCAAAGCCGTAGTTATCGCCGTATTCATCCAAAATGATAGGATTGATAAACGCTCTCCTGATTCCTTTTTCTTCCTCGTCTTCGTCAAGCATCAAAGAACTATCTATCACAAATAATCTAATTCCTTGATTGATTTGAGGTGCCGCCAATCCCACTCCACTTGCGTGGTCCATGGTACTATACATATCTTTGATCAATGTGGAGATATCATCACCTTCATGAATTTCCTCTGCTTCTTTTTTTAATATTGGATTTCCGTAAGCTACTATCGGATAAATCATAATTGCTGTAAATAGGTTTGTAATATAATTGCGGCACTTATTTTATCAAGATTGCCTGCTTTTTCTTTTCTGTCCTTTTTTTTGCTTCCCATGGTGATCATGCTTTGCATGGCCATCTTTGATGTGAACCTTTCATCCACAAGTACAATTTTCTTGTCTGCAAATATCTTTCCCAAACGATCCCTTAGACTGATTACTCTTGGAGTCATTTCATTATCAGATCCATCTAGGGATTTCGGATATCCCAAAACGATTGTCTCTACTTCTTCTTTTTGGAAATAATTCGTCAGAAAATCTACCAGCTTTGAAGTTTCGATCGTTTCCAAGGGATTTGCGGTAATTTTGAGTATATCAGTAACTGCAATACCCGTTCTTTTGGTTCCCAGATCAATTGCTATAATCCTGGCCATCAATTACTGCTAATTTGTTTTTTCACCTTTCTAACCACTTCTCTTTCCAACTCTACTGCTTTTGGGAAAAGCAATTCGTCTTCTATCTTTGCATGTATTATTAGCTCTTTTTCGAAATTCTGAAGTTCGCTATACAAGATCTTCATACTAAGCGGAGCATTTTCTGGCAATTCATACCCTTTTGTCAATTTTCTGATCCCCACCATTTCATCATCATGATCTTCGTGCGCATGCGCCATCGATTTAATCGGGCTTTCTTCCAAAATCGTCAATGCATCATTTAACCTAAATTCTCCTGATTCAATTTCTTGCAACAATTGAATTCTTTTGAATACCCGACTTTCTTCTTCATGTATATGATGGATGAAATCTTCTACAAACAATGGAAACATAATCCTTAAGTCTGATAATATTCCAGCATATTCATCTTCCCGACTGATCCCTGTCACCATATTTGATAAAAATGGCAACTCTTGTCTTACAAAGAAATAATGTTTCTTTTTGAGATAAGCTACAAGTACTTCTATGGGATGAAAATACAACTCTTCGGATTTGGGTTCTTTTCTGTTTGCCCACACCTCCAATTCTTCGATGAGGTGATTTGGATTCACCTTGAATTTCTTGCATACTTCTTGCAAAGAATTCTCTTCATATTGATAAAAATTGATCCCAAAGTAATGCAAAACAGCTGCGAACACATAATTGTCAGAGACAAGTTCTTTAATTCGTGACTTTTGTATATCTTTTGGATTCAACATATAGACAAAAGTAAGGAATTTAAGAGAATTTGCCCTAATTCTTTATCTAAATTGAATTTATTGCGTTTATAAAAACGAATTGCATAAGAATTCAGTTATGTATTATATTTGATGAATTTCCAATAAAGTAAATAAAAAATAACCAGAGGATATCGTGAGCGAAATTAAAAACACAAAAGCGCAAGTACGTCTTCCAATAATTATCGCTCTAGCCATAGCAGCGGGAGTTTGGATTGGAGCTACTTTTGCAGAACCAAAAACAGATAGAAACGACCTGAAAGCTGCTCTTTACAAACTTCAAGAGATAGTGACATACATCAACAGGGATTATGTTGATAGCGTCAATACAAACGAATTGGTAGAGTTTGGCATTGAAAAAATGCTGGAAAAACTAGATCCACACTCAAGTTATATCCCTGCAAAAGATGCTGCTTTGGCTAAATCCCAGCTCGAAGGAAACTTTGATGGTATTGGTGTTGAATTTGGTATCATTAGAGATACGATCTATGTGGTAGCTCCATTGGAAGGAGGCCCGTCCGAAAAACTTGGCATCCAATCAGGTGACCAAATCATAAAAGTAGATGGGGAAACTGTAGCTGGGACTGGGATTACAAACAATGATGTCTTTAGTCTACTTAGGGGACCAAGTGGAAGTATTGTGGAGGTTGACATAAAAAGAAAATCACAAAAAGAGCTCATCCGATTTGATATAGTCAGGGACAAAATACCACAATACTCTATCAATGCATCTTACATGATAGATGATGAAGTGGGATACATTAAAGTGACTCGATTTGCTGCAACAACCTACGAAGAGTTCAAGAAATCAGTATCTGAACTTAAAGAACAAGGAATGACTAAGCTTGTATTAGATCTTCAAAGCAATCCTGGAGGTTATATGGGGGCTGCTATCAATATTGCTGATGAAATCTTAGGAAGCAATGCAGTAATCGTTTCCCAAGAAGGCAAAACAAACAAGTTCAACCAAAAAGCATATGCCGTCAAACAAGGTGATTTTGAAGAGGGATCTGTTATAGTATTGATTAACGAAGGTAGCGCTTCGGCTTCAGAGATTGTAGCAGGTGCAATTCAAGATAATGACAGAGGATTGATTGTAGGTAGAAGATCATTTGGAAAAGGCTTAGTACAAATGCCTATTCCACTATCTGATGGTGCAGAATTGAGACTCACTATCGCAAGATATTTCACTCCGTCGGGAAGGTCTATCCAAAAACCCTATGGTGACGACGAAGAGGAATATAGTTTGGACTGGATCAAAAGATTTGAACACGGTGAGTTTTTCTCCGCTGATAGTGTGAAATTCAATGACAGCCTTAGATATGAAACCAAATCAGGAAGAGCTGTTTATGGAGGAGGTGGAATAATGCCAGATTTCTTTGTACCGTTGGATACTACCATGTCTAGTTCTTACGTCAACAGACTGTTCAATTCGGATTCTGCAAGAGAGTTTGTCCTTGAATATTTAGACAAAAATAAGAAGAAGTTTGACGGAATGAGCTTTGAAGATTACTACAGCAAGTACCAAGTGTCCGACGAAATGCTCCAAGCACTGATAAAAGTTGGGGAAAGAAATAAGGTGAAATTTGAAGAAAAAGATTTTAACAAATCCAAAGCTTACCTTAAAACACTTATCAAAGCAAACATGGGTAGAAATATTTATGATGACAATGCCTACTATAAGGTAATCAATGATATCAATGAGATTTACCTGCAAGCGATAAAGTTATTTGATGAAGCAGATAAAATAGCTCTTTCTTCAAATACGAATGAGTAATTAACCGAAATATAAATCAAAAGGGAGGTCAAAAATATGGCTTCCCTTTTTTTATCATATTTTTCATAGATGGGCATTTATTTTTTCAGGATAATATTTCTTTGAATAATGGGAAATTTACAACCTATATATTCACAACATTTATACAAAAATAATCTTGTTGATAAATGATTTTTAAAAACTTTCCAAAAAACGAATTTCTAAGCAAATAAGATCAATCAAACACTCAAAAAAACTCCCATAATTCTACCTTTATTTTAATTCTGTTAAATTAGTAACTCTTAAACCCAAAACTAGATGAAATCAATTATTCTAACATTAACACTAAGTTTTATACTAATGAGTGAAAATATTCAAGCACAAGTAAAAATAACCCATATTGCTGTTTATGTAAGTGACTTGCAGCGAAGTGCAGATTTTTACAGAGATGTATTAAATTTCAAAGAAATCGACGAACCTTTTAAGGACGGCCTACATGCTTGGTTTGATATTGGAAACAATGTCCAACTTCATATTATTGAAGAAGTTTGGCAACCTATCACCATCAACAAAATAAACCATCTTTGCTTTAGCATACTTAATATGGATGATTTTATCAAAAACCTAGAAAAACACCAGGTGGAATTTGAAGATTGGCCAGGAGAAAAAGGAAAAATAAACATCCGCCCAGATGGAATCCAACAAATTTACCTTAGAGATCCAGATGGCTATTGGATTGAAATAAATGATGAGTACTAAAAATTATTACAGGCGATGACAATTGTAGTTGAATTTGCCAGTAAAACCATACTGACAATTGTAATTAGTTATTAGTGAATCAATTGACTCAAAACACATCATTTTGGTTGGCTGCTGATAAGAAAGGTAACATATACTATACTAATAAATAAAAAAAGTGAAAGGACTCAGTCTTTCACTTTTTTTATTTATTACTCCTTACTAAAGAATTGATTGCTCAAAGATTCAATTTCTTCCTTTATTGCTTTTCGTAAAGAGCAGAAGGCCAGACATCATTTCCAGCGTTCACATCTGTGATTATTTTATCAGGATCAATCTCGACTTTAACAACCTTTTTATCAGCTTTCAGTAAGTGCTGCCATGTATTTCCTTTGAACCAAACCTCAACAGGCAAAGATCTTCTTTCCTTTTGCCCATCCTCATATGTCACTTCAAAATTGACAGGCATTGGCATGTCTCCTTTGTTTGAAAAAACAACAATGTAATTGGCCCCATAAGGATAGACACCGTCCACAGACAAGTCAATGTTTGCATTGCTATAAAACCAACCTTTCCAGAACCAGTCTAGATTTTCCCCAGACACATTCTCTACGTGATTGAAGAAATCGGTAGGCTGAGGATGCTTGTATGCCCAAGTTTTGATGTAGGAGCGAAATGCTTTATCAAACCTTTCGTGACCCAAAATATACTCTCTAAGCATAATGAAACCCAATGCAGGCTTCATATATGCCACCATACCTAAGTTATTGCTTTGAGTTCTATCTGCATGTGTTGCTATTGGCTCTCTGTTATCATTGGTCAACCAACCCAAATATTTTCTGGTCTGAATAAGATCGTTGGTGTACTCTCCCTCATTAAAAGCCAAATAGCTGTAGTAATTGATAAAAGTATTGAAACCTTCATCCATCCATGCATGTCTTCTTTCATTGGTACCAACAATCATTGGGAACCAATTGTGACCAAATTCATGATCAGTAACACCCCATAACGACTCCCCTTTGGACTTATAACTACAAAAATTCAATCCTGGGTATTCCATGCCACCTATATCAGCTGCCACATTTACCGCCACTGGATATGGGTATTCATACCACATTTCAGAATAATGCTCTATAGATGCTTTGCTGTATTCAGTAGATCTACCCCATGCTTCTTCGCCATCACTTTCTTTGGGATATACAGACTGGGCTATTATCCTTTTCCCGCTCGGGAGATTTGCACCAACTGCATCCCAAATAAATGCTTTAGATGAAGCAAAAGCAACATCTCTAGTATTGTTCATTTTGAAATGCCAAGTAAGCTTACCATCTTGCCTTGGCCTGATATTACCATTATCTCCTACTTCATCCGGATTGATGATATATACTCTTTCATCACTTTCAGCAGCATTTTTCATTCTATTTTGCTGCTCCTTAGTCAGGACTTGACTTGGATTCTGAAGTTCTCCAGATCCCACAACAATGTGATCGAAAGGAACTGTTACTTTGTAATCAAAGTCACCATATCCCAAATAAAACTCCCCTGCCCCCAAATACGGGTCTGTGTTCCAACCTGTCACATCATCAAGTACTGCAACCCTTGGATACCATTGTGCCATAGCATAGATAGTTCCATCCTTCACATCCAATCGCCCCATTCTATCCATTCCTTTGACTGGTATTTTGTATTCGAAATCCATAGAAACAGTCGCTACACCTCCATTTGCAGGTATAGGTTCTGCAAAAACAACTTGCATTCTAGTATCTGATATCAAATACTCATTACTAACCGCTTTGTTTCTTCCTGATAGGCTAGCCTTCACATTTTCTATAGTATAACCACCATTGACATCACCACTGTATCGATTTCCTTGAACAGGTGTGGTCAATGTTCCTCTTGATTCTTCAGTAAATCTATTTTGCTCTAAAAAAAGCCAAATGAAATCTAAAGCTTCAGGGCTGTTGTTTGTGTATGTAATCGTCCAAGAGCCTTTTACTGAATGATTCTCTTCATCCAACTCAACGTTAATGACATAATCAGATTTATTTTGCCAATAATTTGGACCTGGCTTGCCCGTGGCAGACCTGTAAGCTGTCCCTTGTCTGTAACCAAACTCGGTAAAAGCAGCATCTTTATTGTCTTTTACTTGCTGAGCTTCAAGGTTTATACCCCCTGTCAAAACTAGAAATAAAAGAAACACCCTTTTTACGATATGTGTCATATTATGAAATATAATTTTTAAATGATTTGGCTAAAATACAGAAACAAAAGATAACAAAAAATCAAATTTTGAAAGTAGGGTTTGCAGGCTGGAAATTTCTTCTAAAATGCAAAACATTTGCATTTAGAATTATTTAGAGGGTAATTTGCGCCGAGATTTTAAATCTATTTTATGAAAAAAATATTACTTATTCCTGTTTTGATCCTTCATTCTTATAGTGTCAAAGCTATTCAAGACAGTACAACAGTAGATCTTGGAGAAGTTATAATTCAAGAAAATAGGATTGAAATACCTTTCAATAAGGTGTCAAGAAATATATCAATCGTAAGTAGAAAAGAAATAGAGACTACACCTGCCAGAAGTTTGCAAGAAGTCCTTTCTTTTACTCCTGGGGTAGATGTAAGACAGAGAGGTGTTTCTGGTGTTCAAGGCGATATTGGGATCAGAGGAGGAGGTTTTGAACAAACCTTGATGCTCATAAATGGAATAAAAATGACTGACCCACAGACGGGACATCATATCATGAATATCCCCATTCCGCTTCAAGCAATACAACGTGTGGAAATAATGAAGGGCCCAGCCTCCAGAATCTATGGACAAAATGCTTACGCTGGTGCGGTCAATGTAGTCACTATGCTACCTGAATCGAAAGGATTGAACATTCAGGCTTATGGAGGTGATTTTGGAATGAAGGGGTTTAGCGTAGTTTCCGCTTTGCCAGTCACTTTACCTTTTGGTACTTACAAACAATCACTGTCTGTTTCCCACGACGCCTCAAATGGTCACTGGTACAACTCTGATTATAAAGTAAGTAATGTTTTCTATGAAGGTGGGATGGATTTGAATGAGAAAAACGAGATCCGAACTATGGTCGGGTATACCGACAGGTCATTTGGCGCAAATGGATTCTACACCAATAGCTTTCCGGATCAATGGGAGAGTATCCAGACTTTTATTGCTTCTCTTAGCCATACTTATAGCCATGAAAACGTTTACTTACAGACTAGGGCATATTGGAGAAGAAATTCGGATGAGTTTAGGTTAAGGAGAAATGAACCTGAATTTTTTACCAATAACCATGTCTCAGATGTTTTTGCCTTGGAACTGAATGGAAGATATCAATCTAAGCTAGGCACAACAGGCTTTGGGCTCGAAGGTAGGCAAGAGAAAATAGAAAGCAATAATTTGGGAGATAGAGAGAGGGCATTTCTTGGAGTTTTTGCTGAGCATCGGATTGAGTTTTGGGAAAACTTTGATTTCAGAGCTGGAGTATATTCCAATTACTACAATGAATATGGTTGGAAGCATTTCCCTGGTGCCGAATTGGGGTATCAGATCAATAATAGCTCAAGACTTTATACAAATTACGGTGCAAGTTATAGAATCCCATCCTTCACAGAACTTTACTACCAAGATCCGAGTAATTTGTCAAATCCAGACTTGACACCAGAAGAAGCCCAAAGTTTTGAGTTTGGTTACAAATATGGAAACAAAGGCTTAAGGCTTGAAGTAGTCTATTTCAACAGACACACAAAAAATCTAATCGACTGGAATAGAGAACCAAGTGATATTGAACCCAATCCAAACCGCTGGATGCCAAGAAATATCTCTGAAGTGACTTTCCAAGGTATCGAAATAGGACTGCAGCAAGCGTTAAAACTAGGGAGTAAAAATTTTAATCTTTCTGAAATATCATTGAGTTACAATTACATCGATGCAGACTTGAAACAATTACCAGGTACAGAATCAAGAAACACCCTGAACGCAATGCGACATCAGGTTATTGCCGGCGTAAGATCTGAAATTTTTACAAATTTGGAATTGAACATCAAGGCTAGATATATTGAAAGAATGGCTTTGGATCCATATTTCTTAATGGATATTAGAATGGATTACAATAGATTGAAGACCTTCGGTTTTTTTGCTGAAGCTTCCAATGTCACGAATACTGATTATATAGAAGCTGGCTTTGTTCAAATGCCAAGAAGATGGTTTAGGGCAGGTATATCGATCAATTTGCAGTAATAAAATTTATCTACACGATCAATCTGGTCTTCTAAAACTTCAAGTTTTGGGAGACCATTTTTTTTCGAGTATTTTAAAAATTGTACACAAACGACAATACATTATTGTCTACCCTCCCACCCTGCGCTTTCAATAAAAAACCTTTTATTTTATAAAAAAAGCTACAATTTAGAATACTGACCATTCATAATTTGATGACATTCCCAGATTTCATTAATGACAAATTTTCAAATAACATCATTAACATAAAACCATCAACGCTTGATTAATAGATGGAGAACAGCAAACTTTTACTTAATTTAATCGAAATAACATGTTTTTTTCTTTCATACAATTATTCAAAAACCAGCGGTTTGTAGGCACTTAATTTAAGGGAAAATGTTCTCAAAAAACTGAATACTTTAGATAATGTAAATCCTTAGAAAAATAAATTGTAATTTTTCGAATTCAATATCAACCAATTACAAAATCCCTGTAAAAATTAAAGTTCAATTTTTTGCTCAAAATCAAAATTAAGCTACCTTTGCAAACCAATCAGGAAAGAATAGGCGACTACCTCAAAAGATTCCGATTACCATCGGAAGAGTCCGAAGTTCGACCGATTGAAGTCTTGAAATAAATAATATTGGGAGTTTAGCTCAGTTGGTTCAGAGCATTCCGATTACCATCGGAAGAGTCGAAAGTTCGACCCATTGAAGTCTTGAAATAAAAAATATTGGGAGTTTAGCTCAGTTGGTTCAGAGCATTCCGATTACCATCGGAAGAGTCAGAAGTTCGACCCATTGAAGTCTTGAAATAAAAAATATTGGGAGTTTAGCTCAGTTGGTTCAGAGCATTCCGATTACCATCGGAAGAGTCGAAAGTTCGACCGATTGAAGTCTTGAAATAAAAAATATTGGGAGTTTAGCTCAGTTGGTTCAGAGCATTCCGATTACCATCGGAAGAGTCGGAAGTTCCACCCATTGAAGTCTTGAAATAAAAAATATTGGGAGTTTAGCTCAGTTGGTTCAGAGCATCTGCCTTACAAGCAGAGGGTCGGGGGTTCGAATCCCTCAACTCCCACAAAAAATTAATAAAGATTAATTTAAAATTTTTCGATTAATTTCGGTAAAGTCGAATTAAAAGGTTTGAAGTCTTGAAATAAAAAATATTGGGAGTTTAGCTCAGTTGGTTCAGAGCATCTGCCTTACAAGCAGAGGGTCGGGGGTTCGAATCCCTCAACTCCCACTAACAATTGAAATATACACTTTAGACCTCTTTGCTCAATTGACTCAGAGCATTCCGAATAACATCGGAAGGGTCGGGGGTGCGAATCCCTCAACTCCCTCTAACAATTGAAATATACACTTTAGACCTATTTGCTCAATTGACTTAGAGCATTCCGATTACCATCGGAAGGGTCGGGGGTGCGAATCCCTCAACTGCTACTCCAAGCTTCAAAAAGAGTTTTTTTTTTATGGCATGTTACTTTTACATTTTGCAATCAAAATCCAAAGACAAATATTACATCGGACATACTTGTGATGATTTAAGCGAAAGGCTCCGAAGACACAATTCTAACCACAAAGGTTTTACTGGTAAAAATGCCGATTGGGAAATAGTTTATTTCGAAAAGTTCAATTCCAAAGAAGAAGCTTATGAACGTGAACGGAAAGTAAAATCTTGGAAAAGTAAAGTTAAAATAAAAGAGCTCTTAAATTCTTAGCTCAATTGACTTAGAGCATTCCGATTACCATCGGAAGGGTCGGGGGTTCGAATCCCTCAACTCCCACTAACAATTGAAATATACACTTTAGACCTCTTTGCTCAATTGACTCAGAGCATTCCGATTACCATCGGAAGAGTCGGGGGCTCGAATCCCTCAACTCCCACTAACAATTGAAATATACACTTTAGACCTCTTTGCTCAATTGACTCAGAGCATTCCGATTACCATCGGAAGAGTCGGGGGTTCGAATCCCTCAACTCCCACTAACAATTGAAATATATACTTTAGACCTCTTTGCTCAATTGACTCAGAGCATTCCGAATAACATCGGAAGGGTCGGGGGTGCGAATCCCTCAACTCCCTCTAACAATTGAAATATACACTTTAGACCTATTTGCTCAATTGACTTAGAGCATTCCGATTACCATCGGAAGGGTCGGGGGTTCGAATCCCTCAACTGCTACTCCAAGCTTCAAAAAGAGTTTTTTTTTTATGGCATGTTACTTTTACATTTTGCAATCAAAATCCAAAGACAAATATTACATCGGACATACTTGTGATGATTTAAGCGAAAGGCTCCGAAGACACAATTCTAACCACAAAGGTTTTACTGGTAAAAATGCCGATTGGGAAATAGTTTATTTCGAAAAGTTCAATTCCAAAGAAGAAGCTTATGAACGTGAACGGAAAGTAAAATCTTGGAAAAGTAAAGTTAAAATAAAAGAGCTCTTAAATTCTTAGCTCAATTGACTTAGAGCATTCCGATTACCATCGGAAGGGTCGGGGGTTCGAATCCCTCAACTCCCACTAACAATTGAAATATACACTTTAGACCTCTTTGCTCAATTGACTCAGTGCATTCCGATTAACATCGGAAGGGTCAAGGGTTCGAATCACTCAACTCCCACTAACAATTGAAATATACACTTTAGACCTCTTTGCTCAATTGACTCAGAGCATTCCGATTACCATCGGAAGAGTCGGGGGTTCGAATCCCTCAACTCCCACTAACAATTGAAATATATACTTTAGACCTCTTTGCTCAATTGACTCAGAGCATTCCGATTACCATCGGAAGAGTCGGGGGTTCGAATCCCTCAACTCCCACTAACAATTGAAATATACACTTTAGACCTCTTTGCTCAATTGACTCAGAGCATTCCAATTACCATCGGAAGGGTCGGGGGTTCGAATCCCTCAACTGCTACTCCAAGCTTCAAAAAGAGTTTTTTTTTATGGCATGTTACTTTTACATTTTGCAATCAAAATCCAAAGACAAATATTACATCGGACATACTTGTGATGATTTAAGCGAAAGGCTCCGAAGACATAATTCTAACCACAAAGGTTTTACTGGTAAAAATGCCGATTGGGAAATAGTTTATTACGAAAAGTTCAATTCCAAAGAAGAGGCTTACGAACGTGAACGGAAAGTAAAATCTTGGAAAAGTAAAGTTAAAATAAAAGAGCTCTTAAATTCTTTGCTCAATTGACTCAGAGCATTCCGATTACCATCGGAAGAGTCGGGGGTTCGAATCCCTCAACTCCCACTAACAATTGAAATATATACTTTAGACCTCTTTGCTCAATTGACTCAGAGCATTCCGATTACCATCGGAAGGGTCGGGGGTGCGAATCCCTCAACTCCCTCTAACAATTGAAATATACACTTTAGACCTATTTGCTCAATTGACTTAGAGCATTCCGATTAACATCGGAAGGGTAAAGGGTTCGAATCACTCAACTGCTACTCCAAGCTTCAAAAAGAGTTTTTTTTTATGGCATGTTACTTTTACATTTTGCAATCAAAATCCAAAGACAAATATTACATCGGACATACTTGTAATGATTTAAGCGAAAGGCTCCAAAGACACAATTCTAACCACAAAGGTTTTACTGGTAAAAATGCCGATTGGGAAATAGTTTATTACGAAAAGTTCAATTCCAAAGAAGAGGCTTACGAACGTGAACGGAAAGTAAAATCTTGGAAAAGTAAAGTTAAAATAAAAGAGCTCTTAAATTCTTAGCTCAATTGACTCAGAGCATTCCGATTAACATCGGAAGGGTCAAGGGTTCGAATCCCTCAACTGCTACTCTAAGCTTCAAAAAGAGTTTTTTTTATGGCATGTTACTTTTACATTTTGCAATCAAAATCCAAAGACAAATATTACATCGGACATACTTGTGATGATTTAAGCGAAAGGCTCCGAAGACACAATTCTAACCACAAAGGTTTTACTGGTAAAAATGCCAATTGGGAAATAGTTTATTACGAAAAGTTCAATTCCAAAGAAGAGGCTTACGAACGTGAACGGAAAGTGAAACAGTCAATAAATCGAACTCTCTCAAATGAATTTAGAATAAGGGTTGGATCTATTTCATTTCAACCTTGAGTCACATTTTTCTAACAAAACTGTGTTTAAGGATGAATTAATGAACTAAAACTCATAAAAAAAGCGCCTGACAAAATCAGACGCTTTTTCCCATAAACGAACTCTAAAATTTGTTAACTCCCGCACATTTCGCATTCATCAGGATTATCCAATGAACAGGCGATAGCATCTTGTTTTTGTTGAGCTACAGACGTATCAATTGATACTTGGTGGTTTGGTGCATCAGTTTTCAATGCAGCTTTATCAACAGTGAATTGGATAGCACTTGTTGCAGCTTGTGAACGCAAGTAATACATACCGGTTTTCAAACCTTTCTTCCAGGCGTAAAAATGCATTGATGTCAATTTTCCAAAATTAGGATCTTGCAAGAACACATTCATACTCTGAGATTGGCAAATATATGCCCCTCTTTCAGCAGCCATATCAATGATTGTCTTCTGCGAAATCTCCCAAACTGTTTTATAAAGATCCTTGATGTTTTGCGGAACACCCGGGATATTCTGAACAGAACCATTGGCAGCAATGAGTCTGTTTTTCATATTGTCATTCCACATTCCAAGATTTATCAAATCTCTCATCAAATGCTTGTTGACAACGATAAACTCTCCTGAAAGTGTTCTTCTTGTATAGATATTGGAAGTATATGGTTCAAAACACTCGTTGTTTCCAAGGATCTGGGAAGTAGAAGCTGTAGGCATAGGTGCAATCAAAAGTGAATTTCTCACACCATATTTTTTTACTTTTTCCTTCAATTCATCCCAAGCCCATCTTCCTGACTTTGGTGCTACACCCCAATGATCAAATTGGAATTGCCCTTTGGAAACTGGTGAACCTTCGTAAGTTTCATATGTCCCTTCAACTTTGGCTAACTCCATGGAAGTTTCCATTGCCGCAAAGTACATCGTCTCTGCAATGTCCTCATTGAGCCTTCTCGCTTCATCTGAATCAAAAGGCATTCTCAACAAGATAAATGCATCTGCTAAACCTTGAACTCCCAAACCAATCGGTCTATGTCTGAAATTAGACCTCTTAGCTTCCTCAACAGGGTAGTAATTCACATCAATTACTTTATTCAAGTTTCTTGTTGCTACTTTGGTGATTTCGTACAACTTTTGGTGATCAAAAGTCTTCACTCCATCTCTACCTTCTACTACGAATTTTGGTAAAGCGATAGAAGCCAGGTTACAAACAGCGACCTCATCAGGAGAAGTGTATTCTATGATCTCAGTACACAAGTTTGAAGACTTGATAGTACCTAGATTTTGTTGATTAGATTTTTTATTTGCAGAATCTTTATACAACATATAAGGGGTACCTGTCTCAATCTGAGATTCAAGAATTTCAAACCAAAGATCTTGGGCTTTGATAGTTTCTCTAGCTCGGCCTTCTCTTTCATACTTTTCGTATAATTTATCAAACTCCTCACTATGACAATCTGCCAATCCAGGAGCTTCATTAGGACAGAACAAAGACCAGGATTCGTTTTGCTCTACTCTTCTCATGAACAAATCAGGAATCCACATTGCATAGAACAAATCTCTTGCACGCATTTCCTCTTTTCCATGATTTCTTTTCAGTTCCAAGAAATCCTTCACATCTGCATGCCAAGGTTCCAAGTAAATTGCAAAACTGCCCTTACGTTTCCCTCCTCCTTGATCAACATATCTTGCAGTCATGTCAAAGTTTCTCAACATAGGAACAATCCCATTGGAAACTCCATTCGTTCCTTTGATATAAGATCCTTTAGCTCTTACATTGTGAATTGATAGACCTATACCACCTGCAGATTGCGAAATCTTTGCAGTCTGCTTTAGGGTATCATAAATACCATCAATGCTATCATCCTTCATCGTCAAGAGGAAGCAAGATGAGAGTTGCGGTTTTGGTGTACCTGCGTTGAAAAGTGTTGGAGTCGCATGTGTAAACCATTTTTGGGATAGCAGATTATAAGTTTCAATAGCTGCATCAATATCTTCTTTGTGGATACCAATAGAAACCCTCATCAACATATGCTGTGGCCTTTCTACTACTTTCCCATCTAATCTGATCAGGTAACTTCTTTCCAAAGTTTTGAAACCAAAATAGTCGTATGCGAAATCCCTTTCATAGTCGATAGCTGCATCAAGTTTTGCCGCATATTTTTTCACAATACCATAAACATCAGAAGCAATCAATGCTGCATTTTCCTCTGTTTTGGGATTGATATATGTGTACAGCCTTTTCATGGTATTTGAAAAAGACTGACTCGTCGTTTTGTGAAGGTTAGACACAGCAATTCTTGCTGCCAAGGTTGCGTATTCAGGGTGTCTCACAGTTAGAGATGCACAGATCTCCGCTGCCAGATTATCCAGTTCGGTGGTGGTCACGCCATCATAAAGACCATCAATGACCTTTTTGGCAACTTCAATTGGCTGGATGTATCTATTATCCAATCCGTAGCAAAGATTTTCTATCCTTGCAGTGATTTTATCGAATCGTACAGATTCTCTTCTTCCGTCTCTTTTTATTACTAACATAAGGTCGCTTTATATGGGTATCTGAAAAATATATATTAAAAATCCTCTCCAATAGAGAATTTTGGAGATTCATTAATTTCGTTTGATTTCATCACGCCAGCTTTTTGGTAATCCCCTACTCTCTTTTCAAAGAAGTTTGTTTTACCCTGAAGTGAAATCATATCCATGAAATCGAATGGATTGGTGCTGTTCCAGACTTTCGCACAACCCAATTCAAGTAATAATCTATCTGCTACAAACTCTATGTATTGACACATCAAGTCAGAGTTCATACCAATCAACCTTACAGGCAATGCGTCTGTAACAAACTCCTTTTCTATCTCAACAGCATCTTTGATAATCATCGTCACTGTTTCTTTAGGCAATTGGTTATTAACGTGCTCAGTATATAAGTGGCAAGCAAAATCACAATGAAGACCCTCATCTCTTGAGATCAATTCATTAGAAAATGTCAATCCAGGCATCAAGCCTCTTTTTTTCAACCAGAAAATAGAACAAAAAGAACCCGAAAAGAAAATTCCTTCAACTGCAGCAAATGCAATCAAACGTTCTTGGAAAGAACCATTGTCAATCCATCTCAAAGCCCATTCAGCTTTTTTCTTCACACAATCTATATGCTCAATAGCATTCAGAAGCTTATCTCTTTCCTGATTATCCTTGATATAGGTATCTATCAACAAACTGTAAGTTTCGGAATGAATATTTTCCATTGCTATCTGAAAACCATAAAAGAACTTTGCTTCAGTATATTGAACTTCTGAAACAAAATGCTCTGCAAGGTTTTCATTCACAATACCATCACTTGCTGCAAAAAATGCCAATACGTGCGAGATAAAATGCCTCTCTCCATCATTGAGATTTTTCCAATCATTCAAATCCTGACTTAAGTCTATCTCTTCCGCAGTCCAAAAACTAGCCTCTGCCTTTTTGTAATATTGCCAAATGTCATCATGTTGTATAGGAAATAAAACAAAACGATTTTTGTTTTCTTGGAGAATTGGTTCGTACTGTTGCATTATTATAAAGAGTTAAGTTTATGAAAGTCCTTAATACAAAGACTTTAATAGATTTTTTACTTCGAAGACTAGGGCTATTGAGGCAAATAGTGATCAGAGCCTCTCAACAAATATGACCAACTATTTTTAAAAATAAAACCCCAAGGATGTCTATTTACTTAGTTTTTTGACTTTTGGTCACTATATTATAATTATCTATTTATAAGCATTTTATATTATTTTATTTAAATCTTTAATTAAATTAAATAAGCTATAAACCCAACAATCAATATTTCTGAAAAAAAATGAAAAATTTTTTCTGACTGAAATTTGTTCATTTTTTGACCATTGGTCAATTATAAATTAGTGAATTAAATAAACATACAAAAGCATTAAAACACCTAATAAACAATCATTTACACAGGAACTAGGATTTTTGATCTATTTGAAATTTTTGATAAAACCATGGTGCAAAACAACTTACAAAAATCCTTATTTTTTTTTATGAATTCCTGAAAAATATAATGCGCATTATATTGGAATCTAATCTTGGAAATTTGTTTCTTTATGATTCGAAATAGGTGAAAAACAACCATAGCTTTCTTAGATCACATCAGTACCAATCCTAAAATATTGACGATATTTATAAAGTTATTTTTTTGTATCAAAGGGAGTTGCTATATTTGTACCTCAATTTGATAAAAAGTATCCAACGAAAATCTATGTACGCAATAGTTAACATCGCAGGAAAGCAGTTCAAAGTAACAAAAGATCAGTACGTTTATGCACCTAAGTTGCAAGGCGAAGCTGGCGCTTCCGTGGAATTTGACCAGGTACTGTTGGCGGAAGACAACGGTTCAGTGTCAATTGGTGCTCCATTATTATCCGGAGCAAAGGTATCAGGTAAAATCCTTGATCATGTGAAAGGTGACAAAGTAATTGTCTTCAAAAAGAAAAGAAGAAAAGGTTACAAAAAGAAAAACGGTCACAGACAAGATTTCACTAAAGTATTGATTGAAAGTATTGTATTATAAGATATCCTATTAGGAATCATAAACATTAAATATCATGGCTCACAAGAAAGGTGTCGGTAGTTCCAGAAACGGTAGAGAATCACATAGCAAAAGACTAGGTGTGAAAAAATTCGGCGGTGAAGCTGTTATCGCTGGTAACATCATCGTAAGACAAAGAGGTACAAAACATCATCCAGGAGAAAATGTAGGTTTGGGTAAAGACCATACACTTTTCGCTACTGCTGATGGAAAAGTTGAATTCAAAAAGAAATTCGACGGTAGATCTTATGTACATGTAGTACCTGCTACTGCTTAAGATTCTATTCTTCAACAAACTCAAATAGGACTTTCTAACGAAAGTCCTATTTTTTTTGCTCTATATATTGATATCACCACCAATGTAATACCGTTTTGATTTTTCAGGCAAGGAATACATCTTGTTTCAGATTAAATTCCAATTAAAGAGTTGGAGATTTCAAATCTTCAATTTTAAACAGATCATTTACACCCAAATCTTCAATGAAAATAAGCTTTTTTCCTCAAACCTTTTTTCATTGAGATTTTCTCATTTCAAAACCCTTTATGAAACAAAAAAACTACATTCTATCTGTAATTCTGATTCTAACCATCGGAAGCTTGCAGGCTCAAAAGAAGCCGTTACAACTTGAGGACTATGGGAAATGGTCCAGAATCACCTCAACTACAGCTTCACCAAATGGCAATTGGTTCGCCTATGGACTCCGGCCAAATGGTGGTGACGATACACTTCATATAAAAGCCGTTCAATCAGGAGAAATCAAAAAAATCCCATATGGGTCTTCACCCTCATTTACTAAAAACAGCAATTTCATAGCTTACTTCACAAGTCCTAACAAAGAAGAGACAGAAAAATTAAAGAAAGCCAAAAAGCCTGTCTCTCAAACAGCTCATGTTATGAATTTGAATTCTGAAGAGAAGTTTGATGTAGAAAGAGCCAACAAAATGTCTTTTTCAAATGACGGAAAATATTGGACGGTTTTGAAAAATAAACCAGAGAATGCCAAATCAGAAGTTCGAGGTGCTGACCTCGTACTCTATGACCTAAGTAATAAAGTTGTAACTACTTTAGGAAATGTAGTGGAATATTCTTTCAACCAAAAGAGCTCGCATCTAGCTTATATTGTAGATGCCGAAGATCAAATTGGTAATGGTGTGTTTTTGTTAGACCTAAAAAATATGTCAACAAAAAACCTTGACAGCGACAAAGCAATGTACCAAAGCCTTACTTGGGATGACGGGCAATCAAAAAAATCTGAATGGGCGAGCAAAGGCAATCAATTGGCAGTTTTGAAAGGCAATAAAGTTGATACACTTTTGCAACAACCTAATTCTTTGTTGATTTTCTCAGAGCTCGATAATTCAATGAAAAAACAAGTTCTAAAGGACTCGAGTACTGGCTTTCCTTCTGAATTTATAATCAGCGATAAAGGCCGCTTGAGCTTTAGTAAAGATGGAAAAACAGTTAATCTGGCTATCAAAGAACAAGAGACTAAATTGAAGATGAGTAAAGATACGGTTGCCAATGTAGATGTATGGCATTGGAAAGATGACAACATACAATCTGTACAGATCGTCAGGGCAAACAGAGACAAAAACTTTACTTATAGCGCTTCTTACCATATCAAAGAAGATAAGTTTGTGAGATTATCTGACGAGTCAATTAAATACGTCAGCGAGTCAAAGCACCCTAAATACAGAATAGGAAGAGATGACAACCCATACTTAAGTGATGTTAATTGGGGTATTTCTCCAGCAGATTTGTACAGAGTAGATATCTCAACCGGAGAAAAAAAGAAAATTGAAGAATTGGTTACCCGGACTTTGGGAGACTCTCCTGATGGGAAGTATTATTTGTATCAAAAAGACACTGCATTGATTGTCTATGATGTAGATGCTGATAAACGAACCAATATTTCAAAAAATGCCTCTGTAATTTTTATGGATATGGAACACCCCTATCCACATGAAAATCCCCCTTTTGGATTAGCAGGATGGTCAAAAGATGGGAAAAGTGTAATTGTAAACCATAAATATGATTTATGGATGCTGGCTTTGGATGGCAGCAAAGCTGAAAATATCACCAAAATTGGAAATGATCAAGAAATTAGGTTTAGGCATGTTAATTTGGATCCTGAAGAAGATTGGATAGATACCAAAAAACCATTGTTGCTAACTGCATATGGAGAATGGACTAAAAAGGAAGGATTTTATTCATTGTCAATAGGCTCTCAACCTAAAGCGATTGTCTATGAAGATTTTAGCTATGGAAGGCCTATGAAGGCTGAAAGTGCCGATAAATTGTTTTTCACAAAACAGACTTTTGTTGATTTTCCAGATTATTATGTAACTAATACAGATTTTTCCAACCAAAAAAGAATAACAGATGCCAACCCACAACAAAGCGAATATGCTTGGGGTAAAAGAAAATTGGTGGATTTCACAGATGGAAGGGGAAATAAATTACAAGGTACAATGACGCTTCCTGCAGATTATGAAGAAGGTAAAGCTTATCCAACCATTATCTATTTTTATGAAACCATGTCAGAGCGTCATCATCAGTACTCAATGCCTGTGTATGATGATAGGCCCCATTTCTCCACCTATGCAAGCAATGGCTATGTGATATTCATGCCAGATATTGTATTCGAAGAAGGCAAGCCAGGGACAAGTTCTCTAGACGTAATCACATCTGCAGCCAAAGAATTGATCAAGCTCGGATATGCTGACAAGGACAATATAGGTCTTCAAGGTCATAGCTGGAGTGGATATCAAACATCATTTATCTTGACCCAAACAGACATGTTCAAATGCATCGTAACAGGTGCTCCGCCAACAAACCTAGAGAGTTTCTATAACAACATCTATGGAAGCTCAGGAACTGTGCATCATGGCATCATGGAAATTGGCCAAGTACGAATGGGCTATGGAGTTACTCCTTGGACGCATAGAGAGATCTATCAAAGGGAAAACCCAATGCATCACATACCAAATATCAAAACGCCTTTCTTGATTCTTCATGGTACCGCTGATGGTGCAGTAGATTGGTCGCAAGGCCTAGAACTTTACAATGCTGCAAGAAGAATGGGCAAAGAAGTAATATTCCTATCTTACCCAAATGAAGGGCATCATTTGGCAAATGAGGCAAACCAGAAAGATTTCCAAAGAAGGATGAAAGAGTATTTTGATTACCATCTTATGGCTAAGCCTGCACCTGAATGGATGGAAAAAGGAATTCCTCAACTCAAAAAGCTCTATAACAAAGCTGATTAGAGAAAAATCAAAAAAAGCCACTCAAATTGAGTGGCTTTTTTTTGACTTTTGATCTCTAGTATCCGTACAATAGGGTGTATTTTCAAAATAAATCTAAATTTTATAACCATGAACTACACAGAAAATTATAAGGGTGTCAAAATTGATGTTCAATCTCCAAATCTAGATGTGAGTCAAGAAGTCCAGGAGGAAATCAGAGCTAGTATCAATAAGCTCTCAAGATTCACCCAAGATATCAATGCTTTAGATGTCTATTTCAAATCCGAAGGACAAGGTGGCACGGCTACTACTACGATCGGAATGCGTGTAGGAATTCCAGGACCGGACGTTTTTGCAGAAGAAAAAGGGGAAAATTGGATAGGAATGTTAAAGTCTGTAACTGACAAAAATATCCGACAAATTCAAAAAGGCAAGTGATAAACCTGCTATTATTATCAAAAAAATCAAAAAGCTTCAGGTCAAAACAACCTGAAGCTTTTTATTTCATTTAGAAAATTGAGGGCACTGCTAGGGCTTATAATTAATATAAAAGCAATCCCAAACAATGCGCCGTACAAATGCGCATCGTGATTGATCCCATCATTCCCTTTTTTGGCTTGTACCACAGAATAGATCAAAAATAGCACACCAAGGGCAAAACCAGGCAAACAGATAATCCCAAATAGACAAATGTCAGAAAGGGGCATCAGAATAATACTTGCAAAAACCGTCGCCGCTACTCCCCCACTCGCTCCAAGAGCTCGGTAAAAACTATGATCCTGATGCTTAAGGAATGTAGGAATATCCGACACAATAATTCCCACAATATAGAATAGTACAAAAACCAAAGTCCCAGGGATAAATCCCAATCGGTAAAGTAAAAATTGCTCTACTGCTCCTCCAAAGAAAAAGAAGGTAAACATATTGAACAATAGATGCATGCTGTCTTTGTGAATAAATCCTGACAGGACAAAACGATCATACTGATTTCTATTTTTGATTAGGTATGGGGTAAACATCCATCTTTCCAAGATTTGTGGATTTCTGAACCCCCAGTAGGAAGTCAAAACGGTGATCACTATAATGACCACCGTCGTTGATAATTCTATCATGTTATTCTATTTATTTCTCTCTGTGAATAAGATCCTGGGTCAATTCCAAAAGCATGTTGAAACTTAGAAGGTTTGGGACACTAAGCGAGTTGTATTGATCAAATCCTTTCTTAAAATAATCTTGCATTTTTGACTCTGTAAGGGTTTTAATCCCTACTTTATCATAAATCTCAGTGACAGCGCTCACCTTTTCAACTTTATCAAAATCTTCTCTTGCAATCCATTTTTCCAATTCATTTTTTTCTTCACCTTCAGCAAGCTCTTTTGCTTTAATAAGTAGAAAAGTTTTTTTGTTGGAAATGATATCTCCTCCTACTTGCTTCCCAAACTTGGCTTGATCTGCATACACATCCAAAAGATCATCTTTCAGCTGAAAGCCTATACCAATATTGACACCGAAGTCATAGAGCTTTTGTGCTTCTTCTTTTGAAGCATCAGCTAATAAAGCTCCAAACTGCAAGGCAAAACCTAGCAAAACTGCTGTTTTTTGTCTGATCATATCAATGTAATCTTCTTCGGAAACCACATCAATTTTCTCAAAATTCATATCATGTTGTTGTCCTTCGCAAACTTCAGCGGCAGTCTGATTGAACAAACTCAAGATCTCTGGGAGTTTTTCCGGAGACACTTTCACCAACATCTCATAAGCTTTGACCAGCATTACATCACCAGAGAGGATTGCAGTGTTGGCATTCCACTTCTCATGAACCGTGGCTTTCCCTCTTCTCAGGGGCGCATCATCCATAATGTCATCATGCATCAAAGTGAAATTATGAAAAACCTCCACAGCAGATGCTGGTGTCAATATCGATTCATAGTCGTCTTTATAAAGAGAATATGCCATCAAAGTCAGTAATGGTCGGATTCTTTTTCCTCCAAGACTCATTATATAGCTTATCGGCTCGTATAACTCAGCTGGGGAATTTCCATATTGGAATCCCTGAATATGATTCTCTAAATCTTGTAAAAGCTTATTTACGCTTACGGGGTTTGTCGTTTGATTCATTATCTGCAAATTCCAAATCTATTGTTCTTTTATCTATGTCAGTAGCTACTACTCTGACATTCACTTTATCACCTAAAGTGATCATTTTTTTATTTTTCGAGCCAATGAGGCGCATATTTTTTTCATCAAATTCGTAATAATCATCATTCATATCCTGAACTCTGATCATACCCTCACATTTGGTTTCGGTAATTTCTACGAAAACACCCCACTCAGTCACCCCAACTACGATACCTTCATAATCTTTATCTTCAGCAAGTGCCATAAACTCGACCTGCTTGTAATTGATAGAAGCTCGCTCTGCATTGGAAGCTCTTTTCTCTCTATCAGAAGAATGGAGACATTTGTCTTCCCATACTTCTGCTTCAGGAGACTTCCCTTCATCAAGATAATGCTGAAGCAATCTGTGAACCATCATATCTGGATACCTCCTGATAGGGGAAGTAAAGTGAGTATAATGTTTAAATGCCAAACCAAAATGACCGCGTGGCTCTACTGTGTAGATCGCTTTGGCCATGCTTCTGATCGCAAGTTGTTCCAAAACATTTTGCTCTGGTTTCCCTTGGATCTCATCCATGAGTTGATTCAAAGCTTTGGAAATCCTGTTCCCTTCCCCAATTTTGATTTCATGACCAAATTTCTTTGCAAAGTTGGAAAACGTCTCCAATCGCTCCAAATCAGGATGATCATGGACTCTATATACAAAAGTATCAGCCCCTTTGTTTTTGTCAAAGATAAATTCTGCCACTGTCCTATTCGCCAAGAGCATGAATTCTTCAATCATCTTATGAATATCCTTGCGTTCTTTCACAAACAATCCAAGTGGCTTGCCTTTTTCATCCAATTGGAATTTCACCTCCACTGTTTCAAAATTCACAGCACCTTTGTCAAATCTCCTTTTTCGAAGTTTCTTTGCCATTTCATTCAAGAAAGTCAACTCTTCAAAGAAATCTCCTTCTTGATTGTCAATATTCTCTTGCGCTTGTTCATAAGCAAACCTTCTGTCGGAATGAATGACAGTTCTTCCTATCCAATGTTTGACAACATCAGCATTTTCGTCCATTTCAAAAACACATGAAAATGTAAGTTTATCTTCATTTGGACGAAGGGAACAGAGACCATTACTCAAGCGCTCTGGAAGCATCGGGATTGTTCTATCTACCAAATACACAGAAGTGGCTCTGTCGTAAGCTTCTTTTTCCAACCCTGTTTTTGGCTTTACATAATGCGTGACATCTGCGATATGCACACCAATTTCAAAATTGCCATTGTCCAATACTCTATAAGAAATAGCATCATCAAAATCCTTGGCATCTGCTGGATCTATGGTAAAGGTGGTAATCCCTCTAAAATCCTTTCTGCTGTTGATTTCTTTTTGAGAAATCTCCTCAGAGATTTCTTCCGCTTCTGCAGTGACATCTTCTGGGTACTCGAATGGCAGTCCAAATTCCGCCATGATCGAATGGATTTCCACTTCGTGTTCTCCTGCTTTCCCTAATACCCGAGTTACCTTTCCAGTAGGATTCTTATCTCCTTCTCTCCATTCTGTAAATTTGATCACAACTTTCTGATTGTGCTCTGCTCCTCCAAGGTCTCCTTTATGCACAAAAATATCATGGTGCATTTTCTTGAAATCAGGAACTACAAAGGCAAAGCGAGGAGAAATCTCAACTCTCCCAACAAACTCGTCTCGACTTCTTTCTAAAAGCTCGAGGACTTTACCTTCCATGCGTCCAGTATTTCCCTTTAGAGGATAAACCATGATTCTGACTCTGTCTCCGTCAAGTGCATTTTTCAAATCTGCCTCTTTGATCAGGATATCCTCTTCTACTTTATACTTGGCATCCGCCACAATATAAGCAAACCGAGGGTTTACAAAATCCACGACGCCCTCTATAAATTCAGGCTCTTTATTTGACGAAAAGTAATTTCTAGGTGATTTTGATATAGATCCTCCAGCAGCTAGCTTGTGTAGAATTGGTTCTACACCGCCTTTGACCACTGAATCTCTGATTTCTAACTTCTTTACAATTTGCTTGGAGTTGAATTCCTCTCCAAAATGATTATCCAAAAAGTTCAATACTTTTCTAGCTAACTGGGCGGCATCCATTACCTTTCCTCCTTTAGCTTTGCCTTTTCCGGCTCTATTATTTGATTTTCTTCCCATAAAAATGAGTTTTTAATATTTTTCTTAATTTGTTAATAATGATTTCTGGAATTCAGGACTTCCAGACTTTTTTGGTTGATTGATATGAAAATGGGGGTGCTTATAGCATTCGAGGCAGTGGATGATTCTGCCTTCTGAAAAATGGGGATTATCTATCTTAATTTCCTGCTTTATTCTCAAAACATCTCTTCTTCTTTCAATTCTATAAAGTTAATAAAAAAAAATGCTTGAAAATGGTTCATTTAGGATTATTTAAAATTTTAATAACATCGCTCACAAGGGATTTACCATTCAGGAAAATCCCTCCAAGAAACTAATTTCCCAGCAGAGCGATTTTGGCTGTCTTTACCTCCATATACCAATGATTTCTTGATCCTTTCTATTTTTGAAATCTCCTCAAACTTGTTTAAACCATCAAACATATCTGTGGTGATCGTTTTTGATGCCTTAAATTCAAAAACACTGAAATCCAATCCATCATCAACCAATAAATCAACTTCATTGCCCCCAGAATCTCTCCAAAACCAAATGTCTTCCAAATTATTGGAATGATGCATTTGCTTTACATATTCTGCAATCATCATATTTTCGAATAATGCTCCTTTGATAGGATGAATCAAAAGCTTCTCAACAGATGAAATCTTAAGCAAATGACATAACAATCCTGTATCATAGAAGTACAGCTTTGGAGTTTTCAATGTTCTTTTACTGAAATTCTTATAGTAAGGATACAACTGAAACGTAATGAAGCTTTGCTCTAAAGCCGAAAGCCATGCTTTAGCTGTAGGTTGTGTGATGCCACACTCATTAGCCAAGGCATTTAAGTTGAGTAACTGACCCGCCCTTGCTGCGCAAAGGGACAGGAAATTCTGAAACAAGCGCATTTCTCTTATCGCAATCAATTCACTCACATCCCGATTGATATAAGTCTGAATGTAATTGGAGTAAAATATCTTAGTCGGAATATCTCTATGATAGATAGCTGGATAATATCCTTTGACCAAATTATCCAAAAACTCATCTTGCAATAAACCTGCGGAACTTAGCTCAGAATGATCCAAGGGAAATAGTTTAAAAATAGCAACCCTCCCTGCAAGACTTTGGGTAATATTTTGCATTAAATGAAAATTCTGCGAACCCGAAAGCACATAAGAGCCCATCCTCTCTGGATGATCATCGACTTTTGTTTGGATGTATGAAAAAAGTGCTGGCACTCTTTGAACTTCATCAAAAATCACTTGATGATCATATTCTTCCAAAAAACCATTTGGATCTTTCTCAGCAAAATTTCTATAGTCAGGATTCTCAAGACTAATATACCGATACCCTTGAAACAAATCTTTCAACAAAGTAGTCTTGCCCGACTGCCTTGGACCAGTCAAATCGATGATGGGATACTTTGGTATCATTGCCTTTACTGCATCATATATCCTCCTATTAATCAGCATTATTTTTATTTCAAAATTAACATCAATTTTGAAATTACACAAGTTTAATTTTGAAATTACATGACTAAAATTTTGAAATTACACAAACTGAATTTTGAATTTACATGCTATTTATTTTGAATTAACACAGCTTAAATCTTGCGATTACAGAATAACAATTTTGAATTCACACCTCGTAAGGCACAAAATTGACTATCCACAATCTTAAAAAAATCCTAAGGAGAATTATCACATTAATAGACTCCAAACTTTGAGATTTAACAGATTAAATTTTGAAATAACATAGTGTCAATTTTGAAATAACACGGATTGAATTTTGAAATAACATGAATACAATTTTGAAATAACATGGATCTTATTAGTAGACAGAATGGTAAAAAATGAATATCAAATCACTCCTGCTCAATATCCAAATTGATAATTTCAAACTCAATTTCCGGTGGTAAACCTTGGAAAGCCAAATAAATCTGTGCTGTCACCAAGACATCTCTGAGACAATATTCACGAATAGCTTGGAGGTCATTTTGGTTGTAATAAGCATCATTCACTTGGGAACCATCAATCCCTTCTTTGGAAGTGGGAATGTCAAAAACAGCTGCCAAAAGTTCCAAACGTGTGTAATGCTTATAATCACCGAACTTCCACAATTCCAAAGTATCCAAATGACGAATTTCCCAAGGCTTTTTGCCGGCCATCTGAAGTGGTTCAGGCAATGGAATTCTATTTATCAAAATCCTTCTGGAGAGGTAGGGAAAATCAAATTCCTTTCCATTATGTGCGCAAAGAATCCATTGCTTTTTTCGCAACAAATCAGAAAATTCAAATAGAGCATCATATTCGGAGTCCGACGCAAAACTTTTTGTCCTGAAGCTCAGCCCTTCAGTTTCCTTATCAAATTTGAAATATCCTACACCTACGCAAATGACCTTGCCGAACTCAGCGTATATTCCAGCCTTCTCAAAAAATAGACTCCCAGATTCGATTTCTTCATCTGATTTTTTTATGATCTTTTCCTTTTTGATCCATTCTTCTTGAATTCTCTCAGGTAGTGCATCAAAAGAAGGTTCAGAAGAAGCTGTTTCTATATCCAAAAACAGGATATCACTCAAGTCACTCAAAAAATTATTCATGTTCATATCATCTATGCAATACACCTTCGAGACCAAGCTCAGGAATCATGCGGATATTCGAAGGATCCATGCTGCCTTCTGTAAATATAAACTTTTTGTCGAAAATCTGATCTAAAATATAATAACTAACCCAAAACTCATTGTTCAATGCAAACACAGCTGGATCGATAGGTTCTATTTTCGCTACTGACTCTGATCCTAGTTCTTGAATCATGTGACGCAAAGTCGAGGTTTTCTTTTTTTCTCCATCAATTATTCCGTAACCTTTGGAAGTGATCATGACAGTATTCAATTCTATCAAGTTCAAATTGATGATATAAACCGACCATTCAGTTTGGCCATTTACTTCTTCTTTTGCAATGGCTAATTTCACACCTGTGACTGGATGAAAATCAATATCCTTTTTCATTTTCTATAAAATAAATTACCAAACTAACCAATAAGCTTCATTTCAAACAGTGAAGCGATATGTCCTTTCAATTTTTCCTTGACTTCCTTTTCATCGACTTTCCTTCCGAGTTCCAAATGCATGGATGTAACTGCCTTATCAGCTATTCCACAAGGAACGATGTTTCGGAAATAATCCAAATCAGCATTTACATTGAATGCAAAACCATGCATGGTTACCCATCTACTGGACTTCACTCCAAGTGCACAAATTTTTCTCGGATTCTGCTGTTCTACATGGTCTAACCACACACCTGTCAAGCCATCAATTCGCCCTGCCTCAATCCCATATTCGGCCAAGGTAAGGATCACAGCCTCTTCAAGAAACCTCAAATACTTATGAATATCAGTAAAAAAATTATCCAAATCCAAAATCGGATATCCGACCAATTGTCCCGGCCCGTGGTAGGTTATATCTCCTCCACGATTGATTTTGTAGAATGTAGCTCCTTTTTCTATCAATCCCTTTTCATCTAGAAGAAGGTGTGATAGCTCACCGCTCTTTCCCAAAGTATAGACATGTGGATGCTCTACAAAAAAGAGGTGATTTTCTGTCATTTGCTGTCCAACATCACCCAATTTTCTGTTCTCAATTTTCAAAGCCACGGTTTTTGCAAAAATTTCTTCTTGAAAATCCCAAGTTTCTTTATAATCCTTTAGACCAAGGTCTAGAAATTTTACTTTTTTATTTATAATTTGATTCACGATTTACAGCTATTTCTTTGACAAACGCCATTTGTCTCTATTCAGTTCTGACAAACTAATGGCAGGTTCGGGAATTTTTAAAATGATTTTTCAAAATTAAACAAATATTATTATGGCAGAGCATAATGAAAAAGGAAAGCGGGCTGAAGAGCTTGTAAAAGATTGGTTATCTGGAAAAGGATATACTTTTAGAGAAGCAAATTACAGACATAGCCACGCAGAAATTGACTTGATTTTTGAACACAAAGGTTTGTTGGTTTTTGTCGAAGTGAAGTTCAGAAGTGGGACAGGTTTTGGCTATGCTGAAGAATTTGTTGATTATACCAAAAGAAGATTGATCATCAAAGCTGCTGACCATTACATCCACGAGAAAGATTGGCAAAAAGACATCCGATTTGATATCGTAGGTGTTTATCAGGACAGAAATGGAAACATCAATTTTAGGCAATTTGAGGATGCCTTTTACTGAGAGGAGGTTGAGGATTGGGGGATTTTAAGATTGGAAGATTGGGGGATTGGGGGGGTTGGGGGATTTTAAGATTGGAAGATTGGAAGATTGGAAGATTGGGGGATTGGGGGATTGAAAGGTTGGAAGGTCGGAAGGTTGGAAGGTTGGAAAGCTAGAATGTTGGTTGACGCACGAAAGTGGGTAGATAGCATTCTTTGTACATGGTACTTCGCACATTTTACTACTTTCAGTTGGTTATCAAATTGGAAAGCTAGAATGTTGGCTGACGCAAAAAAGCGGGTAGATAGTATTCTTTGTACATGGTACTTCATTCATTGTACTATGTACATACTTGAATTAAGAGAGATCTTCAAGAAAGGCCTTGAAGGAATTGTAGTTCTGTTCTTTTTTCTCCCCCTTTACCTTAATCAAAAATGGATTTTCTAAAATAGAAATCACTTGCAAATCTTCATCGAAGACTAAGGAGTTTTTTCTGATGATCAATTTCAACCAATTGGTCAATTTTACATCTCCTTGAATTATAGGATAATCATAGGGAGTTGAATCTTGAATTTTTCCCGTTATTGGATTGAATTTTAAGGTTCCACTCGGGAGTAGTAAGTTTATTTTTCCACTTACAATCAAATCCTCTGGAGCGGCACACTCCAAAGGCAAACCACATTGCATCAACCAAAACTCATCTGCTGTATCTATAGCAATCTCCAAATCATGAGTCACTACCAATACCGCCTTATTCTCTTCCTTTGCAATCTTTCTCAAGAGATGCATTATCTCAAATCTATTGATCAAGTCCAAATGTGCTGTAGGCTCGTCCAAAATCAATATCTCACCATCCTGCGCCAAAGCACGTGCAATCATGACTTTTTGAAGCTGCCCATCACTCAACTCGCTCAACACTTTGTCCTTCAAATAGCGAATATGGGTAACCTCTATCGCTTTCTCAACTTTCGTATGGTCCATACTTGACATGCTTCCCAGCCAAGTAGTATGCGGAATTCTCCCAAGTGAAACAAGTTGATATACTGTCACATTGCCCAAACTCACTTTATCTGTTAGGACAACGGCTATTCTTTTTGACAACTCTTTTTGGGAATAATCTCCAAGAGGACTATCGTCCAAAATCACAGATCCTTGCAGTGCAGGCAACTGTCCCATAATCGTCTTTATCAATGTTGATTTCCCTACACCATTTGGCCCAAGGAGACAAGTCAACGCTCCTTTTTTCAGCTCAAAATCTATATCTTCTGCAATGATTATGCTTTCACCCTGCTTCTTGTACCCAAGATTCAGACCGTTTGATTTCAATATGATTTTCCTATCTCCCAAAACCTTTCTATTAAAATTCTTTGCTGAAATTTCTTTTTAAAATCAACCAAATCACCATTGGTGCACCTACCAAAGATGTCACTGCGTTGATAGGAAGTGTCTGGGCAGAACCAGGGATTTGGCTGATTGCATCACAAATCAGCAAAACTATCGCTCCCATCAATGCCGATGCAGGAAAAAGAATGCGATGGTCTCCAGTTTTGAAAATCAATCGAGCCATATGCGGTACCGCGATCCCAATAAAGGCAATCGGTCCACAAAATGCTGTTGCCGAACCTGCCAATATCCCCGTACTGATGATCATCGCCCACCTTAAACGATGGATATTGACACCCATACTTTTTGCATAAGCTTCTCCGAGTAGCATGGCATTATATGATTTTATGAATACAAGGACGGGGATGATCCCCAGTACGCTTGCAAAGAAAAACAATTCCAATTGCCCTGAATGGGTACTTCCCAAACTCCCCATAGACCAGACAGTATATACTTTCAACTGATTGGCGTCGCTGAAATATGACAATACCGATACTATTGCGCCAGCCAAGCTCCCAAACATCAAGCCTACGATCAGCAATGTCATGCTATCCTTCACCCTCCAGGCTGTCAAGCTCATCAACAGAAGTACCAAAATAGCTCCAATTGAGGCCGCAAACACCACAGCCCATAACCCAAATCCTCCTGAGAAGAAGCTAAGTCCAAACGCCGACCCTGCCATCACCAATAAAGCAACCCCCAATCCTGCCCCAGAACTAATCCCCAACACAAATGGTCCAGCCAATGGATTTCTGAAAAAAGTCTGCATCTGCAGCCCACTCACGGATAAGGTGATACCCGCTAAAACTGCCGTAAATGCTTTTGGAATCCTGTAGCCAAACACGATTATTTCCCAAGATTTTCTGCTAAACTCATTTCCGAAAAAACTCAAACCGATCTCGGACACAGGAATCTTTACTGATCCAATGCTTAAATTGACCAAAAACACTACTATGCAGCTTATGATCCCCACACAAAACAGAAGGAAATAATTCGGCTTATTTTTCATTCAGTTTTGAGTAAAAATATAAAGAATACTCAGGCAAAACACTAGGATGAAGGATTTTGATCAAATCCTTCAGTATCAAATCAGGTCTCATATATCCTAATTCAAAATACTCTATTCCACCTGTCTCGCCTTTTTTGGAAGTATAAGAATAAACATTGCCATTCTGAAATGCAGCAAAATCCGAATATCTTCTATCAGCACCTTTCATTGCTTCCAGAGTAACGAAATCAGAAGCTCCTAGCCAGAAATCAGCTTCCTGAGCCTTATCCAAAACATATTCATAATTAAGCTGAGAACTGCCCGTGCCTGATTGCTCTTCGAAAAGGTACTTTCCTCCAGCGGCTTGGAGCAATTGTGCTCCCCAGGAATCATTTCCGGGAACATACCAAATATCTTTATACATCACCCCCGCCATTACTGATGGTTTTGTGTCCTCAGGTATTTTAGCTACCAAATCCAATGCCTTCAAATATTCATTTTCGATCTCTTCAAACACAGCTTTGGACTCCTCATATTTGCCCAACAAAACACCTGTAAACTTGATCCATTCTGCTCTTCCAAGTGGATGCTGTTCTACATATTCTCCATTGATCAAAGCAGGGATTTTCGCGGCTTTTAGCAAATCTATATTTTTAAGATCCTCTCCCAAGGTAGAAATCATCACCCAATCAGGGTCCAAATCTATCATCATTTCTACATTGGACTGTGCACCTGAACCAAGATCTTCTACAAATCCAGCACCAATTCTCTGCCTAGCTTTTTTTGAAGAAATTAAATTTAAATTGGGAAATCCTGCCAGTTTTTCTGTGCAACCCAAAAGATCCAGATGTGGAATTTGGGTTGTCGATGTCAAAATAACCTTTTCGATCGGCAAAGTAACTACTGCATCAAAATCCCCTTCTGGAATAGGGGCTTTTTCATTCTCCATTACCAAATACCTGAATGGTTCATGCTCCCCGGGAAATGCCTGTGTCACTTCCAAAACCCAAAAACCTTCTCCTTTAAGAACCTGAAAACCTGTAGCGTATGAATTTCCCAAAACTTCAACATCCACAATTCCATTACTATTTCTTTCTGTACAAGAAAAAAGAAAAAACAAAGAAATGAAGAGAATTAAATGTGATTTGAAAAGGGTGAAATGTCGCATTTTATTTTGAAGATTGAATGAAAATTCGCTCCAAAGATACAAATGGGATTCGTTTTTAAGCAATTTGAAATAAAAAGCTGATTTTTTAAATAGACCTTCATAATTCCGCGCCAATTTCCAGAATCAAATAAATATTCCAAAGAATATTTGAAATTCTAGGTTTGGATTGCTTATGTTTGCGCTCAGAATTGGTTCCCGATCCTTATTCAGGCTCTCGGGATTAAAAGGGAATTTGGTGAAATACCAAAGCTGTCCCCGCAACTGTAACCTCATCTCGGAATTTATCGAGATAGTAGCTTTCCACCTCCATTGCCATTGCCCCGAAGTTTCGGGACGAGAAGGCCGGAAAGCTCAAGGAAGCCAGGAGACCTGCCTCTTCAAATCAAATTCAAAGCTTTCGGGTGAAAGGCTGAGATGAAAAGAAAATGTCTTAGATTCTGGTTCCCTTTATTCGCTTGGTATGCAATCGAAGACTCCCAGAATCCAAAACATGATCCATTCTCTCAATTTTATTCCACGAATGACTTGAATTAAATAATCGGTTTTCATTATTTAATTTCAAAGGCATTGCTATTTCTTAGTCTCTTATGTGCTACTTCAATTTCGATTGGAGTAGAAACTTCTTTATTGTCCCCCCAAGACACTGTGGAGCTAAAGTTGGTGGAGGTTTATTCTGCCCCACTAGAGAAATACAGTTTTGGGCAAACACTACAATCCTTGAATTCAAGAGATTTAGAGGATTTTCAAGGACAAGCCTTGGCAGAATTGCTACAACAGCGAACAGGTTTGTTCCTCAGACAATACGGTCCGGGGATGCTGGCATCGCTGACAATGAGAGGCACTTCCGCTGGACACAATGCTGTTTTTTGGAATGGTCTTCCTATCAACAGCCCTTCCCTTGGGCAGGCAGATTTTTCGATCTTGCCAGTAGGTGGATTTGACGAAGCTACCATTCACTATGGTAGCAGTGGTGCACTGTATGGATCAGATGCCATCGGAGGAGCCATTCACCTCAACAACAAAAACACATTCAACAAAGGACACCAAACCAAAATCCTCAGTACGCTTGGGAGTTTTGGCAGATGGAATCAGCAAGTTGAATATGCGTATTCGAACAAAAACTTCTCAACCAGATCTCGGTTTTATAGGAATTTCTCAAAAAACAACTTCAAATTCAACAATCTCGCAAGAGCTGGAAGTCCGGAGGAGAGACAAAAAAATGCTGAAATTGAGCAAATCGGTGCTATGCAGGATTTGGCTTGGAATCTCAGCGAGCAACAGCAACTCAGTACATCTATTTGGTGGAATCATACTGACAGGCAAATCCAACCTGTCATGGGTTCCAATGACAAGGATCATCAGGTAGACAGAAATTTCAGAGCTGTAGTTGACTATAACAGATTCTCCTCTTCTACTGTCTGGAACATCAAAACAGGAGTCATACTAGATGAATTGAATTTCAATGGTGGAAGCAACAAAACCTCCCAATACCTGCTATCAACTGATGTGGATTGGAATATTTCCTCCAAAGTCAAATCAAAGTCTGGAATCAGATTCAATCATGTAAGAGGGAACCTAAGCAGCTACGAAGCGACTGAGGATAGAATTGAACTCTATCAATCCATCAATTATCTTCCAGCTTCCAATATTGCATTTTCTTTGAATTTGAGACAAATGATCTACGATGGTGATCTTGCTCCATTCACCCCAAGTATTGGTTCGGAATGGACATTTTTCAAAAATGATAATAACAGTTTGAGCACCCATGCATCTGCATCTAGAAGTTTCAAAATCCCAACCCTGAATGATAGGTTCTGGGTACCTGGAGGAAATCCAGACATCGAATCCGAAGAGAGTATCAGTGCCGAGCTGGGATTCAAACAAGAATATACAAGCAACGGATTCAGGTTAAGCAACCAAATTAACCTTTACAGTATGTGGGTGGATAATTGGATCATTTGGCTACCAAGAGGAGGTTTTTGGAGTCCTGAAAATATCAGGGAAGTGAGAAATCAAGGACTGGAATACTTCGCCACTGTGACGAAATCCTTTGATCAAATCCAAGCTGAATTCAATGGCAGTTACAATTATACCCTCGCCACGATCCTCAACACCTTATCTGAGAATGACAGGTCACAAGGAAACCAACTTCCCTATACACCCAAGCACAAAGCACAGGGAAATCTCCGCCTTAGCTATAAATCCAATTCCGCTTTTGTCAATGGACATTGGATCGGTGAAAGGTTTATCAACACCGACAATATGTCGGCTGTAGCGCCTTATGGGCTTTTGGATGTCGGATTTAGCAAAAAACTTGAATTCATTCCAAAAGTAAATGCAGTTATAGGCTTTCAAGTAAATAACATCACAAACAATGACTACCAGGTTCTCAGACTGAGAGCTATGCCCGGAAGAAATTATCTAATCAATATTAATTTAACACTATGAAAAATTTTAGACTATTAGGCTATTTGTTCGCCCTCTCATTGTTCATCTACTCTTGTGACAGCAGTAGGGACGAGCGTCCTTTGGGCGAGTATGAGAAGGGATTATTGATCATCAATGAAGGGAACTTCAGTTCCCGTGACGGAGATATCAGCCATTACAACTTCAACACAGGAGACGTTCAACAGAATATTTTTGAAAAAGTCAACAATAGACCTTTTGCGGGATTGGTACAGGATGTTGTTGAATTTGAAGATTATTATTATTTGGTTTCAAATACTGGGAAGGTTGAAATTGTCAATAAGAACACATTTCAAAGCCTAGGTTCTGTAGGTGGCAATACTGTAGATGACAATGACCCGGAATTAAACATTCCTAGGTCAGCTATTGTAGCTGATAACAAAATCTACATTGCAGATTGGGGCCCTTATGATGCTACTTTTGCAAATCCAAAATCTTATGTTGCCATTGTGAATAATCTTTCAGGAGGTGACGTGTTTAAAAAATCAAGGACATCGAGTCGCCCTGAAAATTTTCATAAAATCAATAATGATTTGCTGATTGTATGCTCTGCTGCTCGAAAAATAGATGTAATGAGAATAGGAATTGATACTGTCAACAGAAGTATTGACGTTGAAGGAACTCCGGTCAGATTCATAGAACATGATAACAAACTACTACTTTTCTCAAGGAGTTCAAGTGGTATATTTTTCCATGAAATCAACAAAACTGATTACAGTATTACAAATTCCACCGAGATAAATATTTCAAACACAACTTCAAAGTTAACTTTGGGAGAAAATGGGGAGGCATACATCATCACTTCTACTGGCTGGCCAGATTACAATGATGCTGTTTCAAAAATATCAATCACATCAGGCCAAGTCCTTGACGCCTCCTTTTATGAAGGAAATGGTTTTTATGGAATTGGTTTTGATAATTTTGACAAAAACATCTACCTCTCTGAGAACAATGGTTTCCAAGGATCTGGGACAGCCATAGTCATCAACCAAAGTGGGGCTGAAGTTAAAACTATCCCAACTGGGGTAGGGCCATCAGGTTTTATATTCAGAAGATAAATGAAAAAAACCAAGATTTCCATGAGTTGGTCAGGGGGCAAAGATAGTGCTTTTGCCCTCTGGAAACTGATGAATGACCCTCGATATGAAGTGGTCAGATTGCATACCACCTTCGGCGAAGAAAGCCGAAGGGTGGGCATGCATGGCATCCATGAATCCCTCGTAGAGAAACAAGCAGAATCTATCGGAATGATGCTTGATAAAATCTACTACCCTGCAAGTGGTGATAACAAGGAATATGAAACAGCCATCAATTCCTATCTCGACACCCTCAAAACAGAGGGAATAGAGACCATTGCCTATGGGGATATTTATCTGGAAGACCTGAAAGCTTATCGAGAACAACAACTTTCCAAAAGAGGCTTCAAAGCTATTTTCCCACTTTGGAAGAAAGATACTGCCCAAACTGCAAGGGATTTTATTGCAGCTGGCTTTCAAACGTTGATCTGTGCGGCAGATGCCGATTTGATAGAAGAAAAATGGGTTGGGAGTGTCTTTAATTTGGAATTTCTTAAAAACTTACCATACAAAATAGACCCTTGTGGTGAAAACGGTGAATTCCATACTTTTTGTTATGATGGTCCAATTTTTCAGCATCCAATTGCTGTCAGCAAAAAACAGACTATCAGCAAATCTTATCATTTCAAGACAGATGAAGGCAAGGAGATAGAGAAGAAATTTTGGTTTGCAGAATTGGGGTGATTTTTTTTCAATCCTTGTCATTATCCTAATCCTCCAGCTGAAGCAGGAGGGAATTCAGCCTTGATTTTTTTGTCTTTTTTTCATGGCTAGCTCAATTAATCCCATAATTATGAGTGTTGGAAAAATAAAATATCTGGCTAAAGTTTTGTCATAGAAAAAAAGGAATAAGCCTATAGAGCTTAGATTTAATCCATTAAAGTAAAAAATGTATATTTGTAACTCGAATGAATACAAATAAACACAAATGAACACATCTAAAAGAAAAACAACATCACTAAGGCTTAGTGACTCAGTCAGAGAAAAGCTTGAGTACCTTGCAAAAAAAGAAAATCGAAGCTTGAACAACCTAGTAGACACCTTGCTTGCGCAAGTTCTTGGATTGAGGGAGTCGGGTGAGGAGAATGGCCTACCTGAAGATTTTCATAGGGGTATCACAAAAAGTGAACTAATGAAAGGTATAGAGGAGGATTTGAAAAAAATCTATCATAAATGAAAGTGCTCTTCCTTCCTGAAATCAGGGCATACTTTGAAGAGTTGTCATTAATTCTTTATGAAAAGGAGTACTTCGGCTTTTTCGAAGATGCCTACCGTTATGCTGATGATCTTTTTGCCGAAATCGAAAAAGATTTACCGAATAAATCCAAAAAACTTGCGCCAGAGTATTTCGAAAAGTATGGAAAGGGAATGCATTATACTTCTTTCAAGAGAAATAAGAATACAACTTGGTATGTGTTCTTCAATAGTTATAGACAAGATCAAGAAATGTTCTACTTGGTCCGATTTTTAAGTAATAATCATCGAATAGGAAAGCATTTGTGACTTAAAGTTTGCTGTTTTCGTAATTGTTTTTTTTAAATACCCGATATTGTTAGAAGTCTAACACCTGTTGGTCAGTAACCACGGATGTTAATTTAGGAATAATCGAATTAAAATCATTCGGAGATTTCCCTTCCCAGGTTTGAAATCCAAGAAACTATCCTAAAAAGAATTTCTCAATGAAATTCAGTCTTAATTTTTTTGTCTTTTTTTCATGGCTAGCTCAATTAATCCCATAATTATGAGTGTTGGGAAAATAAAATATCTGGCTAAAGTTTTGTCATAGAAAAAAAGGAATAAGCCTATAGAGCATACGATTAACCTTGGTATGAATTTAATATAGCTGTTTTTATACATGATTATATGGATGAAATAAATAAAGTCAAAATTCAACTACATTTAAGATGGAAAATACTGGGTCAATAACCTTCAACTTATTTTCGACAACCATCAAGTGTTTTAAATCTTCTGTGTATAAAAAAACCTTTACAACCCAATTTATACAACGAATCAAATAGACCAAATGGAATAAGGAATGCCTAAAGACTAATTTTTAATTTTAAATACATTTCAAACCACATTAGTTTACCAGATAGAATCGAAGTTTGAAAAATTCAGAAATTGGCACAAAATCCCTATCCAAATGAAAAAGAACTGCATCGGAAGTCATGGCATACCAAGCAATCAAACAATCATTGCTCTTTCTTATGGTAACACCTTTTGACCTTAAAACAGAATATATCTGAGCTGCACCTTCAGCTGCCTGAATTGGATCTGCATGTAATTGTTTCAATGCACCAAACCTATCCTTCATATCCAAAAATTCCTTGGGATACTTGATTCCCTGCAAAATCTCTTGGTAAACAGGAGGACAAATCACCACTTTATCTCGATAGAGCAATTCCTGAACGGCACTGATAATCTTTTGGTCTTTTCCTCCAAAAAAATTAATCCACACACTAGTATCTATCAATACATTGTCCATTTCAATCAGTCCTCATGGCATCTAAATCTCCAGACCAATTGACTTTACCAGCCAGTTCAGACAGTTCTTTCAACTTGATCATTCGGAGAAATTCCTTTAATGCCAAATCGACTGCCTCACGTTTTGTTTTGATACTTGTTTTTTCAAGAATTTCATCAATGACTTTTTGGTCTATCTCTATATTGGTTCTCATCCTTAAACTTTTTTATACACAAAAATATAAAATTTTTTACACATAAGTATTCGGATTCTAATAAAATTGCCTTCAAGGAATTTGAGTTATGGTTAGAATATAGGAAATTAAATATAGAAATATATGACCTAATAATTTCAATCCTCAGATTTCTGTCTGCTATTATAAAAGTTAATAGCTAAGAAAATATAAGACAGCAAGGGAACAATTACCAAGAAAAAAACATACCTGTCATATTCAAACTCTATAATGTCTAGCCATAGAATCATCTGAAACATGAAAAAAACTAAACCAATCATTCTTAAAGGCTTCGCTATTTTAACAGTTTTCTCGAATTGATTGAATGGATTCATATAATATAGATTACTTTTTTCTGAAGGAAAAGCTTTGAGGTATTTGAATAATGAATAATTTATTCCAGTAGCCATAAAAACAACAGCTAGCATGGGCAGGATTTTTAATTCAGTTGGACTTAAAAAAATAAAAGCTATGATCCCTAGAGACCATAGCGGGATAAGAATTTTCAAATAATTTACGCTCACAAACTTGACAATACTAATTCAAAACAAAAAGAGCCCTTTAGATCAAAAGAAAGCTGAGTTTGCAATCAAAAGTGATCTTGCATGATGTATTCTTTCCATTAATATCATTGCCAGCAAGAGGTCATCCTCTATATTCTCCACTGAAATAATCACTTGACCTTTATCTATAATAGTTTGGGCAAATTTATCACCTTGGCTCCTACTTTTCCATAAAATCCCATTTTTTGGCATACTTTTCTTTTTGTAAATCACTTCGTCTTCCGAGAAGTCATTTATTTGGGACAAAGAAGGATTAAAGCTTAAAAAACGCTGATCTGAGCCTGTTTTTACTGTTAAATAGACCCCTTTGTTTTTACTGACCGAAATATCACCAATAATCAATCCTCCATCTTTTATTTCAACTGATTTGATTAGCCCTCCTGTTGAATTCATCAAATCAGCACTTCCATGCATATTCATCACTTCTTTAATATCGAATCTGATGGTATTTATATTCTCATGATCAGTTTTAATTGATTGACCATAGAACAAGCACAAGAAAATAATAAGTAGCATTTTCATAGCATTTTCCTAAAGAAAGAATTGATTGAACGAATCTCATACAATCAATTCTTTCATGTTTTTAACATTGCGTAACTATTGCACTGATACCACCACTGATTGCACCTCCAGCTGCACCTGCACCTACTCCAGTAGCAGCCAACACCGCTCCAGTACAAACAGCGACAATTCCCAAAACACATTTCCAAGAAATTTTACCCCCACTCACCATCTCCATTTTTTCAATACTTAACTCCCTCATAACAAATTTAATTTATTTGGTTGATAATTTATTTAACAATACAAGTATAATTTAGGACTGGTGAAATAATCTTTCACCCAATCATTTTTTTTTCAAAAAAAACATAAACTTTTTTTATCCTTACAATAACAGATATCCCGACCAAGCGACAACCGCAAATCATCTATAATCAGATAAACCATTCTCTTGGTTACTCCTATAGTCTTGGCTAAATCACCTGGCCCACCCGTCTTCTTTTTCTCGATCAACTCTATCAGGAGCTTCGTCCGTTCGTAATACTTCAATCCTGCCATCTTATCTCCAGTTTGGTTCCAATATATTTTGATAGGCTCTGCTTAGAAGATTATCCGCTTGCAGCAGTTCACTAGCTGTGCCATAAGCGGATATTTGGCCTTGCTCCAAGATCATTACCCTGTCCATACTCGCTGCCAAGGTTGGCTGATGGGTGATCAGCAAAAGGGATGCACCTGTGTTGTTCACATAATCCCTCACCAATACCTGAACCTTCCGCTCTGTCCCGTAATCCATCGCCGATGTAGCTTCGTCGAGGATTAGAATCTTTGGTTTTCTGACCATGGCCCTTGCCAGACCCACAAGTTGGCGCTGCCCGCCAGAGAGATTCCTGCCGTCTTCTCCACAGAGTGTCAATACTCCCTGTGGCAATCCTGCAAACATATCCCACCAACCCAATTCTTGTAGTACTCTTGCTGTAGCTTCCAGCTCCTCCTGGGTATTGCTCAAAGCTATATTATCCAAAACAGAGCTGTTGAATAGCTTCTCTTTTTGGTTTACTACCCCCAATTGATCCCGCCAATGTTTCAAGCTGATTTCTCCTATTCCCAAAAACGGCATTTGGACACCCCCTTGCTCTGGAAGATAAAAGCGCTGAATCAAATCCACCAGTGTACTCTTCCCTGTACCTACCGGGGCAAACAGAGCTGTGGTCTGACCTGCATGCAACTCAAAGCTTACCCCTTTCAGGATGGAACTTCTCCCTGGGTAACGGAACATCACCTGATCGACTGCCAAAAGGCATTCAGGATTGATAGTTTTAGAATTGCTCTCCGATATCGTTTGATCTTCTTCTTTCAATCCTGCAATCTCATGCATCCTGTCAAAAGCCACTTTGGCTTCCTGAAACTGTATATTGGCGACTACCAATCCCGCTACAGCTGGAATGATCGAACTGCCTACCTGTATCAATGCCATCAGCTCACCCAATTGCAGATTTTCTTCAAAAACCAAATAAACTCCTAAACCAAAAAGTAAACTCATGAACACAGCCACAATGACCTGTGTAAAAAAGGAAAAGTTATTGCCCAAAATAGCCAAATCATATCCCTTGGTCTGATAATGGGTATAAACCTGATCGATCCGTTGGCGAAACACATCCTCCCTGCCATATGACCTTAGTACCTGAATCCCTGTCAGACTATCGATGTATTGTGTCTCATTCAGCGCATGGGCTGCCATGACTTCCTTTTGTTTGGCAATGATAGGAAGGTGATATCGCCAACCCACAAATAAAAATGCCAAAGAACCTACTACACAAAGCCATCCTATAATGGCAGATTGATAAAATACAAAGGCCAAGGACACCACCACAACCAATAAATTAATAATCACCGTCCCAGTAATCAGGGAAACAGTATTTTTGATCCGAAGAGAATCGTTCATCCTTGCAATCAGGTCACCAGTACTGAAGCCCTTGAAGTACTTCATCGGCAGATGCAAAATCTTTTCAATAAAAGATGATACAATCCGGATATTCAGATCTCTACCCTGTCTTGCCATAAAGACACCTTGGAAATAACCAAGCAATGACCTGAATAGCAAAAGCAACCCCAAAGCAACCACACCCAAAATGGCTTTGTCATAAGTTTGGTTAGGAAGAAAATCATCAATCAGTTTTTGGGAAAAAATCGCAGTAGAAAGTCCTGTAATAGCCATCAAAGTCCCCAAAACAGTCGCAACCAATAGAATTGGAATATCTTCTGCAATCAGGGATTTGAACCAATCCATTTTGGAGTTGGATTGGATTTTCTGTGTCTGGAACTTTTCGGTAGGATTTACTTGAAGCAAAATACCGGACTTCCAGATATTCATCAGCTCCGTTTCATTCATAGAAACAATTCCCACTCCGGGATCACTCAGCCAAAACCTCTCCCCATCAAAGCCAAAACACACTATATAATGCTCTCTCACCTTGTCCATGACCACATGCAGAATCACTGGGGCTTCCTGTTCTTTAAGGTGCTTGACTTCTGCTTCAAAGCCCTTTGCCTCCAACCCAATCTCTGCGGCTGCTTGGATCAGACCAAGGAGTGTAGTTCCTGACATGGTTGTCCCACTTACATCACGAAGCTTTTCCTGTGTGACTTCTCCACCATGATATTTGGAAATGGTACTCAGGCAAGCCAAGCCACAGGCATATTCCCCCAATTGGGTTACATGAAACTTCTTTAATTTGAATGTTGCTAATTTCATTTCTCCACCTCCTTTCTGTCCAAAAGTTTATCCAGCAGGATGTCTAATTTCACAGGCCCTTGGTAGTTGGCAATTAGCTCCCCTTTAGAATCGTAGCAAAAAACACTTGGTACAGATTTGACCCCGAGGTAGCCCGAAAGCTTCATTTCGTCATCCAATGCCACTTTTATATTTGATTCGGAGACAAATGGATATTTATCCATAAATCCTTCCAACTCTTCCCTTTCTTGAGAACTTGCCAATAGTATATTGATTTGCCCAAATTCAGTAAATCGCTCATTGAGTGCATTAAGTTCAATCTTGCACATCTCACAGGTCGAATTGAAATAAATGATAAGCAATGGACTTCCTGAGGCAAAATCACTAATTGAGAATGTCTCTTCATCTAAAGATTTTAGCCAAAAATTGGGAACAACTTGAATCTGCTCTTTGATCTGGGCAATATTTTCTGATTTCTTCTGATATTTCCAAGCAAAAAGACCCAACATGCCCAACATCCCGACAACTATAAACAACAAAACTATTTTTCTCACCATGGATTAGGTAAAGTTTAAGGTTAAAAACAAGATCAAAATCAACCAAAAGCTCATAGAAAAAAGATATGAACCCAATACAACTTTGGAACTTTCAGTCTTCTTGATTTCAATTTCTTGACTAAAGAAATAAATCAATAAAAAGATGTATATGATTTCAAATACATTCAGCAACTGTAATGGATAATACCATAAAGGTTGAATTGCCTCTGGGTTTAGAAAACTCAAAACCGACAAAGGGTAAAAAAGCGAAAATTCCGTATAAGTAAAATCGGAAAATGCCCCAAACGCAACTTTTACCATCCCTGCCAAGACAATGATACTTTCTGCATACACTGCTACCTTGAACAAACTCCCCAACTTAACACCTTGGTGCCTATTGGCAAAGAAAAGTCCTGCATACAGCACTAAAGCCATCAGAAAACACTTAATCGTCAAAAGCGCCAAAGTGAGTAAGGCTGAAAATTTACTCCAATACCTCATTTCCTCCAGCATATCCAAAAGGACGTTTTCTGGGATCTCAATATCAATTTGACTGGCCAATTCTGCGGTCAGCATGGACTCTGTATCCAATATCAAGTAACCCATCACAAAAAGCCCTACCGCATAAAAAACAAGCAATGCAAAAACCTTCATAATTCACCAATTAAAATATCAATATACCTTTGATCAAAAACTAAATCCTAAAAACAAGGAATAAAATAATCCGATCATTCTTAGCGGTTTCGCAATTTTAACAGTTTTCTCGAATTGATTGAATGGATTCATATAATTTCGCTTACTTTTTTCTGAAGGAAAAGGCTTAAACAAATTATCGAAACTTGCATTATTAACAAGTTTCGATAATTATTCATTTCAACTATAACCCCTTCATAAACAACTAAGGCCAAATCAAGACCCTAGAATAGAAAAAGCCTTTAGAGCATGGTGCTATTCCATTAATTGGGTTAGTACATTTAGCCAGTTCTGATCACAAATATTAAAAACTCATTATTCTAAAGACTCAGACTTCTTTTGCTTAAAAATGATTATTGACATCAAGACAACTAAAATGAACAAAACAATAGCCCCAAAATAGGATTCGTATTTAAAACTAACCAAACCATAAGAGATTAACAACTGAATGGAAAATAACAAAAGTGCAATCACACTAAAAATTATTTTCAATTTCTTATTTCTTTCCAATTGCTTTGTCTTTTTCATTCCACTTCTATTTTCTGATAAATCATTTTTGTAGTTTGCATATATAGCATAATTAATTGCTAATGCCATAGAAACTACAGCTAGGACAGGTAAAAATTTAAACTCTTCCAAACTAAGACAAACAAGGACAACTATACCAATTGACCAAAACATATGAAATATAGCCAAATGCTTTTTTTTCATGATCATATTTAATTCATTAAGGACCTGAAAATTCAAATTACAGGTCTCTAAATTAATTGTTTAACAAGCTTCCATTATAGCCAGTGCAGCTGCGCCTGTGGTCGATGCAAGAATACCACTACCTGCACCATACAAAAATGCTGCACCAAAACCTACTGGATTTGAAAGCGCAAATCCTGCAATCGCAGCCATTGTAATTATTCCAGCTGCACAGCCAACCGCATTCTTTCCACCACTAACCATCTCCATTTTTTCAATACTTAATTCTCTCATAACAAATTTAATTTATTTGGTTGATAATTTATTTAACTATACAAGTATAATTTAGGTCTGGTGACATTTCCTGTCACCCAATCAATTATTTTTTAAAAAAATATAACTTTCTGAATCTTTTCAGTAAACAATCTCAATACTTGATGAAAGACGAAGATCATCAATAATTCTATAGACCGTTCGCTTGTGTACTTGAAGCCTCTTGGCCAATTTGGATGGACACCCCGTCTTCTTTTTCTCGATCAACTCTATCAGGAGTTTCGTCCGTTCGTAATACTTCAATCCTGCCATCTTATCTCCAGTTTGGTTCCAATATATTTTGATAGGCTCTGCTTAGAAGATTATCCGCTTGCAGCAGTTCACTAGCTGTGCCATAAGCGGATATTTGGCCTTGCTCCAAGATCATCACCTTGTCCATACTCGCTGCCAAGGTTGGCTGATGGGTGATCAGTAAGAGTGATGCAACTGTACTTTTCACATACTCACGCACCAGTGCCTGAACCTTCCGCTCTGTCCCATAATCCATCGCCGATGTGGCTTCGTCTAGGATTAGAATCTTTGGCTTCCTGAAATTGAATATTGGCAACGACCAATCCCGCCACTGCGGGAATGATGGAACTCCCAACCTGTATCAATGCCATCAGCTCACCCAATTGCAGGTTTTCCTGAAAAACCAAGTAAACTCCTAAACCAAAAAGTAAACTCATGAACACAGCCACAATGACCTGTGTAAAAAAGGAAAAGTTATTGCCCAAAATAACCAAATCATACCCTTTGCTTTGATAATGGGTATAAACCTGATCGATCCGTTGGCGAAACACCTCCTCCCTGCCATATGACCTTAGAACCTGAATCCCTGTGAGACTATCGATGTATTGGGTCTCATTCAGTGCATGGGCTGCCATGACTTCCTTTTGTTTGGCAATGATAGGACGGTGATACCTCCATCCTACAAAGAGAAATGCCAAAGAACCTACTACACAAAGCCATCCTATAATGGCAGATTGATAAAATACAAGTGAGAATAGTACTACTTCACACTTCTAAAAAAAATCAGGCTATTTTAATTGCCTACAACTAAAATAGCCTGAAACTGAAACCATTTACCTATTTAAATTGGCTAAACTTATTCATGAACCCTCTATGATTCTTCAATTACCTCAATATCATCCCTCCATTTTTGATCGAATGATATCTATAATCTGCCTTCTTTTATAAGTGAAGATTTTGATTTTCGAATAATTTTTATCTATAATAAATATTCGATTAGGGAAAATAAGTGAAAAACGTCTTTTCACAGAAATAATATCCTCATATTCCAATTCAAAAGCTCCTCTACCATTGGTGTTTTTTGGCACAAATTCGACCGTGCTTTCCCTAAGATACAAAGTACCTCGATTGGCATTCCATACCTCCAGTATATTTTCCATCCTATCTATTTTTTGAGAGTAAATTATAGGATTGGACTCATTATCTTGAGCCAAAGAAAACTCATACTTAAAAAGTAAAACAAATACCAAAACCCATGATTTTAACATTACTTTTTTCATAAGTTAAATTGTTATTCAAATAATTATCAAAAAATACAGTTACCTGTTTGACAAGACATTCTACCCGATGGCCAACAAAAGGCTGCATAACATTCGTTGTTTGCAATCATATAGACACCTGTCGCAAGACCTACTGAACCACCAATAATCGCACCAGTCAAGCCACCAAGAACGGCTCCTGTTGCTACTCCTACTGCTATATTTACTACTACCGTAGTAACCTGTCTCAGCAATCTCTTAAGCCATCTTCCATTGACGATACCGTTAGAAGAAATTTCTGACAATAGCAATGGTAAATTTACCTTGTATGCTTCTAAAGATTCCAAAAGTATGAATTTTTCATTTATTGGTATAAGATTACTCATGTTAACGAAAGACGTCATCTCATCCAGTTCATTTGTGATATTTACCATAACATCTTCCTCCACATAATCATCACTTGAATTATATAATAATTGATCAAAAGCTCCTGATAAATTAATTAGAAATTCTTCGGATTCAGTTGAAAGATTCAAACTTTTAATTTCTTCCTGTAAATCATTAGTCTCGGATAAACTAAAAGCAATATTATTTTTGAACTTAGGATTGGCTAACTTATATGATGCAATCATGTCATCATAGGTCGAAATTAAGTCCTTATCTGGATATTTCCTATCCAAAAATACAATCATATCCCTTTCCAAATTCTCATGAACTCCAAAATTATAGACTTTACTATTAGATTGTTTTTTAGTTGTATTTATATAAGCTTCCGTAAATATAGAATAGTCAATCCCTGAATTTTCGACAACCTCATTTTCAACAATATTGCTATCGTCTATTTCATTGTTACAGCTAAAGACCAAAAAACAAACAATCCCCAAAGTTAATACTATCCTTTTCATAATTAGTGAGTTTTAAAGTGTTGAAATTTATTTAAAAGATATTCAAACTTAAACCCAGGTCAGTGAAATAATCTTTCACCCAATCAACTTTTTTTATAAAAAACATAACTTTTTTCATCCTTACAATAGCAGATATCCCGACCAAGTGTCAACCGCAAATCATCTATAATCAGATAAACCATTCTTTTGGATACTCCTATGGTCTTAGCCAAGTCACCAGGTCCACCCGTCTTCTTTTTCTCAATCAACTCTATCAGGAGCTTTGTTCGTTCATAATACTTCATCCCTGCCATATTATCTCCAGTTTGGTTCCAACATATCCAGCAGCACATTTTCCGAGATTTCTATTTCGACCTGATTGGCCAATTCTGCCATCAACATGGACTCTGTACCCAATACCAGATAACCCACAACGAAAAGCCCTACAGCATAAAAAACAAGCAATGCAAAAACCTTCATAATTCACCAATTAAAATATCAATATACCTCTGATCAAAAACTAAAGACTAAAAACTATTGATTCCCAATTATAAAACACAAAAAATAAATATCAAAATCCTAGTCACAATCACTAGATAAAATATCGTTGATTTGTACTTTTATTAGTTTGAATTTTAGAATATAATTCTAAACCAAAATTACCCCCCCCTTAAAAGGAATATAATTTTGAAATACAACAAAAATCAGTATTTTATACTTAATTCAGTAATTTCAATTTTTTATGAGTACAATTTTCATAAGAGAATAAAAGAACAAAAAAATCAAGGTGATAATCAGATAAGATGATAAATTTCAGGGCAATACTTTAGGAAACTACCAAGGATAACTCAAGACTATTCATATCATTTGGTATATCTTCATCATTGGAAGCCATATCTTCAAGATATAATGAAATAGCTTCTGTCGCCATTAATTTTTCCTCTTCTATACTTTCTCCCCATGTTACACATCCAGGCAAAGAAGGTACTGTGACGGTAAAACCTCCATCAGCCTCTGGATTAAGAATTATCCTAAACATTCTTTTCATGTGCTTAAATTTGTTTTTCAGAGGTCACTTGGAATCTCGCATGGTTGAAAATCATCCCAGTGTGTGACGTTCTTCGTCATGCTTGATTTCATGTGCTTAAATTTGTTTTTAAATGTCAACAACAATTTTATTAACCGACTTTACATGTTTACAAATTTTTGTCAATATGTCTCCACCCTAAAAATATGATTTTCTAAGACAACATCAGAAGAGAAAAAAATAGAGACGAAATTTTGGATTGCAGAATTGAGGTGATTTCCTTCAACCTTTGTCATTGTCCTAATCCTCCAGCTGAAGCAGGAGGGAATTCAGCAAGAGGGAATCCTAGCGAAGGAATTCCTTTGAATTGGGATGGTGCTTAAGCCCATTCTTATAAATATTGATTCACGCCTATTGGCTTTAGCAGAATATTATTTCTAAGAAATTTAAGATATCAGGGCTACGCCCCTTTGGATTGGGTAAATCAGTCTGTAGTGATTAGAAATCCCTCTATTTGTTACTTACTATTTGTAAAATAGCCAAAATAAAGGTATGATATAAGTGATCTAAAAAGTGAATTTCTCAATGAAATTCAGTCTTAATTTTTTTGTCTTTTTTTCATGGCTAGCTCAATTAACCCCATAATTATGAGTGTTGGAAAAATAAAATATCTGGCTAAAGTTTTGTCATAGAAAAAAAGGAATAAGCCTATAGAGCATACGATTAACCTTGGTATGAATTTAATATAGCTGTTTTTATACATATTTTTTCATTTAATACCACTAAGGCATTAACTTGACCTTAATGGTATTTTTGGAGTAAATCACTTCTTTGCTGGCCCACTCAAACAACCCATGGCAGATAAACCACTAAGTACTAGCTCGCCTTTTGCTTGACCTGCAGTAGGTATAAAAGCAATAGCAATATCTACAAAAATTGCTCCTTCGCTATCTGTAGAGAGGTGTATTTTTACTCTTATGCAATTTATGTTTACTTAAAACCAAAGTGCACATATCAGATTAGGTTCATAAAATTGAATCTTCGATTGTATTAATATCGCTTTTGGACTCTATTGATTTAAACTAAAAACTGACAAAATCAAAAATTTTTTCAATTTACCGAGAAAAATAAAATTTATGTAATAGAAAAATCTATTTCCCTTTTTTTTTATAGTCTTTGTTTAGTTCATATACAGCACCTATTGAAAATAAAATAAACGATACAAAATAAATAGTTTTGTTATTTTGTATCGTACCATCAGTCAATACAAGTAAGATAAATAATAATGATATTAATACCAGTGCATAAATTTTTTTAATCATCAAATTTATTTTTTAGCTAAAATTTTAAATTTAATAAAGTACAGTTTATAGATTATGCGACACTGTTTAATGCATTGAGGGAAAGAAACTTCTTACCCTCAATTTAACCTACTTCATAAATGTATAGGCTAAGCAGCCTATTGTTGCTACTGCCATGGCTTGACCAACCCCAGGAGTTATCATTGCAGCAGCTCTACCAAAAGCAGCTAAACCCACCATTCCAGCTCTTTGAACTAACATTACCGTACAAAACCCATCTAAAAAACCTCCCCCACTCACCATTTCCATTTTTTCAATACTTAACTCTCTCATAACAAATTTAATTTATTTGGTTGATAATTTATTTATCTATACAAGTATAAAATAGGACTGGTGACAATTCTTGTCATCAAATCAATTACTTTCAAAAAAAATATAACTTTTTTCATCCTTACAATAACATATATCCCTACCAATTGTCAACCGCAAATCATCAATTATCATGTAAACCATTCTTTCTTTGAGGCCGAGGCTTAGGGGATCTAAATGGTACCCCCTTTGAATTGGGATGGTGCTTTAGCCCATCCATATAAATATTGATTCACGCCTATTGGCTTTAGCCGAATATTGTTTTTAAGGAATTTAAGATATGTGAGCTAAGCCCCGATAGGATTGGGTACATGTTCATTAAGTACGAAGATTACAGGGCTATCGCCCCTTTGAAGTACGTAGTACAAAGAATATTTCCGCAATCATCTTCTCGTGAATATTGTAAAATCCTTAGCTTCAATTTGGGTTAAATCCAACCAATTCACCCAACTGCTTATAGTTACCTGTTTTCACTAGAGACAAACCCTACTTCACCCCAGCCAACAAATACAAAACCGCCATCCTAATCGCTACCCCATTTTCAACTTGGTTGAGGATGATGGAGTGCTCACTGTCCGCTACATCAGAATTCAATTCTACTCCTCTATTGATTGGTCCTGGGTGCATGATGACGATTTCTTTATCCAATCGATCCAGCATCTTTTTATTGACTCCATAGTAAAGTGAGTATTCTCTCAAGGAAGGAAAATACTTGATCTGCTGTCTTTCCAACTGTATCCTAAGCACATTGGCCACATCACACCAAGCGAGGGCTTTTTGCACATCGTATTCTACTTTTACTCCCAGACTTGCAATATGCTTCGGGATCAAGGTAATCGGCCCACAAACCATCACTTCAGCACCGAGTTTTTGAAGACAAAAAATGTTTGAAATTGCTACCCTAGAGTGCAAGATATCTCCAATGATGGCGACTTTTTTCCCTGCTACATCCCCCAACTTTTCCCTGATGGAAAATGAATCCAAAAGTGCCTGTGTAGGATGTTCGTGTGTTCCGTCACCAGCATTGACGATATTGGCTTTGATGTTTTTTGATAGAAAATGCGGTGCTCCTGGACTGCTATGCCTCATGACCACCATATCTACTTTCATAGAAAGGATGTTGTTGACAGTATCGATCAAAGTCTCTCCTTTTTTCACCGAACTATTACTTGAAGAAAAATTCACAACATCGGCTGAAAGTCTTTTTTCTGCAAGCTCAAAGGAAAGTTTGGTCCTAGTGGAATTTTCAAAAAATATATTGGCGATCGTAATATCTCTTAGGGAAGGTACTTTTTTGATGGGACGATTGAGTACATCTTTAAAATTATCGGCGGTCTCAAAGATCAATTGGATATCTTCTGTGCTGATGTCTTTGATTCCCAAAAGATGTTTCGTGCTGAGTTGTGACATATCTTCTCTTAAGCTTTTTCAGTTATCCAAATTGCGTCTTTATCATATCCATTGTCTGCCCATTCCACCATTACATACTGGCTTTCAAGGGTATTGACTTTCAAACCGCAGTAATCCGGCATGATTGGATAATCTCTGGTGAATTTTCTATCGACCAAGACCATTAATTCAACTTTTGCTGGTCTTCCAAAAGCAATCATCGCATCCATGGCAGCACGGACAGACCTCCCTTTGTACAGCACATCATCGACCAAAATGACTTTCTTTCCTTCGATCAAAAAATTGATTTTGGTTTCATTAGCTTTCAATGGAAAGTCTCTTCTCCTAAAATCATCTCTGTGGAAAGTCGCATCCAAATAGCCGGAGGGAACTTTGATTCCAGAGATTTCTTCCAATAATTTCACTAGCTTATCCAATACGATCGGCCCACGTGGTTGCAAACCTAGAAGGACGGTATTCTCAAAAGTATCATGGTTTTCGATCAATTGGTGACAAAATCGCTTCAGAATAATTTCGATTTGCTGCTGATCAAGGACAAGTCTTTTTTGCATGGCTTTCGTTTGGGTGCAAATATAAAAAGAATTGGATTGGAATAAAGGAAAAGATCTCAAAGTTAGATCGTAGAATTTGTTGCTAATCACATTTTCAATTCTCCATACTAAGATTACCATCCATTTTCATTTCACAGTTTTTATCCTCTAAATTCTTCTAGATTTGATTTCGCTTCTTTACAAATCCAATTTCAAAAATTGAATCTTAATCGAATAAAACATTTCACAAAATTGATTGAACTGATTTACATGCAACATTGTTGCGTTTTGTAAATCAAAATGTATGGAAAAATTAAACCAAACTAGACGAGAATTTCTAGTCCAATGTAGTATTGCTGTTACTACGCTGTCAAGTTTTTCTCCGTATGTTTTTACAGAAAAATCAATTAAACCAAGTTATATGAAAAACGAAAAGTATTACGATGTAATCATCATTGGAGGAAGCTATGCCGGACTTTCTGCAGCGATGGCATTGGGTAGGGCATTGAGAAACGTATTGATTATCGACAGTGGCTTACCATGCAATAGGCAAACTCCACATTCACACAATTTTATCACACAGGACGGAGAAAAACCATCCGAAATAGCCAAAAAGGCTAAGGCCCAAGTCTTACAATATGACACTGTCAAATTCCACGAAGGACTTGCCATCAATGGTACCAAAACTAATTCTGGTTTTATTATTACCACAGAAACTGGAGAAAGCTTCAAGGCCAAAAAGCTACTTTTCGCAACAGGAGTCAAAGACCTTATGCCTGACATAGAAGGATTTTCGGAATGTTGGGGGAACTCGGTGATCCACTGCCCATACTGCCACGGTTACGAAGTGAGGAATGAGAAAACCGGAATCTTGGCCAATGGTGATTTTGCTTTCCATTATGCGCAATTGATCAACAATTGGACAAAAGACCTGACTATTTTCACAAATGGAAAAGCTACTTTGACACAGGAACAGACGGGTAGAATCAAAAAACACAATATCTCTATCGTTGAAAAGGAAATCGACTTCTTTAATCATGAACATGGAAAAGTCAGACAGCTTGTTTTCAAGGACAAATCCACCTTTGATCTGACAGTCATATATTCACGCCCAGCATTTGAACAGCACTGCAAGATCCCTGAAAACCTCGGCTGTGAAATCACCGAACAAGGCCACATCAAAGTAGATATGCTTCAAAAGACCAACATTGACAATGTCCTAGCTTGCGGAGACAGTACGAGCATGATGCGATCCGTTGCCAATGCCGTAGCTACTGGAAGCCTCGCTGGGGCGATGATAAACAATGATTTGACTGTGGAGGAATTTTCGTAATCAATCTATTGCTTATCCTAATAAGCAGTAAATTAAATTAATGCTTATTAAGATAAGCAATTTAAGATTTTATTGATTGATTTATTAAGCATTTATTTGGGTTTTTGTATTAATGAAAAACTAATTCTATCCCCAAGTTAAAAGCCAAAACACTGGACTTTTGGACATAGTTTCTATCATCTTGATTGATATTGATTCTATGTCCATTCAAAATGCCATAAGCGAATCCACCAATAAGATTACACTCCCCATAGTCACCCGATTTCATCAAAAAACAACTTACGTTAACTTGACCAAAAATCCTGTCATAATTTAAACGAAATTTTTGGGTATCATCTATATTTACAGCAACAAAGTTCCCATATCCGATCCGCGGTTCCACTGATATTTTTTCTGAAATTGGTATTATATGATAGACAAACAATCCGGTTTCTTGAAATCTTGAGTTTTCGAAAAAATCAGCTAGAAACTTCGAGTTGTTGATTCTAGTTATATTCCCAGACAAAACCCCACCTATTCCAGGCAAATTATTATATCTCGCTTTCAAAGTAAACTGAACTCCCGGAAAAACTGAATAATCATTTGCCAAAAAATTATTCCCTTGCAAAAAAGGCTGATAAAGACTGCCAGAAAGCCCCCATTCTATGCCTTCGTTTTTGTTTTTGATATTTTGGGAAAAACCCAGTAAGGGTAAAACAACACAAATGATTAGTAGTGCTTTTTTCATAATGGCTTGATGAAAACGTTTGATAAGTCTAGCACCTGTTGTTCATTTATGGAATACTCATTCAAAAACAAGTAGATTTCCTCCGTTATTTCATCATTTTTTTCAACTCCAAAAACAAAATCTGGTTCTATATACAAATAATAAAGAGGATCGAAATTATCTCTTGCGGATAATGCAAACTGAAAGTTTTTCTTGGGAACAACAAATTTGAACACCCCCCTTTCATTTGTCTTTCCTCTATAAATACCATTTGAAGCATCATTCCATGAAAAACCTTCCATTTCTACTAACAATATTTCATTAGCAAACACTACCTCTATATTTTGTGCAGGAGTTCCATCTTCAAAAATTAAAACCCCTTGAAAAGTGGTAAATTCATTGTCTTCATATAATTTACAGCTAGTAATTAATAAAAAACTAAATGCAAAAACTCCGATTAAATAAATTAATCTAAAATTGATTTTATCCATATTATAATTTTTAAAGCAAATTTTAAGGTCAATTTAATGAGTAAAGCTAAATGGAAGATTAAAATATAACACTATCATTTATATTGACGTATTCCTATTTATAAATGTCCTAAAATATAAAGACTATGAACAAATACTTTTTCTACTTCTGTATAACTATAATTTTATCTTCCTGTTCACCCGGAATAGTCGGTCTCATGAAATTGGAAGATGTACAGGCACTCAAAGGTGACACTTTGTATGTGTTCTTATCAGACAGAGAGTCAGACATCAACCTCCACAAAAAGTATAATCAAAACCGACGTGCAAATCGATTACAAAAAGAAACAGATTCATTCAACCTGAAATTAGAAAAAGCTTTTAAAGAAAATTACAGGTTTTCAGACCTCCAATTCGCAATGGATTCTGAACAAAAAGACGTTAGTTTCTATGCTACAATTGACATTACCGAAAATTATGGTGAACGAGGAAATCAATACCTCGTTCAGCTTAACATTAGAAATAAAAATGGTGAAATAGTAGAGAACACTTTTAAAGAATCCTCTACAGACACCAACTATAATCTCAACTACTTGGTAAAGCAGCTGAACAGGAAATTAGACAGAAAATATACCCAAGCAAAGAAAATGCAGGGACGATAGTTATAAGTTCCTAATTTTCCATTTAGCTTTCAAATAGCCCCAAAGCAATTTGGGGCTCATCCCTTTTTTCCTCTTGATGCCTCCATCATATCCCAAAGCTCTTGAGGTATTTGATCCAAATTATTGAATTCGCCTGCACCTTGAAGCCATTCGCCTCCATCAATGGTAATCACTTCACCATTTACATAAGCAGAAAAATCCGACATCAGGTATGCTGCCAAATTTGCCAATTCCTGATGCTCTCCTACTCTTCCTACGGGAACTTTTTTTGCAGGATCAAATTTCTTTACCAGATCTCCAGGCAATAATCTACTCCAAGCTCCTTCTGTAGGAAAAGGTCCCGGGGCAATTGCATTCGATCTAATGTTATATTTTGCCCATTCTACAGCCAGCGATCTTGTCATGGCCAATACTCCTGCTTTGGCTGCTGCACTTGGGACTACATAGCCAGAACCTGTCCATGCATAAGTTGTGACTATATTCAAAAATGTGCCTTTCTGTTTTTCTTTTATCCAATGCTTTCCTGCTGTAAGCGTAACTTGGGAAGTGCCTTTCAAAACAATATCAAGAACAGTATTAAATGCATTTGTAGAAAGTCGCTCAGTAGGACTGATAAAATTTCCAGCTGCATTATTCAATACTGCATGAATCTGACCAAAATGATCAACTGCATCTTTCCACATTTTCTCTACTTGGTCAATTTCCCTAACATCGCATGCAAGCGCCAAGACTTTTCCACCAGTTTCTTTCTCCATTTCTTGAGCAGTCTCTTGCAATACCTCTAGCTTTCTGCTTGTGATTACCAGATTGGCTCCCAACTTTAAAAAGTACAATCCCATAGATTTCCCCAGACCTGTTCCGCCACCTGTTACAAGTATATTTTTGCCTTTGAGGGCACCTTCTTTTAACATTCCTTCAGTATAACTCATTGTTTATTGGGTTTAAAGTTTTAAGATAAAGATTCTTTCAAGCATAAAAAAAGAATGCGCTTTAAGATTTGGCATCATTTTTTTTATAGGACAAAGGACTTAACTTTGACTCTACAATATATCACCATGAATCGAATATTTTTCACAATTCTTTGTCTAATCCTTATTTGGTCATGCACCAATGACATTGACAAAAATATTTCTACAAATCTTCAAGTTGAAGCTAATGAGATTTCAAGAACTTCATTAGCTTTGGAAGAATCGATAATATATGCTTTTTATTCTTTCCAAGATTATCAAAATGCCACAATTGATTCTTTGCCAGGTTGCCCCGACCTCACTATCTCAGATATTTCAAAAACTGTTACTTTGGATTTTTCAGCCAAGGAAACATGTGCTAGTCAAAGACTTACTCGAACTGGAAGAATCATTTTAGAATTTACCGAAGACAGCTTGCAAAATGAAAAAGTAAATCTTCAATATGAAAACTATAAGTTGAAAGACTCTGAAATACAAGGTGCAAGAAGCTTCACAAATACCCAAAGTAACACTTCCGTTCCTCGTTGGATTGAAGAGTTTGAAGATTTGATAATCATCGATGAATTCCAGTCTAGAACAAAAATCTCTGGCTCTTTTTCTTACAATTTAGAAAGCACCAATGGTGAATTCACTTCAATTAGTAGCATGGGGCAAATTGAAGGACGCAATATTACAGGAAGGCCACTAAAAATGGTATCTACTACTCAACGAAAATATTCTATCGCTTGTATCTTGGAAGGTTGGGTGTTGCCTAACAGTGGAATTGAAGTTTGGGAAATATTTAGGAATCCAAATAGATCATTGGCACATACCGTCACTTTTGTTTCGGAAGATACTTGCGAATCAAAAATCAGTATTTTGCTATCTGACGGAAGGACAATCATATTGGAGCAATAATTAAAAAAAAGTTTGATTTTTCATTTTTTTTTTGATTTGGACTTAACTAAATATCAAATACATATGAAAAAGAAAATTTTCTGTTTTACTATGACTCTAGTAATGACTTTAACAGTACCAAGTTTCTTGTCAATTTCTCAGGAGGAGGAAGAAGATGGTTGGGAGAATGGGGGTGTTAAGCAACAATGGTTCTGGCATGAATGCGAGTTAAGTCGACCAAATAAGGAATGTAGAATAGTTGAAAGCACATCAAAATGTGGTAAACCTGCAAAAAAAAGACCTTCGGGAACTTGTTAATTTAATCTTTCTTCAAGGGGAGTTTTAAACTCCCTATTTTAAACCAAAAAAGTATGAAATACTGCCTTTTAATATTTTTATTTTTCACCATTTGTTCATGCCAAAAAACAAATCAAATTACTGCTTCATTAATTTTTGAATCAGAACCGAGTAACTTTCCCACCCAAGACAAACTTGATGTTAATTATAAATCCTTCCAAGTATTAAATGACACACTAATAGTCTTTGACAAATTTAATCATGAAATAATATTTTTCGATTTAATTAGTCAGTCAATCAGTTCTAAATCGCAAGATTTAAATGGGCCAAATGGCTTTGACAGCCCTATCAATTTTACTTTTTTGGATAATAGTAATTATGTTTTAGCAGATGATTATTCAATTGCTGTTTTTGATAAAAATGGAATTAAAACAAAAGAATTTAATCTATTTGATGAATCTTTATACATTGACCGAGACAAACTTTATGGAAACCCTGCCTACCTTGGATATAGAAACAACTTAATATCTGGAATAAATGGAGAATCTATTTTTCTCTATTTTCAGAAAAAGGGAAAAGAAAAAAATAAAAATAATTTTGCTGAGCTAAATTTATATAATGGGAAAATTGAAGCAATTAGTATAGATTACCCTTCAAATTACGAAGAAATCGAATTTACAGGAAGATTATTTCAATTGACTTCAGCTCAATCTGATAAAGGTATTTATTTTTTATTTTCAGGTAGTCCAGAAATTAGCTTCTTCGATTTTAACACAAAAAAAACAATCAGTAAATCTATAATTAGTTTTGAAGGAAAATCAATAGCTGACCCTCCCATTTCATTCGATGCAAATGACTCTGAATATTATGAATATATTCGATCAAACCCTTTTTATACTCAGATTATATACGATGACTTACACAAATTAATCTATAGGATTTCAAGCCCAAGCATTGGTAATAGTCAAGCACTCGATAACAACATTTTCAATAAAAGAGAAATAATATTAACAGTTTTGGATGAAAACTTAAATGAGCTTGGTAATTTGAATTTAGGAACAAACAGATATGATGGAACATTCGCATTTTCGTATTCTAAGGGTATTTGGCTAGCACTTCATAGAGAACTCCAAAATGACGAAAATTATATCAAAGGAGATTTGATAAAAATAGAGGGAATACATTATTAAAAAAGCTGGACAAATTGTCCAGCTTTTTTAATAAATTCAAACACTTAATATCTATAATACTCAGGCTTATATGGGCCTTCTGGTGTCACACCGATATATTCAGCTTGATCAGTAGAAAGCGTATCCAACTCTACTCCCAACTTAGCTAAATGCAAGGCGGCTACTTTTTCATCCAAATGCTTAGGCAATACATACACTCCTGGCTCGTACTGATCTGTATTCGTCCAAAGCTCCAATTGTGCCAAAGTTTGGTTTGTAAATGAGTTAGACATTACGAAAGAAGGGTGACCCGTTGCACAACCTAGGTTAACTAATCTACCTTCAGCAAGAAGAATAATTTCTTTTCCATCGATGGTATAAAGATCCACTTGAGGCTTGATTACATCCTTAGTATTTCCATAGTTTTTGTTCAACCAAGCCATATCGATTTCATTATCAAAATGACCAATGTTACAAACAATGGCTTTGTCCTTCATCGCTCTGAAGTGTTGCTCAGAAATAATATCTTTATTTCCAGTTGCAGTCACTACGATATCAGCTTCTTTGACAGCGTCTACCATTTTCTTAACAGCAAATCCATCCATAGCAGCTTGTAGCGCACAGATTGGGTCAATCTCAGTGACAATTACCCTAGCTCCTGCACCTCTCAAGGAAGCGGCAGAACCTTTCCCTACATCACCATATCCTGCCACAACAGCTACTTTACCTGCCATCATTACGTCAGTAGCTCTTCTGATAGCATCCACCAAAGACTCTTTACAACCATATTTGTTGTCAAATTTGGACTTAGTCACAGAGTCGTTTACATTGATTGCAGGCATTGGAAGCGTACCTTTTTTCATTCTTTCGTACAATCTATGTACACCTGTAGTAGTTTCCTCTGACAAGCCTCTGATTCCTTCCACCAACTCTGGATAATGATCCAAAACCATATTTGTCAAATCTCCACCATCATCCAAGATCATGTTCAATGGCTGTCTATCTTCTCCAAAGAAAATAGTCTGCTCAATACACCAATCAAATTCCTCTTCTGTAAGACCCTTCCACGCATATACAGATATCCCAGCCGCTGCTATTGCTGCTGCTGCATGGTCTTGGGTAGAGAAAATATTACATGAAGACCAAGTCACCTCAGCTCCTAAAGCAACCAACGTCTCTATCAAAACTGCAGTTTGGATAGTCATGTGAAGACAGCCTGCTATTTTGGCACCCTTTAGAGGTTGTGCAGCACCGTACTCTTCTCTCAACGCCATCAATCCTGGCATTTCGGCTTCTGCCAACTTTATTTCTTTTCTTCCCCACTCTGCGAGAGAGATGTCTTTCACCTTGTACTTGATGAATTTGTCGGATTTAATTTCGGACATATTTGAAATTTTTTGTTTGATTTTTCACTATAGAAAAGGCAAATTTACAGCTTTTTAAGACAAATGGAAACTTGGCTCTTAGAGAAAACCAACTTCTTTGACAGCATAATAGTTCTGACTTCCATCTTCTTTTTGAATTATTAGCCTCCCATCATCTTGAACCCCGATTATCATTCCCACAAAATTTTCAGAATCAGAAAAACTAGCCCATTCTTGATACCTAAACAGATTGTTCAAATAGTATTGATACATTTTTTTGAGATTTCCTTTTTTTAATTCCAAGTAATTTATTTCAATTTTGTGAATAAGTAATTTGAAGATTTCCCATTTGTCAAAATCAAAACCTGACAGATTCGCCAAAGAGGTGGCAGATAAATTTTCAAAAAACCTTTGGTTAATATTCAACCCAATCCCTGCAATAGAAAACTCCAAACAACCCTGCCCAATAATATTTTCTATCAATATCCCTCCCACTTTCCCGTCAGTTTCGTGAACAATATCATTTGGCCATTTTATCTTCAATCCACTAACATATTCAGACAAAAGCTCGTGGATGGCGATGGAAATGGCTATATTCAAATCAAATTGCTGCATTGGCTGAAGAAACTTTGGAGAAAGCACTAAAGAAAAAGTCAAATTCTTTCCTTCCTGACTTTCCCACACATTTCCTCTTTGACCTTTACCCTTGGTTTGCTTTTCAGTGATCACGATAGTCCCTTCTGCTGCTTCTCTGGATTTGATTTTTTCCATCGCCACATCATTGGTAGAGTGACACTCTGGCAGAGAAATGATATCTTTACCGAGAAATAAGGTATTGGCAAGGATTTTATACATTTTAAATTAGTTAATTTGTACTTCTATATAGATATTTAAAATCTACGAGAAACAATAATAAAGATTCAGTAAAATTAATTTAAAAATATGACAGCAGAAGCGCTGAGTAAAGTAATTGTCAAAGGCATGGAAGACAAAAAAGCTTCCGACATCGTAATAATGGATTTGAGAGGGGTGAAAAATTCAATGACAGATTTTTTTGTGGTTTGTTCGGGCAATTCTGACACTCAAGTAGAGGCAATAGCAGATGCAATTGAGGATGAAGTAATAAAAACAAATAAAGAGAAACCTTGGAGAACTGAAGGGAAAAACAACAATCAATGGGTATTGATGGACTATTTTAATGTAGTTGTTCATATCTTTCTCAAAGACCAAAGAAACTTCTATGGACTTGAGGAACTTTGGGGTGATGCAAAATTCACATATATAGATCGATAAAGATTTGAACTTTCGGCACCCTATTTCGTTTTACAAAAGTTAAAATAGCAATAAATATCGAGCGATGAGCGAAAATAAAAAGAATAAAAAATTCATCCCAAAAACTCCTCAAAAACCAAACGTACAACTTTGGTTAATCATTACAGCGGTAATTGTATTGGTCGGAGTGACTTGGTTTCAGCAGAGAAGTTCTGTCATAAATATAACAAAAAGCAGATTTGAAGACATGTACCTAGCCAATGATGTGGCAAAGGTCATGATTATCAGAAACCAAAACAGGGTTGATGTCACGCTTAAAGAATCTTCCCTTGAAAACGAGCGTTATAAAACTGAGCTTGAAGGAAATGGTCCTTTTTACAATCCTGGAGGTCCTCATTATTCAATCGAAGTGGTAAGCGGAGAAAAATTTGCAGCTGATTTCAAAGAATTAGAAGCAAGTATGCCTGAAGGTCAAAGAATAGGTTATGATGTCAAAAACGAAGAAAGTTGGACAAATCTATTTTCAACATTTGGGTTCTTCATTATATTGTTTGTCTTATTTTGGATAATGATGAGAAGAATGGCTGGTCCAAGTGGGCCGGGTGGACAAATATTTAATGTTGGGAAATCGAAGGCGCAACTTTTTGATGCAGAAAATAAAGTCAAAATCACTTTTGACAATGTAGCTGGATTGGATGAAGCAAAAGAGGAAGTTCAGGAAATCGTAGAATTCCTCAAAACTCCGGCGAAATTCACAAAACTTGGTGGTAAAATACCTAAAGGCGCTTTGCTTGTAGGCCCTCCAGGAACAGGAAAAACTTTGTTAGCAAAAGCTGTAGCTGGTGAAGCTGGGGTTCCTTTCTTTACACTTTCTGGTTCTGACTTTGTAGAGATGTTCGTTGGAGTAGGAGCTGCAAGAGTAAGAGACCTCTTCAAGCAAGCAAAAGAAAAAGCTCCTTGTATAATCTTCATAGATGAAATAGATGCAATCGGTAGATCAAGAGGAAAAGGCCAAATGCCTGGATCAAATGACGAAAGGGAAAACACCCTTAATTCACTTCTTGTGGAAATGGATGGTTTTGGTACAGATACCGGAGTGATCGTTTTAGCCGCGACCAATAGACCGGACGTATTGGATAGTGCATTATTGAGAGCTGGAAGGTTTGATAGACAAATCAGCATTGACAAGCCAGACATTATTGGTAGAGAGGCTATCTTCAAAGTTCACCTTGCTCCAATCAAGACAGCAGATGACATTGATGCCAAAAAATTGGCCGCACAAACACCTGGATTTGCAGGAGCTGAAATCGCCAATGTGTGTAATGAAGCAGCTTTGATTGCTGCTAGAAGAAACAAAGCAGCGGTAGACATGCAGGATTTCCAAGATGCGGTAGATAGAGTTATCGGTGGTCTTGAGAAAAAGAATAAAATCATCTCTCCAGAAGAGAAAAAGATTGTAGCCTATCACGAAGCTGGACATGCTGTGGCTGGCTGGTTCCTAGAACATGCAGATCCTTTGGTGAAGGTGAGTATTGTACCAAGAGGTGTAGCTGCCTTAGGATACGCACAATACCTTCCTAAAGAGCAATTTTTGTATCAAACAGAACAGTTGATTGACGAGATGTGTATGACACTAGGAGGAAGAGCCGCAGAAGAGATTATCTTCGGGAAGATCTCAACTGGTGCATTGAGCGATTTGGAAAGAATTACAAAAATGGCATACTCAATAGTTTCAATATATGGTATGAACGAGAAAATTGGAAATGTTTCTTTTTATGACAGCAAAGCATCTGAATACAGAACTTCCAAGCCATATTCTGAGAAAACTTCAGAAACGATAGATGAAGAAGTAAGAAAATTGATCGGTTTTGCTTATGAAAGAACGAAAGATCTTTTGACTCAAAGAAGACCTGAGCTGGAGATTTTGGCAAAGGAACTTCTTGAAAAAGAAATCTTATTCCAGATGGATCTAGAAAGGCTTATTGGTAAAAGACCTTTCGAGAAGGAAACTACCTATGAAGCATTTACCAAAAAAGTAGATGCCAATGACAAAGCCGCTGCCGAGAAAAAGCTTATCGAAGAAGCTCAAGCTAAAAAAGATGGTGAATCCGGAGAAAGTGTAGAAATCACTTCTCAGATTGGCGAAAACAAAGATTAAAATTTATGATTATCCGCTTGTGTACAAGTTCGTATATTAAAACATATAAATCGTGCTGATAATCGTCAACAGACAACAGTTTACGGTCAACTGCTGATGTATTGAACTGAATACATTATTTTTAAGTGGCTACTTGTAAGTAGGAGGATATACATATTAAAATTTCATAAATTATAATAAACAAAGCCCTGATCAAGAAATTGGTCAGGGCTTTTTCTTTAAAACTAAAGCTTCAAAGATTCATTGAAGGCACCTTATACTAAGAGAAAAAAATATAATCAAACAAATAATACATACCAGACTACTCTAACCCTGACATAAAGAGAAGTGCCTCTTGCTAACGAAGATGTTTTATAGCAATAAAGATTGGGGTTTAGTACCAAAAGCATTTCTCCTCCACGATAACTTATCAGAATGACATAATTCAATCCTGAGCAAAAAACTAATCACTTCCGTGAATAAAAAAAGGATAAAGAACCAATGAAGTCCTTTATCCTTTTGCTTTTTTTCAGATCTATATTCCCAAATTATGAACCCCTGATTCAACTTAAACAAGCATTCTAAAAAAAAATGGGGTAGCCTTATTTATCTGTAATCTTACCTCTGGAGCTATCAGAACCACCTGAATCATCCCCTGCTATAGTAGATCTCATATCAGTATCAGACTTGATATTTTCCATTCTGTAGTAATCCATAATCCCAAGATTTCCAGATCTAAATGCTTCTGCTATTGCCTTTGGAATTTCAGCTTCAGCCTCGATTACTTTGGCTCTCATCTCTACAGATTTAGCTTTCATCTCTTGCTCCAATGCCACAGCCATTGCTCTTCTTTCTTCTGCTCTAGCTTCTGCTACTTTCAAGTCGGCAGATGCTTGATCTATTTGCAGTTTCGCACCAATGTTGGTCCCAACATCAATATCCGCAATATCTATTGAAAGAATCTCAAATGCAGTACCTGCATCAAGCCCTCTTTCCAAAACAAGCTTTGATATTTTATCTGGATTCTCTAATACGCTTTTATGATTTTGAGCAGAACCAATAGAAGTTACAATACCTTCACCAACTCTTGCTAGGATGGTTTCTTCACCAGCACCACCTACTAATTGAGCAATATTAGCTCTTACAGTAACCCTTGCTTTTGCAATTAGCTGAATACCATCTGCGGCAACGGCGGCCACATTTGGCGTATTGATTACTTTTGGATTTACTGATATCTGAACTGCCTCAAACACATCCCTACCTGCCAAATCAATCGCAGTCGCTTGCTTGAAACTCAAATTTATATTTGCTTTATCTGCTGAGATCAATGCCCTGATCACATTGGGTACATTCCCGCTTGCTAGGTAATGCGTCTCCAGATCATTTGTGGTCAAATCAAGCCCTGCCTTAGTAGCAGTAATCAAGGAATTGACAATAATGCTTGGTGGCACTTTTCTTATCCTCATCCCTATCAACTCCCCTATCCCTACCTTCACATTTGAGAAAATTGCAGTAATCCAAAGGTTTACTGGAACGAAATACAAAAAGACGAAAAGAAGTATCAGCGCGGCAAATGCTGCAAATAAAATGAATGCCGAATTAGTCATGTCCATAATTTAATTTTTTACGGTGATTCTATTATCCCCCAATTTAGTAATAAATACGATTGAACCGACAGAAATAAATCCAGAATCGGATTTTACTTCATATATTTTATCAAAAAACTCAGCTTTGCCTATTGGCTTGATGTCTGAAACGGCCTTGCCTTCCATTCCCAACTCCAACCCTAACAATCTTCCATCAAACGACCTGCTTTGTATAGAATCCTTCAATGCAAACTTGTTCCAAACCCCTGCCTTAAAGCCGTAAAAAAGTGCTACAAAATTAATAAACAATGTAATCCCCAAAACAACCCAAGCAGTGGAAGCATCGAATTTCAAAAATGAATAGTATACGCCTGCTGCTGACACAATTAATCCTACAACACCAATTATTGTCGTGCCAGGAACAAAGATTATTTCTGTAAGGATCAATATCAACCCAATAGAAAGAAGAGAAATAAGTATAAACCAAGTCATATTTGCAGAGGATTCATTTTTGTAAAAATAATTTTAATTTCTACAATGTACTAAATGCAGGGATAATATAAATAATATGAGTATCCGCAATGTTACTTATTGGCTAAGATGAGTTTTTTTGTGTTGCTGATTCTCGTTACCAGACAAAAGTCAACCGAACCTCAAATCATTCATCAAACATTCTATTGATTGACTACGTGCAAGAAAGCGGATACACATAATAAATAATATGCATATCCGCTTTTACACCAGTAGTAATTTATAGAATTGTTTGAAGTTCATTTCAATCAGCTGTGGATGGACTATTGAGCACTTTCGGCGATTTATAAGAAAAATGTTCACATACTGGTGCCATTCAGGATAATCATAAAAAATCCCAACCCCATCATCAATATAAAATCCAAAAGCTAATTCAAAAAAAAGCCCTTCGAAACATTTCAGTTTTAAAGGGCTTTTTTAATCTAGAGGAATCTATAATTAATATGCTCTCGCAAATAATACTCTTCCTGAAGAAGGATTTCCTGTTAAAATACAATTCCCCTGTTCTTCATTTTGATCCAAAGGAATACATCTTATTGTAGCTTTTGTAAGCTCTTTGATTTTTTCTTCTGTTTCGGATGTCCCGTCCCAATGTGCTGAAAGGAATCCTCCTTTTGACTCTATTTTATCCAAAAATTCATCCCAAGTATTCACTTCGGTTGTCATTTCCTTTCTGAAATCAAAGGCTTTTTGATAAATAGTCTCCTGAATCTTATCCAACATCTCAGTAACATAATCCTCAATTTGGATTTGTGCCAAATCCACAGTCTCTTTGGACAAGGTATCCCTTCTAGCTACTTCGATAGTATTATTTTCCAAATCTCTTGGCCCCATAGCTATTCTTAAAGGAACTCCTTTCAATTCATACTCCGCAAATTTCCATCCAGGCTTGTGTGTATCTCTTTTATCAAAATGAACTGAAACTCCTTTCGTCAATAGCTTCTTTGTGATTTCATTTGCCTTATTAGCTATTTTATCAAACTCTTCATCAGTCTTATAAATAGGCACAATAACAACTTGTATTGGAGCTAATTTAGGAGGTAAAACAAGTCCATTATCATCTGAGTGAGCCATAATCAATGCTCCCATCAACCTTGTACTTACACCCCAAGATGTTCCCCAAACATGCTCAAGCCCTCCTTCTTTCGTTGCAAATTTCACATCAAAAGCTTTTGCAAAATTCTGTCCCAAAAAGTGTGAAGTACCTGCTTGAAGCGCTTTACCATCCTGCATCATCGCTTCGATACAGTAAGTATCTTCAGCTCCAGCAAATCTTTCATTTGCACTTTTTACACCTTTCACAACTGGAAGTGCCATAAATGTTTCGGCAAATGTCGCATAGACATTAAGCATTTGGACGGTTTCATCAATTGCCTCTTGCCTTGTAGCATGTGCAGTATGGCCTTCTTGCCAAAGAAACTCCGTTGTCCTCAAAAATAACCTCGTTCTCATTTCCCAACGAACTACATTTGCCCATTGGTTGACAAGGAGTGGAAGGTCTCTGTAAGATTGGATCCAATTTTTGTAAGTACTCCAAATGACAGTTTCGGATGTTGGCCTTACAATCAACTCTTCCTCCAATTTTGCATCTGGATCTACAATGACACTTTTCCCATCATCGGAATTTTTCAATCTGTAATGTGTTACAACTGCACACTCTTTTGCAAAACCTTCTACGTGACTTGCCTCTTTAGAAAGAAAAGATTTTGGTATGAAAAGAGGGAAATATGCATTCGAATGACCTGTTTCTTTGAACATCTTGTCAAGTTGTGCTTGCATCTTTTCCCATATCGAATATCCATATGGTTTGATGACCATACATCCCCTTACTGCAGAGTTCTCAGCCAAGTCAGCTCTCTTTACTAATTCGTTGTACCACAAAGAGTAGTCTTCACTTCTTTTAGGCAATCCTTTGCTCATGATTTATTTGTTGATATCAAAATTCTATTTATATTCGTTTTTACTTTCGAGGGCAAATATAAATTAAATAATCATAACCCTCTTAGATATAACACGTATAATAGTGTTGGAGACTGTAAACAACAATTAAAATGAAACGATTAAACAATTTCTTAACTCTTGGAGCTGGCGTGGTTGTTCTTCTTTCGTCTTGTAGCACAAGCTATAATGCAATGCAAGGAGAAACTGACGACCTCTATTTCATGGCTTCGGATGCCAAAGTGGCAACAGAGTTTGCTGTAAACAACAACAACCCGAATAATTTTCAAGCATTAAATAATACAACTTCTGATCAATTCGAACAAGAGAATTTTTCAGCAAGGAATGTAAACCCTGAATACATCGCTAGATATCAATCTGAATCTTACGCAAATGACGAAGGTTCTGTTTATTTTGATGACAACGAGGTTGCTGAAAATAATCCAAACATAAATGTCTATAATAATTATACCAGTAATGCTGGCAATAATTTCAACTCTGGATTTGGAAGTCCATTCTTTAACCCTATGATGATGGGAGGATTCTCTCCTTGGGGCATGGGAATGGGTATGGGCGGATTCTATGATCCTTTTTGGGGTCCAGGATTTGGCATGATGCCAGGATTCGGATTTAGGCCAGGTTTCAATATGTCTATCGGTATGGGATTCGGATTCGGAAATTCATGGATGATGAGACGAGGATTTGGATGGGGAATGGGAGGATTTTATGATCCATTCTTTGATCCGTTCTTCCCAAGATTCGGAATGATGGGAATGGGCTGGGGCGGAGGCTTTGGCTACGGTGGATTTGGAAGACCAATCTATGTGATTCCTGGTGGTGAGTTCAACAATAGACAAATTGTAAGAGGCGCTAGACCTTCGAGAGGTTCTGCTTTGGCAAACTCTAGAACTAGAACTAACAACGTAGCAAATCCTAGTACGTCTAGAGCGGCTGCTAGAAGAGATGCCACAACTGGAAGCAGATCATTAACATCTACTCCTAATTCTAGAAATAGTAGAACAGACTTCAGATCATCGCAAAATGACTATTACAACAGTGCGAATAGCAGATCTGTGAATTCTTCAAGGTCAGCAGCACCTACTAGTAGAAATGTAAGCTCTCCTGCTACAGACAGAGGTGCAAGTAGAGTAGGTACAAGAAGTGCTGCTCCGTCTTATAGAAATACAGCTCCAAATAATAGAAACACAAGATCAAATGTAAATACTACACCTTCTAGAACATCTTCACCAAGTTATAATAGAAGCTCTAGTCCATCATATAATAACCGATCAACAACGCCTTCTAGAGGCTCTTACTCTACACCAAGTAGATCGAGTACACCTACTAGAAGCACACCATCTTATTCAGCCCCAAGCAGAAGCTCAGGTGGTAGTGTAGGTGGCGGTGGTGGCGGTGGTGCCAGTCGAAGTAGTGGCGGATCATCACGAGGAGGAAGGGGGAATTAATCCCCCTTTTTTTTTTACTTTTTTCTATCTTTTTATCAATTCACTCGTTATATAACATATTGAGCATACAATTTGTACAGAATGCTCAACATTCTAAATCAAATTTAATTCTATGATTTCAATCAAAAAGTTAATACTTGGCTTCTTGGCTTCTGGCCTGATCCTATCGGAATCTTATGCACAGACATCTTATTTTGAAGATGCTTTGAGATTTAGTCAATTTAGATCAACAGGATCTGCAAGGATCAATGCCATAGGCGGAGCGCAAATGTCTCTTGGAGGCGATATATCTAATATTCACGGTAATGCTGCTGGTCTGGGATTCTTCAGAAGATCTGAATTTTCAATCTCACCTTCATTTGGCACATGGAATTCCGAATCAAATTTCTTGGGACGATTTCAAGATGATCGTACTCCAAACTTTAGTATTCCTAATCTAGGAGTAGTAATCAGTAGACCAAAAGGAGAACTACAGCCTGGAAGCTTCAGAGGAGGTTCTTTTGGTATTAGTTTCAATAGAACTGCGAATTTCAATAGCCAATTCGGATACTTTTCAGGAAACGAGAGAGATATTCCTGGCCTTAATAATTCCTTATTAGATTTTTATATTAATCAGTATACTAATTTTGGAGAACCTCCAGTTGGCGCGACAGACGGTTTGGTTCTGGATATAGAATTGGTACAAGGCAATCCTGCTTCAGGATATATCAAAGATCCTGAATATGCACTTGGAAATCCTTTCAATAGAGATGAACTAATAATTACTGAAGGAGGTATCAATCAAACATCATTCTCTTACGGTGCAAATTTCAATAACAAAATCTTTATCGGAGCAGGCTTGGGTATTTCTTCAGTAAACTTTTTCCAAAACAGGATTTATGGAGAAGAGTTTAGAGATGAACAAGATGAAGAAGCATTATATTATTCTATTGAGGACAATACACAAATCAATGGATTTGGAGCAAATATAAACTTTGGGATTATTTATAAACCAATCGAATCGATCAACTTGGGATTCAATTTCAAAAGTCCAACTTGGTATAGGTTGAATAAAGAAACTGATGCAAATATCATCGGTGATTTTTTCACCACAACAGGCCAATTTGAATTCACGGAGCGATCAGACAGTGACCTATTCATCAACACAACCACACTAAGCACGCCTCTAACACTTAGCGCAGGAGCTACTTTCTTTGTTGGAAAGAATGGCTTTATATCAGCTGATGTTGACTACTTAGATTATAGTCAAAATAGAATCAGTTCAAGAGATTTTGATACTTCTTTTGAAAACTCTGATATCCGAAATGCACTTGGATCTACTTTCAACTACAGAGTCGGAGGAGAATATAGAATTAATATTTGGAGACTTCGTGGTGGATATGGCTTCTATGGCAACCCTCTCGTGGATGATTCCTTTGATAGAACAACACAACAAATCTCAGGGGGAGTTGGTGTGAAACTCAGAAAAATGTATGTAGATTTTGCATTAATCAATTCGCAATTCAACACATTGTATAATTCTTATGCAATCTTCAATAATAGTGGACAAAATGTAGGTCCATTTACAGAAACTAAAAACAATATGACTCAGGGAATGCTAACTGTAGGCTTTAATTTCTAAAATAAGTCAAAAGTTCAGACACCAAAAGCTCAGTAGAGATATCCTCTCCACTGAGCTTTATTTTTGCCATATCATAGTATTGACCTCTCACTGCCAAAAGGTCTTTGAGTTTTAAGGTGATCTCGCCACTTGAAAGACCAGAAAACATTGGCCTATCACCACCAGAGTCTTTTGAAAGCCTTTTGAAAATTTCATTGATAGGAACATCAAGATAGACTGAAATACTCTTCTGGTTTATGGCATCCATATTATCATTGAAACATGGAGTTCCCCCTCCTGTGGACAACACAAACCCTTCTACAAAATCAAGAGCCTTATTCAAGTATTTTGTTTCTATTTCCCTAAAAGTCCCTTCCCCTTCATTCAAGAAAATATCCTTAATCTCTCTCCCTTCTTCCTTTTCTATCAAATGATCTAGATCTACGAATACAAAATTCAACTCCTTTGCAAGCTTTCTTCCAAAAGTTGATTTGCCAGATCCAGGCATACCCACCAAAACTATTTTCAAAGGTTTTCTCATGATTCAATGCTAAAACAATCCTATTACGGTTTCAGCTTTTGGCGTATTTCTGAAATGATATTTTTTTAATACCACCCCATCCTTGAGCAACATTATCCCTGGATTTGACCTCATGATTGTCTTTACTACTGTAGCATCGGCTTGATAGCTATCCATTTCCCAACCTCTTTGGGCTAAGAATGTGCTTATCTCCTCCTCAGATGATGCTGCTACAAATACTGTTTCAAGATTTGAGTTTTTCAATCCTTTTACCAAATCGTCAATTTCCTCCAAGTGACTTGTACCAATTTTTGACAAATAGGTAACCAAAATGACTACCTTGTTTCCAGACAAAATTTCATCTGTAAAATCCCCTTCCTCATTCCAAACAGCAAAATCTGAGATCTTTGGAAGCGCATCTTCATTCTTGAGTTTCATATCCACAAACTCATAACTCTCATCTGAAGGATACTGATCGAAAACATGCTCTTCACCATCTTTAGACATGATATAACTATATTCAAGAGGTGCTGATGGTTGCATTGCCACAGGAATATTGACACCCTCTTTGTAAGCCCTAAAATCTATAAATGGTAAATTTCTTATTGCTGTAATTGCCAATACCAAAGAAAAAACCAATGACAGCCTCGCAGTCCATAGTGCCCAAGATTGCTGATTGCTGTTGAGTTGGTTTCTAAAGAAAAACAATACCGCAATCAGAAAGAGTAAGATGATATCTTTATAAAAAGACTCCCAAGGAGTTAATTTGATCGCATCTCCAAAGCATCCGCAATCTGTGACTTTATCAAAATATGCTGAATAAAATGTCAAGAATGTGAAAAACAAAATCATCAACCCCAATGCCCAGACGGTAAACCTTAACCTCACTCCCAAAATCAACATGACACCAAGCACTACTTCTGCCACCACCATGACCACACCAATTTCCAAAGCAAAAGCTTTGAAATATTCAAAAAACGAGGCTATGTCGTAAGAAAACACATCAAAGTACTCTTCCAATTTGATCGCAGTCCCTACGGGATCGTTGACTTTTATTAATCCTGAGAAAATAAATAATCCACCGACTATGAGCCTGATGATGTATAGAATTACATTTTTAAGCATGATGACCTAGTTTGATAAGACAGAAAACTGCATAATTGATCATGTCTTGGTAGTTAGCTTCAACGCCCTCTGACACGATGGTTTTACCTTGATTATCTTCAATTTGTTTGACACGGTATAATTTCATCAGAATAATATCGGTGATGGAAGACACCCTCATATCCCTCCAAGCTTCTCCATAGTCATGGTTTTTATTTTCCAAAAGACTTCTAGTCGCATTTGCCCAGTGGTCATATAAAGGCTCCAGTTCCTCTACTCCCAACTCCAACCTATCATCGTCTTGCAAAGAAATCTGAATAAGAGCCATAATGCAATAATTGATGATCCCTACAAATTCATCTGAAATAGGGTCATTTACTTTTTGGTTACCTTTTTCCTGAATCGATCTCACACGTTGTGCTTTGATAAAAATCTGGTCAGTAATAGAAGGCAATCTCAGAATCCTCCATGCTGTGCCATAGTCAATTGTTTTCTTCTTAAAAAGTTCTTTACAAAGGTGGATAACTTGATTATATTCGCTGACAGTTTGCGTTTTCAAAGCAATTTAGTTTAATGGACAATATTTTAAATGCTACTTCGGGGATCGAAGATAAATTATTTCCCTCAAAAATAACACTTCGAAGTAAAGGAAAGCTACTTTTAATAGAAAGACCTTGGGTAATGGGAATTTTGAACATTACACCTGATTCATTTTTTGAAGGAAGTAGGGTTGGTAAAGATGAGGATAAAATATTAAAAAATGCAGCGGCGATGATATCGGATGGAGCCAACATTCTAGATATCGGAGGATACAGCAGCAGACCCGGTGCTCAAGAAGTCTCTCTTGCGGAAGAAATGGACAGAGTGATTGGTGCCATAGAGACTATAAAAAAAGTATTTCCGGAAATTTTGATTTCAATAGATACATTTCGATCAGAAGTCGCAAAAAAATCCGTCCAAAGTGGTGCAGATTTCGTTAATGACATTTCAGCTGGCACCTTGGATCCTCAAATGATCCCCGCTGTCGGAAAGCTTGATGTGCCTTACATTGCCATGCACATGAGGGGAAATCCAAGCAATATGCAAGGTCAGACGAACTATGAAGACATCATTTTGGAACTTTTGAAATATTTTTCTGAAAAAATGAACGAATGTAAAGAAGCTGGCATTAAAGATGTAATAATTGATCCAGGATTTGGTTTTGCGAAAAGTCTTGAACAAAATTATTGGATTCTCAAAAATTTATCTTATTTTAAGACTATTCAAGCACCTCTTTTAGTAGGATTATCTAGAAAGTCCATGATTTATAAAAAGCTGGACACTACTGCTGAGAATGCGCTCAATGGAACTACCGCCTTAAACATGGCCGCATTGATCAATGGAGCAAATATATTACGTGTGCATGATGTCAAAGAAGCAATAGAAACAGTCAAATTATATAAACAACTATACCCTTGAATTTACTTTTCAAAATAGGATTTTTAGAAATCTCCATCGTCAATATCATTGATATTACGTTAGTGAGCCTATTATTATATCAAGTTTACAAACTTCTGAGAGGAAGCGTTGCTATCAAGATTTTCTTGGGCTTTCTTTCCATCTATTTGGTGTATTTGATGGTAAGTGCATTCAGAATGGAATTACTGTCTATAATATTGGGACAGTTTATGGGTGTAGGTGTTATTGCAGCCATCATAATTTTCGCACCAGAAATCAGAAAGTTTCTGCTTATCATCGGAAGGTCATCAATCTTATCAAATGAAAATGTTTGGCAAGAATTGCTTTTCTGGAGAAAAAGAGAAACACAAGCTTTCAACATCAATCCAATCCTCGAAGCCTCAAAATCACTTTCTGGAACAAATATGGGTGCATTGATGGTCATTTCAAGAAATTCCGAATTGAAATTTTATGCAGAAAGTGGCGACATCATCGATGCTATTATCTCCAAAAGGTTACTGATTTCAATTTTCAATAAGTATAGCCCATTGCACGACGGGGCTGTGATAATCTACAACGGAAAAGTAAAAGCGGCAAGATGTATTTTACCTGTGACTGAACGTGATGTTCCTGCGCAGTTTGGTCTGCGACATAGAGCTGCAATCGGAATGTCGGAAGCCACAGATACGCTGATTTTAATTGTATCAGAAGAAACTGGTCAAATTTCATTGGCAAAAAATGGAAAGATTCTCCACAACCTATCATTTCAGGAAGTTAGGGAGTTTATCAATGATTATCTTACAGGAGTGGATATTGATGAAAAATTTGAACCAATCACAATCTATGAAAGAAATAGGTACCGAGGCAGCAGATCAGCTTCCACATCTTGAAATAGTTGGGGTCTTTCAAGTTGAGAAAAAAATATTCAATCATTCTGTGAAAAATATAAACAGAAAGGTCAAGAGATTTATTTCTCTTGACCTTTCTGTTTGAAATTAAATCCCGAAATTACTTGACATATCTGTCATTTTACTAAAGAAATTTTAGCCTAAAAGGGTTGAATGAACCGTGATGGCTTAACCATTTAATTCACCCCGGATTGCATAAGGCTTAATCAAGGGTTTTACACTCTTTAGTGCGCGATGGAATTGTTTGACATACTTTTCAATTGATTTAAACATTTTCAAAAGTCTTTCAATTGCCTCCCGATAAGGATGCGGGACAGGCTTTTCAGGGCAAAATCAACCACTCTCTAGCCTTTAAATAGGGTTAGAAACCCTAAGTTTAAATCCAATGCCCTGTCAGGGCATGACACTTGTCTCTTCTGAAAATAGTTGACACTTTTTTCTATTGTCTCGATCATGAAAATAGTTAGCACTTTCTCTTTCAATTAGAGGAGTTCAACCCACTTCGGGGTTGTTAGATGTCGTCACCAACTTTGATCCCCGGGTAGCAACCCGGGGCTATTTAAAGTTTAAACCTGCCAGTAGCAGGCAGGCACTTCGTGATTTTTGTCTTCTTGCATCTTGCTCTACCCCGCTTCTCACTTCTCGTCTCTCTGACTCTTAGGTTTTAGCTCTTGTATCTTAATTCTTGTGTCTAAAGTCTATTTAATCACTCCAAGCTCTTTTCCTACTTCAATGAATGCATTGATAGCTGTATCTAAATGCGCTTTATCATGACCTGCTGAGATTTGAACACGGATTCTGGCTTGTCCTTTTGGAACTACAGGATAGTAGAATCCAATGACGTAAATTCCTTTTTCCAATAGCTTCTCTGCCATCTTTTGAGACAAAACTGCTTCATAAAGCATAATAGGCACGATAGGATGCTCACCGGGCTTGATGTCAAAACCAGCTACGGTCATTTTCTCCCTGAAGTATTTTGTATTTTCCTCCAACTTATCCCTCAATTCAGTAGTCTCCGATAATAGATCAAACACTGCAATTGAAGCTCCTGTAATTGATGGAGCCAAAGTATTAGAAAACAAATAAGGACGTGATCTTTGTCTTAAAATCTCTATAATTTCCTTTTTCCCTGAAGTAAATCCTCCTGATGCACCTCCCAGCGCTTTTCCCAAAGTACCGGTGATAATGTCCATCTTTCCCATCACTCCTTTCAACTCATGAACTCCCCTGCCTGTTTTGCCCATAAATCCTGTTGAGTGGCACTCATCTGACATTACAAGGGCATTGTATTTTTCAGCTAACTCTACGATTTTATCCAATTGGGCGATGGTACCATCCATTGAGAACACGCCATCTGTTACGATGATTTTGCTCTTTGCTCCTTTGGCATCGGCATCTTGCAATTGCTTTTCCAAATCCTGCATGTCATTGTGCTGATACCTGAAACGCATCGCTTTGCAAAGTCTCACTCCATCAATAATGGAAGCATGGTTCAATGCATCAGAAATAATCGCATCTTCGGGTCCCAGAATAGGCTCAAAAACACCACCATTGGCATCAAAAGCTGCTGCATATAAAATTGTATCCTCAGTACCGAGAAATTTGGATATCTTTTCCTCAAGTTCTTTATGTATATCCTGCGTTCCGCAAATAAAGCGTACAGATGAAAGTCCAAAACCATGGGTATCAATAGCTGCCTTAGCTGCTTCAATCACTCTTGGATGTGATGACAATCCCAAATAATTGTTGGCGCAAAAATTCAAAACTTTCTGTCCTCCTTGGATTGTGATTTCAGCTGATTGTGGTGAGGTGATTATCCTTTCCTTTTTGAACAATCCAGCTTCTTCTATATCTTTTAACTCTTTTTCCAACTTGGGTTTAAGGGAATCAAACATAATATTTTGTTTTAAACATGAAATGTATGTGACATCAAATGGAATAAAATAAGAATCCTAAAATGAATTCATTATTTTTGTCTCAATCAATACCCAAATATATCAAAACCATCAGGGTCTAAAAAACCAAAGAGATCGAAAGTTTAAAAATGGAGAGAATTCTTATCATTGGAGCCGCAGGACAACTCGGTTCTGAATTAACACTTGCCCTTACTTCTCAGTATGGAGGAGAAAACGTCATCGCTACGGATATCAATCCAAAAGCTTTGGAAAAATTTGATTACTGCAAAACTGCTGTCCTCGACATCATGGACCATGAGGCTACAAGACAACTTGTTAAAAATGAAAATGTGAAGCAGATCTATCACCTTGCTGCAGTTTTATCAGCCACAGGAGAGAAAAACCCACTTTTTGCTTGGGGCTTGAATATGGACAGTTTACTTTTTATACTTGAATTGGCGAAGCAAGAAAAACTTGACAAAATATATTGGCCCTCCTCTATTGCTGTATTTGGACCAAATACTCCTAAAGTAAATACACCTCAATATTGTGTGAAAGAACCAAATACTGTCTATGGGATTTCTAAACAAGCTGGTGAAAGATGGTGTGAATATTATTTTCAAAAATCCGGAGTGGATGTAAGGAGCTTGAGATATCCTGGCTTGATAGGATACAAATCTTTACCTGGTGGTGGCACCACAGATTATGCTGTGGATATTTACCACAAAGCAATAGCGGGAGAACACTTTGTTTCTTTCTTGGGGGAGGATAGCTTTCTTCCTATGATGTACATGCCCGATGCGATCAAAGCAACCTTGGATTTGATGCATGCACCCAAAGAGCAAGTCAAAATCAGATCAAGTTATAATTTGTCGGCAATAAGCTTTTCTCCAAAAGAGATTTATGAAAGCATCAAAATCCATCACCCAGATTTCAGGATCTCTTATGAACCTGATTTTAGACAAGCAATTGCTGATAGTTGGCCGGATAGCATAGATGATACAAGTGCAAGGGAAGATTGGGGATGGAAACATGAATATGATCTGAAAAAAATGACAGAAGATATTCTAAGCAATTTGCCAGCATATTTGGTGAATTTTTAAAAAAAGGGGAGTAAAGCTATGCTTTACTCCCCTTTTTTTAAAAATTTTGATGATTCAAATGAATTTACACAGAAACATTACAACTGCTCCTTAATCTGATCAGGTTCAAATCCCAACACTATTTTTCCATCAGGAAATTCCACAATGGGTCTCTTGATCATCGAGCTCTTTTGTACTAGAACTACTAATGCTGACTTCTCGGCTTCAAGTTTCTTTTTATCTTCATCTTCCAGCTTTCGATAAGTGGTCCCTCGCTTGTTGATCAAAGCTTCATATCCTACTTTATCTGCAAACCTGACCAAAAGTGCTCCGTCCGGAGCATGCTTCTTATAATCTACAAACTCATATTCAATCCCCTCTGACTCCAAGAAATCAAAGGTTTTTTTCATTGTATTACAGTTTTTGATACCATATACTCTTACTTGCATGATTTTGTTGTTTAGATGTTAAATGTTAAAATCGTTAAAGGGTAATTTGGGTAATGGTTGATTGGGTTCATTAATTTAATTTTGTGAGATGGAAAAGACCAACATAATAGGGATGTCTATGCCTTTGTCTCGTCCTGAAAATACTTGACACTTTTTTTATACTTAACCTCTCATTTTATAGGCAAGTCATTTCGACTAAAGGAGCCTGCCCCGTAGAATTACGGGGAGAAATCTCGTACTGAATTTCACACTCCAACTTCAATTTTAACTTTCCATTTTCAAATAGGGACGAGACCTCCCCGCAATTCTGCGGGACAAGCTTCTCCCGAATGCTTTCGGGATCGAGGTGACTTATGTCTTTTCTTACTTCTTGTCTCTCGCTTCTCGTCTCTTAGTAGTCTACTTACCCAATATCTCTTTCAAAGATTCCTCATTTGCAGTTATAATTTGAGAAATCAAATCATCTGTCAATGCTGTTGACAAAAACAAGCTCTCAAATTGGGAAGGTGCCAGGTAGATTCCTTTGTGAAGCATTGATTGGAAGTATTTTCCAAAAAGAGCAGTGTCAGAATGCTTTGCTGATTCAAAATCAAAGATTTCTTTATCAGTGAAGAAAAGACTGAACATACTTCCTATATGGTTGATAGTATAGTTCAACCCAAGTTTATCCAAAGAATTTCTATATCCTGTCACAATCTTGTCTCCAATTGAATCCAAAGTTGCATAAACTTCTGGAGTAGAATTAAGGTGATGAAGCATTGCCAAACCAGCCGCCATTGCAATTGGATTGCCGGACAAAGTACCTGCTTGATAGACAGGACCTGCTGGGGAAACGAACTCCATGATTTCTTTTTTTCCACCATAAGCTCCTACAGGCATACCTCCACCGATGATTTTACCCAATGTTGTCATATCTGGAGTTACTCCAAAGATTTCTTGAGCACCACCTTTAGCCAATCTAAAACCTGTCATTACTTCATCAAAAATCAATACAATCCCTTCACGATCGCAGATTTTCCTCAAGCCTTCCAAATATCCAGCCTTCGGCAAAACCAGACCCATATTTCCAGGAACTGGCTCAAGTATTAGGGCAGCAACTTCGTTTTTATTGGCTAGAACCAATTTTTCTATTGCCTCTAGATCATTGTATGGAGCAAGCAAAGTGTCTTTTGCTGTACCTTTGGTCACCCCAGGAGAATCAGGAGCTCCCATCGTAATAGCACCAGATCCTGCTGCTATCAAAAAGGAATCACCATGTCCATGGTAGTGTCCTTCCATTTTGATGAACTTATCTTTTCCGGTAAATCCTCTAGCTACCCTGATTGCTGACATGGTGGCTTCTGTTCCAGAATTTACCATTCTGACTTTTTCAATAGAAGGAACCATTCCTGTAATCAATTCTGCGATCTCAACTTCCCTAGCTGTAGGAGCACCGAATGAAGTACCATTTTCCATGGCTTTGATGATGGCTTCTTTGATCATTGGGTGATTGTGACCAAGTATCATTGGCCCCCAGCTATTGATCAGCTCAATGTAGCTGTTGCCATCTACATCTGTAATGTGTGCACCTGAAGCTTTTTCAATAAAAACGGGATCTCCTCCAACTGCCCTAAAGGCTCTTACAGGAGAGTTTACGCCACCAGGAATATAATTTTGTGCCTTTTCAAACAAGGCTTTGCTTTTACTAATTTGCATTGAAATTTGTTTTATTTTTCCTCTAACATCCCATTTTCCAATTTCAAAATTGGAACATAGGTATTATTTCTACTATTTCTAAAATCCAGCCCATAGGAAATTTTCCCTTCTACTCTTCCGGAATCATCTAAATTCTTCCTGAAATCAAATCCCTTAGAATGATTGATTGTCGTTGCAACCCAATTCATAAGCTCATAACCTAGGTGTGCATTAAGGGACGGAAATGATTGGTTGACTGAAAAGAAGTCTTCCCTAAACTCATCTAGTTCAGAACTTCCAAATTGTATGGTATTGTTTGAAATAAAATAAAAATTCTGATTTTGAAGCATTTCGAAATTCGCAAAATTGAAATACAGCCAAGTATCCATCACTACAACAGGAATGCTCCCCGCTATTGATTCGAGAAGTCCAAAAGTTGGAGAAGCCACATTAGGATCATCACTCAAAATGACAACTATATCTGCATTGGCAGTTCTACTACCACTTCTAAAATTTAAATCATCAAAAAATCTCCGCACACTTCTCTCGTTTACTTCCTGATTAGCAACTACTTGATAACCAAAAGAAGAAGCTTCATCTGCAATTTTTTTTGCTAGTTGTTCGTCACGGATCGAATTGGAATAACCAATCGCAATTCTCTTTCCGTCTAGGTACTTTCTGCTATATTCTAAAAATCCTCGTGAAATAGAAGTGATTGATGGCCTGAATAGGTACGCAAAATCATAAGTTTCCAATTTATCATCAACATTGGAAAGTGGGTTGATAAATGGTATTTGATTAGCTTCTGCAAAATTAGCGACAACGTCTGTTTCTTCTGGATAGAGAGGTCCAATTATCAAATCAACATTATTAAAAAAAGGATCTGCGAAGATGGTTTTGATTTTGGCAGAATTCCTTTCTGTATCAAAAGTCCTTACATTGAGCTTCACTCCTTTTCTTTTGGCTTCATTGATAGCAAAATTAATCCCTTGGTAAAGCTCAAAAATAAAATTACCCTCAGACAAATTGCTTACTCCTTTTCCTCCAGAGTAATTGAACGGTAATATAATAGCAATATCTAAAACGTCATCTTTTTTTGTATTTCGCTGCTTTGAATCCTTTTCTTTGTTCTCATTTAGATTGACGTTTTTTATCTGATTATATATGTTACGATCATTTGAAGACATTACAGTCTGCTTTTCGAGTTGATTTTTCAATGCAAGGACATAGCCATTATTATTCTCGTATTTTCTAATATTAGCGACGAGGTAACTTACCGATGCCTCTTTCAGAAAATTAAATGATGCATTTTCAGCATCAGATTTTACATCTTTGTCCTTTATAAGGAGAATTTCGGATAAAGCCTCAGAATTGTTCCCTTCTTCAAAATGTATCAAAGCCATCAAGTAATGAACATCATCAATTTTATCCCAAGTCCTTTCCGAAATTAAAGGTGTCAAAGTTGTTTTCGCGAGTGTTAGTTGCTTATTTGAATAGGCAGCTTGAGAAAAGTGATAAGTGGCATATTTTGACAACTCACCATACTCCTTTTCATCAAAGTATGGGCGAAGCAAATCCATAGCCTCTTTATAATTCCCATAACCTATCAATGTTTTTGCTCTGTTATAACTTGAAAGCTGATCTTGTGCGTATGATTCAAGAAAAAATATTGAAACAAACAGAATCAAAAGGTAAGTACTTTTCATAGTTCGATTTTTCAGGTAAAAAGGGCAAATTTCGTTCCCATTCTTTGGGGTTACGAATTTAATCCATTTTCATGTCATAGAAAAGAAAAAAGCGAATGCAGATATATGTATATAAACCAATGATGAATAGACCATTCAAAATACACTCAAAAAGCTATCTGAAAGCATACGAAGAATAATAAAAACCTAAAACAACCATTGATCAAGGTTTTTTATTAAGTCAAGCTTCAAAAACAGACTTTTACAAACTAGTGTTCTATAATTTGGAACATTTCGTACCTAAATAAAATTCTCTTCAATCTATTTTCATCTATGAACCCTACGTGGATGCACAGGTGACTGTCAAAAACTTGGCTGTCAAAAACAGTCTACAGCTCTTACCCTAGCTGATTGAAATAATCTTCAAACAATATTATAAATGGCTACTGGTGTAGACTCTAATATATACATATAAAAATATTTAGAGTGAACATCAATGCTCTTTTAACATTTCACGTACTGTTCATTGACTCTCTATTTTGATTGAATTAACTGTGAAAAACATAACGATTTGATATCAATAAGCATCAAATGATGTATTTGAGACTTTCATTGAAATACTTTTACAACCGTAATTCTGGCATAAATATGCTTTTGATTTCCCTTTAAATTTCGGGCTGTTTTGAGATAATAGAGAATACTGAATGTTTTTTCAATCATTTTTGCTCACTTTTTAGGATTAAACTTAATAAAAAGTGAGTTCTTCGTCAAGAGATTCGATCATAGAACATGTTGTAAATCAGTAATTTACAATCATTCTGGTGAGTCATTTTGATCAACAAAAAAGACTCACCGAATTACGCATCTTAAGATTAAAATATTTGCAAAATTTGACTAAAAGAAGCCTTAAAACGCAAAAAACTCACATCTTTTGAATGTGAGTTTTTTGCTATTAAATCTGTAAAATATTGGTCAAAAACCCTGTTTTTAGCCTGTTTAGGGCGTTTTTGAGTTTTTTTGGTGAGTACTTTTCAAAATCAATTTTTATAACTTGTTGAATTTGAAAGATTTAAACACCCTTTTCGCAGAGGAGGAGGGATTCGAACCCCCGGTACCTCACGGTACAACGGTTTTCAAGACCGCCGCGATCGACCACTCTGCCACTCCTCTGTTAAACTTTGACTTAAACACAAACTAAACCTACAACACTAATCTTAAAAATGGCTTGAAATTCACCTTTCTTAATTTGATTTCGTGACAAATTTGCTTGTCTTAAGGATTGCAAAGGTAGCTTGAATACTTAAATTTCCAAACTCTTACTTCTTAAAAATAAATTAAAACCCTTAATCACCTGATTGTCTGATAGAAAATTTTATTGAAAAAATCAATTCATTAAGTTATGACTACATGCCTGACATTTTCAGTTCAAAAAATCTGCTTCCTTTTCCTCATTTTCCTTAAGAGACATCCAATAAAGATAGATAAATCCGAGCTGAGGAATTAAGACTAACAATGCCTTTGACAACAACGAAGTGGAAGCATCCTTGAATTCAAGCCCATACATATTACCCAGTAATAAAAACACTACCACCGATATCAATGCAAAAACATTTGCAATAACCAATTTTGTTGTATTCTTCATGTTCTGAAAATTTAGTTAACTGAAATATAAGCTCTCTTTTCGATACTACTATGCTACACAAGTATCATCGCTCCTATCACGAATATGATATTAAATTTTGACTTTACAAATTCATAATTCGCTGAATTATAATGATAAAACCTAATTTAAACTAATTTTTTAAAAATAAAATACTTATATAAAAAACTAAATGAATATCGTGAATTGTTATTTGCATTTTAACCCACTTTCACCAATTCTATTAACAAGAAAAAAAAGTGTGTTATTATAAAAAAAATTTTTAAATCTAGTGAGTAGTTATCGTATTTGATGACAAATTATATGGTCACTATGAAAAAACTGCTTTTCTCGGTCATTGTACTTATTGTTATTTCGAGCTGATGCTCTACCAGCAAAATCAAATATAGTGGAGCTTAACCAGCTCTTCAGAAGTTACTTTTGGTAGTATTAGATTTTGGGAATCCTGAAATCTGATAGACTCGCTAAACAATCTTCGATCGCTGATTTATAGTTGGTCAATCCGGATTCAGATTTGCAAAGAAAAAGATAGGGTTCTATCAGCTCAAGCTCCATCAACAAAAACTCACCTCCCCTCCAAACTCCATCCACACGTGCATATAAAGTCCCCTTTGCGAAATCATTGACCAAACCTTGCAAATACTTCAGTTGAACTCCATCTGGTTGTACATTTGATATTTGACCTCCATAAAAATGCTGCACCCGAAAATCCCCACTTTTGGCACTTTTCAAAACAGCATGTGAAAAAACCCCATTAAAGAAAATATATGAATACTCCCCTACATTTACCACCTCATCTATGAATGGCTGTATTATAAAACTTTCAAATTTGAGCAAATCCTCAACCTTTGAAACAACCTCTGCACAATTTCTCTCGTTCACGGAAAAAGTGTTTTTTGCTCCCCCGCTTATTGTAGGTTTTATAATTAAACTATCTGTTTGGAATAAATCGAAAAATTCTTCAAACCCCATAAAAGAGCTCCCTTTTTCAAGAAAAAATGTCTGCACAATGGAATAACCTGCAGCCTCAATTTCTTTCAAATAATGCTTGTCCGTATTCCATAAAACAGTATCTATGCTATTGATCATCGGTATTTTTAGATTCGAAATTTTAGTACACCAGTCTTTGAACTCTTCGAACCTATCGAAATAATCCCACGGTGATTTTAACATAATAACCTTATACTTCGCCCAATCTACTGTCTGATCTGACCAGATCTCAAAAGCATGGTCTAAATTGAGTTCATCTAAGATGTTTTTAAGCAATTCATCTTCATCTGCTATACCATCAGCTACATAAGATCCTTTTGCTTCATAAGTAATAACTGCGATTTTGGGTTTCATAACAAGCCTATTTATCAAACTAAAATCCGAAATTATATCATTTTATCAGTATTTCGTTAATTAAACGATCAATTAATCTTATTTTTGAAACTTGTATTTATGAAAAAAGGAAAGCTAGTAATCATCCCTACTTACAACGAACAGGAAAACATCCTGGATATGGTTCATGCAGTGATGAACCTAGAGGGTGATTTTGAACTTTTGGTCATTGACGACAATTCACCAGATGGCACTGCATTGATAGTTACAAAACTGCAGAATGCTTTTCCCGAACGCCTACATTTATTACAAAGAAAAGGAAAGCTTGGATTGGGCACAGCATATATTGCTGGTTTCAAATATTCCATCGAAAAGGGATATCAATATGTATTTGAGATGGATGCAGATTTTTCCCACAATCCATCAGACTTGGTAAAACTCCACAAGGCTTGTGCTGAAGATGGTTTTGATATGGCCATTGGATCTCGTTACATTACAGGTGTAAATGTGGTAAACTGGCCAATGGGAAGGGTTTTGATGTCATTTTTTGCGAGTAAATATGTCCAATTTATTACAGGGCTGCCAATCAAAGACACCACTGCGGGATTCAAGTGTTATTCAATTAATGTATTGAAGGCTATGAATTTGGACAAAATCAAATTTATTGGCTATGCATTCCAGATTGAGATGAAATTCACTGCCTGGAAATTGGGGTTCAAAATAATCGAAGTACCTATAATTTTCACAGATCGAACGAAAGGAACTTCAAAAATGAGTAGAGGTATTTTCAAAGAAGCGATTTTGGGCGTCCTTTACATGAAAATCAGAAGCTTTTTCAAAACCTACAAACCTGTCAATCAAACTTGATTGATTTGATCGGTTTGATATTGCTGATCAGCATTGCCGGTATGAAAAGTACAAGGGTCGTAACCAATAAAACAACCAAATTCAAAATTATAAAAACTGGCCAGTTCCAGTGGATCGGAACAAAGCTCATGTAATAATTTTCAGGATCTAATGGGATGATCCTAAACTGCTCTTGGAGCCACCCAAAGCCTAATCCAATCGCATTTCCCAACAGCAACCCTCTTCCGATTATCCTCACACCATTCCATACAAAAATGCTTCTAATTTGCGCATTTTTAGCACCGACAGCTTTTAATACCCCAATCATCTGTGTTCTTTCCATGATCAAGATAAACAATATTGAAACCATGTTGAATGCTGCCACAAATAGAATTAGAGTAAGGAACACATATACATTGTTATTCAACAAAAGTAACCAATCAAAAATCTCCATGTATTTCTCTGTGACTTTGATAAGCTTCAAGTCAAAATCCAAAAAATCATACAACGGCTCCGAATACAGATCCATTTTCTTCGGATCATCTACAAATATCTCATAACCACCCACTTGATCATCACTCCAGCCATTGAGATTCCTGATAGTTTGGATATCACCAAGTAGAATTTTATCATCAAAATTTTCCAAAAAAGTCTCATAAATCCCAACTATCGTCAACCTCCTAAACCTCGGTGGCTCCTGGACAAAATACATTGTAACTTGATCGCCAAGATTCAGCAGCAACTTGTTGGCTATCTTTTTGCTCAATACAATTTCATTACTGGCAGAAGAGTCAGAAAATTGGATAAAGCGTCCCTGAATGATGGAGGTCTTGAAACTTAATGAATCAAAATCAGGCCCCACCCCTTTCATCAAGACACCTTCTACTTCTTCGTCTCCTTTCAGTAAACCAGGTTTATGGGCAAATACTTGAACATGATTGATGAAGCCAAGGTCTTTATGATTTTTGAAAAAATCAGAATTGGTAGAGATGGGCGATTCTTCAAAAGCATTTCCGGAAACAAATTTTAACCCTTGAAAATGACCCGTAAAAGAAAAAACTTTATTGGATATCTCATTTTGAAATCCACCAAGAATCATAAATGATATCATCGTGATTGCCAATCCTATTGCGACACTGGCAACGGCAATTCGATGAATTGTCCCGGTAAAACCTCCGGTCCTCTTAAAACTGATTCTCTGGGCGATGAAATAGGATATGTTCAACGAAATTTATTATTTTGATGGAAATCTAGCGCAAATTAACATGAAGCAATTGAAAATCTTAGTCCTTATCTCATTTTTACTTCAAAGCTTTGCCTTTTGCAAAAGCCCCGAGAAGAAAAACAATAATTTTTCAGAAGAAAAAACCATAGACAAGCCTCGAACAATAATTCCTGGTGCGGATCGTCCTGAGGAATACCTATCCTTGCTTGAAGGTAAAAAAATAGGCTTAGTTGTAAACCAGACGAGTATTCTTACCACAAAAGACAATATTCACTTGGTAGACTTCCTCATGATGGAGGGGATCGATGTAGTCAAAGTATTTGTGCCAGAGCATGGGTTTAGGGGCGATGCAGATGCAGGCGAAGCCGTAAACAATGAAGTGGACATAAGGACTGGTTTACCATTGGAGTCTTTGTATGGAAATAACAAAAAACCTTCCGCAGCTGCTTTGAAAGATATCGACTTGATAATCTATGACCTCCAAGATGTAGGATTGAGATTTTACACTTATATCAGTACAATGCATTATGTCATGGAAAGTGCTGCCGAAAATCAAGTACCAATGTTGATTTTGGACAGACCAAACCCAAATGGTGAATACACGGACGGCCCAGTTTTGAAGAAAGGCTTTGAAAGTTTCGTTGGCGTGCATCAAATCCCCGTAGTCCATGGTCTCACTGTAGCCGAGCTTGCCCAAATGATAAACGGTGAAGGCTGGCTAAAAAACAAAGTGACAGCAGATGTCAGTATTATAAAAGTGGAGAATTGGACAAAAGAAATGCCCTATAATCTTCCTGTAAAACCTTCCCCAAACTTACCCAATGATCTATCAATCCGACTCTACCCATCACTTTGTTTTTTCGAAGGAACGGATATTTCGGTAGGACGAGGAACGTATTTTCCTTTTCAAGTCTATGGATATCCAGATAAAAAATATGGGGATTTTTCATTTGAACCACTGAGTATTGAAGGGATGTCCAAAACTCCTCCGCATCAGAACAAAGTATGCTATGGAAAGGACCTTAGAAACGAACCACTTACGCACCAATTCACATTGGAGTACTTGATAGATGCTTACCAAATCTCTGGTAAAAAAGAAAAATTCTTCAATAATTTCTTCGACAAACTAGCCGGAACCGACCAACTCAGAAAGGACATCCTTGCTGGAAAATCCGCTGAAGAAATCAAAGCCTCTTGGCAATCAGATCTTCAAAAATTCAAGGAACAAAGTAAACCTTATTTGCTGTACTAAAACCTTTGACAAATAAATCTTCGAGTGCGCGACGACGCACTCGAAGGTTTATCGAATATCTCCTCTTTGACAAATCTTATTTTTTCTTTCAAATAAAAAAATCATCTCCTTCATGGTTGATTGCAACTCCTTCGTTGTCTTCTCTCTCGTTTCTTAATCTTCAATTTTCAATAATTCAATGTTCGACCCTTTCAGGGTCGTTTGACCACATACTTGTTTTTTCATCCCCCCCCGGTTTCACCGAGGGCTATTGAAATGTTAAAGCCCTTCAGGCTTGTATCTTCTTATTTGTATCTCGTACCCTTAATCTTTACTAGTGTATCACAATCTACTTTCTCGTTTCTCGCTACTTAATATTCAATTATCAACAATTCATTGTTCGACCCTTCAGGGTCGTGTGACACAACACTTGTTTTTTCATCCCCCCGGTTTCACCGAGGGCTATTGAAATGTTAAAGCCCTTCAGGCTTGCATCTTCTTATTTGTATCTCGTACACTTAATCTTTACTAGTGTATCTCACTCTACCTTCTCGTCTCTCGCTACTTAATATTAAATTATCAATAATTCATTGTTCGACCCTTCAGGGTCGTGTGACACAACACTTGTTTTTTCATCCCCCCGGTTTCACCTAGGGCTATTGAAATGTTAAAGCCCTTCAGGCTTGCATCTTCTTATTTGTATCTCGTACA
>NZ_JAKZGS010000016.1 GCF_022549695.1 Belliella calami | reverse complement strand
ACTTTTTTCTACGAAGAACTAAGGGCTCTGCCCTTGACGTAACATTAACACAAATACCAATAGAGAAATCAGAATTGATTTTTTTAATGAAGGAAAAGCTTCATAATGAAATAGCACGATTCAAAAAAGGGGCGTTAGCCCTGTTATCTTCGTAGCAAATTTCAAGACAACCACCCCACGAGGGGCGTAGCCCTGAATTCTTATATTTATCTGCAGGAATTTAGAAATCAGGGCTACGCCCCTTAATTTTTAACTTCGAATACTTTTTTCTACGAAGAACTAAGGGCTCTGCCCTTGACGTAACATTAACACAAATACCAATAGAGAAATCAGAATTGATTTTTTTAATGAAGGAAAAGCTTCATAATGAAATAGCACGATTCAAAAAGGGGGCGTTATCCCTGTTATCTTCGTAGCAAATTTCAAGACATCCACCCCACGAGGGGCGTAGCCCTGAATTCTTATATTTATCTGCAGGAATTTAGAAATCAGGGCTACGCCCCTTAATTTTTAACTTCGAATACTTTTTTCTACGAAGAACTAAGGGCTCTGCCCCTAGAATTCAAACAAAAGAGGCTTTTTGTTTATATTTGAGTTTGAATAAATGCCTCTTATCGGCAGGATTTATCACAACCCTGATTTCTATTTTACATATTGGGATTGTAGTTTTTCAAAAACTCTTTTTCGTGAATCTCTGAATACTTGACTATTTCCCTATACCATTTTGATCTTAAGAGTTCTTTCTCTGTTTCATCAATGTAAAAATCAGGGATATTTGATGCCGAGGCTTTTCTTTGCATGTCAAACAAAAAAATCGATGCTGCTACAGAAATATTGAAACTCTCTGTAAAGCCATCCATAGGAATATGAACCAACCCATCTGCTTGTGATATCATCTCCTCACTCACCCCTTCATGTTCATTACCAAAAACTAATGCAATTTTTTCATCTACTTTCAAATCATGGATCGAGATACTATCTTCACGTGGGCTGGTTGCGTAGATTTTGAAACCTTTACTCTTCAAGTCAGAGGTACAACAAGCCACAGCATTCCCTCCATAATTACTATAGCGATGGATATCTACCCATTGGGCTGCCCCTCTGGTTACATAGGGATTTACTTTGTACTCTTGACTTTTCTCGACAATATAAACATCTTGAATACCAAAGCAATCAGCCGTCCTAAGAACGGCTGAAGCATTGTGTGGCTTATAGATATCTTCTAATACAACTGTAAAATAGCGAGTTCTTTTTGACAAGATGTCTTCTATCAGTGCCAGCTTATGAGGTGTAATATAACCACTCAGATAAGCCAAGAACTCTTTCTCAATTGCATCCATAACTCTAAATTCAGATGATAGGTTGATTTCTAAAACAATCCAAGTTGTTCTTCATCGTCCTTTTTGATATTCAAATCAATTGTAGATCCTATTTCCAAGGAATCGTCAGCATCATCAGAATCCGATTGGTCATCAGGGTTTTCATGATCGTCAACTTCCGGCTCAGGCGCTTTCTTTGGTTGGATCAATTCCATTTCCAATACTTGATGCGAGGAAAATTTATTTCCTACAGATTTCCATCCTTTGACATCTATCAGCATATCCAAATCATATTCATTCTCTTCTACTTCTTTGCCTTTCTGAAGTTTAGCTTTCACCTGAGGCTGTTTGTCTGTAGATATGATCTTCAAATAGGATTGCTTGTGGTCTGAAATGAAACTGAATTTCTTGTTGATAGTAGATGTTTCGATAAGGAATCTCTTTACGAAGTAAGTTTTGGAAATTCCATCAAAATAGATTGCTGACACTACTTTTTGCGCATCAAATTTCTCGATCAGAAGTACATTTTGAGCTTCATACCTATTTGTCAATTCAAATGTGGTCAACTCATATTCACCATTTTTGTAGAAAACGACAATTCTATCTTCACCAAGGAAATTGCCTATCAAAACACCTCTTTGATCTGTATTCAATCTGCCAACTGACTTATCGAAGTAAATATCTAGACCCCCAAGAGTAGACACACCTTCCATCTTAAGTTGAATCTTTCTGATTGGGTATCTCGTCATGATATTTCCACCTGCTCCTCTACCTTTAATCTCTATTGAACTAAAGTCAAAATCAAAAACTTTTACCCTGGCTTTCGCCCCTTGCGTTAGATAGATTGTTACAATCTCTGCTTCTCCATTCGGATTTGCTGTGAAATAAAGGACTTTGGAGCCTTTGGTACCCTTTGTAAGTTCATATTCACGATCTCTAGTAACAGCTAGAACCTGAAATCTTTTGACCATTGCCCTGCCTGTCACACCATCTAGATAGATAAGGTTATAAACCATACGCTCATCCCCTTTTCTAAAGACTGCAACGTGAAGAATATCTTTTCCAACAAACCCTTTCTCTTGAATTCTGCTGACAATACATTTTCCATCTTTTCTGAAAACAATGATATCATCAAGATCAGAGCAATCGCAGACAAACTCATCCTTTTTTAGACCATAGCCAACAAACCCATCAGCTCTATTCACATAAAGTTTGGCATTGTTCGCTGCTACTACTGTGGCCTCAATTTGGTCAAATGTTCTAATTTCAGTTTTTCTTTCTCTTCCTTTTCCGTACTTCGTCAGCAAGTTTTCATAATACTTGATTGCATAATCAGTAAGGTGCTTCAGATTATAATTAACCTCTTTGAGCTCTTCCTCCAATTTGCGCATTAATTCATCAGCCTTGAAAGCATCAAATTTCGAGATTCTCTTGATCTTGATTTCAGTTAATCTGATAATATCTTCTGTTGTGATATCTCTATAAAAATCTGGTTTGAATGGATCCAAACCTTTATCGATTGTTTGAATTACTCCATCCCAGGTTTCACATTCCTCTATATCTCTGTAAATTCTATTTTCGATGAATATTTTTTCCAAAGAAGAGAAAAGCAATTTCTCCATCAATTCAGCCTTACGGATTTCAAGTTCTCTTTTGAGGAGCTCTTTGGTCTGCTTTGTATTGTACTGAAGGATGTCGTTTACTGACAGGAATACAGGTTTGTCCTTGATGATCACACATGCATTTGGCGAAATGCTTACTTCACAATCCGTAAATGCATACAATGCATCAATAGTCATATCCGGTGATTGACCTGGTGCCAATTGGATCTGAATCTCTACATCTTTGGCAGTATTATCAACTACTTTTTTGATTTTAATTTTTCCTTTATCATTTGCTTTGATAATGGATTCAATCAATGAATTAGTCGTAGTTCCAAATGGTATATCTTTGATTAAAAGAGTTTTATTATCCCCTTCTTCAATCCTTGCTCTAACCTTTACTCGACCGCCTCTTTGTCCTTCATTATATTCTGAAAAATCAGCTAATCCACCTGTAGGGAAATCTGGTAAAAGGTAAGGTCTTTCTCCTTGAAGGATTTGGATTGAACCATTGATAAGTTCTATAAAGTTGTGTGGAAGAATTTTTGTTGACAATCCCACCGCAATCCCTTCGACACCTTGTGCTAGCAACAAAGGGAATTTTACAGGCAAAGTGACAGGTTCTTTTTTCCTTCCATCGTAAGACAGTTGCCACTCTGTAGTCTGTGGATTAAAAACTACCTCTAGGGCAAATTTGGACAATCGGGCTTCTATATAACGAGAAGCAGCAGCGCCATCCCCTGTTCTGATATCTCCCCAGTTACCCTGCGTCTCGATCAATAATTCCTTTTGCCCCAAATTGACAATGGCATCACCGATAGACTGATCTCCATGAGGGTGATACTGCATGGATTGACCAATGATATTGGCTACTTTATTGAATCGTCCATCGTCCATTTCCTTCATGGAATGAAGGATTCTACGTTGAACAGGTTTCAAACCATCTTCTATTGCGGGTACAGCTCTTTCTAAAATCACATAAGAAGCATAGTCCAAAAACCACTCCTTGTACATTCCTGTGACAGGAATTGATTCATGCAGACCTCCTTCTTTGTCTTCTGGTTTATCGTTGATTTGATCGCTCATACTTGTTTTTGTATTTCAATTCTATTGCTTTCGGTTACGCTGCTTCTTCTTCGTTTTCTTTTTGATCTTTCTCAGGATCATTGTGTACAATGTCCTTTTCAATTTTCAAATTATCAATGATAAAAGTTTGTCTATCAGGAGTGTTTTTTCCCATATAGAAACCTAGAAGATCAGCTATTTTGGTTTCTTTGTTTAGGATAATTGGTTCTAACCTGATATCCTCACCAATAAAAGTCCCAAATTCACTTGGAGAAATCTCACCAAGACCTTTGAACCTAGTAATTTCAGCTGTTTTGCCCAATTTATGGATAGCTCTTTGGCGCTCTTCGTCCGTATAGCAATAGATTGTTTCTTTTTTGTTCCTTACCCTGAATAATGGCGTATCCAAGATATACAAATGACCATTTTTCACCAAGTCCGGAAAGAATTGCAAGAAATAAGTCATGATCAACAAGCGAATATGCATGCCATCTACATCTGCATCTGTAGCGATTACGATCTTTCTATACCTTAGATTTTCTATCCCATCTTCGATATTTAAAGCGTGTTGAAGAAGGTTAAATTCCTCATTTTCATACACCACTTTTTTGGTCATTCCAAAGCAATTCAGAGGTTTTCCCCTCAATGAAAAAACTGCCTGTGTCTGAACATCCCTTGATTTTGTAATAGATCCTGAAGCAGAGTCTCCTTCAGTAAGAAAAAGCATGGTATTGTTTCTTTTTTCTTCATCACTTTTCGGATCATCATAGTGAACTCTGCAGTCCCTCAATTTTTTATTGTGGAGATTTGCTTTTTTTGCCCTTTCATTTGCAAGCTTTTTGATACCTGAGATTTCTTTTCTCTCTCTTTCTGATTGCAAAATTCTTTTCAACAGAGCATCTGCAACAGCAGGATTTTTATGTAAATAATTATCAAGTTCAACTTTGAGGAAATCATTTACAAATGTCCTTAATGTCGGCCCATCTCCACCAATTGTTTGGGATCCAAGTTTTGTCTTTGTCTGAGATTCGAATACGGGTTCTTGCACCCTGACTGCAATGGCTGCTACCACACTTTGGCGTATATCTGAAGCGTCGTAATCTTTTTTGTAAAACTCTCTTATGGTTTTTACTATCGCTTCTCTAAAGGCCGCCAAATGCGTTCCTCCTTGGGTGGTAAATTGCCCATTTACAAATGAGTAATATTCCTCACCATATTGGTTGCTATGAGTAATTGCTACCTCTATATCATTACCTTTGAGGTGAATGATCGGATATCTCGCACTTTCTTCATCTACTTTTCTGGTCAACAAATCATAAAGTCCTCTTTCAGAGAAAAACTTCTTGCCGTTATAATTGATCGTAAGACCTGCGTTTAGAAATGCATAATTCCAAATCTGGTTTTCTAAGTACTCAGGGATAAAATGGTAATTTTTGAAAACACTGGAATCAGGTGAGAAAATGATTTTTGTACCATTTCTGTCCGAAGATTTTTCGATTTTTCTGTCTTCTACAAGAATCCCTTTTTCGAATTGAGCAACTTTCGTTTCCCCTTCTCTATATGATTGAACTTTGAAAAAATCCGAAAGTGCATTTACAGCTTTGGTACCTACTCCATTCAGACCAACTGATTTTTGGAAAGCTCCTGAATCATACTTTCCGCCTGTGTTAATTTTGGAAACACAATCGATCACCTTTCCCAATGGAATTCCTCTACCATAATCCCTTACTTCAACCTTATGTTCGGAAATCTTGATATCTATCGTTCGCCCATAACCCATCATATGTTCATCGATACTGTTATCAAGAATCTCCTTAACCAATACATAAATACCATCATCTTGAGCACTACCATCACCAAGCTTTCCGATATACATCCCTGGCCTAAGCCTGATATGTTCTCTCCAATCAAGTGATTTGATACTGTCTTCGGTATATTGAACGTTTTCTGCCATTTGAAATAGTTACTAATTATTGGGAAATATTATAAACTGTTGGCTTGAACAGCCTTAAATTTCTGAATCAAAATCCAAAAAAGACCTCCTATCCATACCACAAACAACACTGGAATGAGATAGAAAAAAACATTGTATTGACTTGATGCAATTTCATTTTGATTATTGATACTGTGGATAAACAGCGTCATTATCGTCAAGGAAATATTGATAATGCCTACAAAACTGTATATCCATGCGATCATGACATCACTTAGAAACTCTCCTTTTGGGAAAATTCTTTTAAGGTTTGTAGTACTTCCATTCTCTATCATTTTGCCTGGTACTATCATGAGTACATTCAAAACTATAAAAAGGACAATTCCAGAATAAAAAAAGGTTTCTTTCGGGACACTTTTCAGGAAGCCGCCATTTTCATCTAATTGATACGCGACTATATCTGATAATGAGGCGTAGATATACAAGAATGATACGGTAAATACCAGAACTGATATAAAATGAAATACTTTTCCAAATCGGTAATACATAATGATGATAGTTTTAAGGCGCTAATATAAAGATTTATGCTTAGCAAAATCGAATAGGTTTTTTCCTTTATTCAGTTTTTATCAGTAGTTTTCAAGCAGATTTTACCCAATAACCTGAATGTAAGATGAATCTGAGTCCAGTAATAATTGCCATTCCAATATATTTTCTTTTGATGGGAATAGAGTTGATCGTCTTGAGATTTCAAAAAAATCCCAGCTACCGGATGAATGATGCTATTACCAATATTAACCTCGGTGTGGTCTCACAAGTTTCAGGTGTATTTATAAAAGTTCTTTCGATTGGTGTTTACACATTTCTTTACGAGCAATTTGCTTTTTTTGAGATTCAAAACAATATCTGGACCTTTTTCATCCTGTTTTTTCTCTATGATTTTTGTTATTATTGGGCTCATAGAAAATCCCATGAAATCAATCTCTTTTGGGGTGGACATGTAGTACATCATTCGAGTGAGGAATACAATTTATCAGTAGCTTTAAGGCAAAGTTCTACACAGACTATTTGGACATTTTTCTTCTATCTACCTTTGGCCTTTTTGGGTTTTGATCCAGTTTTCCTGGTATTGGTATCTGGGCTGAATCTTCTTTATCAATTTTGGATTCATACAGAAGCAATTGGAAAAATGGGTTTTTTGGAAAAATTCATGAATACACCTTCACATCATCGGGTACACCATGGCAGAAATCCAAAATACATTGACAAAAATCACGGAGGTACTTTTATCATCTTTGACAGATGGTTTGGGACTTTTCAGGAAGAAGAAGAAAAACCAACTTATGGCATTACTGTTCCTGTAAATAGCTGGAATCCTGTTTGGGTCAATTTGTCACATTACGTTTCGATGAAAGAAGAAATGAAGCAAATCCCAAATTGGTCTGATAAAATAAGGTATATGTTCAATAAACCAGGCTGGCTGCCAGATTATCTGGGAGGATATCGAGGAGTAAAAGAAGTAGATGAAAATTACAGAAAGTTTGACACAACTGTTCCAAAGGCATTGAACTATTATGTATTTTTTCAATATGTGGTTTTGATGGGAATCACAGCTTACTTTCTTTTCAATTTAGAAAATTTTGATTGGCCTTTGAAAGTCGGCTTGTCTTTTCTTATCGTTTGGAGTACAGTTAGCTTTTCTGGGATTTTTGAACAAAGTCGAATGTATCATGTTCAAGAAATTGCAAGAGTTGCATTGTTTCTAATTGCAGCTTGGTATATAGGTTTGGATTTCTTACCTCAAAATATAATCATCATTGTGCTTTCTATGTATGGATTCTCCTCTTACTTTTGGCTTTGGAAAAACGAAAATGTCGTCAAAAAATTCCAAAAATCCATCACCAATGAACAGCAACATGCGTAACACATTTTATCTATTTATTTTCATAGTAGGTTTGGGTACATTTTCCTGCTCAGGAAAACTAGAAGTAGGAAATCTTGATATTGAAAACTGGAAAAAGGACAGATATGGCTGTAATGGTTTGAGGATTCAGCAAATGGATGAAATCCAAAGGATTAAAAATGATTTTTTGGGTGCGAATAACCAACAATTAATCAAAACATTTGGAAGGCCTGACAGGGTAATGCTTGTTGACAAAAGCCAGAGTTTCTTTTTTTACTTCCTCGAACCCAGCGATAACTGCGACAATCATGACGAATCTAAACAACCTTTGAAGGTAATGTTTAGACTCAATGCCATCAACAAAGTCAGTGAAGTCACGATAAGTAGATTGGATCCATAAAAATTAAAGCCTTTGAAAATGATTTTCAAAGGCTTTTTTATTTTATTGAAATAAGTCTTTTTATATAGGGTAAATAAATACTTTGAGAATCAATTCAATTTTTAAATATGGTTATCTACTTTCTTTCTAGTAGGCAAATAAATTGATATATTTTAAGTCAATTTATGCACTTTTAACTAAACAACTAATAACAATTATGCGCATGATTTAATTGGCAAATTCAACTATTGAAATCTTTGCGGATAATCCTAATTTTTAATCTTCCATAAAACACAATGCAGCAGCACCTAGCGTACCTGCATTATTTTCCAAAGTAGCCTTGCTTAACTTCAAGTCTTCAACATAATATTTGGTCAAAAACTGTCTCACAGTTTTATCCAATGACGGCATCATAAATTCCAAGCCTGCGGAAATTCCACCTCCAAAGTAAACTTCAGTCACATCTAAAATCCGGATTGTAGAAACAATCGCTTCTCCCAAAACCCTTGCGACTTCTTCAAAAACCATCAATGAAACTTGGTTTCCTTTTTTGGCAGTATCTACTAGTAGGTGTGTACCCAATTCCTGCCCCACCAATTCTCCAGCAAGATCTGGATAAGCACGAATCATTCTATCCATGATTCTCAAAATTCCATCTCTACCAATTATCCTTTCCAGACCTTCATTGCCTCTTGATAGCATATGGCCCATTTCCATTGCATTACCTCTTGATCCTTTGAAAACCTTACCATCCATTATCATGGCACTTCCAATACCTGTTCCCATAGTAATGAAAAGGAAATTATCAGAAGGATTCGACTTTCCGTAGCGAAACTCGCCCAATGCAGCAGCAGCAGCATCATTTTCAAGGCAAAATTTTATATTTGGATATTTATCCAACAGTCCTTGTTTGAGGTTGAATCCATTCAAGGCTGGAATGGCTGGGATTTCCAATGTGGTGGTTCTGTCTTTTGAAATAAGACCTGGCAGTCCTATACCAACTTTTTTTACTTCAGGATATTTCTCGAGGTACTTCCCTACTCCTTCTATAAAGCAGGTGTTAAATCCTCTTGGATCATCTCTATAAGGAGTGGTGTCTTCCTTGTCAAAAGATACAATCTCACCTTTCTTGTTTACCAAGCCGATTTTCAAATGGGTGCCTCCAACGTCAACACCTAAAAAATGCTCTTCTTTATTATCCATAGTTATTCTTCAATAGGTTTAGAGCCCTAAAATAGTAAAGTCTTAGCTTTACTTCCTAAATTCTTTGCCAAAGTCTTGAAAAATTTCAAAAACTGCTGGACAAACTAGTGTGTTTTGAAGCGAAAGGTTAAGAATTCCCTGCATGTTTTTTCTGTTTGTATGGGGATATTCCCTACAAGCTTTCGGCCTTTCCTGATATACAAAGCAGGTATTGTCTTCATTTAAGAAAGGACATGGTGAACTTTTCAATACATAATCTCCCTCATCGTCTCTGAAAAGATAAGTATCGATAAAATCTGAAGATTTCATCCTGAAAACTTTGGCCAATCTGTCAATATCGGTCTGAATGAAAATTGGACTTGTAGTTTTGCAGCAATTGGCACAAGAGAGACAATCAATCCTTTCAAACTTCTCATCATGAGCCTTTTCAAACATCATATCAAGTGTTTTTGATTTGATGTTTTTAAGCTTCTCCTTGATCTTTTTGTTGCTGTTGTACTCAGCTTTATTTTTTTTATTGAAACTTTCTAAATCCATTACCAATAATCACCTGTATAAAATACTGTTGCTGTAATTAAAATAATTATTAAATTTTGATTTAACTTAGAATAACCCTATATTAAATTTCAAACACTCAATAAATCATGAAAATGCACCCAAACGAACTATTCTTTTACTACAACCCTTCTCATAGTGTTGATAAGCAAGTCAGAGCTTATGCTCATGCAGTAGCAAACCATGTAAATTTAATCGACATGGATAAGGAAAAGATCACTACAACTGGTTGGAGGTCAATTCTTGATAAATTATCCATGCGTCCCAAGGACCTACTTAATAGAGCTCATCCTGACTATCAAAATCATATTGCAGGCAAAACCTGGGATGATGATAGCTGGTTGCAGATCTTAGTGCGATATCCGCATTTGATCAAGGCTCCTATCGCCATTATGAAAAACAAAGCAGTGCTTTGCACTTCACCAAATCAAATACTCAAATTAAATTAGACAAGTTCAATTCCATTGTCTAAAATTTTGATTATCTTAGCTTTATACAATTGACCAATAGACTGCTTAAAGTGCTTTTTACTCATTCCCAATAACTCTTTGATGGATTCAGGGGATGATTTATCATGAAGGGGCAAAAATTTCTTTACTTTTAAAACAGAAAGGATTTTTTCAGCCCCTTCTTCGTATTTTTCCCGCCCAACAGGCTCCAATCTCAAATCCAATTTCCCATCTTCTCTCCTTTTTTTGACAAAAGCTCTTACCTTATCGCCCAATTCTATTGATGTAAACACTTCATTCTTATAAATCAAACCTTCAAATGCATTCTCAATCAAAGCTTTGAAACCCAAATCTGTCTCGGCAAAAATCAATGCCTCTACTTCTTGCCCTTCCTCAAATCCTCTAGTCTCAAGCTCCAAAAAGTCTTCGTATTTACTAACTCCTATCAGTCTGTCGGTTTTGAAATCCATGCATACACGAACCAAGTACTTTTCACCTTCTTCCATTTCTACATGCATCTCCGATTTGGGAACGAATAGATCTTTTGGCAAGCCCCAATCCATAAATGCCCCAAATCGGGTGATCTCTTTGGCTTCCATCACTGCAAATTCATCTAACAACGCTACTGGTCGGTTAGTTACTGCAACTGGACGATCTTCACTATCTGTATATACAAATACTTCAACTTCCTGACCTTCTTTGAAATCTTCCTGTAAATAACTCTTAGGTAATAAAACTTCCTCACCATCGTGAAGTGCCAAATAAGCACCGTTGGCTGTAAACCTATTGATCAATAGGCTATTGATTTTCCCCAATTCTTTCATATCCCAAAGGTAATTAAATTACTTGAAGTAGAAATTGGAAAAGGAGGCGAATCGATTTAGATTTGAAAATCGAAAAGATCATATAAACCCATTTTATACATGAAAAAAATAGCAGTAATCGGATCAGGAACCATGGGCAATGGTATTGCACACGTTTTTGCCCAGCATGGATACAAAGTCTCGATGATAGATATCAATCAGAATGCTTTGGAGAAAGCATTAGCCACTATCAGCAAAAATCTTGACCGTCAAGTTTCCAAAGGATTGCTTTCTGAAACTGATAAGGCAAATACTTTAGCAAACATTGAAACATTCACTTCTACTGAAGATGGAGTGAAAAATGTCGATTTGGTAGTCGAAGCAGCAACTGAGAACGTCAATATCAAATTAGACATTTTTAGGGAGTTGGATAAATTATGTCCTGAACATACCATTTTAGCTTCCAACACTTCGTCGATCTCTATTACCAAAATAGGCGCGGTTACTTCAAGAGCAGATAAGGTAATTGGAATGCATTTTATGAATCCAGTTCCAGTGATGAAGTTGATCGAAGTGATCAGAGGCTATGCAACCTCAGATGAAGTGACAAAGCAAATCATGGATTTATCTCGCAAGTTGGAAAAAGTACCAGTAGAGGTAAATGACTATCCTGGTTTTGTAGCAAACAGGATTTTGATGCCAATGATCAATGAAGCAATCTATACCCTCTATGAAAGTGTCGCTGGTGTAGAGGAAATCGATACTGTCATGAAATTGGGAATGGCACATCCAATGGGTCCTTTGCAACTGGCAGATTTCATTGGTTTGGATGTATGTCTTTCTATTTTGAAAGTACTTCATGAAGGTTTTGGAAATCCAAAATATGCACCATGCCCTCTTTTGGTAAATATGGTGGAAGCTGGATTCAAAGGATCAAAAACAGGAGAAGGATTTTATAAGTACACAGCAGGAAGCAAAGAGGTAGTTGTTTCTTCACAATTCAAAAAGTGAAATATGATTATCCTCAATGACACCTGAAGGTAAATTAACACTTAGGAAGATCATTCGGATAAATTCAATTGTCAACTGACAACAGCTTCTACAAGTATTGTGAACACATTAATAAGTTGCTCTAGGTATCTAATTGGGAATAAATAAAATAATATCATTCAGAATTATTATTCAATGTCGTTTAGTTTAGATACCAGACCTGTAAGGTTTAAATCATTTATTGGTCTTCCCTGCCAAATTTGTGACCTGTACTAATTTAATAGAAAACCTGGCAGGTCTTATCTTAACGGCATTGAAATGTTATTAAAGAGGCAAATATAAAAGGACTCTTTCAAATTTAGTTTAAAAAAATGCATATAGCGGTATCAGGAAATATTGGTAGTGGAAAAACTACCCTAACAGAAAAACTTGCCAAACATTATGGCTGGAAAGCTGAGTTTGAAGCAGTGGACAACAACCCATACTTGGCTGATTTTTATGAAGATATGAAAAGGTGGTCATTCCATTTGCAGGTTTATTTTCTAAATAGTCGCTTCAATCAGATCAATTTGATTCAAAATAGCAATATTTCCATCATCCAAGATCGGACGATCTATGAAGATGCCTATATTTTTGCAGCAAATCTTTACAAATCCAATTTGATCAGTCAGCGAGACTATGACAACTACCTAAATCTATTCCATTCGATGATCAATTTTGTGAAAGCTCCGGATTTATTGATCTATCTGAAAGCCGATATCCCAAAGCTTGTCGGACAAATTGAAAAAAGAGGAAGAGATTATGAGAACGCTATCAGAATTGATTATCTAAAAAACCTCAATTCACATTATGAGGATTGGATCGCTGCCTATGACAAAGGTAAATTGTTGATCGTAGATGTAAATGATATGGATTTTGTAGCAAATCAAGAAGATTTCTCTGCCATTGTTGGACAAGTCGATCGTGAGATTTTCGGTTTATTTTCCTGATTCGCAATCAGTAAACAGTGAATTTGTTCATCAGTCAATCAATTATCTGTATATCAGTGAATAGTGGATTGAGTTGACAGTCGGTTGATTTCCAATTAATAGGAAATCAGATAATCTAAATTTCAAAAATGATGTCTATCATAGACTAATGATATAGATTTCCAAAACCAATCAACCATTCCACTAATTCACAACAACTTGATTTCAGGTATTAAATCTAGAAAAGTAATTGATAGACTTAACATTATCATTAAACCAACTTCCTAAACAACCAATTCTTAATTGTTTGATAAGTTTCTTCTTTTGGGTTAAGGAGCAAATCATCAATTTTTTTCAAACTACCTCCTGTCATGATATTTTCATAAACAGGGATTCTTATAAGTTTGTAACCATGTAGTCTTGTCAGCAAATCGTATTGGGCATCATTGTATGCATTGAGCTTCCATCCTGCGGAGCCATTGCCTGACAAGTCTGCTGGCTCTTCAGATTTTCCAAAAACCTTCGACGCTATGGGAGGTCCAAACCAAATCCTTTCCTGTAATCCTGCTTTCAAACAGTCCTTTTCAAATGTCCTGCAAAGCCGCTTGTATCCATCAGACCATGAATATGAAAAGGTATCATAAAGATCTGTTTTCAAAGTAGATAACCTGTATCTATTGAAGTGAACTTGATCGTCATAAACAAACAAAAATCTGTTTATTTTAAAATCAAATTTCAACCTTTCTAACAAAGGCAAATGGTGACCATTTCCTCCTAAGGTTTCAAAAATCTCTGCAAGTAAAACTTCACCTTTTCCTTTTAGATATTCGTTATTGACCTCAATGTAAAAGTCCTCTTCTATCTGATATTCAGAATCTTTTAAAATTTGGATTAGATTGTTTACTTTGATTTGATGCACTTTTTATTAGGAGTTAGATGTACCTTCCCGCAAGATTTCCCAAGTATGGTCAGCGAGAAGTTTGATTTCTGCCACAAAGCTAGCAAAACCTTTTTTCCTACCCCATTCTTCTGGTGCAATCATGCTCAAAAAATCTGTACCATCCTCTTTTTCATACAAATAATATATGTGATTGATCAATGGCTCAAAACTTATACTTGCTTGATAAATTCTCTCTGAAACCTCTACCCTTTTTTGGATCAATTTTGCTTGATCAGCCAAAAGCTGCATTTGCTGATAGATTTGAGCCATTTGCATGTCTGTTTGTGAATGCATGGCTGCTACTGCTCTACCAGTAATCTTACCTTTGTCCTCTGGCCTGATGATCGCCCCACCGGATGTATGTGCATAGGGCAATAATCCCGGATTCTCGGTAGTCATTTCCTTCATCCTATCGAGATCAATTTTATCTACATCAATTTTTTGTTTTTTGCTCATCTACTTTTAGGCTATCACTTGGAGCTATTCTTTCTTTTAAGTTTCCTTTTGCACCAGGAAAAGTGGTTCTGGAAGAAATATCATAACCAATCCATAACATGGCTAATAAAAATATTCCTGCGATTATCAGAAAGATCAGCTTATTCTTGTTCATAATTATTGGTATCCTAACAGCTTATTGAGGTATTCGGTTTTCAATTGTGCAAAAATAGTACAATCAACATAGATAAAAAATTCATATGTCAGACTTTTCTGCTCATCCAAAATGCTGTGACTACACCTACACATGCCCCTGCTAAATGTGACTCCCATGATATCCTCCCATCAGTTGGAACTACTCCATAAGCAATACTTCCGTAGAGCAGCAAGATGAAAATAGATATCAAAATGGTCTTGTAAGTTCCTTTGAACAAACCCAAGAAAATCATAAAAAACACCAATCCATAGATCAATCCGCTAGCACCAATATGTATATAAGGTCTTCCAGCAAACCACACGATCATATTTGTGAAAATCAAACAACTTAGAAAGACTTGATTTGCAATTTTTTCGTAAAAAAGAAATAACATTTTGGTCAATATGAAAAATGGAATAAGATTTGTCAATAGATGTCCTTGATTGCCATGAACAAACGATGAAATCACAATACCTGGAATGTGCGAAATGCTTAGTGGCAAAATTCCCAGAAAATTCAGCTTCAAATTAAAGCTAATTTCTACCCAAAAAATCAAAACCATCAATAAACTTAATCTGAATGGCACCAATAGAACATCTTTGATTTTGTCTAGAGAAATCTGTTTCATAAATTTCATAGGAGCCTTTCAGAAAAAAATAACTTTCTAACAATTTTAACTTAATTTTGAATCAACCATTCAAATAAATAGAATGTTTTCACCTTCCACCAACTATTATGTATAAATTAATCAATCCACAGTCAATTTTTCAATATTTTGGAGAAGATGATAAGGAAATGATCATAGAAATGATAAATATTATAATTGACACCAATTTGCATGATTTAAAGCAATTGGACATCTTTTATGAAAACAAGGATTTTGATTATATCAAGAAAAAGTGTCACAAATCAAAACCAAGTATGAGCTATATAGGCGCCTTGGGAACAAGAAAAATTTTGGAAAAAATTGAGAGTGAACTTGAAAATTCTAGAGAACTTTATCAAAATCTAAAAGAAAATATAGCTATTCTTGAAAAAGAACTTAGCCATTTTATTGAGAATCTATAACCTCTTACAATTTTCCAACCTTCTATAATTTTTTTTACTTTTTCTACATTTGAATCATTATTTTTAGAAAAAAAAATGCACATGAGGAAACTGTCGTTTATTGTATTCGTTTTGTTCAATTTTTCTCTTATTGGCTTTTCGCAAGAAGAATTGACTGTAGAAAAAATCATGAAAGACCCCAAGTGGATGGGGAATTTCCCTTCAAATGTAAATTGGGATGACCAAGGAAAACATATCTTATTCAATTACAACCCAGAAGGAAATCCTTCTGATTCTTTATATAAAATAGCCGTCAATAAAACTGGGGCAATTGAAAAAGTGTCTTTGGAAGAACAGCGCCAATTTATTCCGCGATTTGCAAACAGCAATAAAGATCAAACCAAAAAAATCTTTGTCAAAGATGGAGAAATTATACTTTATGAAATAACCACAGGCAAGAAAACAACACTATTTAACTGGGGAGATAGGATTGGTACTCCTAAATTTTTAGCCAATGAAAATCGCATTTCTTTCGAATCTGGAGGGAATATGTATGTTCTTGATATGGAAACTGGGAAAATCAACAAAATTACCAATATCAAATCTGGAAACAAACTAATCGATAAAGAAGGCTCAAAAATCAACGATAGAGAAGTTTGGTTAAAGGAAGATAATCTAGAACTTCTTCAAGTCGTGAAAGATAGAGAAGAGAAAAAGGAAATTTCCAAAGCATACAGAGAAGCTACAGCTGAAAAAGAGCCTTTTACATATTATTTAGGTGACAAATCCGCCACATCCCTTCAGTTGAGTCCCGATGAAAAATACGCTACATTTAATTTGGTCACAAGAGCCGATGGTAAAAGAACTGTAGTACCTGACTATACACACGCTTCGGGGTACACTACAGACATCAATACAAGATCAAAGGTTGGTGATGACCCAACGAAAGTTGAGTTGGCACTTTATGATTTGGAAAATGAAAAAGTTACCATAATTGACGTAAGCAAACTATATGGCATCCAAGATTTACCTGATTACGCTAAAGATTATCCTGAAAAAACATGGGAAGAAAAAGATCGTGTTGTTACATTATCATCCCCGATTTTTTCGAATGATGGCAAGTTTGCTATCGTAAATATCAGATCCGCTGATAATAAAGACAGGTGGATAGCACAACTTGACTTAAATTCAGGAGATCTAAAAGTCCTTGATAGACAAAGGGACGAAGCTTGGGTGGCTGGTCCAGGTATTGGATCCGCTTATGGCGGAGGCACCTTAGGTTGGTTACCAGACAATAAGCACATTTATTTCCAATCTGAAGAAAGTGGCTATTCACATCTTTATCTTCTAGATGTTACTACCGGCAAGAAAAAAGCACTTTCAAGTGGTAAATTTGAGGTTTTCAACCCTTTTATTTCTAAAGATCAAAAGTCTTGGTACTTGACTACATCAGAAATCCATCCAGGTGAGCGACATTTCTACAAAATGCCATTAATGGGTGGTAAGATGGAAAAATTGACCACTATGACAGGAAATAATGATGTCAGTCTTTCCCCCGATGAAAAGCACATTGCAATCCTTTACTCTTACAGCAATAAGCCTTGGGAATTGTATCTCAAACCAAACAATGCGAAGGAAGAAGCCAAACAGCTGACTTCAGGTCAATCAGAAGAATTCAAATCCTACAATTGGAGAGAGCCAGAATTGATAAACTTTACTGCACAAGATGGAGCTTCAGTACCGGCAAGGCTATACAAACCTACTGCTGAAAAAAACAATGGAGCTGCAGTGATATTTGTGCATGGTGCAGGTTATTTGCAAAATGTCCACAAATGGTGGTCTAGTTACTTTAGGGAATACATGTTTCATAATCTTTTAACTGATTTGGGGTACACAGTTTTGGATATTGACTATAGAGGCTCTGCTGGATATGGAAGAGATTGGAGAACAGGAATATACAGACACATGGGTGGTAAGGATCTTTCCGATCATGTAGATGGAGCCAAATATTTAGCCGATAATCATGGAATAAATCCTGAAAGAGTTGGAATCTATGGTGGAAGCTATGGTGGATTTATTACATTAATGGCTCTTTTCAATGCACCTGAAAGTTTCAGATCTGGAGCAGCTTTAAGGTCAGTTACAGATTGGGCACATTACAATCATGGCTATACTTCCAATATTTTGAATGAACCATTCAATGACCCTATTGCTTACAAACGCTCCTCTCCTATTTATTTCGCTGAAGGATTGAAAGGTAATCTATTGATCGCACATGGTATGATCGATACCAATGTTCATTTTCAAGATGTAGTAAGGCTTGCTCAGAGATTGATCGAGCTTGAAAAAGACAATTGGGAAATGGCAGTTTATCCTGTTGAAGATCATGGATTTGTAGAACCAAGCAGCTGGACAGATGAATACAAAAGAATTTTAAAGTTATTTAATTCAACTTTATTAAATTAACCTTTATCAAATATGGTTTGCAATCGCTATTAGGTGATTGTAAACCATATCAAACATTTATTTTATTAAAACTAAAATTTTGAAAATATGAAAACCAAATCATTTTTCGGGTTAGTGCTGATTACTTTTTTATGTTTATCAGCCTGTAAAAATGTACCAAGCAAGGAAGTTCAGACTGGTTTGATTGCAGAAAAAGCAATGATAGTCTCAGCAAGAAAAGAAGCTTCTGAAATAGGCATTTCCATTCTTCAAAAAGGTGGTAATGCATTTGATGCGATGGTTGCGACTGAGCTTTCCTTGGCTATTGCATTTCCATTCGCAGGGAATTTGGGTGGAGGAGGCTTTATGGTTTATCGACAGCCTGACGGCAGTATCGGATCGATAGATTATAGAGAAAAAGCTCCTTTGGCGGCAACCCGAGATATGTATTTAGATGAAAATGGTGAAGTAATCCCTGGTCTAAGCACCACAGGAGCACTTGCTGTTGGTGTTCCCGGTACTGTTGCGGGAGTTTTGGAAGTACATAGGAAATTTGGGTCTTTACCCTTGGAAGAAATATTGGCTCCAGTTATTGCTTTTGCTGAAAGAGGTGCCGTTGTAACAGAAAAACAAGCATCTGGACTTCGAAATAATAGGAAAATCATAGCTGAAGTTAGTGGTGAAAATTCACTATTTGCTCAAGAATTTGAAGTCAATGATACCATTAAATATCCTTCTTTGGCCGAGACACTCCGAAGAATCTCGAAAAATGGCAGAGACGAATTCTACAAAGGAGAAACTGCCCAAAGATTGGTAAACTTTATCCAGGAAAAAGGCGGAATAATAACAATGGAGGATTTGGCTAATTATGAAGCACAATGGAGAGATCCTATTGTGTTTGACTATAGAGGTCATAGGCTTATTTCGATGGCACCACCAAGCAGCGGTGGTATTACGATAGCCCAGATAATGGGTATGATTGAAGAATTTGATCTAAAATCAATGGAGCATAATTCTCCTGAATACATCCAAGTATTAGTAGAAGCTGAGAGAAGAGCATATGCAGATCGTAATTATTATTTGGGTGACCCAGATTTTGTGGAAGTTCCATTGGCAAAAATGATGGACAAGAATTACCTGAAAGATAGAATGTCAACTTTTAATAAAGAAAAGGCAACGCTTTCTTCCGATGTTTCCCAAGGAAATATACAATTTCAAGAAAGTGATGAGACAACCCACTACTCCATCATGGATCAGTATGGGAATGCTTTAGCTATCACCACTACACTCAATGGTGCTTTTGGTTCAAAATTGTTTTGCGATGACTTGGGTTTTTTCCTTAACAACGAAATGGATGATTTCTCGGCAAAAGCAGGCGTTCCGAATATGTTTGGGCTAATTGGAGCAGAAGCCAACCAAATAGAACCTGGAAAAAGAATGCTCAGCTGCATGTCTCCTACTTTGGTAGAAAAAGACGGGGAAATATTGATGATAGTAGGAACTCCAGGAGGTTCGACCATTATGACTTCCGTAGTACAGACTATCCTGAATGTCCTTGAATTTGACATGAGTATGCAAGAAGCCGTTAATGCTCCTAGATTCCATCATCAATGGCTCCCTGATGAAATCAGGTTTGAGAAAAATGTATTTACATCAGAAACTTTGGAAGCATTGAAATCAAAAGGATATTTGATCAATGAATCCCCATCGCCAATAATTGGTAAAGTAGATGCGATTTTGGTTATGAAAGATAGGAAACTAGAAGGAGGAGCAGATCCTAGGGGTGATGATACAGCAGTGGGCTATTGATAGAGTAGAGAGAATTAACACTCGAAAAATTAAAAATGGATCTCGTTTGATCCATTTTTAATTTTCATACAACTTCCTTTAAGACGATCAGCCTTCAATATAGTTTTAAACCGTAAGGTAGTATGGAGCTGACATTACTAACAATATTCTAAAAAACTTTCAAATATCGAAATTTACATATATCTTAAACCTTAATTTTTAGTGATTCAAGTTGTGAGGAGAATTGGAATAAACATGGTCGTCTTTAAAATATTTGACAGATAAAAAGAAAAAATTATGGATGCATTGATGTCAGGAGTTCTTTATTTAATTATTGGTTTTGGAGTAAGAGTTTATCCTAATATTCTCGCTGGTTATCACAGTTTATCTCAAAGGGATCAAGAAAGAGCTACGAGTAATGGATTACCGTTTTTTGCTTTTATTCTATTCTGTATAATGGGAGTTTTATGCATTATCTCTTATCCAGTATCCATCTGGCTTGAAATGCCCAATTTGACTTCGGCAGTTCCGATCATCGTAACTTTGCTTGGAGTAGTGATAATTATCATATTTGGAAATTTAATAGCAAATCGGAGATAATTCATTGAAACTATAAAATACTAGAATCGCATTTTTTAAGTTAATAAAAAGCTCGTTCTGAACCATTCTTCTTCATTTCCACCCTCCATATATCTTTCAGAACTTTTTTATTTATTCGTAACATAAATACTATTTTCCCAAACTAAAACCAACCCAACAAATCCCCTTTGCGCTAACTTGCGAACTTCGCGGCAATTCTTACAACACATCAAGAAAATCTAAGCTAAATCAAGAGATTATTCTTTAATCTAAAACCAACCCAACAAATCCCCTTTGCGCTACCTTGCGAACTTCGCGGCAATTCTTACAACACATCAAGAAAATCTAAGCTAAATCAAGAGATTATTTTTTTAATCTATAACCAACCCAACAAATCCCCTTTGCGCTAACTTGCGAACTTCGCGGCAATTCTTACAACACATCAAGAAAATCTAAGCTAAATCAAGAGATTATTCTTTAATCTAAAACCAACCCAACAAAATACCTTTGCGCTACCTTGCGAACTTAGCGGCAATTCTTACAACACATCAAGAAAATCTAAGCTAAATCAAGAGATTATTCTTTAACCTAAAACCAACCCAACAAATCCCCTTTGCGCTACCTTGCGAACTTCGCGGCAATTCTTACAACACATCAAGAAAATCTAAGCTAAATCAAGAGATTACTCTTTAATCTAAAACCAACCCAACAAATCCCCTTTGCGCTACCTTGCCAACTTCGCGGCAATTCTTACAACACATCAAGAAAATCTAAGCTAAATCAAGAGATTGTTTTTTTAATCTATAACCAACCCAACAAATCCCCTTTGCGCTACCTTGCGAACTTCGCGGCAATTCACATGAAACCACAACCTTTGCGGGCTTAGCGGCTAAATCCTAGTACTGCTTTTTAATAAATTCGAGAATATCAAGGAGCACTTTTTCATTGAAACTCTCTTCTATGGCCCCATATTCATTAATACCTCCTGTTTTGGCAGTTTGGAATAAATGATTCAAATTATCATAAACTTTTAGCGTGAGTAAATCAGATTTCCCTTCAAACCACTCTATCAATCTATTTCCATTCTGACTCGCCACAACCTGCAAATCCTTTGAACCAAAACCTGCAAAAACTGGTACATCAATTTCTTTGATATAATTTTCTGGATTCATCTTCAAAAAATAAATCATTGAAGGAGTCAACTGACGTTCATAAGCTTCCTGATATCTAATGATTGCATTCGGCCATTGACTTTCAGGAATATTCTGTTCCTTCAGTGATGCTTCAAAAATTGGTTTCAATGCAGCTTTCCACTCTTCATCTGATTTACTGTCAATTACTGCTTGATAAATTTTTCTATTTTGATTGGTCTCTAACTTTACTAAAAACTCCGATGCTCCGGAGACTTTTACAATTTCTTCTGTCTGCTTGGTCATCAAATCCTTGATAGGAACTACAGGACCTGCCAAAGAAACCAAAAAAGATAAATCGTGCCCTTCCGAACCAAGAATCCAAGTAATCAAACCACCTTCACTATGTCCGACAACACCTATTTTTTCCAAATTTACTGAGGGATGCTTTTTCAAAAATTCAATCCCTGAAACTACATCATTTTTTAAGTCTTCTATGTTAGCTGTAGAAAAATTCCCATTAGATTCCCCCACTCCTCTTTCATCATATCTCAATACAACTATGCCGTTTTTTGTCAAGTAATCTGCCATTACCCAAAAAGGTTTATGCCCAACCATTTCATGATCTCTATTGTGAGGCCCAGAACCAGTCACCAAGATAACTGCTGGAAATTTACCTTCCCCTTTAGGCTTTGTCAGTGTTCCTGCTAGTTTTATGTTTTCAGAAGGGTTTTCAAAACCCACTTCGACAGCATCATAATCAAATGGTCCAACGGGTGTTTGAGGTCTTTTTGGCCCTAATCCTTCCAGTTCCCCAGAAGTCACTCTTTTTAGATCAAGTGGAAATTTCATTCCTCCTTGCGAAAAATTCCCCTTTATTTCATCACCTTGCATGACTCCATCGTAAGAAGCGTTCATCACACTCATTTCAAAGCTTACCATAAGTTGGTTTGCAAGAACTTTTTTCATCGGAATTCCCATTGCCCCTTGGTTTGGGCTATCCATTGTACCTGTCCACTCTCCATCTACTTCTTCAAAGTGCGTGATCAGCGGAATGGTCTGTCCCATTACTTTCAAATCACCTTTCCAACTTCCCGCAATATCTTGCGAAAAACTGTTGAAGTTGATAAATATTAGCAGTGCCAAAATGCAAAATTTAGATTTCATGATAGAGTAATTTTTATTTTTCGAATGTAATATAAAAAAATATGGCTATCCTCAATGAAACCAATAGTTTAAAATCTAAAAAAAATCAAAGAAATATACATTATTATTTGTCAGTGAATATGCTAATAGTACATCCATTGACTTAAGTTTTATTAATTTGTATGACTACAGGTGTTAAATCGTTTCTTCGAGTATTTTTTTTTAAACATCCCTAATTTTGAAATTCAATGTTTTTAGGATATTTACTTATTCCCTATGTTGCTTTTGAATTAAGTCTCTTTTAGATTTTTCGTATTGTCAAAAAAGTTAATAGTCTATAACTGCTGAATTATCCATATTTTCTAAACTAATTTCCTAAACTCCCATATGCAAATAGCCTTTTGAAAAAGTTATACTAATTTTACATGATGGATAAAGAAATTTTGATGGATTTGGTAACTAAAAAGATGCCTTTTGGTAAGTATAAAGGAAAATTGCTCTGCGATATCCCTGAACACTATTTGGTTTGGATGCATGGAAAAGGTTTTCCAGAAGGGAAATTGGGGATGTGGCTCCATACACTTTACGAAATCAGATTGAACGGATTAGAGGATATTTTGTATCAATTGAAAAAATTAAGAAATTAAATGCAACTTTGTATCATCTAATTGGTGTTAGAAATAAATATCAAGTAAATTTGGGCTTTATTTCAAAATCAATTGCTTACTACTACCCCACAACGAGTCTTAATTTTATTTATACTACTGCTCTTAGGACAAAGTCTAATTGCGCAGCAAAAAACTGATTTCAAACTCTCAGGCCGCATAATCGATGAATCTGGTGAGGGGCTAATGGCATCAATTTTTATACATGAGCTAGGTAAAGGAACTGCAGCTGACATTGATGGAAATTTTGAAATCGACAAGCTAAGGCCCGGCAACTACCACCTCCATATTACTCATATTGGTTATAAGTCACAAAGCAAGACTTTGGCTATTAAGGATTCAGATGTGGAATTGTCAGCTCAAATGATCGCCTCAGCTATCCAATTAGAAAGCCTAACCATTGAAGCAAATCCATTCAAAAATGGCCCTTTGGAACAATCACAAACTATTTTGGTGATTGATAGGGATTATATTGAGAAAAACAATGCAGGGACTTTTGCAAATACGATTGAAAAACTCCCCGGAATCAGCACAATCAATACAGGAGTTGGAATATCAAAACCTGTGATCAGGGGAATGAGTTTCAACAGGATTCTTATCAATGATCGAGGAATCAAGCAAGAAGGACAGCAATGGGGAACTGATCATGGTTTGGAAATTGATCCTTTTGATGTAGATAGAGTAGAAATCATCAAAGGTCCAGCATCTTTGATGTATGGATCGGACGGGATGGCTGGTGTAATCAATATCTCACCTCCTGCATTCAAACAGGATGGTGAAATCGAGGCTACTATTAACAGTATGTACAGAAGCAACAATGACATGATTTCAAATTCTGCATCCTTTGCAGGAAATGAAGGTGACTTTGTCTTTAGTGGGAGATTTACTATGCAAGACTTTGCAGATTACAGAGTACCTGCAGAGAATTTCACCTATGCTGGATTTGTACTCCCTATTTTTGAAAACAGACTAAAAAATACTGCTGGTTCAGAGAGACATTTTTCTGCAATGGCAGGCGTAAAAAAGCAATGGGGCTATTCTACAATTACAATAAGCAGGTTTCAGCAAAAGGCTGGATTATTTGTTGGGGCAGTTGGAGTTCCGAGGTCTTACAATCTTATACCTGACGGAAATTCAAGAAATATTGACATACCCCGCCAAGAAAGCTCGCATTTGAAAGTGATCTGGAATAATAGTATTATGTTGGATGACAGATGGCTTGAGTTGGATTTTGGTTATCAAAAGAACATCAGAGAAGAGTATTCGATACCCCATTCACAAGAAGTAGCGCCAGATAATACATTTGGAAACTTGGCACTTTCCTTGAATTTGGATGTTTTTACAGCCAACGCAAGAATAAGTCAACAAAAAAATAACAAAGGGCAAGCTATACTTGGCTTCAACACGCAGTTTTCCAGAAATCAGCAAAGTGGATTTGAATTTCTCTTGCCAAACTATGAATCAATTCAAGGAGGGCTTTTCTACTTTAGGGAAATCAAATTTTCCCCAAACCTAATTTTCAATACCGGTGCTAGAATCGATGGAGCATTCCACAATATAAAAGAACATTTACAGCCAATTTATAGAAATTCCCGTCCTACTGGTGAAATAGATCAGCGGAATCCGGATATTCAAAAATCATTTGTAAACTGGAGTGCTTCATCTGGTTTGTCATGGGTATTCAAAGAAAATTATAATTTAAAAATCAATCTTGGTTCTGCTTATAGGATTCCAACACCAATTGAACTCTCATCAAATGGTGTACATCATGGAAACTTCCGACACGAAGTTGGAAATCCAAAGCTTGAAAGCGAAAGAAGCTATCAAGCAGATCTTAATTTTGCTTTCTCAAACAGAAAAGTCTCCGTTAATCTAAGTCCTTTTGTTGGGTATTTTGATGGCTATATTTATTTGGCTCCTTCTGCTAGATTTTCTACTTTACCCGGATCAAGTATACTTTGGGAATACAGACAAAATGATGCGATTTTTCTTGGTGGGGAATTGAGCGCGGATATAAACATAGTAAAAGATCTTACCTTGAACATTGGCTCTGAATATGTCTATAACCAAAATTTAGACTCCCGCTTGCCACTTCCATTGACTCCTCCTTTTAGTACATTTGCGGCAGTAGAATATCGCTTACCTTTAGATTCAAAATTCATTTACAACATGAGGATTTTTGTAGATGGAAGATTAGCTGCAGATCAAAATCGAGTTGATAGAAATGAAAGAACAACAGCTGGATACAAACTTTTAGGGGCTGGCTTGAGCTGGGAAATGAAATTGAGAAGCCAGAAACTCCAATTCCAAGTAGCAGGTCAAAATTTGACAAATGAATTCTACTTAAACCACTTAAGCAGGTATAGACTTTTGAATCTTCCCGAACAAGGAAGAAATGTTACTGTAAACTTGAAAATCCCTATATCAATAAGATAAATTGAGCAAAATATTTTTATTGCAACCTTATTGCATTATATTTGCAACACAATTGCATATGATTTACAACAAAAATACCACAATGAAAAAATTACCAATTTTATTATCAATCGGATTATTGGCATTGAATTATTCATGTACTGAGGATCAAGATCCGAGTGTAACTGATCTTGATGCACCTGTAATAGGGTTTGCAGAAGGAAGAGATAGCTTCAGACCTATGGAAAATGAAGTACGTGCTACTACTACAGACCACATGCATATTAGATTTAGTGTTACGGATGAGTCAGGCATAGGTCAGGTATTGGTAGATATCCATAATACATTTGATGGTCATACTCATGGAAGACTATCAAATACTTTTGAGAAATTAAGTGTAAAAGATATTTACAGTGCCAATGCAGAGAATCCAATTTTCAGATTCCCTGAAGGTGCAAAAACATTGAATGTTGACAATTCGTCAACAGATATTTATTGGGCGGGTGCTACTTCAAGGGTTGAAGGAAACATTTTGGCTGGACCTTATGACATCATAATCTCTGCTGTAGATATTCATGGAAACCAAACAGGATTTGCAGATGACAGCAATTATTTGACAACTTTCTTTATCGAAAGAGCCTATGCTCCTGTAACAGAAGTAACGAACTTACATGATGGAGAAATAGAAGGAGAAGCTGGTGAAGCTTTAGCCGTAGAAGGATCTATTAGCAAAGGAAATCATGAGTTGAGCTCAGAGATCAAGTTTGTTTGGATTAGGTTAGTTGAAGAAGATGATCATCATGGACATAACCATGGAAGGATAAATGATGGTGAGTTTTATGAAAAAATGTGGGGTGAATCTACCTGGAGACAAGAATTAGTGGGAGAAGACTTACCAAATAACAATACCTTAAACTTATCAGAAATCCTTTCTGGGGAAAATGCTATCATCCTTCCTGCTGGAGAAGATCACCTAGAATTGATCATCTGGGTAGAAGATATCCAAGGAAATGTAACACAAAAGACTTATGAAGTTCACATAGATTAATATAATTTATGCTTTATATTTAGAGGAAAATCCATTCGGTTTTCCTCTTTTTCGTTTACACTAAAATCAAATCAACCAAAATAATGAACACTATCTTCAAGACAATCAACATTATAATTTTCACTGCGATAATTTTCTTTGCCTGTAACAGCAAATCAAGCCACGATCACGACCATGAAGTGGTGGAAGATGAAAATCTAATCGAAGCAAATAAACTTCATCAAGCTTCCCTAGATCTCAGAGAGGAATTATTGTTGGTTGAAAAACAACTCAAAGAAGCAAACATCGAATATTCTGAATTGAAAGAAGAACTCAAAATTTGGGACAAGGATATCATTGAAGTTCCAGGATTCGAGCATTCTCATGATGATGAAGTCCAAAGAAAATATCATGTTCACAATCCCATGAAAGAATTTTCAAATGAAGAACATAAAGCATATCAGCAAGTGATGCACAGTGAAATTCTTGATCTACACAAAAGATTTACTAGAAAGATGGTTCCAGAAGTAATGGAAGATTCTAACTCTTGATAAAAAAGTATATTTGATTATCAACAGGAGAATTAGAAATTGTAACTCAGTTATCTTGTTGATAATCAAGTTTTTAGTAGGTAGGTGAGCAAATTGCCATTTCCTCCAAATTGAATGCAGCTGATGAATTATCATTCTGCCCAATGTTCCCAGCCGATAAAATTACCGCATAATCAGGGCCACTTTCTGCAAGATGAATTTTTACATGGCCATCAAAGTTTTTAAAATCTTGAAAAGTCAAAGTGTTGCCATTCGATAAGGTTCCAAGGACTGTCGTACTTTTTAAGTCACGGATATCTACTGGGTTTAGCATAAATGCAATTGGTGAATCAGGATTATCATAACGTCCAAAATGCAGATGCGTTGGAAAAAAATATGGGTCAGATTCTCTTTTTCCTTCCAAGGTTACAGTCAATTCTACCTGACCTGAAGTCAACTCTCTTACTGTTAACAATCCTTCATAATCAAAATCAGAACTTTGATAAAGGTTATATTCTATGGAATTGGTTGTATATTTCTCTTCTTTATCATCGCTGCAGGCAAAAAAGAATGGAATGGTCAACAATAGAAGGATTAACTTTTTCATGGTAAATGCTGTTTGTACTTCAATAACGGAATTAATTTCAATATAGTTAATTCATAATTTAAATTTAAAGAATAATTATTAATCAATAAGGGAATAAAGTCACAGAATGATATAATTTCCCAATTATTTTCATAACCAAAATCCATGAAGCTTTTCACCTCCTTGTATTCCAAGCTTGATCAAAGCAACAAAACCTCTGACAAACTGAAGGCGATAGAAAGTTATTTGGTTCAAGCTTCGGATGAAGACAAGCTCTGGACGCTTGCATTGTTTACACACAAAAAACCCAAAAGAGCAATCAACACAAAGCAATTAAGAACTTGGTGTCTTGAGATTGCCAAAATTCCTGAATGGCTATTTGAAGAATCTTATCAAACAGTTGGGGATTTGGCGGAAACTATAGCATTACTCCTACCCAATCCTACTGCTACTTCAGACTTTAGCTTAACTTATTGGATTGATTTTTTGAAATCTCTCCATAACATGGATGACTTGGAAAAGAAATCCAACTTACTGGCTGCATGGTCAACTTTGGATTCACAAGAGCGTTTTGTTTTCAATAAAATCATTACTGGTGGATTCAGGGTTGGAGTAAGTCAAAATCTTATTACCCAAGCCGTAGCAAGTGTTTTTGAAATGGAAAAGACGGAAGTTGCTCATAGGTTAATGGGAAATTGGACACCTGAAAATACAAGTTTTCAGAAATTGATACTTTCAAAAAATTTCTCAGATGATCTATCAAGGCCATATCCGTTTTACTTAGCTTATCCAATAGAAGGTGAAGCTTCAGATATGGGTGATATAAATGACTGGCAGATTGAATGGAAATGGGATGGGATTCGTGGCCAAATCATAGAAAGAGAAAATGAAGTTTTTATATGGTCAAGAGGGGAAGAATTGGTGACTGATAAATTTCCAGAGTTGTTGACCATAAGTCAAAGGCTTCCTGAAGGAACTGTTTTGGACGGTGAGATCATTGCAATGCAAGCAGGCTTGCCTCTTCCATTTTCTTTGTTGCAAACCAGAATTGGAAGAAAAACAATAGGAAAAAAATTACTTTTGGATGCACCAGTAGGATTTATAGCCTATGACTTGTTGGAAATCGATGGAAAAGACATCAGAGATCAACCAATCGGTGTAAGGCGAAAGAAACTAGAACAGATCATAGCAAATCTAAATGAAGAAAATTTTAAGATTTCTCCACTTGTAGAAACTAAGACTTGGGAAGAGTTATCTTTGCTGCATCAGGAATCCAGAAAAATGCTTGCAGAAGGATTTATGCTAAAACATAAAAACTCGCAATATGAGGTTGGGAGAAAAAAAGGAAATTGGTGGAAGTGGAAAATCGCCCCATTGACAATAGATGGAGTAGTTTTGTATGCACAAAAGGGTCATGGTCGTAGAGCTGATTTGTATTCTGATTACACGCTTGCTGTTTGGGAAAACGAAAAGTTAGTACCCTTTGCAAAAGCATATTCTGGTCTAACAGATGCTGAGATGAAAGAAGTAGATCAATATATCAAAAAGAATACATTGGAAAGATTTGGGCCTGTAAGGACAGTAAAACCAGGATTGGTTTTTGAAATTGCATTTGAGGGAATACAAGAAAGTCCACGACACAAGTCAGGAATTGCATTAAGGTTTCCACGGATTCAGAGATGGAGAAAAGATAAACCAATAGCAGAAGCAAATACTTTGGGCGACTTAAAAGCATTACTTTCGCTCTATGGTGGATAAGAGATTCGTTCAGGCAAATAAATATTTTAATTCTAAAGGATGGAAACCTTTTCCTTTTCAGGAAGAAACTTGGAAAGATTATTTGGATGGAAAATCTGGCTTGCTCAATGCACCAACAGGAAGTGGAAAGACATTTGCACTTTGGATGCCGGTGATTTCAGAATACATCAATAAGAATCCATCAACTTGGCAAAAACCTCAAAAAAATGGACTTCAAATAATTTGGGTTACTCCATTACGCGCTTTGGCACAAGATATTGCCCTTGCTATGCAAGAAGTTTGTAACCAAATAAGCTTGCCTTGGCGGGTAGAGGTTCGAAACGGAGACACGAGTGATAAACAAAAGCAAGCACAAAAAAGAAATCCTCCTGAATGCCTAGTCACTACACCAGAAACCCTTCACATATTATTGGCTCAAAAAGACAACTCAAAGCTTTTCCAAGACCTCAAGGCAATTGTTATTGATGAATGGCACGAATTGTTGGGCAACAAGAGAGGTGTTCAGGTACAATTGGCTTTGGCTTTTATCAAAAGTAGATTAAAAGAACCCCTGAAAATATGGGGTATTTCAGCCACGATTGGAAATTTGGAAGAAGCCTGTATGATTCTTTTGGGAAAAGAAGCGGAAAATCACATTGTCAAAGCTGAAATAGATAAAAAAATAGATTTAAAAACAGTCTATCCAGATGAACTGGAAAAATACCCTTGGTCAGGACATTTGGGTATTCAACTTATCGATAAAGTCATTCCGATAATAGAAGAAAAGAGTTCTGTACTACTATTTACAAATACCAGAGCCCAAACAGAGATTTGGTATCAAAGAATCATGGAAAAGCGCCCAGATTGGGCTGGATGGGTAGCTATTCACCATGGGTCACTCGATCAGTCAGTCAGAACATGGGTTGAAGAATCACTCCATTTGGGCAAGTTGAAGCTAGTGGTCTGTACATCTAGCTTGGATCTTGGAGTAGACTTCAGACCTGTGGAAGCAGTGATCCAGATTGGGAGTCCAAAAGGTGTTGCGAGGTTTGTTCAAAGGGCTGGTCGGGCTGGACATCGACCTGGTGTAGCGAGTGAAATATATTTCGTTCCTACCAATTCTCTAGAACTTGTAGAAGCTGCGGCCTTGAGACAAGCTGTCACCACAGGTGAAATGGAAAGTATCCCCTGCCCCATTTTGACTTTTGATGTATTGATTCAGTTTTTGGTAACATTGGCTGTTGGTGAAGGATTTTTTCCTAAAAGTCTCTTTGAGATTGTGAAAAGCACTTTTTCTTTTTCTACAATCACGGAGAATGAATTTCAGTGGGCACTTTCATTTATTACCCAAGGAGGAGAAAGCTTGCAGAGCTATGAAGAGTTCTCAAAAGTGGAAATACAAGAAGATGGATTGTACAAAGTGACAGACAGAAAAACCGCAATGCGCCATAGGCTTTCTATGGGAACCATCGTTTCTGACCCTATGCTCAAAGTTAAGTTGATGAATGGCGCATTTTTGGGAATGATTGAGGAATACTTCATATCTAAGTTGAAACCAGGAGATCGCTTTTTTTTCTCAGGGAGAAGTTTGGAGTTTTTGAAGATCAAGGTTCAATTGGTACAGGTTCGCCTTTCAACAAAAAAGACCAAAAATATTCCTGCATACATGGGAGGCAGGATTTCCCTTACTTCAAAACTTGCAGGAAAAATCAGGGCTATTTTGGAAGATGCCTCTAATGGGATTTTGGCAACAGAGGAAATTGAATTTATAGCTCCATTGCTTGAATTACAACAAAAGTTATCGCTGATTCCAGATGACAATACATTTTTGATCGAAAAAAACATCTCCAAAGAAGGTTATCATGTTTATTTTTATCCTTTCGAGGGAAGGATGGTACATGAGATTCTTGGGGCTTTGGTTGCATATAGGATCAGTGTAAGCTATCCGATTACCTTTAGTATTGCGATGAATGATTATGGATTTGAACTGCTTTCTGACAGCGATATTCCTATCGAGGATATACTTGAAGAGGATTTATTTACTGAAAAAGGTTTACTAGATGACATCATTTCTTGCATCAATGAGAGTGAAATGTCAAAACGGAAATTTAGGGATATTGCAACAATTTCAGGATTAGTTTTTCAAGGATATCCAGGAAAACCCATGAAATTCAAACATCTCCAATCAAATTCCTCCATTCTTTTTGGTGTTTTTGAAGAATATGATTCTGAAAACCTGCTGCTAAAGCAAGCACAGAGAGAGGTATTGGATATGCAAATGGACAGATATCAGATCCAGGAAGTCATTAGAAAAATAAACCGTCAGCGGATCATTGTAAAAAAACCTGGTCAGTTCACACCTTTTTCATTTCCAATTATGGTTGATAGGTTGAGGGCGACATTATCATCTGAAAACTTGGAAGATAGAATTGCTAAAATGAAAGCTAATTTAATAAACTAAAAATATTCAAAACTTATATTGTAGAATCAATACAATGAATTAAATTTAAATATTGTATTCACCCTCCTCAGTATAATGCAAAAAATTCACATATTTAGAACTGAACTTTTAAGTTGTTCTTTAATCCTTTTGGCATGCTTTTACCCTTGCCAAATTCATGCTTTTCAACAAGAATTACATCGTGTAAAAGCTGATAGTATTTTTAAAATATACCAAAAAACACAAAGTGACAGTATGAGGCTTCTCATAGTTTCAAAACTTGTACAAGAAATCCATTATTCCGATTCTGCCTTAAAATATTATCAAGAAGCAATTAATTTAGCAAAGCTATTAAAAAACAAAGAGTTACAAGCCCAAAACTTAAACAGGCTTGGAGTTTATTTTAGAAACATGAATCTTCAGGAAGATGCCTTGAATTTGTATGAACAGGCATTGGAGCTAAGCTTGGAATCAGGAGAAAAGAGCCAAATAGGCCATTCGTACAATAATATAGGCCAAATGTATTATTACAAAGATTACTTTGACGAAGCACTTGATTATTACAAGCAGGCCGAGCAAATTTTCATTGAAATCGATGATAAAAATGGTCTTGGTTATAATTATACCGGAATGAGTTTGGTCTTGGCAGAATTGGGTAGATACCAGGAAGCATTGGAAAAAATTGATAAAGCCATCGACCTGAGAGATAAACTAGGACAAACACGCCAGCTCATGGTTTCCAAGTTCAACAAAGCTGATATTCTAATGGATTTAGGAAATTTTTATGAAGCAGAAAATGATATTTTGAAACTTTATGATTATGGAATCAATAACGACAAAGTAAGGGCTATCAATGCTTTGGAAAAACTAGTAGAATTAAAAATAAAAACGGGTGACCAGAAAGCCGCCATTAGTTATGCAGAAATGGCACAGGAAATTCATCAGCAAAAGCCTTTTTCAGAATCAATGATCAGAATTTATCAATTGATAAATCAAGTGTATTTTAATTTGGGAAATATTGAAAAATCCCAAGAATATCAAAACCTTTTGCAAGCAGAAAGAAATGTTATAAAATCAGAAAAAACAAAAGTTCATCTTGCAGCTTTAACAATTCAAAAGCAAAAAGAAGAAATAGAATTTTTAAGTAGAGAAAAAGACCTCTTAGATCAAAATGAAAAATTTAAGCTTTTTTTATTATTTGGTTTAATTGTTTCACTAATGATCATTACAGTAGCCTATCTTACAGTTTATAGGGCTCTAAATAGAGAGAAAATAAATCTAGCAAAACTTTATGAACAGAACAAAAAGATCGAAAATCAATCAAAAGATTTAGAAAAATTAAACAGAATGAAGGATAAGATTTTTTCAATTCTTGCACACGACTTGAAAGGACCACTCAATTCACTAAGTGGACTTGTAAAACTCATCCAAGAAGATAATCTTACGCAAGAGGAATTTGTGTCTTATATCCCACTTCTTGCCGAAAATCTTGGGAATAATAATATTCTTTTGGAAAACCTTTTGGTTTGGTCTAGAAGCCAAATGAATGGATTGGAAGCCAATTACACCCGATTGAATATTCAATCCCTTGTTCAAAAAAACATTGAATATTTGCATTATTCGGGTTATTACAAAGGTCAAATCTTGACAAACGATTTAGATGAAAATGTCTGGGTCGTAGCTGATAAAAACATGGTTGAAATTATAATTAGAAACCTACTTTCTAATGCATTGAAATTCACAAAAAAAAGCGATCACATCAACATTAGCGCTTATGATGAGCATGACAAACTGACCATCAGAGTCGATGACAATGGGGTTGGAATTATGCAAGAAAATTTATCAAGATTGTTTGATTCAGAATTTTTTAGCACAATGGGTACACACCAAGAAAAAGGAACAGGAATAGGCCTGATTTTGACTAAAGAACTTGTTCAAATCAATAATGGTAAAATCTGGGTTGAAAGTGAGTATGGTACTGGATCTTCATTTTACTTTAATTTACCCAAAGCTTAATTTGCCCTCCAAAAGAATGGTGTAAACAATATCAAAATCGTAAACAACTCCAATCTGCCCAATAACATCAAGAAGCTTAAGAAAATTTTGGCAGATGGACTGAAAAAAGCAAAATTATCTAAAGGTCCCACTTGCCCAATTCCAGGGCCGACATTTCCCAGACTCGTAGCAACAGCTCCAAAAGAAGTAAGTATATCATAGCCCATTAGTGTCATTACGATTGAACCAATTACAAAAATCATAAGGTAAATCAAAAGAAAATTCATAATATGGGTAATGATTTTTCCAGTTACTCTATCACCATTGATCTTAAGGGGAACTACAGCTCTAGGGTGTACTATTCTTTTGAATTCCAGCCATGTGTTCTTTACAAATGTCAAATGACGGACAAATTTTATTCCACCGGCAGTGGATCCAGCAGAACCTCCCAAAAACAACATCATGAAAAACAACAACGTCAATCCTTGGTGGTATGAAGTATAATCTGCAGTCACATATCCTGTAGTAGTGATTAGTGAAACGATTTGGAACAAACCATCTCTAAAAGATTTTTCGAATTCCTGTCCACTATAATAATAAATTGGAGCCGCAAATGCTGCAGCCAAAAATACCGTTACAAACAAATAAGTCTTGAATTCATCAGACTTCCAGACGCGCTTGAACTTACCAATCAATCCAAAATAAATTATTGTAAAATTGGTACCTGCCAAAAACATAAAGACAATTGCGACATACTGAATGAAAGCACTATCGTAATAGGCCATGCTGGCATTTTTAGTAGAAAAACCACCTGTAGCCATGGTCGTCAACCCATGGTTGATTGCATCGAAAATGTTCATTCCGCCCAAGTGGAATAGAATACTCACAAGGATCGTAAGTCCCAAATAGACAAACCAAAGCCTTTTGGCTGTTTCCCTAATCCTTGGATGAAGCTTGTCAGATGTAGGACCAGGAGATTCTGCCACAAACAACTCAATCCCTCCTATTCCCAACAATGGCAAAATCGCAACTGTCAATACAATAATCCCCAATCCACCAATCCATTGGGTCATACTTCTCCAAAACAAAATTCCCGCTGGCATTGCTTCAATATCATTCAAAATACTCGCTCCAGTGGTGGTCAATCCAGAAACCGTCTCGAAGATAGCATCTGGAATATTTTGAATCGAACCACTCAGAATATATGGTAACATCCCAAAAAGTGACATAAACAACCAACTCAAAGAAACAATCAAATAACCTTCCCTTTTCCTGATGTTTTGATCTTGCTTTGAAAATGAAAAATATAATGACGCTCCTACCACAAAGGATATGAATGCAGAGCCGATTAGTGCCATTTCATCTTGACTTCCAAAATAGAAAGAAAATGCCAATCCCGGGAGCATTAGAAATGCCAATAGCATCAATAAAGCACCCATGATTTTTCCAATTGCTTTGTAATGGATCATTTTTTAATGGAATAGTTTTTCTAAAGAATTCTTTGCTGCAGGAAGTGCAAAAACAATCACTTTATCATCTTTTTGCATAACAAAATCTCCATCTGGAATAAAAACATCTTCTCCACGGATGACGCCTGCTACCATAGCACTTTCCGGGAAATGTAAGTCCTTGAGTGCTTTTCGCGTGATCCTATAATTTTTGGTAATTACATACTGAACAAACTCAGCATCCACCCCATAGATTCCCGAGACAGCTTCTACATTACCTTTTCTTAAAAACCTTGTGATTTGGTTGGCAGCCACTAATTTTTTATTGATCAATGAATCCACTCCAATACTATGTGAAATGTGTATGTATTCCCTAGTATCAACATGGGCAATTGTCTTGTAAACTCCGTGGTTTTTGGCTGTTAGACTAGTTATAATATTTGTTTCTGAAGATTCCGTCACTGAAATAAATGCTTCCATTTGCTCTAAACCTTCTTCAATCAAAAGATCAATATTTTTATAATCCCCATTGATAACCAATGTTTTATCAAGTCTTTCAGAGAGCCATTTACATCTCTCCTTGTCTTTGTGAATGAGGGTTACTCTATAAAAATCTTCTAGCTTCAACGCTGTGGCGTAAGCCATATCATCTCCACCGATGATCATCACATTTTTTATGGTGACTTCTTTTTGTCCAAGAAGATCCAAGATCGATTCTACAGCTTTTTTGTTAGAAATAAAAAATACGTGGTCATTGTTTCTGATGATGGTATTTCCTCGTGGGATTATCGTCATTTGATCTCTTACAATCGCTATAATCTTGATATCTCTAAACAAAATGTTTTGGCTCATATCAGAGATTGCCTTATTGACCAAGCTACTATATTGGTCTAGTGTGATCCCCACTACGTTCAATTTACCTTCTTCAAATTCAAAAACATCTGTAAATGAAGAATTTTTGAGCATTCTCTTTATCTCTGAGCTGCACAACATTGAGGGAGAAATGATGTTATCAATTCCAATATTTTTGAAGTACACATCATTTTCAGGATCCAAATAATCATGGTTTCTAACCCTTGCAATCACTCTTTTTGCACCTAGTTGCTTTGCCAAAACGGCAGTCACAATGTTTGACTTTTCTGAAGTCGTCACAGCCATGACCATCTCAGCATCATTGACACCGGCATTTTTCAATACCTCCAAAGAGGTCGAGTCACCAACGATGGTGAGAACATCCAAGTGCGAAGAAACATTGTCCAAGACATCCTTGTCAGTATCGATCATGACAATATCCTTGTTATCAAAACTCAATTGCTGTGCAAGATGGTATCCCATATCCCCTGCTCCTGCAATGACTATTTTCATTCCCATATAGGTGAAATATCATTTGATTTGACCACAAATGTAATGACTTAGAATGAATTAATTGGGAGAAAGGGATTGGAAGATTACAATATTTAAAAATTATAGAAAAATTGTCTTATGATTCATCTAGCCTAAAGCACCATTCTTAATTCATTAAAACTCTCTAAAACATGATAAGATTCTTTCCTTTTGAATTGCATCATATATTTAGATTTGCTCCTGTGTTTAGATTTGGTCCAGTATTCAATTGCCTCCTGCTTTAGCTGGAGGAACATGATAGAATAATGTGCATTTCAGGCTTTAGCCAAAAATAAATCCCTAGATCTTTTCAAATTAGGATTGGTTGATTTCAGACCTGATCAAAAAAATTCGGCTAAAGCCTGAATAGAAATTCTAACCTTTCAGGATGGGCTAAAGCACCATCCCTATTCATTAAAACTCTCTAAAACATGATAAGATTCTTTCCTTTTGAATTGCATCATATATTTAGATTTGCTCCTGTGTTTAGATTTGGTCCAGTATTCAATTGCCTCCTACTTTAGCTGGAGGAAAATGATAGAATAATGAAGATTTCAGGCTTTAGCCAAAAATAAATCCCTAGATCTTTTCAAATTAGGATTGGTTGATTTCAGATCTGATCAAAAAAATTCGGCTATAGAAATTTAATACTTTATGGATGGTCTAAAGCACCATCCCTATTCATTAAAACTCTCTAAAACATGATAAAATTCTTTCCTTTTGAATTGCATCATATATTTAGATTTGCTCCTGTGTTTAGATTTGCTCCTATATTCAATTGCCTCCTGCTTTAGCTGGAGGAAATAAAAGGTTTTAATCATGGAATTTAGTAAACCCAAATTTATTAATGAATTCATCAAACTCTTCTTGATAAGTTTTCTTACTATGGTGCTCTTCCTGTTTTTTTATATAGTTCCTTACTTTCTCAATCATAGATTCTGAAACTGAAACAGCAAAATATTCATCTTGCCACTCAAATTTTTTCCCACCCAAAGTAGGAACAATTATATCGTTTCTATTTATCCAAAATGATGATTCTCCCTTTATTAATTGCATTACTTTTTGAATACTTTGATCTACCCCCAAAGAAACCAAGCAATGGCAATGGTCTGAATATCCATTTACAAAATCGATAAATATCCCTTTTTTCTTTACATTCTCTTGAATATGGCTCCACACCATTTTCCTTATTTCTTTTGTTACAAGCTGAGGCTCTCTGTTTTTCGTGCTCCAAACAAAATGTATGTAAACTTTTATGTAAGACATAAATAAAAATTAAGGTTGAACGATTAAAACAATTTTAAAATCAAAATTTACATTTAGTTTTTTTCGAATCCTAATTATTTTTGAAAGACTAAAATCCAAATTAGAATTTCTTTTAGTATCGGCTAAAGCACCATCCCTATTCATTTTAATAGCTCAATAAATTAATTTGGCAATAGCCAGCAAAATTTCCACTTCATATTGAGATTAATCCGCTATTTAAGTGCCTCCTGCTTTAGCTGGAGGAAAATGATAGAATATTGTATATTTCAGGCTTTAGCCAAAAAATAAATCCCTAGATCTTTTCAAATTAGGATTGATTGATTTAAGAATTGATCAAAAAAAAATTCGGCTAAAGCCTGAATAGAAATTCTAACCTTTCAGGATGGGCTAAAGCACCATCCCTATTTATTTTAATAGCTCAATAAATTAATTTGGCAATAGCCAGCAAAATTTCCACTTCATATTGAGATTAATCCGCTATTCAATTCCCTCCTGCTTTAGCTGGAGGAAAATGATAGAATATTGTATATTTCAGGCTTTAGCCAAAAAATAAATCCCTAGATCTTTTCATATTAGGATTGGTTGATTTCAGATCTGATAAAAAAAATTCGGCTAAAGCCTGAATAGAAATTCTAACCTTTCAGGATGGGCTAAAGCACCATCCCTATTCATTTTAATAGCTCAATAAATTAATTTGGCAATAGCCAGCAAAATTTCCACTTCATATTGAGATTAATCCGCTATTCAATTGCCTCCTGCTTTAGCTGGAGGAACATGATAGAATATTGTATATTTCAGGCTTTAGCCAAAAAATAAATCCCTAGATCTTTTCAAATTAGGATTGGTTGATTTCAGATCTGATAAAAAAAATTCGGCTAAAGCCTGAATAGAAATTCTAACCTTTCAGGATGGGCTAAAGCACCATCCCTATTTATTTTAATAGCTCAATAAATTAATTTGGCAATAGCCAGCAAAATTTCCACTTCATATTGAGATTAATCCGCTATTCAATTCCCTCCTGCTTTAGCTGGAGGAAAATGATAGAATATTGTATATTTCAGGCTTTAGCCAAAAAATAAATCCCTAGATCTTTTCATATTAGGATTGGTTGATTTCAGATCTGATAAAAAAAATTCGGCTAAAGCCTGAATAGAAATTCTAACCTTTCAGGATGGGCTAAAGCACCATCCCTATTCATTATCATCTATTATTCAATTATTTACAAAATGAATTGAGATATTTATCTACAGAATTATTCCCTAAACGCTTTGCCTCTTTCCAGTCCTCACAGGCCTTAACAGTGTTATTGGCTTGGTAATGACTCGTTCCTCTATTGGTCAAAATATCTGAGTTGTCGGGGCTCAGCTTCAAGGCATAGTCATAATCAGAGATAGCTCTTTCAAATTTTTTTGTTTTCAAATGGCAATTACCTCTGTTGAAATGATAAGCCCAAACAATTGGAAAATCTTCTCCGTTGATTTTGCTATATGCTATCGCTGATGAATAGGCCTTGATAGCATCATCATATTGCTTTCTTTCTTGATAAATATTTCCCAAATAATAAGCTAACTCATCATCTTCCTCAAATATTTCCATTGCTGATTTCAGGGCTTCAATCAATTTATCTGTTTTTTGAGGAATATTTCTGATAGCATTGTAATAATTGACATAAGCTGGATGAAATGTAGGGTCTTTATCCATCACAGGTTCCAAAATTTTAGATGCCGTTTCATAATTCCCTTTTGAAATCATGTCTTGGGCTGTTTTGGCTATGACGATAGAATTATTTCTTTCTTCTGGATCTACTTCATATACTTCTTGTGCTTGAACGCCCAAAAACTGAAAAAACACAACTATTGCAAATACATATTTCATAAACTCATTCTTAATTAAAACTAAAACTACAGGATAGTTTCTTAATCCAATAGTTTTTTCCCCTCTTCTTCGGGTAGTTCTTCTATTTCCTTCAACTTCCTTTGGATTACTCTTGTTCTAGTTCCTACCAAAGTATCCAAATCAGTGCTTGCCTCGGTTATCTTCTTTTGTGCTTTGCTAATCAAATCTCCAAACTTTGAAAATTCGGCTTTCACGGCTCCCAAAACTTTCCAGACTTCACTACTTCTTTGTTGGATTGCTAAGGTCTTGAAACCCATTTGAAGGCTATTCAACATTGCAGCCAATGTGGTAGGTCCTACCAAAATGACTTTATACTCTCTCTGCAATAGCTGTGCTAGATCTCCATCTCTGATGATCTCAGCATAAAGACTTTCCATTGGAAGAAAAAGTATGGCAAAATCTGTAGTATATGGAGGGATTATATATTTGTTGCTGATATCTTGTGCTGCTTTTTTTACTGCTTTGAACAACTCAATTTTCGCAGTATCGATTAGAACTTTTTCGCCTAAATCATAAGCATCAAGCAATCTGTAATAGGATTCTTGGGGAAATTTAGCATCAATTGGTAGATAGATCGGTCCATCATCGGAATTCCCTGGCATTTTGATAGCATATTCTACCCGCTCAGTGATACCTTTTTTCAGTTGAACATTGTATTCATATTGATCTGGTGCCAGTACATTTTCCAAAATTGCCTGCAACTGGTATTCACCAAGCACTCCTCGTGTTTTTACGTTGCTCAATACGCGCTTTAGGTCCCCTACCCCTGTGGCAAGATTCTGCATTTCACCCAAACCTTTTTGAACTGCCAAAAGCTGTTTGGTCACAAGTTCAAAAGATTGACCAAGTCTAGTTTCCAGTGTTTTTTGAAGTTTTTCATCAACCGTTTCACGCATTTTCTCCAGACGCTCTTCGGTAGATTGGAGCATTCGCTCCTGCCTTTGGATCAACTCTTGAAATTTCTCTCTTTGTAGCTCATTGAATTCCTTGACATTTTCCCTAAAAAGCTTTCCAAAATCCCTCAAAACTTCTGATTGCTCTTTACTATTGGCTCGCAATGATTCGAAAACCAATCCAAACTGATGCATCAACCCTTGATTGATCTCTGCTCTATTGGATTGCATTTGTTTGTTCAGCTCACTTTTGAGATCCTGAAACTCCGCTTTTCTTTCTTGATCGCCTCTTCCTTTCTGACTTTGTTTATAAATCAGGTAGCAAAGAAGAAATGTCTGAATTAACAAAAGGAAATAAATTGGATTTTCTACCGACATGACTATAATATTTGGGAGCTGAAAAGTAGTCGATATTCGACTGAATCCCTAGAAATGACAAATATTCTGCGACAGTCTCTGTCGGTATTTCTTCCATTGGTACATGACCAGCTTGATCGAAAACCTTCAGTTTGGAGCCGGGAATGGCTTCCGCCAAGATATTGCCATTCGCCAAAGGAATCCATGTATCTTCCCTTCCCCAGGTGATCAAAACAGGCATTTTTATCTTTTCGAAATCTATTTCCAAAGGTTTCCTAGAAGTCAGACGATCGATTGTAGCCTGTCTATTTCCCTCTCTTCGCATCAATTCATAATAGCGCGTGACTTGTTGAGGCTTGATTTTTCTCTGATCATAATAGACCTGCTTGAGATTTCTGCTAAACAAAAATTCCGGGGTACATTTCAGAAGTATTTTTGAAAATAGTGGCGTTTGAGCAAGTCGAATAATTGAAGGTGTAGTATTTTTCCTTTTGGCTGTTGGTTCTGTATTATCAGAAATTTTTCGAGGTGCCCCAGAAGAATCAATTAAATTCAATGAAAGTACTCGCTCAGGCTTATCTGATGCCATTTTTAAAGCTACTCCACCACCCATAGAATTGCCTGCTATGTGAAATTCCTCCAAACCCAAGTTATCAGCCAATACAAAAAGCAAACTTGCGTAGTCGTTGACATTGTAGCGCTTTTGGGGATCCGGACCTGTCAAGCCATGCCCAGGTAAATCCATGGATATTGTCATAAAATATTGTGAAAGTTCTTCTTCCCAATCTTGCCAAGCATGGAGTGATGAAAAACTCCCATGAATCAAAAATATAGGCTCTCCTTCCCCTTTTACCTTTACATGTAGGTCCATGCCTTCTACATGGACAAAATAGGAAGATTCACTTGAATATTTCTCCACTAAAACTTCTGGATCAATATCTGATCTATAGCTTAAAAGAATAGCCAATCCAATCAAAACGATTAGCGAAACAACAATTTTGAAAATCAATACAAAGAGTTTTAGCATTTTTGAACAGATATTAGCAAGTTTCCATAAATTAAGGCTTAATTTTCGAATATTAAAAAATGTGTTTCTCTACTTTTACCACATCTAATCGAAACTATCATTATGCTAAAACGAATGCAGAAATCAGTAATTTCAATTATCACTCTATTTGCCATCATTTTTTCTTGCCAGAAACCCGAACCGAAAGAAAAAATTGAAACTATTAATTTGACGATCCAAGAAGCTAATAGGCTTGCAAAAATGCCTCTTCATTGTCTACAGGTGGAATACCCAAACAAACTCAACCAAACTTTGGCTTCTGAAGATTATCTAAAAGGGCCCAAAGAACTTCATCCAGCATTCTACGGTTGTTTTGACTGGCATTCAAGCGTTCATGGACATTGGATGCTAGTCAGTTTGCTTCGTCAATTTCCAGATTTGGAAAATAAAGAAGAAATAAAAGAAATTCTGTTGGAGAATATCAGTTATCAAAATATTCTAGCTGAAGTAAATTACTTTTTTCAACCTCAAAATTCAAGTTATGAAAGAACTTATGGCTGGGCTTGGGTATTGAAGTTGGCAGAGGAACTTTACCTTTGGGACGATCCTGTTGCAAAGCAATTGGAAAAGAATCTTCAGCCACTGACTGATCTAATGGTAAAAAAATATCTTGACTTTCTACCCAAATTAAACTATCCAATTCGCGTAGGAGAACACAGCAATATTGCTTTCGGGATGTCACTTGCATTTGATTATGCCGAAACTGTCAATGAAAAGAACCTGTCAGAAATGATCCGCCAACGTGCTAAGGATTGGTTTTTGAATGATGAAAACTGCCCATTGGATTGGGAACCTAGCGGATATGATTTTTTATCACCCTGTTTTCAGGAATTGGATATTATGCGAAAGGTTTTGGAAAAAGAAGCCTTTGACAAATGGGTAACGAAATTTATGCCTGGACTTAAAAATAAAGATTTTCAGCTGGCACCTGGTGAAGTAAGTGATAGAACAGATGGGAAATTAGTCCATTTAGATGGGTTGAATTTTAGTAGAGCTTGGTGTATTTACGGACTATCCAGAGCATACCCGAGTCAATATGGGCATTTGGATGTCATTGCTAACGAACATATCAATTATTCGCTTCCCTCCATTGTAGATGATAACTACGAGGGTACACATTGGCTCGGAAGCTTTGCAGTGTATGCCTTGCAACAAGGTGCCAAATGAGTTGGAAAAAATATATAGGACCTGGGCCCTTGGTCGCTGCTGCCTTTATTGGTCCAGGTACAGTGACTGTTTGTACACTCGCAGGAGTCAACTTTGGCTTTGACTTATTATGGGCATTGGGGCTATCGATTGTCGCTACGATTGTATTGCAAGAAATGGCTGCTAGAATAGGCCTATTAGCCCAAAAAGGCCTCGCATCAGTAATTTCTGACACAATCCATATTGGGGTTGTCAGATATTTTTCGATTTCCCTAGTGATGCTTGCAGTAGTAATTGGAAATGCTGCCTATGAAGCTGGAAACATCTCTGGAGGTGCTATGGGTGCTGAATTGATTGTGTTATTGCCTGATTTGAATATTGGTCAATTTAAGATGAAGTTGCTTAACCTCGTCATTGGTGCGATAGCTTTATTACTTTTGATGCTGGGAAGTTTCAAAACAATCAGCAAGTATTTGACAGTGTTGGTCATATTGATGAGTCTTGCATTTATCACAAATGCAATTGTCCTTGGTCCAAATTGGAGTGATTTAATGGCTGGCTTCGTGCCAAAAATAAGTACTGAAAATATAATTACAATAGTAGCATTAATCGGGACAACTGTTGTTCCCTACAACCTTTTCCTTCACTCATCTTTGGTTAGTCAAAAATGGAATACATTATCTGATCTAAAGTATATTCGATTTGATACCATTATTTCCGTTGTTTTAGGAGGCATCGTTTCAATGGCTATCGTGGTTACTGCTGCTATGGGCAATGCTATAGATGTGAATTCAGCTGCTGATTTGGCGGTCGGATTAGAAGGATTACTTGGTGTTTTCGCAAAGTATTTCATGGCATTTGGGTTGTTTGCTGCAGGCGTCACTTCGGCAATTACAGCACCTTTAGCTGGCGCTTTGGTAGTCTCCGGCTGTTTTGGATGGTCTATGGATATCAAAAGTAAACCAATGAGACTTAGCATTATTTTCATTTTGGGATTAGGGTTAATTTTCTCATCGTTAGGAATCAAACCTGTTCAGTTGATCACTTGGGCACAAGTCGCTAATGGAATATTGCTTCCACTGCTAAGTGCCTACATCCTATGGATAGTAAATAAAAAGTCTGTCATGAAAAATCATGTCAATTCGATGTTTCTAAACATTGTTGGAGGAATAATCTGGCTGATAACATTGATTTTAGGATCATGGAGTATTTATAAAGTTTTATTTTAGTGAGTTTATCTATTGCGTAAGTCATTGTGTGGATTGGTGTAAGGGGTGGTTAAGGTTTTTTAAAATCCATATACTAAATATCTAAAGTCCTAACATCTTGAAAGCAGCGTATAGATTTTAAAGCATTTATTATGCTGAATCATTTAAAAACCAATATATATATTTTGATACATTGTCGAAAACCTAAAAAATGATTAGCTTAATATCATGGAAAAGGAATTTAAACCAAAAGTAAGCGAACAAGATCCTGATAAAAGAGGCACCTTTATGGACTTTGCCAGAAACATGTGGCCATTAGGAACACAAATGTCTTAGAAAAAATGAAAGCTGAAATCCAATGGGATTACAAAAACTTGATCAAAAGAAAAAGCAAACTGGATAGGTTATAAGCTAGTTCAATGAATATAAACTTAAATAGATTTATTGCATTCATTCTAGGAATAAATGTCGGTGGGCATCATAAGGTTCCAATGAAAGAACTTAGTTTTTTACTAAACCAAATGGGGTTTTCAAGCATCATTACCATCTTAAATTCGGGAAATGTAATCTTTGAAAGTCAAGAAAAAAATTTAAAAACGCTTGAAAATCAAAAGGAATGGAAATATTGGAAAAGCTATTTGGAAAAGATATAACAACGCAAAATTTAAATACAATTGAAAAAATAGTTACAAAATTGACTTAGACTTTGTCTTCAAATCACCCCTAAACATGCAAAAAACATTTACTTACCAACCAAAATATTTTTCAGTGATAAATAAAAGCCAATCTAGTTTTTGGACGAAAAATGACTTTATAAAGTTCATTATTACCGTGTTCTTAACCTTTTTTGCCTCTAACATTTCTTTTGCAATTCAATCAGAGAAATCTCAAGCTATAGTATTTCAAGATGTAGATATTTTTGATGGGAAAAGTAAAAATCTACTTTTGAAAAGAAACATATTGATCGAAGGAAATAAGATTACAAAGATTTCAGTAGACCCTATCACAGTTGGAGAAAATGTGATTTTGATAGATGGAACTGGAAAGACGATAATTCCTGGTTTGATTGATGTACACGTTCATATGATCTTCGGATCCCTTTCGATGCTTCAAATGGCATCTCCTGACCTAGGAGAAGATATTATTTTCAAAAATGTGTCCACTCAATCCGAAAACATGCTTCTTCGTGGCTTCACCTCAGTTCGAGATGCAGGTGGGCCAATCTTCCCTCTGAAGAAAGCCATTGATGAAGGACAAATATCAGGTCCAAGGATATGGCCTTCTGGAGCAACTATCAGTCAGACTTCTGGCCATGGAGATATGAGATTGCCTCATGAAAAATCACGCAGGTTTTTTGGACCAATCTCGCGGGCTGAAGCTCTCGGAGCCACATTTATTGCTGACGGTAGAGATGAAGTATTGACAGCAGTAAGAGAAAATTTGCGTGATGGAGCCAGTCAAATCAAAATTATGGCTGGAGGTGGTACTTCTTCAGCTTACGATCCTTTGGATGTGACTCAATATACTTTCGATGAAATGAAAGCTGCTGTTGAAGCCGCAGAAGATTGGGGAACCTATGTGACTGTCCATGCATATACCAACCGAGCTGTGCAAAGAGCTATAAAAGCAGGAGTCAAATGTGTGGAACATGGCCAACTTTTGGATAAAAAAACCTTGAAACTGATGAAAAGAAAAGGTGTCTGGCTTAGTACTCAAAGATTGGTAGATAACACACCTGACATGGATGAAAGTAGAATCATCAAGCGAGCTCCTGTCTTGCAAGGTCAACAAGTGATTTGGCCTCTTGCCAAAAAATTAAAAATGAAACTCGCATGGGGAACAGATTTTCTATTCGAACCTTCATTGATGGATACCCAAAATGACTACATTGTGAAATTGGAAAAATGGTTTACACCTTATGAAATCTTAAAAATGGTAACCCATGACAATGCCCAATTATTAGCGCTTTCGGGATTAAGAAGTCCATACTCCGGAAAATTAGGATTAATTGAAGAAGGTGCGTTAGCCGATATGATTTTGATAGATGGCAATCCACTTGAGAATATTGGAATTCTTTCCCAGTATGAAGATAAGTTTTCTGTAATCATCAAGGACGGCAAGGTTGTGAAAAACAAATCTGAATAATTCATTAATTGATGATTTGGACATATTTAAATGGCTTTTTTTCCATTGATATATTTATTGAAACTTCTCAAAACAAATTAACTAATTTATGTATTGTAATTCAGTAAGTTCAAAGCATTAGAATTTTTAAAGAAACCAAAAACATAAAAGCAAAAAGATGAAACCAATCAAGAAGGAAGATATCAGCCAAGATGTATTTGACATATATGATGAATATGTACATAGCAAGATAGATAGAAGACAATTTGTGGAACGACTTTCTCTTTATACTGCAGGTGGAGTAACTTTGTCTGCTTTAATGAGTTTTTTGATGCCAAATTATGTTCAAGCAAAGCGTTTTGAGATTGGTGATAAACGATTTGATGCTGAATATATCAATTATGACTCCCCAAAAGGAGCTGGTGAGATGAAAGCTCTTTTGACAAAGCCAGCTGGCATGACTGGCAAACTCCCTGGCATAGTTGTCGTCCATGAAAATAGAGGACTTAATCCATATATAGAAGATGTAGCACATCAGTGTGCTCTTGATGGGTTTATTGCCATAGCTCCTGATGCTTTGACACCATTTGGCGGATATCCAGGCACAGATGATGAAGGTAGGACTATGCAAGCCAAAAGAAATAGAGATGAAATGTTGGAAGATTTTATTGCTGCATTCGAAACATTAAAAAATCATCCTGATTGCAATGGAAACATTGGGGTAGTCGGGTTTTGTTTTGGTGGTTGGATTTCAAATATGATGGCTGTCCGTGTTCCTGAGCTCAAGGCTGCTGTTCCATATTATGGAGGTCAAGCCAGTGAAGAAGATGTACCTTCGATCAATGCTCCTCTACAATTACATTTTGCAGAATTGGATACAAGGGTAAATGCTGGATGGGAAGCTTACAAAGAAGCATTGGATAAGCATGGCAAATCTTATGAAGTACATTTTTACAAAGATCTTAATCATGGATTCCATAATCATTCTACGCCAAGATATGACGAAGCAGGTGCAAAATTAGCATGGGAAAGAACAGTGAAGTTTTTTAGGGAAAAGCTGGTTTAGGGATTGAAGATTAGAAAATTTTAATATTGAATGAACTTATCCTGCTCACCAAACTAAGGCTTTAAGATTGTAAAACAAAGAAGTTTTAAGGTTTAAATTTGGTAAGTCGAACAAGTTCTTTTTTAAACTTTTAGGGATAAGGGTTTTGTGAAAATAATTTATTAATAAATTTCTAATTGTCAATTTGAAAGTAATTGAGATTTATTCAAATAAAGAAACCTGATTACAAATAAATCCGAGAGGAATATATGGATTCCAAAATCTGCAATGGTTAATCAAAATGATTTTATCATTTTCAAAAATTTTGTAGAAAGCAAAATCAATTAACATATCATCAAATCCATCCCTAAATCCCCCTACTTCATCACATTTTTTTGCCAGATTTTAAGAGTTCTCTTATTCTTGTGTCATACTAATTTTTGAGCAATGAAAAAGAATAAACGAATCTACTACTTCTTGATATTTACAGGATTGCTTTACAATTTCATCCTTTTTGCAAAAAAGGAAAGTGAAATTGAAAAAAACAAATTGGAAAATATTACCATAGATTCTACTTCAATTCAATCAACAGACACTATATTCAATAAATTATGAAAGACAGAGTTTTACCATTTAGACAAATCGAGTGGTGGGTAGTTACCTTCCTTTTTGTGAGTATCATCCTTTCCAATGTGGTTTCAACACACACATTCAATCTGAATTACAATCAAAGTATGATATATTTTGCCAAAATTTTTATTCCTCTGATATTTTTGGCATCCTTCTACTTTTTCCACATGAAGATATTCCCAAATTTCCTAGAAGATGGAAAAAAATCTAAATTAATCATTTATTCAATTTTAACCTTTTTTGGATCTTTTATTTCCATAGGTGCATTTTCAGTAGGTGCTAATTTTAGTTCCGACTTTTTGATGCCATTTTACTTCAATTCCATTGCTATCTATGCAGGATATGGAGCCATTATTTACATTCTAAATCAAATCTTATTGACTGATAAAAGCAAAGATTTCAAACCTTACAATATCCTTCGCTTTGTTTTGATATATATATTTGTGGTCATATTCCTCCTTCAGTTTCAAGGAATAGCTGGCGAAGCCATAGCCATTTTGTTTGTTGTCATTGTACCATGTATTCTTGGGCTTATACTTTACAATTACTTCCTGATTTATGATTTGAAAAAACAAGGTAGAAAAGGTGAAGCTACAGCATTCTACGTATTTCTAATTATTATTATTGCTGGATTTTTTATATTCTTTTCCATTGCAAAAGGTGATAGTGAGTTTCTAGTTCCTGGGATAATGATTATATTTTGTATTATGGTTATTTTATTTCCAATTTCTAATATTTTCTTCAAAAAATACGATAGCTTTCTTAGTCAAATAAATACACTCAGTACAAAAGTAGATCGCAGTACAGCAGACCTCTCCTTTCTTCGTTCCCAGATCAACCCACATTTTCTATTCAATGCATTGAACACACTTTACGGAAATGCATTGCATGAAAATGCTGAAAATACTGCAGAAGGAATCCAAAAGCTTGGCGACATGATGCGCTTCATGCTTCATGAAAACAATCAAGACCAAATTCCTGTAATGAGGGAAAAGGAATACTTGGTAAATTATGTAGATCTTCAAAACCTAAGACTCAAAGACCAAGAAAATGTAGAAATTGTCTTTAGCCACAACGAGGAAAATTGTCCTGGCCAAATTGCACCCATGTTATTAATTCCATTTGTAGAGAATGCCTTCAAACATGGTATCAGTTTTCAGAAAAAATCATGGATCAAAATAAGTTTACGTTGCCTAGATGGATCAGTACATTTGGATGTCAATAACAGCATACATCGCAGCAACGAAGAGGATCCTGAGCGGAAATCATCCGGAATAGGCTTAGAAAATGTCAAACAAAGACTTAAAATCCTCTATCCAGAAAAGCACGATTTGATAGTAAGAGAAAATGATCTTGAGTATTTTGTACATTTGAGTATTAAGCTTTAGAAGCGAGAAAAATGAGATATGAGATGTGAGACATGAGACAAGTAAGATGTATAACAAGATGAAACCAAGAAGTGCCTGTCCCCTACCAATAGCTATCGGTACGGGGGGTAAACTTTAAGTAACTCTGGGTCGCAATCTGAGGATTAATGTGGATTCAGAAAACACAACCCCGAAAGGGGTTAAACCTTAAATATCCCCGTATGAAATGCGGTGAATAACGAGGATGTTTAAGAGCAACAACCCCGAAGCGGGTTGAACTCTACTATTTGTAAGAAAAAATGTCAACTATTTTCAGGACTAGACAAGGATTAAAGGAACACAATTAAAAAACTAGAAAGACCTATCAGATACCAATATTCCAATCCAACACAACGGACAAATTCTTATAATCTTCCAATCCACCACGGCGGATAAGTTCTTCCAAGCTCTCAAAACCTTTAAACTTTCCAACTTTAAAACATTCCAACCATTCCCCCTCAATCTTCCAATCCACCTTTGAAAATTGTTTCCAACTAAATCTAAAATCTACCTTCTAAAATCAAAAATTGAATGCTAACAGCTATCGCTATAGACGACGAACCAATGGCTTTGGAAGTCGTGAAAAACCACGCTTCCAAGGTTCCGTTTGTTGTGCTTAAAGAAACATTTACAGATGCCATCAAAGCTCTAGAATACCTTAAAACCAATCAAGTAAATTTGATCTTTTTGGATATCAAGATGCCTGATATTTCTGGTTTGGAATTGGCCACGTTGATTCCCAAAGACAGTATGGTGGTATTTACAACCGCATATTCTGAGCATGCTGTCAAAAGTTTTGAACTGGATGCTATAGATTATCTATTAAAACCTTTCAACCTAAGTCGATTTTTGAAATCTTGTCAGAAAGCCCAAGAACTCTTCGAACTTAAAAATGGGCAGAACCAGTCAAATAGCTTTATTTTTATAAAAACAGGTTACGAACAAGTGAAAATCAGTTTTGAAGAGCTTCTTTTTTGCGAAGCAAATGGCAATTATGTTAATTTCCACCTTGCCAAAGAAAAAATTCTCAGCAGAATGACTTTGGCAGAAACAGAAAAGCTTCTTCCCTCCCACTTTGTCAAAACCCATAGATCGTTCGTGATCAATACTCAAAAGATTCAAAAAATAGAAAAACATCAAGTTACACTTGAAAACAAAACAGCTCCAGTTAGCAGTAGTTTTTATGATGCTCTAGCAGATAAATTGAAGTCATAACTAAATTAAATTTCCAAGGAAAAATCATCAATTGATACAAAAAATGTCCTTCAAGTATTCAAGAAGTGACTTAAAGGACAAATTTATATCAATTAAATGTGGATTTAATCAACCACATTTTTTCTAGAGCCGAACTTTGATTCTTTCGGTTTCTGATCAAACTCAGGACTTTTTTCCACTTTAGGGTTCTGCCTTGGCTTGAAGCCACCTTGTGTTTCTGGGTTCTCCTGATCTTTGACTACATGTGGTTGAGCTGTATTTTCCCTCGGTTTTCTATGTGGTTTATGATCAGATTTTGGATGATTGGAAGATTTGTTTCCATGACTTGCAGGCTTTTTACCTTTCTTAAAATCACTTTTCGGCTTGGCGCTCGCTGAAGATGAATAGCTTGGACCTGATTCAAAACCTTCTGGCAAAGGAAGTTTTTCTATTTCCATTCCAATTAGGCCTTCTATCCTACTGAATTTGAATTTGTCTTTTTCATTGACAAAAGTGATCGCTTCTCCTTTGCTATCGGCTCTTGCTGTTCTACCAACTCTGTGGACATAATCTTCTGGATCATTTGGCGTATCAAAGTTGATTACCAACTCGATTCCCACCACATCGATTCCTCTGGAAATAATATCGGTTCCAACCAAAACCCTCAATGCCCTATTCTTAAATCTTGACATGATCTGTTCACGCTCAACTTGCTCTAAGTCAGAATGAAAAGCTTCTACTTCAAAATCTTTTTTCAATACTTTGAAAAGGCTTTTTACTTTGTCCTTTGTAGATGCAAAAATGATCACAGCCTCGTACTCTTTCTGCCTTAGGATATGTTTTACCAAATCTTCTTTTTGCGTATCATATGCTAGATATGCTGCTTGTGTAACACCTTCTGCAGTTTTGCCCAAAGACAAACTTACTTCTTCAGGATTATTCAGAAGCTTTTTGGAAAACTGTCTGATTTTAGGAGGCATTGTGGCAGAAAACAAAATTGTCTGCCTATCCTTTGGGAGATAATTCACAATGGTGAGCAAGTCATCTGAAAAACCCATGTCGAGCATTCTGTCAGCTTCATCCAAGATCAAATGCTTCAAACTATCGAGGTTGATTTTTCCACCTGCCAACAAAGCGATCAGTCTACCGGGTGTAGCCACGACTATTTCAGCACCTTGTTCCAAAGCCCGCTTCTGCTGTTCCCAGACCAAGCCATCTCCTCCTCCATAGATCGAAATCGAACTGATTCCCAAAAAGTATGCAAAACCCTGAATCTGCTGATCAATCTGTATCGCAAGTTCGCGAGTAGGTGCCAACACCAAAGTATTAAGCTTGCTATCTCCCAATTTTGCGATTTTATTCAAGACTGGTAGGATAAATGCTGCTGTCTTCCCTGTACCTGTTTGTGCACAAGCGATGATATCTTTTCCCTCTAAAATAATTGGGATTGCCATTTCTTGTACGGGTGTTGGCTTTTCAAAACCCATGGCGTCAAGTCCTTCTTGTAATGACGCCTCAAAATTAAAACTATTGAAATTCAAAACTATAGTGATTTTAAGTATATAAATAAGCCCAAGCAATCAATGCTAATTGTAAAGGCAGTCGAAGCAGCAAGGCCCATTTTGGTATTCCTTTCGCTCCTTTTTGATACATATAAAGATTGGCAGGAAAAACTGCTATCAATAAAATGATAATCCCAATAGCTGCATATTGCCTCGTCAGAGGAAACAACAAACAAATTCCAAAAAGAATTTCAAAAGCTCCTGCCAATGAATTCATTATCTTCGGATAAGGAATGTAAGGTGGGATTATGCGAAGAAACATTCTCGGTTTTAGAAAATGCATTACTCCAGCAAAAATATATAGGCCACTCATCAAATAAAGAAAAAATGAATGCATGTAGAATTGCTCTTGTAATTGGTGATCAATGTTTATAAAGAGACTAAATGTATCACAATACTCTCACATAAGCAATAATCCCTCCTATTTTCATCATAGATCCTATTTATTTTCACTATTCAGTAGGTTGAATGGCTTCGAAATAGTTTTACATTTCAATAGTATAGGAAAAGAAAAAATGGAGAATCGTTGCTTGCTTGCTTCCAAAAACATTATACTATATTTGCACCTTCAAAAAACAACAAACTGATTACAATGAACAACTTTATCGAAGAATTGCGCTGGAGAGGAATGCTTCAGGACATGACACCAGAAATCGAAGAACACCTAAATAAAGGCATGGCTTCTGCATATCTAGGTTTCGATCCAACGGCAGATTCTTTGCATATCGGCCATTTGGTTGGTGTAATGACCCTTTTACACTTCCAAAGAGCAGGACACAAACCTTTCGCTTTGGTTGGTGGAGCTACTGGTATGATTGGTGATCCTAGTTTCAAGTCAGCAGAAAGAAACCTATTGGATAAAGAAACCTTAGACCACAATATCTCCTGTATCAAAAGGCAGTTGGGGAAATTTCTAGACTTCAATCAGGGTTCTGAAAATAAAGCTGAGTTGGTTAACAATCACGATTGGATGGCTGATTTTTCATTTTTGGATTTTATCAGAGATGTCGGAAAACACATCACGGTCAATTATATGATGGCCAAAGATTCAGTAAAAAGAAGGCTGGAAGATGGAAATGGACTTTCGTTTACAGAGTTTACTTATCAGTTGATCCAAGGGTATGATTTCTATCATCTTTGGAAAAACAACAATGTAAGCATCCAACTCGGAGGTTCAGATCAGTGGGGAAATATAGTAACTGGGACAGAAATGATCCGAAGAATGGGATCTGGATCTGCTTATGCCCTTACTGTGCCTTTGATCACCAAAGCAGATGGTACCAAATTCGGGAAAACCGAGGGAGGTTCTGTATGGCTTGATCCTGAGAAAACATCGCCTTATGCATTTTACCAGTTTTGGTTAAATGTCTCAGACGAAGACGCTGCCAAGTATATAAGAATATTCACTACCCTCGACGAAGAGGCAATTTTGCAGATCGAAAAAGCGCATCAAGAAGCCCCGCACCTACGTGCCTTACAGAAAGAAATTGCAAAGCAGGTGACAATCATGGTTCATAGTGAACAAGACTTCGAAATGGCAGTCAAAGCTTCCGAAATCCTATTCGGGAAATCTTCAACAGAGGACTTAGCATCATTGGATGAAAGGACTTTCTTACAAGTTTTTGATGGAGTTCCGCAAGTACAGATTTCAAAAACAGATTTAGAAAGCACGGGTACTGTTTTGGATCTTTTAGCTGAGAAAGCAGGCCAAGCCATTTTCCCTTCGAAAGGTGAAGGCAGAAAAATGATCCAAGGTGGTGGTGTGAGTATTAACAAGGAGAAAATCAATGATCCCAATTCACCTGTCGAAGCGATTTTGTTACAAGAGAAATATCTTCTTGTGCAGAAAGGAAAGAAAAACTACTACATCATCGAGGTCAAATAGCATTCAATGATCTGATAATAAATCAAAATTGGGGATTGGAAGGCAAATTAAATCTGTTTTTGCTACAAACAGATTTGGAAATCTTCCGATCCCCAAACCAAATTAATTCTATTGAGTTTTGAATCCCAAGATTGTCAAAATCTACTAAGAAAAGTTAATTTCAGAAAATTTCATTTTTTCGCCCTCAATACCACTCTATTACATAATTACCCAATATTTCAAACCTATATTTTGAATTTTGTTTAATACCTTTGAATTCTATTCAAACACTAGAATAAGTCATGGGAGCACAAGAAAGAACACAAAAGGAAAAACTTATCCTTGAATCTGCTATCAAACTTTTTATGGAGAAAGGGTTTCACGCGACCAAAATGGACGATGTCGCCAAAGGAGCCAAAATATCAAAAGGACTAACTTATTTTTATTATAAAAACAAAGAAGACCTTTACATGGCAGTTACTAGAAAGGCTTTCGAGGGGCTAAAAGATGTATTTAGAGAAGTATTTCGTTCAAAAGGTAAAAACGGAATGCAAATGCTGGTTGATTTGGTTCAAAAATATTTGGATTACAGCTTGCAAAACAGAATGTACTATGATGCTATACTCAATTTCCTTGGCGTTTTGAGTCTTTACAATGATGAAAATACGAGGCAAAAAATAGACCCTCTGATCTTAGAAAGTGTACATTTCCAAAAATTACTCGACATTCACCATGACTGTGGCAAATTTGGAATTCAGATGGTTTCCCAAGGAATCAAAGATGGAAGTATCAGGCCTGAATTACAACCTGAAATCACATTTTATACCATTTGGAGCATGCTGATAGGATATGAAAGACTAAGTGGACCAGTAAATTATGAAAACAAAGAAATAAAAATCCATATTGACAATTGGAAGCCTGGATTTATCAAGTTGATGCAAGACATGCTAAAAGGAACAATCCAAGCAACAAAACCAAACATTGTACAGGGCAGCTTATTTTAATTAAAAATTTGATTTCAAAATCTTGGAAAATCATAAATTTCAAATAATCCCTTACTCGAACAACCATAGCGCACAACTAATTGATGTTTGGGAAAAGTCAGTTTTGGCAACACATTCATTTTTAATACCATCAGATTTTGAATCAATCAAAAAATTGGTCCAGTCTATGGATTTCAGTGAGCTAGATGTTTTCTGTTTGATCCAGGGTGATAATCTGATTGGATTTATTGGGGTTTTTGACTTCAAAATTGAAATGTTGTTTTTTTCTCCTGATTACATTGGAAAAAACTTGGGGAGGATGCTGCTTGAGTATGCCGTGAATGAATTGAAAGCTAACAAAGTAGATGTCAACGAGCAAAATATACATGCAGTGGGATTTTATCAGAAATTTGGATTTGTTGCGTATGAAAGAACTGAATTGGATGATCAAGGGAATCCTTATCCAATTTTGAGAATGCAATTGAAGTAAAAAAACTAGCTGCTTACATTTTTTATAACCCTTAGAATTTTAGAGTATCCAAATTATCAACTTTGCTTTTGCCATTTTTAATTTTTCAAGGTAGAGGTTCTTGACCTTTTAAAAGAGAAAGGGTTACTCTTGCTAAGTTTTACATCAGTGGTTCGATCCTAGCGAGACGATTTGATATTTTTACGTAATTATCAAATACATTTATGAAGAAAATATACGCTTTTCTTGTGTTGTTCATTTCTATAGGAATTGTTGAAGCACAAGAATCACCCAAAAAAGGAAACTACGAACTTGCTTCGAGATTTTCTCCAGAAAAAGTCAAAAAAATGGTATTCTCGACAGATGTGGATCCTCATTGGCTTAAAAAGTCTGATCGGTTTTGGTACACTTACGAAACTACCAATGGTAAGAATTGGTACATCGTAGATCCAGCTGCAAAAACCAAGAAGGAGTTTTTTGACAAAGATAAATTAGCTGCTGAGTTGACAAAAATCGTCAAAGATCCATTTGATGGACAACATTTAGATATTACAAGCTTAAAGTTTTTGGAAGATGAAAACACTATCCAATTCAAAATCAAAAGTACCCAAGATGTATTGAAGAAGGATTGGGATGAAATCAAAGAAAAAAACAAGAGTGCTAAGGATTCTCTTGAGAAAAAGACCTTTGTTTTCAGATACAATTTGCAAAACCAGCAGCTGACCGAGGTAGAGGATCCTGAAGAAGATGCAAAGCGACTGGCTTGGGCAAATATTTCTCCAGATTCTTCAAAAGTGGTTTTTGCAAAACATGACAATCTATTTTGGATGGACAAGGAAAATTTCCTGAAAGCAGTCAAAGATGAAAAAGACAGCACGATTGTAGAGAATCAATTGACAGAAGATGGTGAAAAGGACTTTTCTTATGGTGGTGGTCGTGGAGAAGATAATGTAGATGAAGAAAAGAATAAAGACAAAAGAAAACGTGCTGGGATAATTTGGTCTGAAAACAGCAATCAGTTTATTTTCACAAGGTCTGATGTAAGAAAAGTGAAGGATCTATGGGTAATCCAAAATACAAAGGATCCAAGACCTACTTTGGAAACCTATAAATATGCCATGCCTGGTGAGAAAGAACAGCCTATCACCGACCTGATGCATTATTCTTTTGAATCCAAGGACATGTCTAAGTTATATGTAAACACTTTCAAAGATCAGACAATTGGGCTTTATACAGCTTCAAGACTCAAAGTCACTAGAGATGACGACTTTACACCAATCACTTGGTTGGGTGATGAAAACAGCTTCTATTTGTCGATTACATCCAGAGATCTCAAAAAGATTGATATCGTTCGGTGGAATCTTTCAGAAGGAACCAAAACTGTAGTAATAGAAGAGCGCAGCAACACTTACATTGACATCAACAAACCAGAGCTTATAAATAATGGTAATGAAATAATCCATTGGTCAGAAAGAGACGGTTGGGGACATTATTATCTTTATGATAAAAATGGAAACCTCAAGAGGCAGCTTACATCAGGATCTTTTCATACCGATAGAATTGCTACAGTAGATGAGAAAGGCAGGTTTCTTTACTTTGTTGCAAATGGAAAAGAAAGTGGAGAAGACCCATATTATGAGCATCTTTACAAAGTCAGCTTAAACGGTGGAGCCATTACTTTGTTGAATCCTGGTGATTTCAACCACAATTCATCTACCAATGACAAAGGAAATTATTTTGTCAATAATTATTCAAGAGTTAACACCACTCCTGCTTCTTCGCTGTATGACAATACAGGAAAGAAAATCATGGATTTGGAAGTTGCAGATTTATCCAATCTTTTTGCCGCAGGATATAAATTCCCTGAAACATTCAAATTCAAAGCTGATGACGGGATCACAGATCTATTTGGAGTGATGTACAAGCCCTTTGACTTTGATTCTACAAAGATCTACCCAATCATTGAATATGTGTATCCAGGGCCTCAGACAGAGGCAGTAAACAAATCTTTCAGCAAAGGATTTGACAGAACAGACAGATTAGCACAACTTGGCTTTGTTGTGGTGACTATAGGAAATCGGGGTGGTCATCCAGGAAGATCAAAATGGTATCACAATTATGGCTATGGAAATCTTAGGGATTATGGTTTGGCGGACAAAAAAGCAGCTGTAGAACAATTAGCAGATCGACATCCATTTATCGACAGAAATAGGGTTGGTATCCATGGACATTCTGGAGGCGGATTTATGTCAACTGCAGCCATGTTGGTTTATCCTGATTTCTTCAAGGTAGCCGTATCTTCAGCTGGAAATCATGAAAACAATATTTACAACAGATGGTGGTCAGAGAAGCATCATGGTGTTCAGGAATTGATTTCTCCAAAAGGAGACACTTCTTTTGTTTACAAAGTTGAAAAAAACCCAGATTTGGCAAACAACCTCAAAGGTAAACTTCTATTGGTCACTGGGGATGTTGACAACAACGTACATCCTGCAAACACCATCAGAATGGCAAATGCTTTGATCAAAGCCAATAAGCGGTTTGATTTTATCATTTTACCAGGACAGAGACATGGATTTGGTGATATGACAGAGTACTTCTTCTGGAGAATGGGAGATTATTTTGTTCAACACCTATTGGGAGACAATACCCCTCCTCCTACTGATATGCTCGAGGTTCAGAGAGAAAAAGCCTTGACAAAATAAGCTTAACACAACCACAATTAATTGACTTTTAAACAAAAAATCCCTTCCATATTGGATGGGATTTTTTTTGACAATACAAAGATTATAGTGTACTTTTAATATCTCAATAGGAAGTAATATGATTATCTTAAATGCAAAAATAAAGTCAAATGATCTTTACAAACATTAAATAATCATCCTAGATACACGAAAGCAAAATGATAGCTTAGAATAGAAACTAGTGTCCAATAGGCATATTTCAAAGAATTAATGAACCAATAAAACATAAACAAACAATGGATTTATCAAATGCATTTTCACTGAATGATAAAGTAGCATTGATTACAGGTGGCAGTAGAGGAATTGGATATGCTATAGCCGAAATTTTTGCAGCTGCAGGTGCCAAAGTGGTCATTTCAAGCCGAAAGCAAGAAACTCTGAATCAAATAGCTGATAAACTAAAAAGCAAAGGTTATGAAGTATTTGGGATTGCATGCAATGTGGGTAAAATAGAAGAATTGGAAACATTGGTAAAAATGACAATTGAAAAATATGGTTCAATTGATATTTTGGTAAACAATGCGGCTTCAAACCCAGTTTTTGGTCCAATTCATGAAACCAGCCTTGAGGCATTTGATAAAATAATGCAAGTGAATGTAAAGGCTCCTTTTGAATTGATGAAGTTATGCTACCCTTTTTTAAAAAAATCCTCCTCGCCTTCTGTCATCAATATAAGTTCAATCGGTGGGATATCCCCCGAATTTGGACTTGGAATATATTCTGTAAGCAAATCAGCTTTGATATCTTTGACCAAGGGTTTTGCCAAAGAATGGGGTTCAAACAAAATCAGGGTAAATGCTATTTGTCCTGGATTGATCAAAACAAAATTTTCCGAGCCTCTTTGGAGTAATGAAAAAACCATGGATGAAATGATGAAAACATTGCCTATCAAAAGAATTGGCAGTCCTGATGAAATAGGTTTGATGGCTTTATTTCTGGCAAGTACCAGCGCATCTTATACGACCGGCGCTGTATTTTCTGCTGATGGAGGACATACTATTTAAACAGCCACAACTCACAAAAACCACTAATTTTATAACAAAATACACTTTCGAGTTAACAAAGCAATCATCAAACTAATCACTTTGTTTTTAAACGATTTTTTAATTTTTGTTTAATAAAAACTTAGTAATATTCAATTTTGTATCAAATTAAAATTATTTTTATTAGATAAGTTCAATTTAATTTTTTATTCGTAAATAGCATCATTATAGATCAAAATGATGTTGAATGAAGCAAAAACTACTCACCACACTTCTACTTAATTTCCTTATATTTTTTTTCAATCACCAACTTATCCTTGCCCAGACGGAAATTCAAGATGATTCATTTCTCTTACCAATATCAACCTTTGAATCTTCGCAAATCACAAATGTAGGAAGTTCAATCTTTTCAATTGAGGAAATCATTGAGAGATCACCTAATTTGGAATATCAGAAAATTGAAGGAGATAATACCAACTTGGGATTTACAAAAGACAATTATTGGCTACGATTTTCGGTTAAAAACAACTCTTCGGATAAACTAAACTTATTCTTTGAAACTGGAAGACCTATCACAGATATTGTCGAGTTTCACCAGATTCTGAAAGACGGTAGCATTTCCACCCAGTTGAGTGGAGATTTGATTCCTTTCAGTGATCGACCTATCGAACATAGAAAAATTATATTCCCTCTGGAATTGGATCCAAATTCAACCTCCGAATTCTATATCCAATATCAAAGCGATGGAGAAGTCATTAACTTACCACTCAACTTGCATAGCACAAATTCCTTGATGATCGAATCCTATCTCGAGCAATTTGTATTTGGTGTTTTTTATGGGATTTTGTTGCTAGCTGGTTCTGTCTACATGTTTTTTTATTTTGGGATAAATGAAAAAAGCTTTATTCTATACACCCTATACGTCCTTTCGATAGGATTTTTACATTTCTCTTTAGATGGATATTTTGTCCAATACATTTCCTCCAATGCAAATTGGTTATCTAGAAATAGCATTCTGTTTGCAGCTGCATTTTCTACATTGGCATTTGGGAGATATTCCCAAGTGTATCTTGATGTCAAATCATTCAATCTAAATCTTCATAAAGCTTTCAATATTCTTCATACAATTGTTTTTGTTTTTATCTCAGCAGTCATAATACTTGGTGATTACAAACACCTTTATTATCCATTAGTAAATTTCCTAGGGATTATTCTTTTGGTTTTGATAGTGACTTCCGTGATTAATTCTTACATCAAAAAATCAGGTCCGGATATATTTTTTAGTTTGGGTATTCTTAGTTTTTTTCTGGGATTTATTTTTTTCATTTTAAACAATTTCAGTCTAATTCCGAATTCATTCATAACCGAAAACTCTTCAAAAATAGGCACAGGTTTCGAAGTGATTTTTCTATCCTTATCTATGGCAAACAGAATCAGAAAATTGAAATCAGAAAAAGTCAGAATGCAAACTATTGCACTTCAAAGATCTCAAGAATCGAACGAGATAAAATCATTTTTTCTTTCCAACATCAGCCATGAGCTAAGAACACCATTGAATGCGGTAATAGGTCTATCAAAGTCCATTCAGTCTTATACCAATGATGATAAGATCAACAAAGACCTTGAAATCATTCAATTTTCATCACTTGAATTGCTGACTTCTATTGATTCTATACTTGATTATTCCAAAATAGAAAAGAAAGAGTTGAAACTTGAAAAAAAGCAAATTGATCTTCCAAAAATCATAAAGGAGATAAGGACTACAGCTGAAAACCAAGCTAAAGTAAAAAATCTGAATTTCAGATATGAGGAGATCAATCAACTTCCAAAGTATATCCTAGGTGACAAAGATAGATTCAAACAAATCCTAATCAATGTTCTCAATAATGCCATCAAATTCACCAATACCGGTGAAGTAAAGCTTACAATCAAGTCAGAAACTTCAAAAGATAATACTTTAAAGTTAAGCATTAACATCACTGACACTGGGGTCGGTATTGTAAAAGAAAAGTTAGACAGGGTTTTTGAATCATTTATCCAAGCCCAGATTGATGACAAAAGAAAATTTGGGGGGTTTGGTCTTGGGCTATGTATCGTGAAAGCACTCATAGAGCTTCATAAGGGTGAAATAAATATTACTAGTGTCCCAGAAAAAGGCACTAATGTAAATTTACAAATGGATTTTGATGTACCCCAAAATACCTTTGAAAGCAGCTTTCACCTCAAGGAAGAAGACGGAGAATATGATCTGTTAGGCAAAAACATCCTAATAGTGGAAGATAACCCAGTCAATCAACTTGTCATGAAATCAGTACTTCGAAAATGGAAAAACACAACATTTGATATAGCGAACCATGGTATCGAAGCGATCCAAAAACTAAAAAACCAAAAATTTGATTTGATCCTAATGGATCTTCAAATGCCTGAAATGGATGGCTATGAAGCTACTATTGCAATCAGAACAGGTGCAAGTGGCTTTGAAAACAAAAATATCCCAATAGTAGCAGTGACAGCTGATGCTACTGAAAAAGCCAAGCTAAAAGTAAAGGAAGTTGGGATGGATGAATACACTACCAAACCCATCGACATGGATGAATTGTACCTCAAAGTGAAAAAATGCTTTTACTTACAAAATGTTGATATTTCCAATATTGTCTGATTACAAGACTTTTCCCATAAAAAAACTTAATAGGAGTATCTGCAATGTTGTAGCTTTTGAAGTTGCAACATTGCGGATACTGGTAAACTGACAAAAGTTAGCATCCGAATGTATAATCATTCATCCAACAATCTATTGTTTGCCTTTCGGTAAGTAAGAAGATAGTCATTGAACCATATAAGTTATTCCGCATAAACAATGTAAAATGACTATAAACACCCTTACTCCGAGATCCTGAGAATCATCTTATATTTCGGGGCTTTATAACAGGATAAGTTCTATTGGAAACGAAACTTTAAATACTTGATCTTCTCCCCTTTTTCGCTAAAGATCCCTTCATAGCGAGTTTTGATGCCATGATGATCATCTTTGAATTCGGATTGGTAAAAATCATGGGTATGGGCTAATATTTCACAATCACTGCGTTCCGATACCACTTCCAAAGTATAGTCAAACAATCCTGTATTGTCTGTTTTGAAATTTACAATCCCCCCTTCTTTGATCATTGGCTTGTACATATCCAAATACCTAGGGCTGGTTAGTCTTCTCTTTTCATCTCCATCCCGAGGAAATGGATCAGGGAATGTAATCCAAAGCTCAGAGATTTCGCCCTCCTCGAAAAATTCTTCAAGCAACTGGATTTGGGTTCTCAGGAATGCAACATTTTCCAATCCTTCAGCAATTGCGATTTTACTCCCCTTCCAGATTCTGGATCCTTTGATGTCAACACCAATAAAATTCTGTTCTGGATATTCTCTTGCCAATCCTACCGTAAACTCTCCCCTTCCACAAGCTAACTCGACTACCAAAGGTTGTGAATTCTCAAATTGAAGCTTATTCCAATTTCCTTTTATACTTTTAAAAATCTCCTTACCATCTTGAACAACATTTCTGTTTTCTTCGTTCTCCTTAAATCTTTGTAGCTTGTTCCTACCCATTTTTATAACTCATTAATTTCTGCAACCACAAAGGTACTACCTCCAACAAATATTAAATCATCTTTGTCTGCCTTTTTCTTAGCAGTAGAAATAGCTTCATTCACATCTTCCATTACTTCACCATTCAATCCTTCCACGATAGCTAGATTGAAAAGATCATTTGCTTTCATCGCCCTTGGTATATTTGCTTGTACAAAATAGTAATATGCATCTTTGGGAAGTACTGACAAAACTTTTGATACATCCTTATCACTCACCATTCCAATAACCATAAATAGCTGATTGTGTTTAGTTTGATTGATCTGATCGATAATAAACTTTATACCTTCTTCATTGTGTCCTGTGTCACAGATGACTTTTGGAGAATCGGAAATTGTCTGCCACCTCCCTTTTAGCCCTGTGTTTTTGACAACTTGTGAAATTCCCATTTCAATATCCGAAAAGTGGATATTGTATCCTTTTGCAATAAGCACATCGATGGTTTTCAAAATTCCACCTAGGTTCTTTTGCTGATAGTTTCCCATCAAATCTAGATTCAATCTAAAAGTATCAGAACCTTTCCCTACTCTATAGACAGTTTCTTCCAAATCTGGAGTAACCCCAATTTTTTCTATACAATAAGTGTCTTCAGCAAAGTAAATTTCAGAATAATTTTCTTTGGCTTTAATTTCAAATACGTCGGTTGTTTCCGATTGCCTCTGACTGATGACTACAGGAACATTTTTTTTGATGATCCCTGCCTTTTCTCCCGCTATAGCCTCTAGCGTATTACCCAAGAACTGAACATGGTCAAAACCAATGTTTGTAATTACAGAGACTTCTGGAACTATCACATTTGTACTGTCAAATCTACCTCCCATTCCAACTTCAATTACCGCGATATCAACTTCCTCTTGTGCAAAAAACCAAAAAGCCATCCCAACGGTCATTTCAAAAAAACTTGGCTTCAATTCGTCTAAAAAGGGCTTATTTTGATTTATAAATTCTACGACTGATCCTTCCGGAATATCTTTTCCGTTGATTTTTATTCTTTCAGTAAATGATTTGAGATGTGGAGATGTGTACAATCCTACTTTATATCCTGCTTCCATCAGAATCGAGCACAGGGAATGTGATGTACTACCTTTCCCATTTGTCCCAGCTACATGGATACTCTTGAATTTGGATTCAGGATTACCGAGATGGTTGCAAAGGGAAATGGTATTGCTAAGGTCTTTTTTGAATGCTGCTGCACCAATTCTTTGGAACATGGGTAGTGCATTGAACATATAGTCCAATGTTTGCGAATAATTCATACCCAAAATTAATCTACTTTGATGATAAAAGTAATTTTCCCAGAAGAATAATCAGCAGTTCGATTTCCACTCTGACGTTTGAAGGAAACTTGATTTACGACTGTTCTGTAATAAGCGAGTACCTCATTTGAAACATTATATTCCAATGGAATAGCCTGCACTATTTTCCCTGAATCATCTACCGTGATCTTAAAAACTATCCTTCCATTTCTTGAAGAGACATTATCTCTAATATTTGGTTTTGATGCAAAATCCCATCCTGCAAGGTCCAGATTGTATCCAGCACCTGGTCCAGCTACACCTGGTCCTGTACCTGACCCCATCAAAGACCGACCATCTACAGTACCAGTAGGTTTACCTTCATCACCAGACTTTTCAGAAGAACCTTGGGCACTTCCTGTTGCAGCCTGATTTCCTGTTCCTGAAGTACCACCAGCACCCATCAAAGCTCTTTGGTCAACTTTAGGTTGTTCTACAGCTTTTGGGGTAGTTTTTTCTGCCTCTGCCTTTGCTGGTTGGGTTACTGAAGTAGCTTCTTTTTTGACTGGAGTTGATTCTTTGGTAACTGGTGTAGTTTTCTCAGCACCTTTGAGAGGACTAGCAGTTTTTGATTTAGCTTCTAGAGTCGATTTCGATGGTGTAGATGGTTTAGCAGCTTCAGAAGGCTGTGCAACTGGTGTAGCGCGTTCTGTTGGAGTTGAAGATACTTCTCCCGGTGCTGGTGGTGTAGTCACTTCAGATTTTACATCATTCGGCTGAGAAAGTGTTTGTGTATTTCCACTTCCAAAGTCAGAAAAACCTAGATTCAACTCCAAACCATATTGAGGTAAAGGTGGGATAGGTTGTCTCCAAACCACCATGAAATAAATGAATAGCAGTACCAGCACGTTTACAACGATGGTAATGATCCAAGCTTTGCGCTTGCTATCTGCTTCTTCTTCATTTTCTTCCCAAACTTGCATTTCTATTTGTATGGTTTAGTGGCTATGGAAACATTCGCTTCTAGGCCGGCAGCAATACCTCCTATTTCTACCAAATACTCGACAGGAACTTCCTTATCTATATGTAGAACGACCTGACCTTTCTTTTCTTTCAATAAATTAGTCAATTCACCTTTGATAGCTTCTCTATCTAATACTTTATCATTAACAGAAAACCGAAGGTCTTTGGTTATAGTAACTGTAACTTCCTGCATTACAATATCCGATGCTTCACTAGAAGGCAGATTGACAGGCAAACCTGATGGAGTGATAAACGATGAAGTCAACATAAAGAAAATCAATAACAAGAAAATAATATCTGTCATTGAAGACATGCTAAATGATGATTCTACTTTGTGTTTTGATTGTAGTGCCATCCTTATTTATCTTGTAAAATATCCATAAACTCAATGGAGGTATACTCCATGTTGTGAACTAGTTTTGATACTCGGGAGACAAGGAAATTGTAACCCAAATATGCAATGATACCTACAACCAAACCAGCTGCAGTAGTGATCATCGCCTCGTAGATACCTGTAGAAAGTAACTTTGGCGATACCATTCCTTCTTCTTGGGCTACTCCAATAAACGCGCGAATCATACCAGCAACTGTACCCAGAAACCCAATCATTGGCGCTGCTCCTGAAACAGTAGCTAACAGATTAAGGTTCTTTTCAAGTTTATAGATTTCTATTTTACCTACATTCTCTATAGCCACTTCAATGTTTTTCAAAGGACTGCCTATTCTTTCCAAGCCTTTGGCAATCATATTCGCAACAGGGCTAGTTTCACCTTGACAAAGAATTTTAGCTTTTTCAACTTGTCCGCCCTGGACTAGGATTTTGATTTGATCCATCAGATGTTTTGGGGATTTTTCAGCTTTCCTGAGCGTAATGATCCGCTCGACAAAGATGAAAATAGCCAAAACAAACAAAGCATACAGCGGGATCATCATGTATCCGCCTTTGATCAATAAATCTAGAAGACCAATGTCTCCGTTTCCAGCGTCCATAATTGCCAGACTATCTACCATCATGTTGTTGTCAGTAGAAAGTGTTTGTAGTAGAATCATATTAATATTTCAAAATCCAAATTGCATCTCCAAATTCACCTTTTGCTTTTTCCCAAGCTTCGGTGGCCGTTTCTATATTGTCAAACTTACCAACGGCAATACGGTAATTTTTGATATCTCCATAAGGGAAAATGATCCAGGAATTATATCCTTTTTCCAGATACTGCTTTACTTCTTCTCTTGCATATCTCTCTGCGACTACACTCCCCACCACAATAAAGTATCTTGGATTTGCCTCTCTGCTATTGATGATTGTCAGCTCAGGTTCAGAGCTAGTTACAGCTATTTCTTCTTCCTCTAACTCAACTTCCACAACCTCTTCCTCAATTATATCATTTGCAGTTAATTCTTCTGATACTATACTTGGAGTTTCTTCTTGGGTTTGGGTGGATTCTATAGCATCGGAAGTTTTATCTTTATCAGCATTTGGCACATAGTACAAGAAATAAGCCATACTACCCAAAACAGCAAACAACAATAAAATAAGCCCCAGTATCAATGGAGTTGCCGATTTTTTCTTCTCTTCACTTTTGGGATCATTAAATCGGTTCTTCGCTTCAATTATTTGTGCAGCTGGTTTTTCTTCATTGTTTGTACTAGCGATCAAATCAGTAAGTATCACCTGACTTTCAACTTCTTCTGGTGTCTCTACATTTTCTTCGATCTCAATACCTTCTACAAGATCTGCTGTAAAGTCATTGAGCGGCACTAATTCCACAAAAGGAAAACCATAATCTTGGTCTTGATTATCTATGTTGTTTTTATTTTCCTTCATTGGACATCAATTCTTTTTCTGGTTCAATCTACGAAACTAAGACAATTGGTTCAATTCGCAAATTATAGAATCCAAGGATTCACTTAATATATTTAAAACTTAATTGTCAAACCTCCAATTCCCTGAATTCCTCTCACAGGATAATTCAAAAATCTTTGATTTGATTGATTAAGCAAGTTGTTACCGACCGCAAATACAGATACTTGATTGTTGATTTTATAGTCAAGTTTTACGTTCAAATCAAATATTGTCGGTAATGTTTCAGTCACATCCAATGTAGGTTTGTAAGCGACAATTCCTCCCATTGCATTGATGTTTGCATTGATCAGGAATTTTTCTGTTGGCTTGAATGTGTTTCCCAAAATCAACTCCCATTCTGGTCTGTGAAAAGCTGCAGACAAATCATTCAGAGTATATTGATAATAATTGACAGACCCAGTCAGCTTGTACCAATCCTGGTATTCCCAACCTACACTGGCTGTATAATTTATTACTCTGGTGTCAGTATCATATACCAAATTGAATCTCAAACTATCACTTGGAGCGGTTGTGAAAAAATGCATGTTGGCATATTTACCAACATTCACTCCTGCTTCATAAGTAAACTCAGCATTGATGGTTCCTTTTACTCCAGCGCTAGCCACAAAATTCTGAATAGTATTCAGCAGCTCATCACTTGGGCCCAAAAATGGATTTTCCATTACAAAATCATAGTAAGTCTTTCTATTCACATCACCTTCCACCCCTGCATAAATCCCAAAAGCTTCATTTAACATATAGCTTCCTGAAATTGCCGGAAATATGTGGAAGTCTGATTTCTTATTCGTTGTGATGTCGTTTTCAAATACAATATTTGCACCTGCCAATATACTCAATCCCTGTCTCCTATATTCCACATAAGGCTTGATTTTGAAATAGTTTCTGTTGATGTCTGCATAAAACTCATCAGAAGGTGTAGTCAAGGATAAATTCGCATCAACCGCCGTTCTGAGGTTTTCATTGTACCAAAAATCCGCTCGACCATTAATTCCAATTTCATTTTCAACTGCCATGAAACTATCATTAAAAAGTCTCACGTTTAGATTTGCATCATAATTCAAATCAGACATCTTTTCCAAATTTGAAATACCTGCTTTGATTTTGAAGGTGTTGAATATATTTTGGGGAGTAACAAATTCCTGTAAATTCACATTTTCCGGATCATATCCATAGAAATTGTATAAATCCCTTATGTAATCTACATGGCCGTACAACTCAAAGTAATCTTTGAATAAAGTCCCATCTAAGCCTACATTGGTGTGGTTCTCAGCAGAATTTTTTCCACCTACTGGGCCGGTGTAAAAACCCTCATGTTTAATTTTTGCACCTATATTATAATCACCATCTTCCCATAGATTATACCTAGCTTCTAAAATTGGAGAAGCATAATTTCCATATCCTACACGTACAAAACCTGGAAACAACTCTTCATTCGTCCTCGGGAATTGTTTAAGGGAAGCTTCTGGTGCAATCTCCAATGGAGGTAAGTTCAAGAAGAATGGTTTGACCAAATAATTGAAGTTTGCTGTGCTCTTAGGGGTTGGCAATACAGGGATTCTTTCAAAATTCCTAGGCTGAACAGGCACTGTCAAAACCCTGTCCTTTCTTATCACGAACTCTTGATCTTGCACCTCACCTCTTTGCTGGGCAAAGTTAGGCAAAGACAATCCGGAGAAAGATACAATAAATATATATCTGAAAATCAAATTCTTATTCATAACTATTTAAATATAATTCTCGGATTTTATTTGATTTGAGCTAATTTTTCTTGAGCCAATTTTTTGATTCCTTCATCTTGAGCCTGCTCTACGACCGATTCCAAAGTAGCTTTGGCTTGGAAATCTTCACCAAGTGCAAGGTAATTGTCCGAAAGAAGAATAAAGCATTTGCCATACCAATATGCATGGGCGGAAAATGGTGCTGCGAAATCGAAAATTGCGTCGTTAGATTGATTGAAATTTTTCTTCTTATTGTAACTCTCTGCAAGAAGATAAAGTCCTTCAGCTCCATGAACCGTCTTGTATTCGTTGATCAATGTCATCAAAGCATCTTCTGCGGCATTTACATTACCAGTTTGGAAAAATGCCTTTGATTTCAAGAGCATTGCAGAAGGAATTGCATCAGCCATTACATTTCCCAAATTGATAATCCTATCAGCATAGAATACAGCCGAGTCATATTTGTTGGTATAATAATGCGAATCCATCAAACCTTTGAAAGCTTCGTATTCTTCCAGTTTGTTTCTAGCACTTTTGGAAGATTCACGTAAGTAAGGTAGAGCCTTCACATAATTTTTATTCTCTACTTCCAAAGCAGCGATTCTTTGTACTGCTCTAAGTCTTTGTGGAGATTCTTTCAAGCCATCCAATTGATAGAAATATTTTAAAGCTTCAGTCTGATTGCCTAGTTTGGAATGAGCGTCACCAATAAAATAGATTGCTTCTGCCCTATTGGCGGATTGCGGATAGTTTTTCAAATATTCTTCAAAAGCTCGGATTGATTGCTGGTGAGAATTGGAGAAGAAAAGATTTTTCGCTGCTTCAAATTCCACATTTTGCAAGCTTTTATTGTCCGGATTTGCATTTCTATAGCGAGACAGATAGTTGGAAAATTCCCCTGATCTGTTTTGCAAAGCCAAGGCCTCCTGAAGACCCACCAAAGCAGACTCAGAATTGGTGGAATTGGGATGGTTTTCGAGAATTTTCTTATAATCATTGATCGTCTCCTCATACTGCTGCAAAGAGTAACTTGCAATTGCCCTACCTTCCAGTGCAAATGGGATAAATTGGCTATTTGGTCTTGATGTGATTAATCTGCTAAAGCCGCTTTTTGCTTCAGCATACCTAGTCATCTCCATGTTTATTTGAGCCTTTTGGAAGATTGCATCTTCCAAGTACAAGCTTGAAGGGAAATTATCTATCACCCGATTCAATTGATTGATGGCTTCTTGATTATTGTTTTGAAAATTATAGACTACTCCTGATCTAAAATGTGCATAATCAGTGTAGTTATTGCCTTCCCTTACGGCACGTTGGAAAGTATTCAAAGCATCAGAAAACTTTTTCTGAACATAATAAGTATCTCCCAATCTAATAATCGCATCATCGTAGTTTTCTTTGTCTTCAGCTCTTTGGATCTTGTCTGTATAGAGCTTAAACTGCGCTTCCGACTTTACATATTGTTGGGAGTTGAAATATGCATAACCAAGTCCATAGTGTGATTTGATCAAATAAGGGTCATTTGATCGAGGTCTTTGAGCTTGTAGTCTTTCATATGACTTTATTGCTTCTGGAAGATTTTCCCTAGCTGCGTAATTCTCTGCTTTCCAAAAAAGTGCCTGATTCACCAAATCCTTGTCAGCAGGTGTATTGATTGCCTTATCAAAATAGGCTGTAGCGAGATCATTTCTTTTATCTCGATAATAAACAATACCTTGATAAAAAGAAACTTTCTGGTATGCAGCATTGATCCGTGTTGATTTGCTAGGCATTCTTTCAATCTGCTCAATAGCACGCAAATAATTACTGGTATTGATCAATGCATCGGCCAAAAGATCTTCTGCTTCCTTAGCGTATTGCCCTCTAGGATAAATCTCCAAATAAGAGTCAAGTCCAGTAACCGCTTCTTGAAAACTCCCTTTTTCAAGATTAACCTTGGCATAATTTATCAAAGCTTCCTCTTTTATATTGGGATCTGCATCGCTTTTGTAAGCAGCATTAAAACTTGTGGAAGCAAATTGTGGGTTATTCAATTTCAAGTAAGAGTGACCGAGATAGTAACTTGAAACCTGTCCAATCTTATCATTTTCGACTGCTGATACTTTGAAATAATCTGTTGCACGCTGATAGTTTTGAACTTCATATTGTGCTACTCCAGCTTTGTAGATTTGTGGTCTTTCCAAAGTCCCTTTTCTGGTATTTACAAATTCATCATATTGCTGACCCGCTTTTTGGAAATTTCTTTTTTCGAAATAAGCTTCAGCCAAATAAAGATGGATTTCTTCCTTTCTATCTAGATTTTTTCTGTTTGTCAAGACTGGTTCGGCATAAGCAATCAAGTCGTCATAAAGTCCTTGTCTGTAATATACTCCCGATAGCATGTAGGGCACTTTTCCAGAATAGAAATTTGATTTGTCAGCCTCTTTAAAATTTGAAATTGCTTCTTCGTATCGTTTGTTTTCCATGTGGATAAAACCCGCATAGTAATTCGCATCAGGTGTATATTCTGTCCTTTCTCTTTTTACAAGATTGAAATTCACCAATGCATTGTTGTAATCCTGAAGTTGAAACTGTGCGTAGCCCATTTTGAAAAGCACTTCAGCTCTTTGTTCAGGCCAAATATTATCTACATCTACTTTTTGGTATGCAGGAATAGCTTCTCTGTAGTTTCTCCCTTCAAAAAAATAGTTTCCCAAAATATGAGCAGCTTCATTGATTTTTGGATGATCAGGGTGTTTTCTGATAAAATTATATACCAAATCTGATGCTCCTGGATTGTTAATCTTCAATGCAGAGATAGCATGATGAAAGTCTACAAAAACCTCGTCATTTTTCGAAAGATCTTTGTTTTTAAGTTCTTCAAATTCATATTTAGATGCACTAAAAAGTTGCTTATCAAATAATTCGAAATTATCATCTAAAATTTTTTGTGATCCTGTTTGGTACAAGCCCGACTGAGCAAAAGACAGCTGAACGGTGATGGCCATCCAAAGCAATGCGAGTGTTTTCTTCATAATGTCAATATGCTGGTTAATGCATAATTTTGAATATCAATTCTTTAAGGATTTGGGATTCATTCATCCCGTTGGCATCTACTCCTTTGGATCGAAGATCTGCCTCTTTTATGTATTCGAAGGCATCAATAACCTTGCCCAAATGATAATTTTTGGCTGCTATGGTGTATTCTTTTACGAAGTATGGATTCACTCCCAATTTTCTCGCCAAATCAGCATCAGAAGCACCTTTCATATCGTGGGTGATTGCTATTTTGCTGAAGTAATTGAACATCAATGCAATCATCGGGATTAGTGGGTGACCTTTAGGGTTTTGTCCAAAATAATGAACGATTTTATTGGCCTTAATGATATCCTTTACCCCTATGGCTTTTGTAAGTTCAAAATTATTAAAATCTTTATTGATACCGACATATTTGTGGACATGGCTGGTGTCAATCTGTGTTTTCTCTGTAAAGTTGATAAGCATTTTGCCGATTTCGTTGGTCATCACCTCCAGGTTATTCCCAATACTTTCTGCCAGCAGGGTTGCTGTTTTGTTATCAATTTTATGCCCTTTTGAAGAAACATAATTTTCAATCCACGGTGCCAACTTATACTCGGGCACTTTTTCAGATTTGACAAGTATAGCTTTTTTGTCCAATTCCTTTGCCAAGGCTTTTCTTCCATCCAATACCTTGTACTTGTGGGCAAATACCAGAATGGTACTAGGAAGCGGGTTTTGAATATAGTTCAACAACAGCGTATCAGTATCTTCTTTTCCTAAATTTGGAATATTTTGGGCTTCTTTGACAATCACTACCTGACGATCTGCCATCATGGGAAACCTTCTGGCATTCCCTATGATAGAACTCATCTGAGAATCTTTTCCATACATGACTGTTTGATTGAAACCCTTTTCATGTTCAGGGACAGCATTTTTCTCTATAAAATCTGTGATTTCATCAATGTAAAAAGGTTCTTCACCTTGCAAAAAATAAATAGGGGCATATTTACCTGCTTTCAGGTCTTTGATTACATCTTCTGGTTTACTTGGCATAGCTAAATTTTACAGTTCAAAGATAGAAAGATTTCATCTTTTAAAAAGCGCATTTTTAAATCAAAACTACTAAAATCTAAACTTTCTAAGGTATATTTTTGTATTTAAATAGAACAAAATTAAAATCAAGTGGCAAATTTTGAAACAGGAGTTGGATACTTCAAAGAAGGTAAGTTTAAAGAGGCTTTGGATACAGTAAATGCCTGCATTGAAAATGATGTAAAAAATACCGAGTATTACTTTTTCAGAGCAAGGGTACATTCACGAATGGGAAACTTTAGCTTAGCCCTAGAGGATTTCGATTACTTGATTCAATTTGAACCCTATAATCCAAGTTACATTAGTGATCGGGCTGTAGTTTTACACCTTTTGAAAAGGAATGAAGAAGCTGCCGCTGAATTCGATAGAGCTTTGAATTTAGAACCAGGCAATCCTTATCGGTATTCTAGCAGAGCTTATTTTAAAGATAGAATTGGGGATTTTCAAGGAGCATTGGATGATTATGACAAGGCAATAGAAATGGATCCTGAAGATGCGGTGGCTTACAACAACCGTGGGTTGGTAGAAGAGAAAATGGGACACATTTCACGATCAAAGAAAAGTTTCGAAAAGGCAGATGAATTAGTAGGCTACAAATCTAACCAAAATACAAAAAGTGACTTGACTCAGCAATCGGAACATAGAAAACCTGAGTTTACTATGCCGAAACAAGAAAACTCAGGTCGAACAGTATCTTTTGAAAAGTACATGAAAATTTTCAAAAAGGTATTTACAGATAAATCTACTTGGAGTGAATTTGTTGAATTTATAGGTTCTGGTCTCAAAGGAAAAAAACCTTAAGGTTGTTTGATCACATACAATGGCTTATTGATAAAATAAGACATTTTTTTCGAGAGATTTTGTGCAAAGAGTTGGTCAAACCAGCTCTTTTTTTTGCTCAGCGTAATCAGGATGTCACCTTTTGCAGAAATAAGATAATTTTCCAAACCCAAACCCGGCGAGTCCCTGTATGTTTTGAGAACAAAAGCTATTTTTTCGTATTTGATTAACGGGGATAGTTCACTGATCATAGATTGATGTGTAAGTTTATCTATTCCCCTTGCTCTTGAACTTACATGAACCATATCAATTTCAGAGTCGTAAAAGATTGCTAGCTGAACTACTTTTTGGATTGCTAATTTATCTTCATCATGATAATCTGTAGCATACACAAACTTTCTCGGAACTTTGAAAAATACTTTTCTAGGAATCATCAGTACATCTATTTCAGACTTCCCAATCAGATCTGCTGATCTTGATCCTATATAGTTTTTCTTGAAATCATTGACTCCTTCTGTACCCATAATGATAAGATTTGCTTTGATCTCATTGGCAAACTCCAAAATAGTTTCAACGATTTCCCCATCCTTAATTTGTGCTTCACATGCTTTCAATCCAAGAGGGATACTTTCAACCTTGACTGTCTGTACCAAATTCCCCAACTTTTTGTTGATGAAGGAATATTGGTCCCCTACCATCAGACCATTTGAAGATAGCTTTTGATAATCTTCTTTGTTTGGTACGTGAAATAGATAAAGTGTCGCTTGATACTTTTCTCCAAGCTTGGCTGCGTATTCGATTGCATTGAGCGAACATTCTGAAAAATCTACTGGACAAACGATTTTAAAATTGTTATACATTTTTTATACTTTAATAGCCCTTAATTCTATCGATAGAATTTTTTAAAAATTTATTATTCAATAAACGGTTATAATTTTCAACAATTTGAGGGGCAGCGGCATCTGGATTAGTCACACTTGCTATGTGTGGAGTAATAGAGATTTTCTCTTCATTCCAAAAAGGATGGTCAGTTGGAAGTGGTTCTGTTCTAAAAACATCTAACAAAGCACCAGAGATATGTCCTTCTCTAATAGCTTCCAAAAGATCTTCTTCCACCAAATGTTTGCCCCGTGCAACATTAATAATATATGTTCCTTCACTGCATTTTCTAAAAAAGTCTTTGTTTAGAAAATTCTCAGTATCTGCTGTCAAAGGTAATAAACAAATGATTAAATTCACTTTTTTGAGTAGTAATTCTAACTCATCCCCGAAAAAATAAGGATAATCCAGCCCAATTTTAGGAGAATTTCCATAACCAGAAACTTTTATGTTCAGGGATTGAAGTTTTTTGATCACATCACCACCAAGCTCCCCTACTCCAAGGACTCCAACATGGACATCAATTTCGGGGTTAGACATATCCCAATTTTTGTTGGACTGTTGCACACTGAATCTTTTCATTTGTCTATGAAAATTGAGAACTCCCATTACACAATAATTCGTCATCGAAAAAGTAAGTTTTTCATCGACTATCCTTGTAATTGGCAATTTTGGATCAATGGTATCATCAGATAAAATATGATCAACACCTGCCCCCATTGAGCAGATTAGTTTCAGGTTTTTAAATTCCCTCAAGATCCCTTTGGGATGTTGCCACAATATCACAAGATCAACATCATCTTTTCTTGGAATATTTGGATATACCTGAATATCTATACTGTCATCAATTTTCTTGATATTCTGAACCCATACACTTGGATTTCTATTTGGTGATATTATTGCTATTCCCATGAAAATTAAAGTGTTTTAATATTTATAATCAAAATGTCGAATTTTAAATAATCGATCGTTTGTAGCATAGCTAAAGAATCCTCAAATTTAGATGCGGATTACTGAATTGATCAAATAATTTTGTAAAAATAGGAACCTTTCAATCGCTTCGCATATCAAAAGATCATTAACAAATATAATTTTAAATAAATAAACATACAAAAATGAATCAAAAACAAAGCTTACTCTTATTTATTTTGATTTTGGGCATGTCTGTGACTTTGGTGGCACAACAAATCGAAATGCCACAAGCAAGTCCTGCATCGAGTATCTCCCAGAAAATCGGATTGAGTGATGTCAAAATTGAATACAGCCGACCAAGTACCAAAGGTCGGAAGATTTTCGGTGAACTTGTACCTTATGGTGAAGTTTGGAGAACAGGTGCCAATGCTGCGACCATAATAACTTTCTCTACTGACGTGAAGATCGAAGGAAAGAATGTCCCTGAAGGCTCATACGCACTCTACTCAATCCCAAATAAAAATGAGTGGACAATAATACTTTCAAAAAACACAAAATTATGGGGAGCTGTCGGCTATAGCGCTTCTGATGATCTGGTACGTTTTAATGTAAAAGCTGGCAAAGCAAAGCCTAAATATGAAACTATGGAAATTGGCTTTATTGATATGACAGATACTGGAGCATCTGTTGCCATCAAATGGGAAAATGCAAGCGTCAAGTTTAGGATAGAAACTGAAGTGGACGAAATCGTAATGAGTCAGATCAAGGAATTGGTGATCGATCAAGAGCCGACGAATCCAGGATTGTATTATCAAGCAGCCAATTACTATTTCACTACAAATAAGGAACTTCCGATAGCCCTTGAATGGATAAACAAGTCGGTAGAATCAGACCCTAAATATTGGACAATGCATCTCAAAGCTAAAATTGAGCTTGCTTTGGGTATGAAAAAAGAAGCCGTAGCAAGTGCTAACAAGTCAAAAGAAATGGCACAAGAAGCCAAAAATCCTGATTATGTTGGGCTTAATGATAGACTTATCAAGTCTATTAAATAATTGAAATAGTCACCCAAGATTTTGTGTCTTGGGTGACTGCTCTTTGTTTTAATTTCTTTTTTTGAATATTTATCGTTAGCAGTGAAAGGAAGCTACAAAGGTCTATCATCATTTGTAAAGAAATGAAATCACAGAATAAATGTTAGCAAAAATAATTTTCTTCGAAATAATGCATTTAAATAGAATACAAACGATTTCGTAGCGAATTCTTTAGCATTGCAAAAGTATTTTTGTCAATAAAAGTGTTTATTTTTTAATAATATCCTAATTTTGGACTTCAATTCATTAAAACTTCATTACAATAATGCCCAATAATACAAAATTCATCATTGACTTCGACAGTACATTTACACAAGTAGAAGCACTGGATGTCCTAGGGGAAATCAGTCTTGAAAAAGATCCTAAACGAGAAGAAAAACTAAAAGCCATCAAAGACATTACCGATATGGGGATGGAAGGTTCGCTGAATTTTAGGGAAAGTCTGGAAAGAAGGTTGGAGATTTTGGAAGCTTCAAAGCCACAAATTTCTGTATTGATTGATGCTTTAAGGCAAAAAGTTTCGAAATCGTTTCAGAGAAACAAAGAGTTTTTTAATGAAAATGCCGATAATATCATTATCATTTCTAATGGATTCAAAGACTTCATCACTCCTATCGTAGGAGAATATGGAATCAAGGCTGAAAATGTGTACGCAAATGAATTTGTGTATGATGAATCCGGAAAAATCATAGATTTTGATAGGGAAAATATTCTTTCCAAAAATGGGGGTAAGCCCGAAACCATCAAAAATCTTAACTTAGAAGGTGAGATTTATGTAATCGGTGATGGATATACTGACTATGAAATCAAAGCCTCTGGGATGGCCAATAAATTTTATGCCTTCACAGAGAATATAGCGCGACCAAAAGTCACTTCCAAAGCAGATCATATAGCTCCAAGCTTAGATGAAATTCTTTATGTAAACAAAATGAACAAAAAATTCTCTTACCCAAAAAGCCGAATCAATGTATTGCTTCTTGAAAACGTACACCCAATCGGTGTAGATTTGATGAATCAGGAAGGATACAATGTAGAGGTAATCTCTTCTGCACTTTCAGAGGATGAACTTGCCGAAAAAATCAAAAATGTCAGCATTTTGGGTATTCGTTCCAAAACGAATGTAACCAAAAAAGTATTGGAAAATGCAAATAGACTTATTTCTATTGGTGCATTTTGTATCGGTACCAATCAGATTGATTTGGAGACTTGTACGGAAAAAGGTATCGCTGTCTTCAATGCACCTTTTAGCAATACCCGATCTGTAGTAGAGATGGCTATTGCAGAGATCATTTTTTTGATGCGTGGATTCCACGACAAAAGTCTTGGGATGCACAAAGGAATTTGGGATAAGTCCGCTACCGGAAGTTTTGAGATTCGTGGTAAAAAGCTCGGGATCATTGGCTACGGAAATATCGGTGCCCAGCTTTCCGTATTGGCAGAAAATATGGGTTTGGATGTCTATTATTTTGATGTTATCGAAAAACTAGCACTTGGAAATGCGACCAAAGTAGATTCTTTGGACGAGCTACTGAGCACTTGTGATGTGATTTCGTTGCATGTGGATGGACGAAAAGACAACAAAAATATTCTTGACAAGTCCAAGATTGCCAAAATGAAGCCTGGCTCCTACTTGCTAAACCTTAGCAGAGGACATGTAGTCGATATCAAGGCTCTCAAAGATGCTTTGGAGTCTGGTCATATTGCCGGAGCAGCGATCGATGTATTTCCTGAAGAACCAAAAAACAATTCCGAACCACTTGATTCTGAATTGATCGGAATGAAAAATACGATCCTGACACCTCATATTGGGGGATCTACATTGGAGGCTCAGCAAAACATCGCACGATTCGTCCCTGGAAAGATCATGGAATACATCAACACAGGTAATACTTACAATTCTGTAAACTTCCCTAATATCCAATTACCTTTCTTGAAAGATGCGCATAGACTGATCCACATTCACCAAAACGAACCTGGTGTATTGGCCAAAATCAATAATAGTCTTGCCAAACATGAAATCAATATCGTTGGGCAATATTTGAAAACCAATGAAAAAATCGGTTATGTGATCACAGATATTGACAAAGCATATTCACCTGAAGTGATTGACGCCATGAAAGAAATTCCTGGCACGATTAGATTTAGGGTTTTGTATTAATCAGACATAGTAAATTTCTTTGCCGAGAATGACAAGTTTTGATCGAGCAATTAAATTTCTCAAATATATTACCTATCAAACCTATATGAACATGGCCAACAATTGCTTTAATTAGTGATTGTTGGCCTTTCTTTATTTTACATTTCGCATGATAAGCTGTTTCAGGTGTCATTGCGGATAATCATATTTGATTTTTTTTTTAAATCCTCTGAAACAGATCAAAAACATTAAACATCATCGATTTCGACGATATTTAAATTTATCATTGATATCCGGGATATTTACACATATCCTTGGTATCGACGATATTTTGAATTATCGTTTATTTCGACGATATTTGAATTATGATAGCAATAATCAAAGGAGATATCATCGCCTCCAGGAAGCTCTTGGATCAAGAAAAATGGTTGCAGCCTCTAAAATCACTCCTATCTCAGTGGGGAACCACACCCGAGCAGTGGGAGCTGGTATGGGGTGATTTCTTTCAGTTAGAAATCGGTGATCCTCAAGAGGCGCTACAAAAAGCATTGGAAATAAAGGCATTGATCAAAAAAATCGAACCAAAGGATGCAAAAAAGCTTCTCAGTACACTGGATGTAAGAATGTCCATAGGGATTGGAGAAAAGACATTTTCGGGAAAACGTGTGTCAGAAAGCAATGGACCAGCTTTTATCTATGCAGGGGAAAAGTTCGAGAAACTAAAAAAGGAAAAAACCAACCTGGCAATCCAAAGTCAATGGCAGGATTTCGACAATGAGATAAACCTGTACTTGAGACTAGCTGCGAAGTTCATGGACAGTTGGTCTGTATCATCAGCTGAACTGGCAGAAATCGTATTGACAAGTCCAAATATTACCCAAGAAGAAATCGGTGAAATATTGAAAATAAAGCAGAATTCTGTCAGTGGAAGATGGAATCGCTCAAACATCGAGGAAGTGCTCAAAATCGAAAAGGTGTTTAGGGAAAAACTTCAAAAACTCATCTGATGATCTTATTAGTAAAGCTATTATTCGCACATTTGATTGGAGATTTTGTACTTCAGCCAAAATCTTGGGTACAGGAAAAAGAGAAAAGAAAAGCAAAGTCACCTAAACTGTACTTCCATATTTTAATCCACGGATTACTCGTTCTATTGGTGCTATGGGACTTACAGTACTGGCTTCTTGCATTGATGCTCATGGCCATCCATGGACTGATCGATTTGACCAAACTGAATCTTCAAAAGAAAAACAATAAAACAAGATGGTTTGTCATAGATCAAGTTTTGCATTTGATCAGCATTTTGGTTTTTTGGCTGATTTGGTACAAGCCGAGCTTGGAAATCCAAATATGGATGGAAAACCCCACCATTTGGATCTATGGCACATCACTTCTCTTCCTTACTGCTGTGACAGGGATCTTGATTCAGGTAATCATGGCCAAATGGTCCAATGCTATCAATGATGGCAAGAATCAATCTCTTGACAATGCCGGCAAATATATCGGTATTTTAGAACGCCTTCTCGTATTTACTTTCGTAATCATAGGAAGATGGGAAGCGATTGGTTTTTTGCTGGCAGCCAAATCAGTCTTCCGCTTTGGTGATCTCAAAGAATCCAAGGATAGAAAGCTTACCGAGTATATCCTAATCGGTACGCTGCTAAGCTTTGGAATAGCCATCATGACTGGCATGGTCGTACTGGCAATCACATAAACCCACCCCCTAACAATAACATTTCTGCCAATTTTATTGAAAGAAAGAAATCAACTCTCTGCAGAAACTGTTACCTTAGAATAAAAATATTTCTCAGTGAAACAAGAGTTTGCAATAGTAGATATCGAAACAGCAGGAGGAAATCCAGGAGATGGTGGTGGGATTACCGAAGTAGCAATTATAATTCATGATGGAAAGCAAATTCTCAGCAGCTATCAGACACTAATCAATCCAGAGAGATTGATCCCAGGGTTTATCACAGGTCTGACAGGTATAGACAATCAAATGGTAGCTGATTCGCCGACTTTTGAAGAAGTAGCCGAGGAAATTTTTGGCATATTGAAAGACAGAGTATTCATAGCCCATAATGTAGGTTTTGATTATACTTTTATTCAAAAAGCACTAGAAAAATCAAACATCAATTACAAAGCTCCCAAACTCTGTACTGTGAGAATGAGTCGGAAGGTTTTTCCGGGATATAAATCTTACAGCTTGGGGAGAATCTGTGAACACCTAGATATCCAAATATCGGCAAGACACAGGGCTTTTGGCGATGCTGAAGCTACGGCATATCTATTTGAGAAAATATACCAAAAAGATGCTGAGGCTGTTTTGGCTATGTTGAAGAAAAATAATGGAGAGGCATTTTTGCCACCAAACATAACCAAAGAAAAATTCACCAATCTTCCTGAAAAAACAGGAATTTACTATTTCCATGATGTAAATGGAAAAGTCATCTACGTAGGAAAAGCACTGAATATCAAAAGCAGGTTTAAGGGACATTTTTCTGGAGACACGAAAGGAAAAGACAAACTTAACCTCAAAAACGAGATTCACGATGTGAGTTGGGAATTGACAGGAAATGAATTTCTGGCTTACTTACTAGAACTCCATGAAATCAAAAGACTATGGCCAAAATACAATAAATCCCAAAAATTCATCAGCAGCACTTGGGGCATTATTGAATACGAGGACAATGCTGGTTTTTTACGTTTTCAAGTTTCCAAAATAAAACCCAGCCAAGCATGCCTCAGACAATTTGAAAGTCACGGTGAAGCTTGGAAGTATTTGCTTGAGGCTGTAGAGAAATATGAGTTATGTCCAAAGCTATGCGGAATACAAAAAGCCAATGAAGCCTGCTATGATTACCTTACCAACCAATGCAAAGGTGCTTGCTGTGGACAAGAAATTCCTCCTGAATACAATGCTCGCGTCAGAGAATTTCTCCAAAAAACTACTGATGAAGAAGGTACATTGATCATCAAAGAAAGAGGTAGAAGTGCAGATGAAGAGACTGCATTGCTTTTTGAGAAAGGTATGTTTATCGGCTATTCTTTTATCAGTAAAGAAGATATGGTAGATACCCCAGAAAACCTTCTAGACCATATTCCAAAAATCAAACCATTCCAAGAAAGCAAATACATTTTGCGAAGCTTTTTGCCTAAATTGAAATTCAAGGATATTTTTCTGGTGAAAGAAGTATAGGGGAAACATTAAGTTATGGAAGGCTGAGCCCTTTTTAATCTTGTTCAGACTCCTCCTCTTCAATATCCAAATGTGAAAGTGAATCTAAGAATTCTACCATATTGACGGCATGATCAAGGCTGAGCCTTTTCTTTAATCTATAACGGGCAGTCTCTATGCCTCTTACCGATATATTTAGGATTGAAGCTATTTCTTTGTTGGTAAGGTTCATTTTTACAAATGCACAAAGCCTCAACTCCTTGGGGGTAAGGTATGGATAAGCAGTTTTCAATTCATCAAAAAACGCCTGATGCACCCTTTCAAAATTGATATCGAAGACTTTGAGATATTCTTCATCCCTAAGATTAGAATTAATTTTAGTTTGGATTTTTCTTAACCTTGACCTTACTTTCTCATTGATGGTGACTTCTTTGATGGAAGAAAGCTCTTCATTCAGTTCATTTAGAAGCTCTTTCTTTCTTACCAATAACATGGTATAATTTGCCAGTTCTTTACTTTTGGACAATATATCCTCTTCAAGAATCTCCTTGTCTTTTTCAATCTTTCTCTTTTCATTTTCCAGCTTCATCTGATGAATCTGCAATTCCAAAACTTTTGTTTTTTCTGTTTGATCTATCCTTGCTTTTTCTTTTTCGATGCTAATTTTTTTTCTAACAAAGAAGATGACCATAAAAAGTGTAAGCACAGCCAAAATAGCGAATGATACAAAGGCTAATCCTGTCTGATACCATTTGGGAAGGATTGTAAAATAAAATGAATTAACCTCCGAAATTTCACCTACCCTACTTCTCGCTTTCACCAGCAAAGCATACTTTCCACTTTTCAGATAGTTGAAATCCACAAATGCTTTTTCTTCCCATGTTGACCAACCTAACCCAACTCCTTCCAATAAATAGGAATACTGCACTTCCTTTTGGTCATCAAAACTTGGAATAGCAAATTCGACTTTCAGGTTTGTCGTATTGTTAGGCAATTCAAGTGGTGTTTTTTCATTGGAGAAAATTGATCCAAGCAATTCTTCTTCCCCTTTTTGAAATGTCACCTTCCTAAATAGAACTTGGTGGTTTAAATTTGATTTGCCATAAGTCAGATCAAAAGCAAACAAACCCTTTCTTGTACCCATCATGACCAACCTTTCATCTACAGGATAGATACATTCCATAGACCTATTAAATTCGCCTTTCATCCTTAAAAACAAGCCTCTATTTTCATCTGAATTCAGGTTACCATTTGCGTCTATTGATACATAACCTGCTTCATCATCTTGGACAAACCAAAGTCTATTCCCTTTTACTTGAAGGTTTCTGACATTCAATTCCTTGCCAAATACCCTATCCAGTTTATCTACAGGATTAAATTTCTTTTGAGTTTCATCATATCTGAAAATCCCATTATTTGTCGTAAAGACAGTTTCTCCTAAAAAATCAAAAACATTGATACTAAACGGAGATGGCAGCCCATTCTGATCCTTGAAGTGCTCTAAGCCAGTAACCCTTGTAAACTCTTCATTTAATCTCAACCGATATACTCCTTTGTACCCATGGCAAACCCAAATGATATTAGGGTCTGAATCCTGCAAAATGTCTCTTGATGACTCCCCAAATCCTTCGACTTTTTGCACCAATTCAAATCTGTTGTCTTTTGAATTGAATTTCAAAAGAAACAAACCATCATAAGCACATGCAAAAAACTTATCACCGCTTCCATCTATTGGAATGATTTTCCAAATACCTGTAATCCCAGGAATAGTATACCTCTCACCATTGTCTTTAATTACAAAAACACCCTTGTCATGACTAGCCAAAATTTGATTTTCAAACAACTGAATCGTCCAAGTTTGACCTTCCATACCTTCAATTTTTTTGAAATCAAGTTTTGAAAAAAATGATGGTGACAAATTGGATTTAGCTAGATAAACTCCTTGGTTACTTGCCACATAAATATTCCCATGAGCCATTTTTACGTCATAGACTGATGCTTTATCAAAAACGCTTGTTACTGGAGAATTCAAATCAATACAATCAATTCCATTGTTTAGAAGCGCCCAAATATTCCCTTCCTTAGTTTCATATATATTCAATACTGTTTGATCCTGCAATTGATCAAACGCTTGATCTACATTGATTTTCTCGCCATTTTCATCCCGAATCAAGATATTGGAGCTTAATGTTCCAAAAACATAGCGTTTCTCACTAGTTTTCAACCCACAGGTAATTAGATTATTTGATCCCAAAGGAATTATTCTTTCTATGAATTTCAGTTCGTCATCATCTAGGTTAAGACTATACAAAGAGCCTTGTTTGGTAATCAAGACTACTTGATCTTTGACTTTCCCACCCGGCAAAACAGCTACCAAATCTTCCCCTTGCAATTGTTCTTTCACCAATAAAGTCTTGTAATTTAACCCATTCAAGTCCAATAATTTCAATCTATTATTGTCTTGAATGAATAACTTGCCGTCTACATTTGAAGAAAAAGTGAATGCTTGATCGGCAGGAACAAGCGTGAACTTTCCATTTTCGAAAATATAAAGCATTCTGAATGTCCTAAATACAATTTTACCATTGAGCTCTTGGATGTCCCAGACTGATTCGAAATTTTGGTTTTCTGGATTTAGCAATTCAGTAAGAGACTCGAAATGATATACACCAAATTCATTTCTTTCGATTTTCCCAAATTCATTGAACCCTCCTGCGAATACTTCACCGCTTTCACTATAATGTAGACTTCTCACCGAAGAGCCATTGGGAAGAAAAACCTTTTGCCAAGTTTCTCCATCAAAAATTAGAGCACCATCATTATTCCCAAAATATATAATTCCTTCCTTATCCTGACACATGGTCCAAAATTGAGGGTCTGCATTGAAATCACTCCTATTGTAATGGATTATTGAAGGCACTCCCATCATATTGGGAGCACTCAAGTTTTGCAAATTTACCTGGTCGGCTTTCAATATGAAGTTTGAGGAAATCAGCAAAATCCAAAGCGTGGAATTAAGCCATTTTACAGTAAAGGTTTTAGGCATTTTTGGGTTTAATCTTACTGGAATTAATTTTAGTTTAAATGGATATAGCGAGGAAATATTACTTAAGTATTATTAAGGCCTTACTTAAAAGCATCACAATTTATAAACCTGCTTCAACAAATTTAACTTATTGTTATTTTTTTTGATTTTTTTTTCTGTAAAAACCTGATTCAATGACACTTTAATAGCAATGAAGTAGAATTGAAGTAGTCAATATTTTTATGTAGTGGTTAAAGTGTAAAGCAAAATAATGCACCTGATTCCTAATAAAATATATTTGGTGGATCAAACCTATTAGCCTTTTTATTGAATTAATTCATTTAACAAATTTAAACCCCATGAAAACCTTATGAAAGCTAAAATTTTACAGCAAAAAATATCGATTGTTTTGCTAAAAAGTCTCTTCATCATATTGTTGAGCATACCAATCTCAGTCGAGGCTCAGACAAAAAATATCAGTGGAACGGTCACTGATGAAGCCAACCTTCCACTTCCAGGAGTAAGTATATTAGTAAAGGGAACTGGTACGGGAACTGTCACAGACGTAGATGGGAACTATAGCTTAGCTGTAGCAAATGAAGGCGCACTTCTAGTATTTTCATTCATTGGATATACCTCCCAAGAAGTTGCGGTCGGAAATTCAAACACTCTAAATATTTCCTTAGCTCCTGACATTAAGTCTTTGGAAGAATTCGTAGTGGTTGGGTATGGGGAGCAGTCACGCAAAGACATTACAGGTGCAGTGAGTGTTGTCGGATCCGAGGTCTTCGATGCAAGACCCAATAATCAATTCGGAAATCTAATCCAAGGCAAAATGGCTGGTGTACAAGTAATTACTCCTTCAGGAAAACCATCGGCTGGTTTCAGTATTCGAATTAGAGGAACCAACTCCATTTCTGGTAGCAGTGAGCCATTGTACGTAGTAGATGGAGTTCCTACTACCGACACCAGAACCATCAACCCTGCAGATATTGAAAACATATCTGTATTGAAAGATGCTTCATCAGCAGCAATCTATGGAGCTCAAGGTGCGAATGGTGTCGTATTGATTACCACCAAAAAAGGGAAAGCAGGTAAACCTAGATTTGAGCTAAGCTCTTATGGAGGATTCTCCCAGCCCTGGAGAACATTGGATGTTTTGAACAGTGAACAATATAGGGATCTGATGACAGAATTTGGTCAGATTACTGATTGGAGTAGGTACACAGAAAATACTGATTGGCAAAACGAAATTTTTCAAAGAGGATCATCCCAAAACTATCAGCTTTCTGTTTCGGGTAAAAGCGAGCAAACTACTTATTACATCTCAGGTGGCTGGACACAGCAAACAGGAGCTGTAAGAAGTGCAGAAATGGACAGGTATAACTTTAAAATTAACCTTGAGCAATTTGTAAACGATTGGTTGAAAATAGGCGCCAATGTAAACTACATGCAATACCATGATGTGGATGTAGCCGATAACCAAGCAGTAAACCAAGGTGGAGTGATATTGGGGATGTTATCTACCCCTCCCAATATTGGTATCTACAATCCTGACGGAACTTTCACAAGCAATCCATTTCAAGATTGGGAAAACCCTGTTTCGAGTACTGATGGTTCTCAAAGAGGATATAAAAACCAAAGAGTTTTGGGAAATCTATATGCCGAAATTGATTTCACTCCTGAGTTGAGATTTAGAAGTAATGTAGGTATTGATCAGAGCAATGGCGTGTATGATTATTTCCTTGATCCATTCAGAACCAGCTATGGTAGAGCTATGGAAGGTATTGCAAGAAACAATACAGATCGCATGAGCTATCATATCATTGACAATACTTTGACTTACTCGAAACAGACTGGAAACCACAATTTTTCAGCATTATTGGGATCTGTTGTTCAAAAGTACCTATGGGAAAACAACAATATTGAAACCCGAGGATTTGCAAACGATGTGGTAACTACCACAAGTGCTGGATCTATCATACAGTCAGCGAGCAATACGAAATCAGAAAAAGCAAATGCTTCATTTTTGGGTAGGATTACTTATGATTTCAATGAAAAATACTTATTGACTGCCAATTTTAGGGCTGATGGTTCTTCTACGTTTGGACCAGGAAACAGATGGGGTTATTTCCCTTCCTTTTCTGTTGGTTGGAGATTGTCAGAGGAGCAATTTATGAAGCCTTTGGAAAGCACTTTGAATGATCTAAAAATCAGATTTGGTTATGGAATAGTAGGAAATGACCAAATATCCAATTCCAGTTATGCCTATGTTGGAAGAGTATCATATGGTGCTAATTACCCTATTGGTGGCGCCATACTTCCTGGCAGTTTCCAAAGTTCTATCGAAAACAGAAATTTGAAATGGGAAACCACGGAACAATTGAGTTTGGGTGTAGATGCTTCGTTTTTTGATTCTAGGTTGATTTTTGTAGCTGATGCTTATATCAAAAACACCTCTGATCTTCTTTTGAATGTTCAACTTCCTCGCTCCACAGGATTCAATGACGGAATTCAAAACATCGGACAATTGCAAAACAAGGGTTTGGAGTTTCAGTTGAGCAGTGTAAATACACAAGGAAAGCTCAAATGGACTACTGATTTCAATATTTCAATCAATAGAAATAATGTGGTCAATATTATTGGAGAAGAAATAATTGCAGGTGGAATCGCTGGAAGAGGAGATGTGAGTTACTCGGTAGAAGGCCGTCCTTTAGGTCAATTCTTTGGTTATGTTTATGGAGGAGTTGACCCAACTACAGGCAACGCTTTTTATATCGACAAAAATGGAGAAAGTACTTTCACCCCGGCTTCCGATGACAGGACATTTATAGGAAACCCACATCCTGACTTCATTTATGGATTGACAAACACACTTTCATATAAGAATTTTGATTTATCGATCTTCTTGAGAGGTGTCCAAGGCAATGATGTCTTCAACGCAACAAGAATTGAAATTGAAGGGATGACAGATGCCAAAAACCAAAGTGCAGTAGTTGCCAACCGTTGGAGAGCACCAGGAGATGTCACTGATATCCCCAGAGCAACTTGGGGTAATACTAACAACTCCAGGATTTCGACAAGATTTGTAGAGGATGGATCTTTTCTGAGGGTTCAAGCACTTACCTTGGGCTACAATGCGCCACAATCATTGATTAGTAAACTGAACTTGACTGGATTGAGAGCCTATGTGACTGGTGAAAATCTCTTTACAATTACTGGTTACAAAGGCTTTGACCCAGAAGTGAATGCATTTGGTGCCAGCAACACTATTATGGGTGTGGATTTTGGAACCTACCCACAAACACAGAATATAATTTTTGGTGTAAACATTTCCTTTTAAACCCAACAAACCATGAAATTTAAATCAATAAGAATATTTATATTGGCTTCACTCCCACTATTCGGGGCTTGTGATAGCTACTTGGACCTCAATCCTATTTCCGATGCAACTTCATCAAACGCTTACAATACAGCCAGTGATGCGGAAGCGGTATTAACAGGAGTATATGATTCCTTTCAGTCAGAATATTACATCTGGGACAATGTTATTTTCTCAGATATTATTTCGGACAATTACTATGCTGGTGGAGATAATCCAGAGGTGTTTTCTGTTGCTGATCTTGATATACAGCCAGTAAATGGTCGCTTATTCAGCAATTGGAGTCAACTATACTCTGCAATAGCCAAAGCAAATGTCACCTTACAGAAAGTTCCGGAAATCAATGACCCTAAAATCGAAGTTGGCAACAGAAGAGCCCAAATCCTTGGTGAGGCTGCATTTTTACGTGCCTATCATTATTTCCAATTGGTAAATTTATGGGGAGGTGTACCATTGATTTTGGAGCCAGTAGCATCTACCAATCCTGAAGTTACCCAGGTACCAAGAAGCTCTGTGAATGATGTATATGCACAAATTATCAGTGATTTGGAGTTTGCATTGGATGAAAAATTGCCAGACAGTTACGGGTCAGATGCCTCTGTCAATAAAGCAAGGGCGACCAGAGGGGCAGCACATGCACTTTTGGCAAAAGTATATGCCCAAAAACCTGACAGAGACTATGCAAAAGTGCTCGAATATACAGATGCAGTAATTAACAGCCCTGCTGGCTATAGGTTATTGGCAGATTACAGAAATCTATTTGATGGCAATACTTACAACAATGCTGAATCTATAATGGAAGTTCAGTTTATAGGTGGACCAGAGGCGAATTTTGGACCTCAATTACTCCTCCCTCCTTCTGTAAGTGGTGATACTTGGAGAAAATTCATGACTCCATCCAAAAATCTTATCAATGCATTTGACCAGGCGGGTGATGTGATAAGAAAAGAATCAAGCATCCTATTTGAAAGTGCCCCTTGGGCAGATGAGTTTTGGTCACTCCAAGTGAATGGCGTCATTCCTTTTGCCTATAAATGGAAAGAAGCAAATGGATGGGCAAGTACCAACAGACAGTATATTTTTAGACTTGGAGATATCATTTTGCTAAAAGCGGAGGCATTGAATGCACTTGGAAGAACTGCTGAAGCCCTCGAAGCATTGAATAGCATCAGAACTAGAGTAAATTTACCAGAGCTAAGTTCCACAAATTCGGAGGAGCTTGGATTACTAATTGAAAATGAGAGAAGATTAGAGTTGGCTCAGGAAGCGCAAAGATGGAATGATCTTAAGCGTTCTGGAAGAGCTGTGGAAGTAATGAATAATTTGGTAGAAATTGACTTGAGAACAAATCAACCAAAGAATTTCAACATGACACAGGATAAGCTCCTGTTACCGATTCCCCAGCAGGAAATCAACCGCAATCCGCTGTTGACACAAAATCCAGGATACAATTAATCAACTAACGAACTCCCAAAATGAAAAATAATATCAAAAATAACGTCTTCTTCCTATTGCTAGCGATTCTAATGGCTGCATGTGAAATCGGAAGCAATATGGAACCTGTTGGAAACTGGACAATTTCAGAACCAATTCTAAATACTTCCAATACAAACATTGTCTTAGACCAAACGAAGCCTGATGAAACCATCAATTTCGAATGGGGAGCAGCTGTCACCAGCAACCGCTTTATTGTAAACTACAGGTTTTTACTAGTTCCGGCAGGAAGTAGCGATTTCTCTGATGCATTGATGGAAATGATCCCTGCAAACAGTGGTCGGGCATTGAATGTGTCACCACGGGCATCAGATATCAACTACGCTTTGTGGGCGGCATGCTATCCGCAAGGTGAATCAGTTGATCTTGAATGGGTGGTAATTGCCAAAGCCATTGAAAAGGAAGCGATTTCAAGACATGAAATTACTGTCACCCCCTATGCCGATGAATATCAACCAAACAGTTTATTCATTACAGGGATGGCAACTGAAACAGGTGACAATCCAAGCAATGCGATTCCAATGCGTCAATTGATAAAAGCAGATGGAACTGAAACAGGAATATTTGAAATATACACTTCATTGACTTCAGGTCAAAATTTTCACTTTAGGGATCGGGCTATGGTTGGTTCGAGAAAAATAGGTGGAGAAAATGGCATTTTGCAAGCTTGTGGTGATGAAATACAGATAGAAGAAAGCGGTGAATACAAAGTGCAGGTAAACCTTGCAGAAAACACCTTTGAATTTACAAAAATTGAAAGATGGAGCTTAGTCGGTGACGCCGTAGAAGGTGGCTGGGGAGGTGATGTTCCTCTTACTTACCGAGGAAATAGCATATGGGAAGCTGAAATTCCTTTCTTTAAACCTTATGATGGTGCAGGATTTATCTTTAGGGCAAATGGTAATTGGGGAATGTTGCTGAAAAGAATTTTAGGTAGCGGTACTTCAAACAATCTTGGAGGTTCATTGCTCTTGGAATCAGCAGCTAGGTCACTTGACTTTGAAATAGAAGACCTTCCTGGCCCTTCTGAAGGCAACTACAAAATATCCCTCAACCTATCCGCTTCAGGTTATCGCTATCAAATCGAAGCAACGGAAACCCCACCTCCAAGTACTGACAATAATGCTGTAATTGGAAGAAGCAACAACCCCAATGGAGATGCTGTCACAGGGAATTTTGACTTTGGATCTTTTACAATACCTGCTCAATTATTCTTGATTTCTGAAGGAAACACCGTGGCTACATTGAATCTTGAAGGTACTACTTTCAGATCTGATGGATATGTTGCACTCGAAAGTGATAAAACTTATTTCCTAAATGACCAAGCTGATGGATCTGGTGAAAATTATAATAGCATCGGTGATGGTTCAATAGGTGTAGAAAGAAATCAAGCATACGAGATTTCAGTTGATTTCAATTCCGGAAAACTCAATTGGAAATATTATAACCTAAAAATTTTCCATTGGGATGATGCAAATAATGGATGGGATGATAGAGATGAAATCCCTATGACTTATATCAATCCATATAAATTTGAGGTTACTACCAACCTAAGTGCTGGGTTTGATATCAAAATCAACTCTCCGTGGGATATAGAATTTGGCACTGACAGCAATCAACTGAGTGGAACTATGGTCAACAAAGGGCCAAACTTCAAAGGGATTACCCAATCAGGTTCTTATCTAGTTACCATCACAATCGCAGAAGATTACAGTGAGTGTACCTACACATTTGTCAAACAGTAATTACACAAAGGCTAGGTTGACAAAGCCTAGCCTTTTTAAAAAACATATATAAATGAATTTTTCAAAAAAAACATTTCACCCATTTCTAGTTCTTGGATTATCTCTCTTACTCTTGGTATCCTGCAATAAATCAAATAGTGAAAATACTAAATCGATATTTGCAGATTTTGTCAAGTTTGAATCCAAGGCGGATCAATCAATTCTATTGACAAAAGCAGAAACAAAAATTGATGAAAAAATTGCAACTGACGGACTAACAACCATTCAAATCGATGCTTCCAAAACCTTTCAGGAAATGGATGGGTTTGGGTTTACACTTACTGGTGGTAGCGCCATGTTGCTTCAGACAAAACTTGATGCTAAAAAAAGAAAAGAAGTTCTTGAAGAATTGTTTTCCAGAAAAGACGATGCTGTTGGAATTAATTTCTTAAGAATCTCCATCGGTGCTTCGGATTTGGACGAGACTGTCTATTCTTATGCTGATGATTCAACAAATCCAAATTTGGAACATTTCCACCTGGCTTACGACACCCTCTACTTGATCCCAACACTTAAGGAAATCCTTGAAATCAACCCCAAAATCAAAATCATGGGGTCTCCCTGGAGTGCTCCTTCATGGATGAAGACCAATGACAGTCAAATTGGAGGAAAGCTAAAACCCGAGTTTTATCAAACATATGCATCCTATTTTGTAAAATACCTTCAAGCTATGGATTCGCATGGTATTCCAATTTACGCGGTAACAATCCAAAATGAACCTGAGCATCCCGGCAATAATCCAAGCATGTTGATGGAAGCTGAAGAACAAGCTGAGTTTATCAAATCAAACCTGGGTCCTGCTTTTGTGAAAGAGGGTATTGAAACCAAAATTATAATTTATGACCATAATTGTGATCATCCAGAATACCCAATTACTGTTTTGAATGATGCAGAGGCAGCAAAATATATTGATGGTTCAGCCTTTCACATGTATTTAGGTGAAATTGATGCGATGTCCGAAGTCAAAAATGCCCATCCTGATAAAAACATATATTTCACAGAACAATGGACTTCCGCAAAAGGAAATTTTGAAGATGATTTGATGTGGCACATGAATACATTAATAATAAATGGCACAAGAAATTGGGCAAAAACTGTCTTGGAGTGGAATTTGGCAGCTGATGAAGCCCAGAGACCTTATACTTCGGATGGTGGATGTACTATGTGCTTGGGAGCGCTTACAATAGGTGACAATTTTGTAGAAAGAAATGTGGCATACTACATTGTGGCGCATGCATCGAAGTTTATCCCATCGGGATCAATCAGGATTGAATCCAACATGTTGGAAAACCTTCCAAATGTAGCATTCAAGACACCAGATGGAGAAACAGTACTTATTGTACTTAATCAAAACAATGATGATCAAGATTTTGTCATTGCGTTTGAAGATGAACAAAAGATCGCATCTGTAAGTGGCAGAAGTGTAGCTAGTTTTAAATGGTAAGGTCAGTTATGGAGAAAGGTAAATTTCAATATCGAAAAAACAGAAACTTAAGTTTATTTATAGTAGGGATTTTAGGTTTCAATCTCGCATGTTCGAGTGATACAGACCCAACTTTTGAGCCGCCTAGGCAAATAGAAGAGTTAGGAAAAGCTGAAATATGGCTGACCACAGGAGATCAGAGCAAGTTACTCAGCAAAGAATCAGATTTATCCATTACCGAGCTTGTTGAAAACCAAATACCGACGATAACCATTGACTCGGGTGATAAAAAACAGACGATTGAGGGGTTTGGAGCTGCGGTCACAGGGTCTTCAGCCTATTTGATCAACCAAAAGATGTCGGCTGCACAAAGAACCAATTTACTCAGAGAGCTCTTCGATCCAAATCAGGGAATCGGTTTGTCCTATCTGAGAATGACAATCGGTGCATCTGATTTCTCACTGAGCGATTACACATACAATGACCTGCCCAGTGGTCAAACAGATTACAATTTGGAAAAATTTTCCATCGCAAAGGATAAGGAAGATGTGGTACCTGTCTTACAGGAAATTTCGAATATTGCCCCAGCTATCAATATCATGGGATCACCTTGGAGTCCTCCTGCATGGATGAAAACAAATAACAATTTGAGAGGTGGAAGGTTAAAAACAGAATCCTATGAAGTTTATTCCGACTATTTTGTCAAATACATCGAGGCATACAAAGCAGAAAATATCGGAATCAAATCTATTTCTGTCCAAAATGAGCCTTTGCATTTTACAGCAGGCTATCCTTGTATGGAAATGTCCCCTTCGGAGCAAAATGTCTTTATCCGTGATTTTCTAGGACCAAAATTTGCAGAAAATGGTGTCCAAACAGAAATCATCCTCTATGATCATAATTGGGATAATACCAACTATGCTATTTCTATTCTCAACGATCCAATCACGAAATCCTTTGTAGCTGGATCAGCATTTCATGGGTATGCAGGAAATGTAAATTCCATGAGCCTCGTTCACAATGCGCATACTGATAGAGGGCTTTATTTCACAGAAATTTCTGGAGGTGAATGGGCAACTAATTTCAGTGACAACCTCCAATGGAATATGAGCAATATTTTGATTGGAACCACGAGAAATTGGTCTAAAAATGTTCTAATGTGGAATTTGGCTCTTGATCAAAACCATGGTCCACTGAACAATGGCTGTCAAGATTGCCGAGGAGTAGTTACCATCAACAATTCTACTGGTCAAGTGACCAGAAATGTTGAATATTATTCTTTGGGTCACTTTTCCAAATTCGTGAGGCCAGGTGATTGGAGGATTGGATCGACTACTTCAGGTGATTTTGGAGGATTGGAGCACGTCGCCTTCTCAGATAATTCTGGAGAAAAAGTAATGGTAATCGCCAACAACAACCAAACCACCAAAGAAATCAAAATAAAGGAAAATGATAGGCAGATAACCTACTCCATTCCTGCAAAGTCAGTTGCTACAATAATCTGGGATTAATGAGGGCATGATTTTCTGCAATAGTATTTCAATGAAAGAAAAGGTGAAAAGTTGCTAAACTTTTCACCTTTTCTTTGCGTGTTAGATTTACTTATAAGAGCAAACTTTTCTGTTGATTCCCGACAAATCCCCTTTAAATCAAATCTTAATTTTTGTATCCAGTTTTAGCATTTGCTTTAATAATCACCATATAAGCACCTCTTTTTTGTCTGACCTTATGTTTTTCCTGAATAGTGGAATCACCGCCAAAAACTCATGGGTAGTGTTTGGCAAAAGGTAGGATTTGTTCATTGGCAATTCATATACATAACCTATCCGCATGATTGGCAGCAATACACCAAGCTGGAAATTGTTTGCATAATCTATCCTATGGCCGGCACCCAGCCAGATTTTGTCCATCATCAACACCTTGAAATTGAACTCAATATTGTCGGGAAGATCTTCTTGGCTCCGATACATAAAGTTGGTCGCTATTGCCAAATTTGTACTGATCGCATTTCTATAACCTGCCTGAACAATCCCTACCCTGGGTTTGCGATCCATAAACGAATCTCCTGAATTTATAGCTCCCTGATTTACATTGTGCACTGCATAAGACACATAGTAATTGGGATGGGTCAACGCCAATCCTATGTTGAAATCCAATACCTGCATGTTCGCAAAACCATTGAGGTATTGGGCTATTTTCGGATCATTTGACTGCTCTGTCGTCAGGTTGTTCCCATCCAACCTTACCCTGTTATAGTTCACTCCCATCCCCAACCTGACCGAGGTTCTTTCAGATACCTGAATCCTCGAGGCATAGGAAGCAATCATTTCTGTTTCTATGAATGCTCCATATTCATCATGCAGTACATTCACCCCCAAGGCGTTTTTATCCGGATTGCCACTTTTTGAAAAATCTGCAACATCAATTTCCAATGAACCAAAATAGGTCATCGGAGCCCCCTCGAAGCCTGCCCACTGGTTGCGGA
>NZ_JAKZGS010000015.1 GCF_022549695.1 Belliella calami | reverse complement strand
GGATTTTTCCGATCCGTCAAAGACAAAACTTGCATCATCGAAAGTGATTCCTGTGATCTCAGCCGCTGTGATTTCCAAATCAGCTGTCAATACCAAAGTCTGGAAATTCGAGCCTGTGATCGTAGCTATCGCTTCTTGTGTTCCTACGTTTGTTCTTGAATTATCAGCATAAGATACCGATGTTCCTGCTGGAAGTGTTCCAGTGATTTCTATGGATTTTTCCGATCCGTCAAAGACAAAACTTGCATCATCGAAAGTGATTCCTGTGATCTCAGCCGCTGTGATTTCCAAATCAGCTGTCAATACCAAAGTCTGGAAATTCGAGCCTGTGATCGTAGCTGTTGCTTGCTGTGTTCCTACATTTGTTCTTGAATTATCAGCATAAGCTACCGATGTTCCTGCCGGAAGTGTTCCAGTGATTTCTAAGGATTTTCCTGTTCCGTCAAAGACAAAACTTGCATCATCAAACCCAATTCCTGAAATATCAGCAGGATTAACAATCAGCGTCCCATTAAATATAGAGATTGAATAGTTTGGATCTGAACCACCACTTAGTGTAATCTGATAGTTTCCTACCGGAGATGCTTCAGTTGCGGTTGTGGCGATGATTGGTTCGTCTGCTACTTGGGTGTCTCCATTGACTAAGCCTGCATAGGAAAAGGTCAAGGTTGGATTAGCTTGGCTAAAGGTTTTCTGCTTATCGTCTGCTGTGATTGTTAATGGTGCAGGAGTAATCCTCAAAGGATTACTGATCAACAGCAGGTTGTAATTGGCTCCTGCACTAAGCGTTCCAAGGTTAAACTGATAAGTTCCCACATCCTCTCCTCCGCTTCTGCCTATTGTTCCTTCAAGGATTGCTGCCGAATCATCTCTTCTAAAGCCCGAAGCAGTATAACTGTAGTCAGCCTCTTCGGCTCCATATAATTTTTCCAAGTCATCTACTTCGATCGACAGGGTCGCTGGAGTAATCGTAAAGACTCCTGGATTAAATATCAATTCATAATTCGAACCTGCATGCAGATTCCCTAATGTATATGAATAGGTGCCTACATCTTCTCCTACCTGCCGGGTAAGTGACCCTTGGATAATGGTTTCATCATCACCAGAATCAAATCCGCTGGCTGTGTAACTAAAGCTTGTCGGATCATTATCCCCATATACTTTTTGCTGATTGACATCTGGGGTGATCGTCAATTGCCTTGGCACATCATTGTCTGCTATCGTCAAGGTGGCCTGACTAGGCTCTCCTATGGTGACCAGAGAATTGTCAGTTCTTACCAATCTTATAGTGACTGTTTCATCCCCTTCTACATCCAGATCATCAATTACTTCTATGGGGATCAATACCGAGGTCGTGTTGCCTGGAAAAAGAATACCTATTGGTATTGGAGTATAGTCCTCTCCTGGTGTGGCAGTGCCTCCAATTTCAAGTTCCAACATAGTGATCGCTCCAAAGATATTGTCGGTGACAATTTCAAATAGACCATTAACCCCATTTTCATCTGCATTCTGAACAACACGTATTGTCAATTCTGATGGCAAGCGTTTTTCAGTTGTATCGTTTACTGGTGCCCCCTCATTGCCTGAACCATTTATTAGGGTGACAGTCAGGGTTAATTCTCCATCGGGAAGTCCTGAAACATCTATACCTCCAATTTGTTGATTGGAAGAACTTATCGTTCCATTGCCCAATACGACATTACCACCTGCACTGCTAGTGATTGTAAATGAATAAGTAGCTCCTATTTCTCCGTCAAGGAGGTTAAAACTGAAATCATTCTGGTTTACACTATTGACAAGTTCTGGAATAATGGAAACAGAATATCCAAAAGGGTTGACAGTATCTACTGAATAACTATTGGAATTAGTTGTTCCCAATCCTGAATTGCCAGCTAAATCCTGATAGCCTGTGTTGTCAAGCTGGATTATATTATTCGGAACTTTCACATTCAATTCTGGAGTAAGAATTGCTGTCCAGGTAATTCCACCATCCAACGAACTCAAAGCACTCAAGCTTCCATTGGCTACACTAAAATCCTCCAGATTCAATTCGGAAATTGCTTCACTAAAAACAACTGTAACTAAGGTCGTCTCTCCAACAATCAGTTGGGTATCTGAGACCGTGACGGTGGCTGTAGGACGCTGAGTATCTACTGCAAAGTTGTTGGAATCTGTTGTTCCTGTTCCTGAATTTCCAGCCAGATCAGTATATCCTAGATTATCTAGCGTGATAATATTAGTTCCAGCCTCTATTCCTGAATTAGGAGTCAGGGTAGCTGTCCAAGTAAGTCCGCCATCAGAAGATGACAAACTGGAAAGGTTACCGTTTTGAACCGAGAAATCAGCTGTTTCAAGGCTCGAAATTCTTTCGCTAAACACTACTGTAAGCGTTGAGGTTTGGCCTATAGTGAGGGAAGTGTTATTTAAATTCAAACTAACAACTGTCGGCTGTACCCCATCAACCAAAACTTGGCTGGTACTTCCGATACCGTTCAGGGCTAAATTGGCATCATTACCTGCAGCATCCCTCAGTGTCCCACTATTAAGAGACAGCGTTTGTGCAACGATTCCATTCAGATCAAGGTCTCCACTTTGGACAATGTAGCTGAAGAACAAGGCGCTAGTACCGGAGCCGGATGAATAATTGGCCTGCCTGCTTGTTGATCCTACTATAAGGCTAAATTGAGGACTGCCGTTTACTATCACAGCTTCGGAAAAGTTCACCAAAAAATCCAGATTTTGGCCTAAGGAATAAATACCATTTGGAGGAACAGAAACTGAGGAAACCACAGGCACAATCCCATCAACAACTATATTTTTCTGACCTGAAAGGGAATTGGCAGTTCCAGGAGCAGGAAGAGCCAACTCTGCAGAAATATTGTTACCATTTTCAATTATAGCACCATTCAAATTGAAAGCATATATTCCTAAATAATCCAAATCAGCTGAAAAATCGCCTAACTGAATGGTATAAATAAAATTCAATATTGTACTTCCTGATCCATCGACATAACTTGATGCACGATCCACACCGCCAGTTTCAAGAATCAATGTCGGTAAACCTTCTGCAGTATTGACATCCACTGGCTGGTCAAAAATTACTTGAATTAATATTTGGTCTCCAACCTTATAAGACCCATTGGCAGTACTACTGGACACACTGGTTACAACGGGGTTGATCGGATTGATGGTAATTGAAATCACATCTGTATCAGATTGAGCACCTCCTGATCCTGAGAACCCTTGGTCATTGCTGGTGATTCCCAAACTTCCTGTGCCTGATAAGCCTGAGAATGGAGTGAAAATCATTCCATCTAAGGCATTGTTGACATTTACCAAAGTCCCTGTAAAATTCATTATCCCATCATTGGTTCCAGAACCTTGAGTGAAAATTAGACCATTAGTATTAGCCAAAGAAATTAGTCCATTTGAAGCATTGATCGTGATCTCAATTGAATTTGATCCCAAATCTACATCCGATACTGAGATTTGATTCCCGTTGTCAGCACTAAAGGTGAGCGTTTCATTTTGAGCTACGCTTTGGGTGCCTGGGACGGTATTGACTGGGGCATCGTTTACGGCAGTTACTACCAAGCTGACTGTGGCATTGTCTGATTGAGCTCCTCCAGAACCAGTATTTCCTTGATCGTCTATTACTATTGATAAAGTTACATTCTCAGTACTATTTAGGCTGGTGGTAAAGGTCAATTCCTCGTTGGCTAAAAAGCTGTTGATATCATCCACACTTCCAGTCAGGGTCAAGCTTGTTGAGTTCCCTCCTACTATCACCCCATCACCTGATCTTGCAGCTAAGGTTCCACTATTTACTTCTAAAGTAACCAAAACATCTGCTGAACCCGCATCTATATCGGTAAAACTTATGCCCGTCAGGCCTTCTGGCTCGTCTTCAAAAATGGAAATTGAAAATGGCGCAAAGATGACTGGCGCATCATTGACACCCTGTATGGTTAGGTCAAATGAGGCGGATATTGTATACTCCCCATCACTTGCAATAACTTCGATACTAAGAGTTTCGACATCATTATTCCCTGGTGTACCAGAAAAAGTTTGCTCACTTCCATCAAAAGTAAGCCAAGTTGGTAAGGGATCTCCCCCCGTTAATTGAGCAGAATAAGTCAAAACATCTCCTACATCAATATCATTGAATGTATTGTCAGCGAATCTAAAAGTAAAAAGCTGATTCTCAATGGCGTTCTGATCTACAATAGGATTAGCAAGCGTAGGCTCGTCATTTACATTGGCAACAACAATGTCAAATGTTGTGCTAACGACACCTCCATTTTCGTCGTCAGCAACCAATTCTACACTTAAGATACCCACATCTGAATTAGAAGGTGTACCACTGAATCTTCGGTTTTCACCATCAAATGTTAGCCAAGCTGGCAATACTCCACCACCTGATAATTGCGCAGAGTATATTAAATCATCCCCATCTACATCTTCAAAGGTATTTGCCGCAAAGGCAAAGTCAAAAAGCACATCTTGTATGGCTTCCTGATCTTCAATAGGATTGTCAACGGTAGGAACATTGTTTGCTTCAACAATGTCAATATTCACCGTCCCCAACTCAACAGAAGTTCCTCCGCCTGTCCCAGTATTTCCACCATCATTTGCAAAAACGGTAAGCAATGCAGCATTATTTCCCCTAATTCCCACAGCACCTGTATACTGAATGTTTGAAGGGGTATTCAGGTATTCATCAATAGCAAACTGTGAACCTGTCAAAGTCATACTCGTTGTCCCGGATCCGCCAATGACCACTCCACTTCCAGAAATGGCTTGCAAAATCCCCGTATTGACTTGTAAGGTGAGCGAAATAGGGAATGTACCAGCATCGATATCACTAAATGTGGCTGCTGACAAATCCAGCGTACTGGCTGCGTTTTCCGTAACTGTCACTTCTGACGGCAATGAAACCATCGTTGGAGCATCATTTATACTCTCTATACCAATATCTATTCTTATGGTTGGGGAAAATCTTCCTGAAGCATCCACCACAAAAATTTCTACCGCCCTTGTTTGATCAGAACCTGCTCGATCAGGATCAGCTCCATTGTGTACATAGGTAATGGAATTCAATGCGGCACTCATTTGTGCAGCCGTTCCTGTACCTGAAAACGTGATCACATCACCATCTGTCGAAACAGCATAAGGACCAGTGTCACCCACAGCTAAGACATCACCGTCTATTTTATCGAGGAAAGTGATGGCAGCCTGATTAATGTTCACTCCATTTGTCAAAACGAGTAGTGTTCCTCCACTTGAGAAGCTAATTGGAGGGTCATTTTCACGGTAATCAATTCGCCTTCCACCGTCAAGAATTGGGTTTAATGATTTTGTAACCGTATCACTTTCAACGTCTCCTACATTACCAGGTATATCAGTCAGAGTTACATTTAGGGTAATAGTTCCTTCAGCTAGCCCTGATAAATTAATGCCGGTGATTGTTTGATCTATACTCGTCACATTTCCGGAGCCTGTCACATTAGTACCTCCTCCAGAACTTGAGAAAGTATAATTGTATCTAGTACCGATTTCAGCATTGGCAAAGGTAAAGTTTACATTATTCTGATTATTCAAATTAATAGGATCCTGATCAATCGACACACTATAGCCTGAAGGAGCTTCTGTATCTGAACAAAAACCAAAATTATCAATATTCAAATACACAAATCCTCCACCTATTTCTATTTCCAACTGATCAATACCAATAGTTGATAAACCTGTACCACCTTCTGTTGCAAAATCCACAATGGTATATCCATTGTTAGTCGTTCCTGTTTCAAACCCACTGTTTTTTTCATTAGAAAAAACAGCATCTCCATTCCTAAGGCCTCTTAAAGTCAAGATTCCACTTCCTGTTGGTGCATTTCCATCAGCAAAGGAGGAGAGATAAAAACCTATGGTATTTAAAAAAATCAACTTATCATCAACCGAAGAAATGGTGTAGGTACCGCTCCCAGTATTCTTTAAAACATTTCTAGAACCACCTATTCCTACATTTAAAGGTGAGCCTCTGTAGACTTCCAAATCACCTGTGATGGTAAATGAATTTGTCCCAGTTGTAAATATTTTGCTTCCGATTGTTTCATCCTCAAAAGTTTCAATCAAACAAGGACTAACGAAATGAGATTGGCCTGATGTAAATGCAGGGGTTCCTGTATTTCCATTGACATTGCTAATGTTTGTGCCAGACCTTAGATCAAGCCTTAAACTTCCATCTCCTGTAATATTATTCACAGTCACTGTATATGCAGTGCCTGAACCAGTGACAGAAGCAATCGTACCATTTGCAGAGCCGATACGTGTTAACTGAAAATCATCTACACTGACATTGAATGCAGGTTTGCTGAAATTAACTGAAAAAGTTACTGAAGAGACATTGGATAACGGAGCAGCATTTAGAATGATAGAAGATACTTCTGTAGGAATATTTACTCCATCTTCGAAAACAGTTCCAAATGTGAAATTGTCCAGAATCACATTAATGTCTTGCCCTGAAATTACGATTTCATCCACCTCATAAAAATCAGGATCAGCAACGAAATCTTTAACCCCATCAAACTGAATTGACTTTTTAGCCCCTACAGCAATTCCATTCTTAAAACCTTGAATTTCTCCGTAATTAATTGCTCCAAAACCCCTATCTTTAATATAAACACTTCTGAATTGAAATTCAGCTTCATCATTTTTACTGATTTTCCATTCTTTTAAACCTCCAACAGGAATGTTATTATCACCTAATCCCCATGTTCCTCCTTCTCCGAGATTATTAAAAAAACCTATATTAAAACCATTTGTCAAATCAGATGCAAATGTAAATCCACCAATTGAGATTGATTGTATTGCTCCAATACTAGGTGGATTTTCGAAATCAATTGTAGTAATTTGTCCAGTTGCCTTCTGGGGAAGGAATGCTGCAAAAAAAGCAATAAAGATTAAATAGGTAAGTAGATTTTTTTTCATAGTAGGGTAATTTCTAACTAAAAAGAATTTTCTGTAAAGCAAAAAGTCCTTCGGAACGGGTTTGCTCCAAAGGACGAATGATCAATCTCTGCTTGGGTAAATCCCTTGTAATGCTATTATGTAATTCATTGCCAAAAATGGGTTGCGGTTGAAAAAAGGCATATTACCTCCTTCGGCGCTTACTGCATTTGGAGCCATCTTGGTATTTGGGCTATTATTATAGGAATTCACGTTGGTAATCGGACTTTGACGACTTTCTTGAAATTGAGCTGCTGCAGGTACATTTCCTGAAGGACTAGTGCTTGTACCTGCGTCGGAACTTGCATTCATTCCATGGCTATGTGCTGGCATATTTAGAACTGTCAAAGACACCTGTTCTGTCCCACCAACTTCACCCAATGATATATTGGAGAGACCTGGCCCCTGTCCTTTATGAATAGGTGCTCTACCTCTCAAATCAGGCAATGCAAATGTGGTTCTGCCATCTCCACCGTAGATCGTTCCTAGGATAGAGAATAAAGCAGTGTTTGAAGAAATCGGTAGAAGCTGCCCCTCACAGAAGGCCCATCCGCGGGGTGCAAAATTTCCCGCAAACATCATAATTTGTCCAATTAGTGGTTCCATTTTTTTTGTGTTTAATGTAAAATAGTCAACTAAGAAAGCTATTTTAATTCAGAGAATAAATACGTATAAACACCTATTTTTCAATAAGATAAAGATCGAAACATATGAATATCAGTTATTTGCATTACAAATAATTAAAAGTGGATTTTGATGAAAAAGATTAGGTGAAAAAATTAAAAAATTAATTATTATGATTATCAGCAAATCAAAACATATCTTTTTTCCCAACGTGAACATTGAAACTACTAACAAATTATTTTTTGAGCTATGAATTACCGAAAAATTTAAAGACTAAATGGCACTAATAGCAATGATTTTAGGTTGAAGGAATGTATTTGGGAGAAAGCGCTACATGGTTATTCATGCAAAGGCTTTGCTTCAAAACGAAAAACCAACTATATCAATATCATGCATAACAGAAAAATAGAATATTCTATTTTAGAGCTTGCCCTTGTTCCTCAAGGTGGCACCATCAAACAGACATTGAATAACTCATTGGCTCTGGCCAAGACAGCAGAATCATTGGACTATAAACGATATTGGTTTGCGGAGCATCACAACGCAGAGCATATCGGAAGTAGTGCTACATCGATCTTGATAGGATATGTAGCTGAAAATACAAAACGAATCCGAGTAGGTTCTGGTGGCGTGATGCTACCTAACCATTCACCCTTGATTGTTGCAGAGCAGTTTGGAACCTTAGCGCATTTGTATCCGAATAGGATTGATTTAGGTCTTGGAAGAGCTCCTGGGACAGATCAACTGACTGCCCAAGCCATCCGATCTGATTTTATGAAAGCAGCACATTCATTTCCTCAAGAAATAGCAAAAATTCAGGAATACTTTTCCCTTGAAAATAAAAATTCAAAAGTAAGAGCCACCATTGCAGAAGGTACTAATGTTCCGATTTACATTTTGGGTTCCAGTACAGACAGTGCGCATTTGGCCGCAAAAAAAGGGCTGCCTTATGCTTTTGCAAGTCACTTTGCATCAACACATTTGCTCAATGCGCTAGGTATCTATCATCAGGAGTTTCAACCATCTGAATTTCTTGACAAACCATACACCATGGCTGGTGTGAATGTATTCATCGCTGAGACAGATGAAGAAGCAGATAAGCTTTTCACCACTTTGGTCAGGATGTTTTACAGCGTATTGACTGGCACTAAAGATGCCCTACAGCCACCCACAGACATGACAAGGGAATTGTTGGAATTATCCCAGAACCCATCAATATTCCAAATGTTGAAGTATTCATTTGTAGGTAGCAAACAAAAAGTAAAAAAACAGATCCAGGAATTTTTAGCTCAAACGCAAGTAGATGAACTAATTGCTGTATCCACGATGTATTCCATTGACGACAGAATCAAATCCACAGAACTATTTGCAGAAATAATGATGGAAATCAATGGGAATCAGCAACTTCAAAATACAAATGGTAATGATTACTGCAACCGGGATTGAAGCTGGCTTTGCAATTTGGGCAAGTATTGTTTGAATCCATGTATTCTTTGATGCTAAGTTCTTTGGTACAAACACCACATAAGATTGCTTTTTGGTCAAATTCATCTTTTGGCCAAACTGCATGCTTGTGGTCTGCTTCTTCTGCATGACAAGAAAAACACGGATAAAATTTGTCACAACACTTAAACTTGATTGCAATGACATCCAATTGGGAATGCCAATGTACACAACGCGTTTGATTGTCAACTGATTTCCCAAAAACCCTCACTTCTCCAACTTCAACAAATTTGAAAGGTGATTCTTCTTTTTCTTGGGCAATTGAATAACTTGAAAAAATAAGAATAAATAATAGGGTGAAATAGCAACTTGTTTTCATAAATAGGTCGAACAGTTTTACAGTTCAAATTGAATGGATTGAATAGCGCTTATTTAATTGAAACCAATACTTGGTTTAACATTCAATTTTAATTAAATTATTTGATTGAAAACCTTTTTTATGCATCAATCTTCATTTTTTTAATCCCAACATTTCAAAAGCCAACAATTTACTTTGCTTAAGGTGTTCATTTTGTTCTTTTTGGGTGCTTAGCATATTTATAAAAAAGTATGTTCCATCCAAAAGGAAGAAAATCCTATTTGCAGTTTCATTTGGGTTGTTACAATTGATAGCCTTGGTATCATGGCAGTCTTTGAGAAGGCTGCTCAATTTTTCCCTCAATTCCTTATGGATTTTGCTGAACTTTTCCCTAAATGAAGGCTCTCGAAAAACCATCGCGTAAGCACTGTAATAAACCCCATCATCAAATAGGTCATTCCAATCTTTGGAAAACATGCTGCTGATCAAAGATATCAGCATTTCCAGTGGATCTTCATTGGAAAGGTATGCCTTCTCGAATATTTTAAGATAGAGCTCTAAACAATGGTCTATCAAAGCTGTGATCAATTCGTCTTTGGATTTGAAGTAATGAACAATTAGACTTGGTTGGATTTCCAGAGTCTTGGCAATTTTTGCAATTGAGGTACTCTCCAAACCTTCTTTTATTGCCGTTTGATAAAATGCTTCTACAATTTCCCTTTTTCTTAATTCTGATATATTAGATAATCCCATAGCCGTAAAATAAGGAAAAAATTATCAAATTCTATTTATTGAACAACCATTCAATTTATTGAATTAACATTAAATTAATTGTACATTCGATTAAATAACAATCTCATAAAATCTCCTTCCCTGTAAAGTAATAGCTCCAAGGTTAATTTGTAAAAATTATTGGAACAACTATTATCAAGGCAAATGAAAAATCTTTACAGGTACTTATTCTTTTTGACAATACAGCTTTGGGTGTAGAAAAGAGTGTCAAATCCCTTGGCTATGCGGTACAAGAGGTCAATGGCAACAAGCTAAACAAAGCGAGAGAGCCTAACCTTATCAATTCACTAACAGGTCAGGTTGCCGGTTTACAAATCAATAATTCCACTGCACTTTTCTCAGACCCAGCTATAAGACTAAGGGGAGCTGTGCCTTTGATAGTAATAGATGGTATACCAAGTACAGACAATGATTTTTGGAAAATTAATGCTGATGATGTAGAAAGCATCAATGTCTTGAAAGGAGCTACAGCTTCTGCTTTGTATGGAGCTATTGGTAGAAATGGAGCTTTGATGATTACGACCAAAAGGGGTAAAAAAGGAACAACCGTAGAGGTAAACTCCAGCACCATGTTTCAACCAAGCTACTTGGTGATCCCAGAGGTTCAGACAACGTATGGAAATGGTGACAATGGACAATATGCATATGTCAATGGTTCTGGTAGTGGCACTGAAGGCTTTGGTTGGATTTGGGGGCCAAGAATGGATGTTCCTGATCCTACGACTGCGAGTGGTTTTGTGGAAAGGCCTCAATACAATAGCCCAATAGACCCGGTTACTGGAGAGAGAATCCCTATTCCTTTCATTTCAAGGGGAAGAAACAATATTGAGAATTTCTTCCAAAGGGGGTTGATTTCAACAAACAATATCAACGTAACATCTGGAAATGACCAAGGCAATTTCAGGTTATCAGCTTCGCATGTTTATCAAAAAGGTCTGGTTCCAAACACTGATCTGAACAACAGCTCTTTTTCAGTTGCCGGTGGTTATAAACTATCTGAAAAATTAACCGCTGATGCCTCTTTGACATATAATAGACAATTCACTGAAAATTTTCCCGAGACACCTTACGGCCCGGAAAATTACCTTTACAACCTGGTTTTATGGACAGGAACTGATGTTGACGTGAGGGATTTAAGAGATTATTGGGTATCGGGACAGGAAGGATTTCAGCAAAAACACTTCAACAATACCTACTACAACAACCCATACTTCCAAGCTTATGAATACCTCAGGGGATATCATAAAGACAACACTTTTGGACAAGTGAAATTGGATTATAAGGCAAATGAGGATTTGACTTTTACCCTCAGAACAGGTATGAATATGTATGCTCTTGAGCGATCAGACAAAGAACCTAAGAGCTACGTCAAGTACGGTCGGGTGTCTAGAGGCAATTTTTACATTTACAATTCTGCGCAAATAAACATGAACACTGATTTCTTTATGAGTTACAAAAAACAGCTCGGGGAAAACTTTGTGATCAATACCAATGCAGGTGCTTCAAATAGATTCATCAGGTTTAGAAGTGAAAGTTTGAATACTGATGGCTTGGCTATCCCAAACTTTTACAATGTTGCCAATTCGGAACAACCACTCCAAGGAAGCAATCGAATGACCCGAGAACAAATCAATTCAGTATTTGGAACTGTTGACTTTGAATTTATGAATGCAATCTTCCTTACTGTCACGGGGAGAAATGACTGGGTATCGACTTTACCAGTAAACAACAACTCTTTCTTCTATCCTTCTGTGACGCTAGCTGGAACAATATCTGATTTTGTCACATTCCCAAAAGCCATAGACTTTGTAAAGGTTAGAGGTGGATGGTCACAGGTGTCTGATGGAAGGATTTCATCAAATCCATACAGCCACATCCAAGCCTATAGCCCAGGTATCAACTGGGGTGGTAATCCTTCATTGGTGTTCCCTGCAGCTTTGATCAACCCCAATGTGAAACCAGAAACCTCAGACAGCTTTGAGTTTGGTTTGGACTCCAGGTTTTTTGGAGGCAAGCTTGGATTGGATTTAACCTATTTCCAAATCAGGGATTTCAACAACTTGATCTCAGTTCCTGTGTCCGATGCATCAGGATATACTTCCAGACTAGAGAATGGTGCCGAGTTCACAAGAAAGGGATGGGAACTAATGCTCAATGTAAATCCAATTAGCAAAACAGATTTCAACTGGAATATTGCCCTAAACCTGAGCACTTACAAAAGGGTTTTGACTGAAAGTTTTGATGGTACGGATAGGTTTGGGAATATTCAAGTTGGAGAAAGAACAGATCAACTTTTTTCCAATAGCCAATATCAAAGGACTCCAGAAGGAAGATTGATCATTGGACAAAATGGATTTCCAATCAGGGATCCTTATCAAAGGATGATGGGATTCCAAAACCCTGACTATATCCTTGGCATCCAAAACACCTTTAACTATAAGCAATTTCAATTGGGCTTTGGGTTTGATGGCAGAATCGGTGGAACAATTTATTCTACTACCCATGAAAAAATGTGGTGGGGTGGTACACATCCAGGAACTGTAAATCAATTCCGTGATGATGCAAACAATGGCATCAATAGCTATGTAGCCAATGGAGTTGTAGTCACTGGTGGAAGTGTAAGCTATGACAGTTTTGGCAATATCCTGGAAGACACCAGAACTTATGCAGAAAACGAGCAGGCAGTCAATTACATTGCATGGAACAAAACAACACTCAATGCGGAGTACACGCACTTTTTTGACGCATCCTTCATCAAACTTAGGGAAGTGAGTTTGACCTACCAGGTTCCAAACGCATTTCTAAAGAGAACCTCTCTACAAAACGCATCTGTTTCTTTGGTGGGTAGAAATTTACTGCTTTGGTCAAATGTGAAAAACATTGATCCCGATTCCGGAGTGGACAACCTCCAAACACCATCGGTAAGAAATGTAGGTTTTAACATCAATGTAAGCTTCTAATCAACAAAGTCATGAAACTAAAAAATATTCTTACCCTAACCCTGACCTTATCAATATTGATCTCGTGTCAATCATTTGATGAACTCCAGCTGGACCCAAACAGGCCTGTACAAGCAGAGCCTAGTTTGATCCTGACAGCTATTGAAGCCAATGCATTCAACAACATCAGCACAGGAGCTGCATTAGCTTCAAGACAATTGATTTTCACCAACTCTGCAACTGACAACCAATACTACGGTTGGCAACGAGCTGGTTTTGGAGATTATGGTCAACTTAGACAAGTATTGAAGCTGAGTCAAGAAGCTGAGCGTACCAACAATAACAGTTATAGGGCATTGGCCTTGTTTTTCCAATCTTACTACATTATCAAAATATCAAACTCTTTTGGTGATGTCCCTTTCAGCGACGCAGTAAAGGGACAGGAAGGCAATTTCCTTCCTGCTTATGATTCTCAAGAAAGCATTTTCCTTCAGGTACTTGAAGATTTGAAGACGGCAAACTCTCTATTGAGTCCAGAAAGTGGGGAAATCCTTGGAGATATCATCTACAATGGAAGTCAAGAAAAATGGAAAAAATTGATAAATTCCTTTTCACTGAGAGTTTTGATGAGTATGTCAATCAAAGAAGGAAGTGTCAATGTAGCTGGAAAATTTGCAGAAATCATCAACAACCCATCCTTGTTTCCAATCATGCAAGGCAACCAAGACAATGGAGCTTTGAAGTTTTTGGATTTGGAGAATAATAGGTATCCATTTTTCAACTCCAACGACTTGAGGACAGCATATTACATGGAAAAATCTTTTGTAGATAGGCTAAAATCAAAAAATGATCCAAGACTTTTCAGTTTTGCAGACAAAACTGCCAATGGACGTAACTTTGCAGACAATGACTTCAATGCTTATGAAGGAATGGGAGGAGCAGAACCGTTGGCAGAAAACACAAACCAAATTTTGTCAGGGGACGGTTCTCCTATAGACGGAAGGTACCATAGCGATCCCGAAAACCAACCTTCCCTTTTGATGGGATATTCCGAACTTGCTTTCACAATTGCAGAAGCGGCACATCGCAATTGGGTAGATCTTGATGCTTCACAATACTACGAAGCAGCCATAAGGGCATCGATGGAATTCAATGAAATTCCTGCGGCTGCAATCGAAAACTATCTAGCCCAAGACGCTGTAAAGTATTCGGAAAGTAATGGATTGACCAAGATTTTGGAAGAAAAGCACACCTCCTTTTTCATGAATACAGGATGGGAAGCTTTTTTCAACCAAAGAAGAACAGGAATCCCTACATTCAGTTTGTCCAATCAAATCATCAACCCTGAAGGAATCCCAAAAAGATGGATGTATCCACAAAATGAAATCCAACTGAATCTCCAAAACATGAACGCAGCACTCCAAAGACAATTCGGAGGACAAGACGACATCAATTCAGAGATGTGGTTGTTGAAACCATAATTACAATGTTATCTTAGAAGAAGAGTTTATCCCTAATTTGAATTAATTAAACAATTAAAAAGGTCAGAGGAAAAAGGTAAAAGAAGTAATTTCGATTTCCTTTTTCCTTTGTCCATTTCCATAGTATGCTTGTTTCATTGATTTTTATTGAAACAATCAGGTTACTATTTAATATACCGACTATTTTAAACATCCCTTATGAAAAAGTTTGCCATTGCCATATTTGCCCTTTTATGTTTTCAGCTCCATTCTTTTGGCCAAAATGAAACCAAAAAAATAGTTTTTATCATCTTGGATGGAATTTCTTATGATGTTATCAAACAGGTAGAAACTCCAAATATAGATAAAATCGCCACTGCTGGAGGGTTTTCAAAAGCCTTCGTTGGAGGTGACAAAGGCGGCTATTCAGAAACGCCAACCATCTCAGCAGTAGGATACAACAGTCTTTTGACAGGCACTTGGGTAAATAAACACAATGTATATGGTAACGAAATAAGAAGACCCAACTATAACTATTGGACGATATTCAGGTTTTTGAAAGAAGCAAGACCAGAATCCAAAACAGCGATTTTCTCCACTTGGCTTGACAATAGAACCAAGTTGTTAGGCGAAAAACTTGATGCTACTGGCAATTTGGAGTTGGATTACGCCTTCGACGGTTTTGAGTTAGACACGATTGCTTTTCCACACGATTCCGAAAAAAGATACATCTACAACATTGATGAATTGGTAAGTAAAGAAGCATCAAGATATATCCTTGAAAACGGACCTGATTTGAGCTGGGTTTACTTGGAATACCCTGACGATATGGGACACAAATTTGGCGACAGTCCGCAACTTTACGATGCTGTCAGAGAAGCAGACAGACAAACAGGAGAAATCTATCAATCGGTGTTGTCAAGGATGGAAAAGGGAGAAGACTGGCTGATAGTAGTCACTACAGATCATGGAAGACAGCCTAGAACTGGGCTGCACCACGGAGGCCAATCGGTCAGGGAAAGAGAAATCTGGGTTTCTACGAATGCAAAAGGATTAAATGAGTATTTTTTTGATAAAGATATTGCTATAGTTGATATACTACCTACCATGATCAGGCATTTGGACATTTCCATTCCTACGGAAAATTTAGAAGAAATAGATGGGGTGCCATTCATCGGACCCGTATCGATTTACCATCCCAAAGTAAGGAAGTATAAAAACAAAATTCAATTTACTTGGGATTACTTGGGAGAAAAGGATGAATTCATAGAAATTTGGGCTTCTTACAGCAACAAGTTCAGAACTTCGGGAGATGGCGATGATTACCAGCTAATTGCAAAAGTCAGAGGGCGAAAAAAATCCTATTCCATACCTTTGGAAGGAACAGAAAAGGAACAAATGAAAGTATTGTTCAAGGCAAAGCATAATTCTGTCAACAAGTGGCTTGTAGCAGAGAAAAAAGAAAATTGATATGAAATTCTGGATGGACTGTTTAGGGTGGTTGGGAGCTTTGTGCTTTTTGGTTTCCTACTTTTTATTAATAACTAAAAAATGGGAATCTACCAGTAACAAATACCATTTAGCCAATATATTGGGAGCAGTATTTCTGGTTTTCAATACACTACATGACACGTCTTTTCCAAGTGTTTTTATCAATGCCTGTTGGGGTGGCATCGCTGTGTACGGGATGGTGGTGGACAGAAAGAAAAAACAAAACACTTAAGAATCATTTTCTCCACAAAAGTGTTTTTAAAAATATCACTTTTGTCAAAACGATCATTCCATTATAAAAAAACGGCTGTAAAAACGGTTGCAAACATAAAGAATCATGTCTATATCAAAAGAGTCCGAACTAATCGGAATGCAAAAAGTAAGCGATGCTGTAGCCTACACTTTAAAAGAAATGAGAAACCATGTCAAACCTGGGATGACTACCAAAGAGGTTGATGAATTTGGTGCAAACATCCTGAAAGGATTTGGTGCAAAATCAGCTCCATCCCACACCTACGGTTTTCCGGGGTGGACATGCATCAGTGTAAACAATGAATTCTGCCATGGAATTCCTTCAGCGAAAAAAGTCTTGAAGGAAGGAGACTTGATCAATATAGATGTTTCTGCCGAGCTAGATGGATTTTGGTCTGATAATGGGTGTTCTTTTGTGGTGGGAAAAGATATCCACCAACATCAAAAACTGGTAGACGCATCAAAAGAGATCTTGATGAAAGCAATCAACAATATCAAAGGAGGCGTGAAGATCTCTGATCTGGGCCACCTGATCGAAACTGAAGCTAAAAAGAGAGGGTATAAAGTTGTTAAAAACTTGGGAGGTCATGGCATAGGAAGGAGCTTACATGAGCAACCTGATGAATTGTTGAATTATAAGAATAGATTTGACAATAGACGATTCAAAAAAAACACAGTTGTAGCTATCGAGACATTTATTTCTACAGTATCTTCCTACAGTGTGGAACAAAATGATGGCTGGACAATGGTTGGGGACAAAGGAGGTTATATGGCCCAACACGAACACACAATTGTCGTAACAAATGGAGAACCAATTATTTTAACAGCAAAAAACAATATTTGGGAATGATAAACATATTGTTCTAAAAGTAAATTCAACTAACCCATTTCAATTTTGTTAGCTGTTATGTTTCTATTATTGAATATTATGTATATACACTTTCTTGCCACTAACCATTATAAATATGCCTAAAAGGAGATCTATCCAATCTGCTAACTGTTGACGGCCGATTATTGACGATTATCCGCGTGATTATGCCTCATTAATTTTCTTACTGGCAAATTTGCGGATAATCATTTTGAATATTAATCCACAAAACGACTTCAAATGAAAATCTATTTCTTTTTGCTAATAGGGTTGCTGCTTACATTTTCTTGTGGAAAGAAAAATCAAAAGTATACTGAAGAAAGGGAGAGAAAATATGAAGAAATCGAATCTGAACTTTATAAATTGGTAAAACCCGTTGAAGAAATTGAAAAAGTATTGATCCTCTTTGGTGGTTTTCCTCAAAGAGCAGATGATATTGAAAGAGGAGATTCAAAGAACTACAATGAAGAAGCAAATTGGCTTATAAATTTATTTCAAAATGATTTGGGAGACCCTGAAAGTGGAATTGAAAATTATGAAGCTTTTTCACCTTACACTTCTCAAACTAACAATATAGAAAACCTACTCAGCCTAGCTGACTTAAAAATTCGGTTTTATACTGAACCGGATACTGTTTGGTGGAAAGAGAATAGAAACAATGAGCCAAATGAACTGAACGCATATCAAATAGAGAAATTAGCGAGCCAGTTAAAAAGGAGGTTCCAGAATGCCTCTATTGAATATATTGCTACAGAAAATAAAGGCATCAGGGCTAACGGCGAAAGGCACCCACATAGTTGGTCGATTGTTGATAAAGAAGAGCTTCTTAAGTGGATGAAAGATTAATGATGCTTTGCTGTTAATTGGCAGATTGTATAGGTGCTAAAACCCATTTATTCTCACTTTCGAGAGCTCAGTTTAAGTTCACTTGATTTTAGTCCCTTTCCTTTAACCTTAAGTTTAATCTCGCCAGCTTCTTGGGTGGATTGTACAATCACTACAAGCTTACCATTGAAAACCTTCATCGTCGGTAAGTGGAACATTTCCAAAGAAGTGGCATCACCGTTGCATACAGCCCTGAAAGAGCCTTTTCCAGTTACTTCAAAATCCAATCTATCCATCGCATCAGGGACTGGAATTCCATCTTTGTCCACAATCGTAGCTGTTACAAAACTCAAGTCATCACCATTTGCATCGAGTATTCCCCTGTCTGCATCCAATATGATCTGATGGGGCTTTCCTGCTGTCTTGATAGTCTTTTCAGCTACAGCATTTCCAGAATCATCCAAAGCTACTGCCCGGATCTCTCCTGGCTCATAGACCACATCCATCCACATCAACCTATAACGATTGAGATTTGAGGTGCTGTCTTTCTTTTGGATTCCTTGACTTTTTCCATTTACAAAAAGCTCTGCCGAATTGTGATTTGTATAGACAAAAACAGGAGTCTTCTCCCCTTCTCTTCCTTTCCAATTCCAATGGGGAAGAATATGTAAGGTCTCATCTTCAGTATTCCATCGACTTCTATAGAGATAGTATCTGTCTTTTGGAATTCCTGCCAAGTCCAAAATCCCAAAATAGGAACTTCTAGATGGCCAATAATCATCATAAGGTGTGGGTTCTCCCAAGTAATCAAATCCAGTCCAAACAAATTCTCCTAACACCCAAGGCTTATCATCTTGCCACACAAAATCATCATCTGGAATATTTGACCAACTACAATATTCCAAATCATATGAAGAGCTCTGCAGGTCGTCATAAACCTTGTTTGGTCCTTTTTCTACTGGAAATTTGTAAACACCCCTCGAACTCACGGTGGAGGCAGTTTCTGAACCCAAAATAAATCCTTGTGGAAACAATTCATATGCCTCTTCATACAACGGCAACCTATAATTCAGCCCTGGAATATCCAAAATTGCTCCGAAACCATTAGCCATTACACTTTTTACCTGATCCATTCCTACGGTCACAGGGCGTGTAGGATCTTCTCTATGAAAAATATCCTGAATCCATTTGGCTCGCTTCACCCCTGCGCTTCCATGCTGATCTGGAACTTCATTTCCTGCACTCCACATGACTATACTTGGGTGATTTCGTGTAGCATGTACCAAATCAACAATATCCTTCTCTGCCCATTCATCAAAGTAAAGGTTGTATCCATTTTTGACTTTTGGCTTCTTCCATTCATCAAAACTCTCTGCCAAAAACAAAAAGCCCATTTCATCACACAATTCTAACTGCTCTATAGACGGCATATTATGAGAAGAGCGGATTGCATTGACTCCCAAGTCTTTCAGTAATGTCAATTGACGCTTCAAAGCAGCTTTATTGATCGCTATCCCTAATGGACCTAAATCGTGATGAAGGCAAACACCTTTGAACTTCACTACTTCTCCATTCAATTCAAAACCTTTTTCTCGACTATAATTGATGTGTCTTACACCAAAATCAATGTCTTCTGTGTCTTTCAAGACTCCATCTTGGTGAAGTTCCAAAGTGGCTGTATACAAATAAGGTGAATCAATATCCCAAATTTCTGGATTGATTATGGAAACACTCTGCTCAATTTCATCCCCAAACCTTTGGGATACGCTATTCTCTGCTACAATATTTCCTTTTGCATCTTTGATAAAAGTTTTGATCGCGACATTATCACCTTGAACTTGAGATTTAATGTTGATTTTCGCTAGTTTCTGGTCAATAAATGGTGTTGTGATATAATGTCCCCAATGTTTGAAACTTACTTCATCTTTCACTATTAGCCTCACTTTTCTATAAATTCCTGCCCCAGGGTACCATCTTGATGAAAAAGCGTGATTTTCCAACCTAACAGCAATCACATTTTCTTCCCCAGCCTTCAAAGCATCTGATACATCAAAATAAAAATAGCTGTAGCCATAAGGTCTGTTACCTACTTTTACTCCATTTACAAATACTTCTGCGTTGGACATAGCGCCATCAAAAGCCAATATCATCTGCTTACCTGAATTAGTTTCATCGATAGGAAGCATCGTCCTGTACCAACCAACGCCTATAAATGGTAATGCTCCAGTTCTTCCTGTCTTTTCTGTGGCAACAGTTTCATTATTCTGCTCAATCCGCACAACCTGTTTATCAATTTCCTTGTCAAAAGGTCCTTTTATAGCCCAGTCGTGAGGCACTGTTACTTTCTCCCATGATGTATCATCAAAATTTACCCTATCAGCTTCATTATTCTCACCATGATAGAACTTCCAATCCTTCAAATCGATGATTTCTCGAGTCTGACTATAGGTCTGAAAACCTATAATCAAGAGAAAACTAACCAACAATAAACTGCTTTTCATATATATCAAATAGAGTCAAAACTGGGTAACAACCTACCTTTTAGAAATTCTTCAAATTTTATAAGGAGATTTAAAGCAAGGAGGATTTTTTCCCGAAGGCTAAAATATTTAAATAGAAATACAAAACTATCCTGTAGTTTCTTTTTCTGCTGAAACTCCAAAAGTTTAAGTGTTATTTGTTGATAAAAATTAAAAACAGAACAAACATAAGATTTCACAACCTGTATTGTATTATTCCGGATTTCCATATAAATAAAAAAACAGGAGAATGTCTCCTGTTCTTTATATGAAAACTAAACCAACTATTATTTAACTACCACAATTAGAACAAAAATAGTATTTAAAAATAATATTCAAAATATTTTACAAAAAAAGTGTATGAACACCTACTTTTTGTTGCTTACCTTATACAAGATACCAAGAGCCAAAGCTTGTGAATATTGAATTCCCGGATCCATATCAAAATCGTACACATTGATACTTGTAAATGTTACATCCACGAATCTTGTGATTTTGGCAATCAATGTAACATCCAGTCTGTGGTCGATGGTTTTGAAATCCAAAGTTTCGTAATTGGCAAACATTTGATACCTGGATTTGATAGTCAAATTCTCTGTTATTTCTTTATCAAATGTAGCATACAATTGCAAAGCAAGCCATTCTGTTCTTACAGTCTGACCATCAGGAACTCCATAATTGGACGGGACATTTTGGATAATAGTAGGATCAGTCACAAATGTGAATCTAGGTGAAAATGGAGCAATCCTTAAAGCAAAACTTTCATTAGGTTTGTATTCCATACCTATCCCAGAAGTCAGGAATGCCGGAGCAAAGAAACCTGAAATAAGGGATCTTTGATCATCTGGACCGTATTCGAAACCATCTGTAAACTGTGTCATAAAATTCAATGAACCAAAGTAAGACCAACTTCCGCCAGCCTTATAGCCAACTTTGGAGTCTAAGAAAATCCTATCATTAGACTTCCTAACTTGTTGGCCTTCATTTTTCACAATTCCATACATCAATTCCACCTGATTGTCCCAACTTAGTTTTCCTTTTGCATAATTCGCTTTGCCAGCTGCAATAGAGCCAAATGCAATAGAATTAACACCCCCTGCCTTCCAGTTTCCACTAAACGCCGCTTGGTTGAAATTCAAGCCAACACTGAATTCATTTGTCCAGTAAGTCGTGTCCTTTACAATCAATTGTGACAATGAATCAACAGCATCCAAAGAATCCAAATCTTGGCTAAAACCTTGATTGACAATAAATAAACTAAGAAAGATGGTAAATAAATTTTTCATCGAAAGAAAATTTGAGTTAAAATTGAAACAAAAATGATGATAAATTATAAAGAATAAAATTAATTGAAGGTTCTTTTGACTTATACTACTTAAAACTATGATTTGGTTGATTGCAATGCAAAAGTAATTTTCATATCAAATCCATATAACCCCATATAGAGATCATACTTTTCATAATAAAATTTTGAAAAAACAATCAAAAAGGTATGATATTCGTTTAGTGTTCTGAATACTTTATTAAACAGGCTCATACCATGCAAAAGCTATCTATAATCACATTATTCCTGATTGTTCTTACACTGTCATCATGTAGTTCTATAGAATTATTCAAAGAACGTACAGAAATAAAACCTTATAAAGAATATACTTCTTTTGTTATAGTCAATAAAGAAATCGGTTCTTCTAGTTTCAAAGATGAGTTGATAGATGCAAAAGTAGCAAACGAGCTTGAAGTAAAAATGAAAGAACTTGGTCTCACCTATGACAGCAAGTCACCAGATTTGGTGATCCGATATAGCTCTAATGAAGATCCGAGGCAAAAAGAAGTTTACAACAATCAATATCCAATGTGGGGAATGCGCGTTTGGGATCCATGGATGTTTGATCCGAGATTTATGGGAAGACAAAATATGGTTTCTACAAAAAACTACGAGTTGCTTCAATTAATAGTAGATTTTATTGACCCAAAGCAGGATAAGATGCTAATGACCATCACAGCAGTAAGTGAAGCTAGTGGTACTAAAGCCAAGAATAAAAATCTAATAAAATCTGCCGAAAAAGTCGTAGGAGCATATAAAGTGCATATGAAAGAAAATTAAATTCAATCTTAATCACAATCTCGATTTTAGGTGATATTAACTAATTACATGAGATTACTATCCCCTCATTTAAATTTTATATTAACATAATGTTGTTTTCTATTTCAATTAATGTATTTTTGTATAAAATTTAATGTATTTCAAAACCACTATTATGCACTTCAATGCTTAAGATAGTTCTAATTGACGACGATCCTATCAGTACTTTCGTGACTGAAAAGCTTATTTCCAAAAATATAAAAGTTCCGTTTAGGATATTTAAGTTTCAGAGTGCTACTGAGGCTTTGAAGGACATTTCAAATATCCATCCAAATTATTTGTTTTTGGATTTGAACATGCCTGAAATGACAGGGTGGGACTTTCTTGAAGAATTTGAACCAGACGATTACAAACCAGAGGTTTATATCCTTAGCAGCTCGGTTGATGAACGAGACATTAACAAAGCGAACAACTACTCATTGGTCAAAAAGTATCTTTCCAAACCATTGATAAAGAAGTATATCAAAACGATTTTCAGCTAAAAAAGGCACTAAATCAAAATTATCGATGTGATTTTTATTTTTTTGCTTAATTGGATAAACTTGCCACTGATTCTTGAGTTATATCTTAAAGAAATAGATTTAACGCATTAAAATATGGCAAGAGCAAATTTAAAATTGATCCAAGCTTTTAGAGGGACTATTGATAAATTAAAAAATGGAGCCTCATACCAATGGGGTCATATGGGTGCTTGCAACTGTGGAAATTTAGCACAAGAAATCACCAAATACTCAAAAGGCGAAATCCATAAATATGCAATGCAGAGACATGGGGATTGGAACGATCAATTGATCGACTACTGCCCCACAAGTGGGTTGCCTATGGATGAAGTGATAGATCAACTTCTCGAGGCAGGACTTACAGTTTCAGATTTGGCACATTTGGAAAAACTCTCATCACCCGAAGTTTTAAAAGAAATCCCACTTCCCAGAAGGCACTCCCTAAAAAAGAATGTCAAGGAAGATGTGATATTTTACATGGAAACTTGGGTTAAGATTTTAGAAGAAAACTGGATTCAACAACAAAATATCAACCTGAAAATCAACAACATCAAAACTCTTCAAAAAAATAATGAAGCTGAGGTATTGGCATAAATAAAAATTTTCCTGTATTTAGTAGTCACCTAAAACAATCAATCAATTTAGCAACTATTTACTATCAGAAAATGGACGATTTAGAAGATGAATTTGAAGATTTTGATGATTTCGAAGATGATGATGATGAGTTTGCTGAAGAATTCCAAGACGAGGTCTATGACTTGGATGAAGACAGTGAATTGATCGATGACAGCCTCTTAGATTTCGATGATGATGATGATTTTGAAGATGACGACTTCGAAGACTTGGACGATGAATTAGATTAGTTGTCCATTGAAAGCAGAACACTATTTGGGTTCTGCTTTTTTTACTTTCCATTTTGCTGAAATAGTATTGTGTGCTATCTTGCACAAAATTTCAATGAAAAATCTCTAATTTTAATATACCATGCTATTACAAATATTCAATTCACCTATCGCATCAGGAGCACAGTTATTTCTTCTTATCGTTTGTATTTTAATTGGTCTTGGTGCTGGAATCTCAGCTGTAGATGTAAGAAGCACACTATTCAAGAAAAAAACAGAAGATAAGCATTAATTAAATAATGATTAATCAAAATCAAAAAAGGCTCCTAATGGAGCCTTTTTTGATTTTGATTAATGAACATTTCCCATCAACTTTTTGATCGGTCTGCTAAGGAGAAGCAATAAAACGCCAGCTCCTACAACCGTAGCCACAATCATCATATATTGACTTGGCATCGCTTGCAAGGCTTCCTCAGATCCACCGCTTACTTCCCCAGCAATCATTCCTGCAATAAGATTCCCCAAAGCCACAGAAATAAACCACATTCCCATCATTTGGCCTTGATACTTTTCTGGAGCCAACTTGGTCGTCAAGCTAAGGCCTACAGGACTCAAACTCAATTCCCCAAATGTATGTAATAGGTAGGTGAAGATTAACCAAGTTGGTGCTGCCAATTCTCCCGTAGCAGCGATTTTGGCTGCAAAAAACATAACCAAGAACCCAACTCCCAAAAGCAATAATCCAAAGGCAAACTTCAAAGGGGAACTTGGTTCTAAGTTTTTCCTTCCCAACCACACCCACATTGCTCCAAAGAATGGTGCAAACAATATGATAAACATTGAATTAATGGATTGGAAATATCCTGTAGGTATCTCCCAGCCCATGAAACTTCTATCAGTAAATCTTTCTGCAAACAAATTCAAGGAAGATCCAGCTTGCTCAAATCCAGACCAAAATAAAGCTGCAAAAATAATTACAATAAATATTGCCCAAGTTTTTCTCTTTTCATCAGGTGTCAATCCTCCCAAAAACAAAACATAACCAAAATACAGAAACGTGACTGCTGCAATTATATAAAGTGAAATATTTGCAATGGCAAAAGCATCAATAGGAATCACTCCCATAAACATCAGGATTATCACTACTATTGAAATCATCAAGGTAAGCGTAGAATATTTAATCATTCTAGCTCTTGATGTCTGCTCCTCTGGAGTAATTGCTTTGACATCTTCCCCTTTTCCATCAAGGTACTTTCCTGTCAGTCTGTATTGAATCAATCCAATAAACATCCCCAATCCAGCCAAACCGAATCCTAAATGCCAGTTGTAAACTGCCAGCGTGGAACATGCTATTGGGGCAATAAAAGCACCTAAATTGATCCCCATATAAAAAATCGAAAAACCAGCATCTCTTTTGCTGCTTCCTGCCGGATAAAGCTGGCCCACAATGGAACTGATATTTGGCTTCAACAACCCTGTACCAACCACTATCAAAATCAAGCCAAGAAAGAAGGAGTTAATATCCAAACTTGACAATTCTGTGATTTCAGAACTATGGTCAGAAAAAAGATGGACCATGCCGGGTACTGCCATCGTAAAATGACCAATCGTAATAATAATTCCCCCATACCAAACGGACTTTTTCAATCCAAACAACCTATCTGCAAACCATCCACCAGGCAAAGCCAATAAATAAACCCCCATAGTGTAAAGTCCATAAATTGCTCCACTCGTGCGATCATCGAACCCTAAGCCACCACCGATAATGGGGGTTGTCATAAAAAGAATCAACAATGCACGCATGCCATAATAACTGAACCTTTCCCACATTTCAGTAAAGAATAAAGTCATTAGACCTTTGGGATGTCCAAAAATAGTTGGGCCATCTATTACCTCCTCTCCAAGAGATTTTAAGGAATCATTAGGGATTTTTTCCAATTTGATAGAATTATGTACGCTTAAAATAAATTTACAAGCTACAATAATAACAGATTTTTTTTACTCTAGCTAAACGCCATTTTGAATAATTATATCGACCGTGTAATATTCAACGATTTCTTCCAGATTCTTCAAAAATAAAATAAAAATAAAAAAATTTCAGAAATTTAAGAATGGTGTTTAAAGGCTACGTAATCGATTGAAAAGTAAAAAAAAGGCATTTTTAAATAAAATAAGACTAGTTAATTACATATCTTTGGGCATTGAAAATAACCCAAATAAAACTAAATAAATATGCAAGAACTAGAGCTCAAGTCAGCCAAAAAAAGCTTGTTTGGACTAGGAATTCAAACTAAGGCAAGTGCAAAGTGGAATCTCACACCTGCAGAATTGGTCGAGCATGCACTTTTCAACAAAGAGGCAGTACTTACCGACACTGGAGCTTTGATGGCCGACACCGGTGCATTTACTGGTCGTTCCCCAAAAGACAGGTTCATCGTAAAAGATTCCAACACTGCTGAGAGTGTTTGGTGGGGCGACATCAATATCGCTTTTGATGAGGTGAAATTTGATAACCTTTACAGTAAAATGGTCGATTTTTTGGCAGACAAAAATCTCTATGTCAGGGAAGCTTATGCGGGAGCTGATCCAAATTACAGGCTAAACTTAACCGTAGTTAATACATTAGCATGGCAGAATCTGTTCTGCTACAACATGTTTTTGAGACCAAGTGCTGAAGAACTTCAGAATTTTGAAGCTGATTTCACTATTATCTGCGCTCCGGAATTCGAAGCTGATCCTGAAATCGACGGGACCAGACAAAAGAACTTCGCAATCATCAACCTTACCAAGAGAGTGATCCTTATAGGAGGTACGGCTTATGCTGGAGAAATGAAAAAGGGGATTTTTTCTGTTTTGAATTACATTCTACCCCATGAAAAGGGTGTGCTTTCAATGCACTGTTCTGCAAATGCTGGAAAAGATGGAGATACAGCTATTTTCTTTGGCTTGTCAGGAACTGGAAAAACCACCCTCTCTGCTGATCCTAACAGGGGTTTGATTGGAGATGATGAACATGGTTGGACTGAAGACACGATCTTTAATTTTGAAGGTGGCTGCTATGCGAAGGTTATTGACCTTTCTCGCGAAAAAGAACCAGAAATATGGGATGCAATCAAGTTTGGAGCAATTGTAGAGAATACAAGGTTTCATGAAGGTACTAGAACTGTAGATTACACCAATAATAGTGTAACCGAGAATACCAGAACCGCATATCCAATCAACCATATCAAAAATGCAATCGAACCATCTATATCAGGAATTCCAAAAAACATCTTCTTTCTGACAGCAGATGCCTTTGGTGTGATCCCTCCGATATCCAAACTAAATAAGAGCCAAGCAATGTATCATTTCATTTCTGGTTATACTGCCAAAGTAGCAGGTACTGAAGTCGGAGTAACAGAGCCAAAGACTACATTTTCGGCTTGTTTTGGCGCGGCATTCCTTCCTCTTCACCCAACGAAATATGCTGAATTGTTTGGTGCAAAAATGGAAAAACATCAAGTAAATGTATGGCTCATCAACACTGGCTGGACTGGAGGACCTTATGGTGTAGGTTCTAGAATGAAACTGAAGTACACAAGGGCAATGATCACAGCAGCATTGGAAGGTAATTTGGATGATGTTTCGTACAGAAAACATAGTGTTTTTGGTGTAGCTATACCAGAATCCTGTCCTGATGTCCCGGTTGAAGTATTGAGTCCTCGTGCAACTTGGGACAATAAAGAAGCTTATGACAAAAAAGCAAGAGAACTTGGTGCGGCATTTATCCAAAATTTTGAGAAATACAAAGATTTTGCAACGGATGACATCCTAGCAGGATCTCCAAACCTATAAACGAATTGACCCTATAGGAAGTAAACCCAAAGAAAGGAGTGCAGCAGCACTCCTTTTATTTTTGTGAAATTCAAAGGCTGTCTTGGCAAACTTTTCTTATTTTTGTGAAAATAAAATTATATAAATGAAGACAGCAGAAATACATACCCCTAAGGGAGTCATGAAAGTAGAGTTTTATGAAAAAGACGCTCCTAAAGCAGTTGAAAACTTTATCAAATTATCCAAAGAAGGATTTTACGATGGATTGACTTTCCATAGAGTTATCCCTGATTTTGTTATCCAAGGAGGCTGCCCCAATGGAAATGGCACTGGTGGACCAGGTTACAAAATTGACTGTGAACTCACTGGTGATAACCAATATCATGACCGCGGTGTATTGTCCATGGCACATGCAGGAAGAAATACTGGAGGTTCCCAATTCTTCATCTGCCATAGCCGAAAAAACACAAGCCACTTAGATAGAAACCATACTTGTTTTGGCAAAGTTGTAGAAGGGTTAGATGTGATTGATGATATCAGAGCAGGAGATTCAATCGACAAAATTGTCATTAACGAAACCGAATAATATCCATTGATTTACAATGTATAAAAAAAGACCTGAACTTGATTTTCAGGTCTTTTTTTGTATTATACTTATGCATGAATAGCTACTTATCACCAGCAATTTCAGTATTCAAAGCTTTATCGTGATTTTTAGAACAAACCAAAAATACAGTCTCAAAATCAAGAAAACAAAGCCCCTGCTATAGTAGCTGTCATCATGCAGGCAAGTGTAGCTGCAAATAATGCTTGCATACCTAACTTCGAAAGATTTCCTTGTTGATTTGGAGCAATGCTTCCTATTCCTCCTACTTGGATTGCAATAGAGCTAAAATTAGAGAAACCACATAATGCATAGGTAGCGATCACAATAGATTTTGGCGATAACCCTCCTGCCTCTTTCATATCCGCCAAACTTAGATAGGCCACAAATTCATTGATTACAGTCTTTTGACCTAGTAGAGATCCTACTTGCAGTGTCTGACTCCATTCTACTCCGATCACCCATGCAAACAAGCGAAAGACTTGTCCTAGAATGTACTCCAAAGAAAATCCTGAAAACTGTCCATCAGTGGATGATATTACAAAAGCATTCAACCCTGTCCACTCACCTATCAATCCCGAAAGAATAAAATTCAAGGCAGCAATCACAGCTATAAAAGCCAAAAGCATCCCTCCTACATTCAGGGCCAATTTGAGACCTTCTGATGCACCTATTGACATCGCATCTATCAGATTGACTCCCATATTTTCTTGGTTGACTTCAAGCTTATCATTGACAGCTTCCTTTTGGGTTTCGGGAATCATGATTTTTGACATTACGATAGCTGCAGGAGCATTCATGATACTAGCACCTAAGAGATAAGCCGCAAATCGACTTTGCTCTTCTAGGCTTTCACCTCCCAAAAATGCCACATATCCTGCCAAAACTCCACCAGCAATAGTTGCCATTCCTCCAGTCATCAAACACATCAACTCTGATTTTGACATCGTAGGAATAAATGGCCTAACCAAAAGAGGCGCCTCAGTCTGTCCCAAGAAAATATTTCCCGCAGCTGAAAGGCTCTCTGCTCCGGATAACCTCATCGTTCTGGACATTGCCCATGCAATACCAAACACGATTTTTTGCAATACGCCTAGATAGTACAAACCCGCAGATACAGTCGAAAAGAAAATAATGGTTGGCAATACTTGAAATGCAAAAATAAATCCAAAGGAATTAGTTGCCAGATCCCCAAAAATAAAGGTAGCACCAGCTTCGGAGAAACTTAGAAACTTCACAAACCCCCTACTTACAGTAGCGAAAATGGAGGCTACAAATTCAACTTTTGTAATCAAATAGCCAAAAATAGCCTGCAACAAGACTCCTATTCCGACCAATCTCCAATCCACTGCTTTTTTATTGGAAGAAAAAATGAATGCTACAAGTAGCAGAACTACTATCCCTAGTAAACCTCTGAAATAATCCATTTGAATGAATTTTGGCTAAATTAAACTTGTTGAATAAATATGCGATAAATATAATTGATTTGACACAATAATCTAAAAAAGAAAAGCCTGGTTTTGACCAGGCTTTTCTTTAATTAGTTTCGCTTGTTGATCTCATCCCTTATTCTTGCAGCCTTTTCATAATCTTCACTATCAATGGCCTTTTCCAATAACTGATTCAATTTATCCAAACTAAAATCCTTATAAGAATCTCCGGAAGTGGATTTAGCAGTAGAAGGAGCATTTCCTTTTGGAGATCTTGAAGATTTTTGCTGAGTGATTTTCCCATCCTCTTCATTTACCTCAATAGAAGCTTCAGACATCACTTTGGATGTACTATAAATAGGCGCTTCAAATCTCACTGCGATAGCGATCGCATCTGATGGTCTGGCATCTATTTCGACTACTTTGGATTCATTTTTACACAAAATTTTTGCATAAAAAACACCCTCCTGCATTTCCGAAATCAGTATTTGATCAATAGAAAAATTAAAGCTACTAGAAAAAGATTTGAACAGATCATGTGTCATGGGCCTGTTGGGAATAATCTTCTCTATTTCTATAGCAATTGCCTGAGCTTCAAACATTCCAATCACGATTGGAAGTCTCCTACGTCCATCTACTTCTCCCAAGACTAGCGTAAAGGATCCAGACTGAGAGTTATTCGATGTAAGCCCAAGAATTTCTAATTCAATAGTTTTGTCCACAAGATTTATTTTATTGCTTTTAAAGCTTCAGTTAGTTTGGGAATTACTTCAAATGCATCACCAACTATTCCATAATCTGCCGCTTTGAAAAAGGGTGCTTCTGGGTCTTTGTTGATAACAACTATGTATTTTGAAGAATTTACACCTGCAAGATGTTGAATAGCGCCCGAAATTCCAACTGCTACATACAAAGTTGGGGCAACTTTTACTCCTGTTTGTCCTACGTGCTCGTGATGAGGCCTCCAGCCAATGTCAGAAACTGGCTTGGAACATCCAGTTGCAGCACCCAATTCTTTGGCCAAATCTTCAAGCATACCCCAGTTTTCTGGTCCTTTCATACCTCTACCACCGGATACAACAATATCTGCTTCTGGAAGTAAAATCTCTCCTGTTGCTTTATCAGTAGAAGTAATGCTTGTCGCAAAGTTAGCTTCATCTATGGATAAGCTCACAGATTCAACATCCGCTTCTGCGCCATCTGTCAGAAGATCTACTGCATTTTTCTTCACCGCCAAAATCTTATGGTCTGTATTGATTACCGTTTCAGCAAATGCTTTTCCAGTATAAATACTTCTTTTTACTTTATAACCATCGCTTGTCTCTGGTAAATCTACCACATTGGAAACTAAACCTGCGTTAAGTTTTATTGCCAACCTTGCCGCTACTGCGTCACCCAAGGAAGATTTTGCCAATACAAGTGTATTTGCACCAACTTGATTGTAAACTTGCGCTACAGCATCTGCATGTGCTTGGATCACGCCTGCAGTTAACTTATCATTTGCGTCATGTATTATTTTGCTTGCTCCTGCTATCCCTGCCTTTTTCAACTCTCCTGAATCGATAGCACCCAATGCGACTGCTATGACATCACCTCCCCCTATTTTGTCCGATAATGCTTTACCATAAGAGACTGCTTCCAAACTTGTTTTTTTGATGGCACCTTCTGCGTGCTCTATATATACTAAAATTGACATATTATCTTGATTTATTGTTTATAAGAAAGATTTATTAAAGTACTTTGGCATCGTTTTTCAACAACTTAACAAGTTCTTCAACATTGTCTTTATCAACTAATTTTACCGCTCCTTTTGCTGGAGGAAGTTGAAACTGCATTACTTCAGTGGCTGTGCTCTCGTCAACCGGCTCTACGACATTCAGAGGTTTTGTTCTGGCAGACATGATTCCTCTCATATTTGGGATTTTCCACTCAGCTATTGGCTCTTGACATCCTGCTATAAGAGGTAAACTTGCTTCCAAATATTCTTTTCCACCTTCTATCTCCCTGGCCATTTTGACTGTAGTCCCTTCTATTTCCAACTTCATAACTGGAGAAATGGACGGTATCCCCAACATTTCACCCACCATTCCATGTACCATACCGCCGTTAAAATCAATAGACTCTCTACCCATTAAGATAAGGTCATAATTATTTTCTTTAGCTATTGCAGTGATTTGCTTGGCTACAAAAAGTGAATCTTTGGGAAAAGAATTAACTCTGATCGCATCATCGGCACCTATTGCCAAAGCTTTTCTCAAAGTAGGTTCTGTCTCTGCTTCTCCTACGTTCAATACAGTAAGCGTTGCATTCAATTGCTCCTTCAGCTCTACTGCTCTTGCAAGTGCATAGTCGTCATAAGGACCAATGATAAACTGTACGCCATTCTTATCGAATTTCGTGTTATTATCGGTAAATTGAATTTTGGAAGTAGTATCCGGTACGTGCGTAATACAGACAAGAATTTTCATTATGTATATTTAGGTTATTTAATTTATTTAAATTGCGTGAATTTAGTGATTAAGCCTTTAATTAAAAAAAGAATTCATGAGCAATTTGTCCCGCATCGAAACTCTCAAAAGTTATGCAGAACTGGAGCCCGAAAATCCCTTCAATTGGTATGCCCTAGCTTTGGAATTCAGAAACAATGATCCTCAAGAAGCACTTCAATACTTTAATAAACTCTTAATTGACTACAAAGTTTATCTTCCAACTTATTATCATGCTGCATCTTTATGCGCAGAGTTGAATTTGATTGAAGAAGCAAAAAAGATTTATGAAGATGGTATTGCCCTTGCCAAAGTACAACAAAATTCACACGCGCTTGGGGAACTTCAAAATTCTTACCAAAACTTTCTTATTGACCAAGATTTATTCTGATTTCAGACGAATTTCACAATTATTTTGCCTAATTGCTGTCCTGATTTCATCCTATCAAAAGCAGCTACTGCTTTCTCTACAGAGAAAATCTGATCAATTACAGGTGTGATTTTGTTAACTTCTATGAACTTCAGCATATCTGAAAAATCAATATCAGAACCCATTGTACTACCGATCAGGTGTATTTGATTCCAAAATATTTTCCTGGCATCGACTTCCTTTGGATTTCCCTTTGTTGCTCCGTAAAATACGATACGCCCTCCTGGCTTGGTAACTTGAATCAAATTCCCCAAAGTATCCCCCATCGCGCTGTCAATGATCAAATCAAATCCTCCAGTAAGCTCTAGCGCTTCTTTAGCCCAATCTTCCTTTTTATAATTGAAACCACCTTTTGCTCCTAGTTTTATGGCCACTTCCAATTTATTCTCAGAACTGCTGCTAACATACACTTCCGCTCCATTGGCCAATGCGTATTGAGCTGCAAATTGTGCAACTCCACCTCCAAAACCGGTCACCAATACTTTTTCTCCTTTTTGCAATCTTCCTTGAACCATCAATGCTCTGTAAGCTGTCAATCCCCCTAGAGGCAGTGCTGCAGCTTCTTCCCAATTTAAATATTCAGGCTTCGGTTGGATTCTGTCTAACTTTACTTTCACGTATTCAGCCAAAGTTCCATTTTCAGGCATACCAAGAATCGAAAAATCTTTGGATTGTGCATGCTCGTTATCTCCCCAATGATTGGCTGGGTTGATGATCACTTCCCTTCCAATATTCGATTGATCAACATCAGCACCCACTTCAAAAACTACTCCTGCACCATCAGAACCCATTACAATACCATTCTTCAAACCTGGATATAAGCCTTGTCTACACCATTCATCCCGATGGTTGAGTGCTGCAGCATGTATTTTCACAAGCACTTCATCTGGTCCAATCTTAGGGATTTCAATCTCCGAAATTTCTATTTTATCTTCCAGTGTGGTATTTAGAACTATTGATTTCATCATTTTGGAAAGGTTATAAAGGTTGTAAGGTTTTAAGAGCTTGTCCGCCGCGGCGGATTGAAAGTTTCTTGGATGGAAAACTGATTATAAGTTTGATGAGTTATCGGTTGATCAGGGTAAAGTGATTTTCAAGTCATTTCGACCACTAGCAGCCAGTATTTAGAATTGCAAAGAGATCTTTCTCTCCTGTCCATATGATTCTATCTCTCACCTTTTTCGTTTATCATTTCTGGCACCTTTCTTCAACTATGCGATCTATTGTCGTGTCCTTCATTTAATTGACTCTTTTTTCTTACATCTTAACATTTTGTCATGTCCTGAAATTCGTTGACACTTTTTTTATTGACTTCTCTTTATTTTCGATAGCCTTTCAATTGCCTCCCGATAAGGATGCGGGACAGGCTTTTCAGGGCAAACGTTCAACTGAAATCTTTTTAGACATCGGGTCTTGACCCGATGCTTGGATCATAAGCCCTTTCAGGGCATGTTCGTGGTTATTGCCTCTCGTTTCACTGAGGTCTCACACTCTTGTTTCAAATATTGTGTCTTGGTTCTTGACTCTAAAATCTCACATCTAAAATCTCTCTTCTAAAAAGGCGCTGGCTCGTCGCTGCCAAATCCTCCTGGGAATGGAGCATCATTATCCCCTCCGTTTGCTTTTGATTGTAGGCGAATGGTGTTTCCTGAATCGAAATCTTGACCTCCTGCACTGCTTGGGAATTTACTTCCATAAAGTGCATCTTGTGGTTTGTAAGGTACGTTCATTTCCAAATCGGTAAATCTTGTGTACTTACCGATAAACCTCAATTTCACGGTCTCCAAAGAACCATTTCTATGCTTGGCGATAATAACTTCACCAACCCCCATGGTAGAGTTTCCATCTTCATCTTCGTTGATTCCATAATATTCCGGTCGATAAAGAAACATTACCATATCTGCATCTTGCTCGATGGCTCCTGATTCCCTCAAATCCGAAAGTTGTGGTCTCTTGTCTCCTCCCCTTGTCTCCACAGCTCTAGATAACTGGGAAAGTGCTATCACAGGGACTGCCAATTCCTTTGCAATCATTTTCAATGACCGGGAAATACTTGCAATCTCTTGTTCACGGTTTCCTCCTCCTCCACTTGACTTGGAATCTCCAGACATCAGCTGCAAGTAATCGATTACGATCATCTGTATATCATGTTGGGCTTTTAGTTTTCTACATTTTGCCCTCAATTCCAAAATTGACAATGCAGGAGTATCATCTACGAAAAGTGGAGCTTTTGAAAGTTTGGCAGTTTTATGGACTAATTGCTCCCATTCATAATCTGCAAGATTTCCTTTTTTGATCTTCTCGGAATCCAACTCAGCTTCTGAGGAAATCAACCTGTTCACTAACTGAACTGAGGACATTTCCAGAGAAAATATCGCCACGGGTCTTTCGTGATCCACAGCTGCATTTCTTAAAACAGAAAGAACAAAGGCTGTTTTACCCATCGCAGGTCTTGCTGCGATGATCACCAAATCAGATTTTTGCCAACCTGAGGTAACTCTATCCAAAGCTGTAAACCCACTTGGAACACCTGTCAAACCATCTTTTTGACCTTTCCTAGCTTCCAACTCCATAATTGCAGCTTTCATGATCGAGCGCATATCGGAATAATTCTTTCTGATATTTTTCTCCGAAATCTCAAAAAGTGACTGTTCCATTTTGTCCAAAAGTTCAAAAACGTCGGTGGTATCTTCAAAAGCTTCTTTTTGAATATCTGAAGCTATTCGGATCATGTCACGCTTCATAGCCTGCTCTGTGATAATCCTGGAGTGAAACTCAAGGTTGGCTGCCGAAGAAACTTTTGAGGTCAATTCAGTGATAAAAAATGCACCACCCGCCATTTCCAATTTGCCTTTCTTCCTAAGCTGATTGGTGACGGTCAACAAGTCAATAGGTTGACTTTCGGTAAAAAGATCGATGATTGCATTGTATATTTCCTTGTGGGCTTCTTTATAAAAACTCTCTGGTCTCAATATATCAACTACTTGGGTCAATGCATCTTTCTCAAGCATCAATGCACCCAATACTGCCTCTTCCAACTCCACTGCCTGAGGGGGCAATTTACCCACTCCTGATATGCCTGCTAAGTCTGGCTTTCTTCTACCTGCCAACCTATCTTTTCCTTGTATTTTATTGTCTGCCATATAGACAAATGTAGTCTGTTTATCAATAAGGTTTTGAACAATTTATGCACGAGTTATCAACACCCCTCTTAAATAACGGAGAATCAATCCTATAATATGCATCCGCTTGATTTAAAAAATCGCGAGTTATTTCGGGGTATCTGCTCTCTTAATTTTTTTAACCTTTATATTTGAATGACAAACCATAGCTATGGAAAATCTCGATTACGCTCGTTTACAAATGGCCTTCACCCTAGGCTTTCATATAATATTTGCCTGTATTGGAATGGTTATGCCATTTTTTATGGTGGTTTCTCATTACAAATACTTGAAAACCAGAAACCCTGTTTACAAAAAACTAACAAAGTCATGGCTAAAAGGGGTTGCGATTTTTTTTGTGACAGGAGCTGTTTCTGGCACTGCGCTGTCTTTTGAATTGGGAATGCTTTGGCCTGAATTCATGAAACATGCGGGGCCAATCATAGGAATGCCATTTTCTCTCGAAGGAGCAGCCTTTTTTGTGGAAGCTATTGCATTGGGTTTTTATCTTTATGGATGGGACAAATTACCTGAGAAGTTCCATTGGTTTACCGGAATAATCATAGGGGTCTCTGGTGTCGCTTCAGGCATTCTAGTAGTATCAGCCAATGGCTGGATGAATGCACCTTCTGGTTTTGACTATATCAATGGGGAATTTACAAACATTGATCCTGTCAAAGCTTTTCTAAATCCGGCATGGTTCACACAGGCGCTTCACATGACCTTGGCTGCTTTTGTGGCTACAAGTTTTGGCGTTGCTGGTATTCATGCTTATCAGATTTACAAAAACAGGAATGTTGACTTACACAAAAAAGCATTTAAAATTACAATTATTATAGGCACTGTAGCGGCATTTTTGCAACCAATCAGTGGCGATATCTCTGCCAAAGATGTAGCTGAAAGGCAACCTGTCAAACTTGCGGCCCTAGAGGCTCATTTTGAGACGCAAAAAGGCGCACCGCTGTATATAGGAGGTATAGTAGATGTAGAAAAACAAAAGGTGACGCATAAAATTGCTATCCCAAAAGCCCTTTCTTTTTTGGCTTTTGGAGATTTTGATGCTGAAGTAAAAGGACTCAATGATTTCCCTAAAGAAGAACATCCCCCTGTAGCCATTGTACATTATGCTTTCCAAATCATGGTTGGCTTAGGTGTTGTATTGATGCTGGCAGGATTGATTTACCTTGTCAGTCTCAAGAAGAAAAACTGGGAGAAAAATAAATATTATTGGTTGCTTTTTGTGCTAATGGCTCCACTTGGATTTGTAGCGATAGAAGCAGGATGGGTGGTCACTGAAGTGGGAAGGCAACCATGGATAATCCATCAAATCATGCTGACCAAAGATGCTGTAACCCCTATGCCTGGCATGAAGTATAGTTTCTATTTCTACTTATGCATGTATTCCCTGCTGGCTGTCACTGTAACTTGGCTGATGAACCGTCAAATCAAAGCCCTTAACCAAAATCCAAACTGATCATGCTTTATGTAGTTTTGTTTTTCCTTCTTTTTTCACTGCTCTTGTATGTCATGCTCGGTGGTGCTGATTTTGGGGCTGGAATTGTAGAATTATTTGCTTCACGCAAAAACAGACCCCACACCAGAGATATCATTTATAGGGTCATCGGACCAGTATGGGAAGCTAATCATATTTGGCTTATCATCATGTTGGTGATTCTTTGGGTTGCATTTCCCGCTTACTTCAACATTATGGTCGTCTATCTCCACATACCTCTCACATTGGTATTACTTGGGATTACGATTAGAGGGGTGGCTTTTGTTTTCAGACATTATGATGCAGTCATTGATCAATCACAATTTTGGTATAATTGGCTCTTTAGAATAGGGAGTTTTATCACACCAGTTTTTTTAGGTTTGTCCTTTGGGGCATTAATTAGTGGCAAAATCATCACTTTGGAAGCGTATCCAGACTCAAATTTCTATGATTTCTTTATCCATCCATGGCTGAATCTTTTTGGGCTATTGGTAGGCTTATTTTATGCAGCACTTTGTGCCTTTCTTGCAGCAACACTTTTGATTGGAGAATCAGAGGGAGTTGCAAGAAACCACTTTAGTAAAAGCTCTGCCATTTTCACCATCACGCTTGTCCTTTTGGGGTTTGTCCTGTTGTTTTATGGCTATTTAAATGATATCAAATTCGTTCGTGATTTTATAGAAAACCCCATTGCAATCCTTTCGGTTGTAATTTCCGGAATATTACTGTTCCCATTGTGGAAATTCATCAGGGCACAAAGACGGATAGCCAGTCGCAACATGGCAGGCATTCAGGTTGTACTTATTCTCTTCGCTGCTATTGTTACGCATTTTCCTTATTTTATCATTACAGCTGATAAGGAAATAAGTTTGCTTGAAAACATGGCACCTCAAGCCACAATCACAAATTTGGGATGGATGTTGATTATCGGTGGGGCTGTTATCTTACCGGGGTTGTTTCATTTGATGAAATCTTTCAAGATGATAAAGGTTCTGGAAAAATCTTAATCTTTGTTTTACAATTAGTTGAATTAGTTGAATTAGTTATTGGTTGACTTGGCAAATAGTTTATTGGTTAATGGTAGCCATGCAGGTTTAAACTACGGATGTTTGTTAGGCTAGCGACAAGAATACATCTTTGTATACAAAACAATACTAATCATTTATTGCAATCCGATTTGATCATTTCGTTGAGATTGAAGGTTAAAAAGAAATTTACAATTATTAATTACAAGTAATTAAAAGCATGTCTAAAAAGTATCATTTCATAGCAATTGGTGGGGCTGTAATGCACAATCTAGCACTCTCCATGGTCAAAAAAGGATATCTCGTAACAGGATCAGATGATGAAATCTACGAACCATCCAGAACTAGGCTGGAAAAAGCAGGGATTTTACCAAAAGAAAAGGGATGGTTTCCAGAAAAAATCTCAGAAGATCTTGACGGAATCATCTTGGGGATGCATGCTCGGCAAGAAAATCCAGAATTGATCCGAGCACAAGAACTTGGGATCCCGGTATATTCGTTTCCAGAATTTATCTACAATCAGAGCAAGGAAAAAAAGCGAATAGTTATCTCAGGAAGCCATGGTAAAACGAGTATAACCGCAATCATCTTGCATGTCCTGAAAAGTGAGGGTATTGATTTTGATTATTTGATAGGGGCCCAAATTGAAGGCTTTGATTTGATGGTAAAATTGTCAGATGCTCCAATTATCATCATCGAAGGAGATGAATATCTAACCTCTCCTTTGGATAGAAAACCGAAATTTTTCCATTACAAACATGATATTCTTTTGATGTCTGGAATTGCATGGGATCATTTCAATGTATTTCCAACCTTTGAAAATTATGTGGAGCAGTTTGAAAAACTTGTAGAAATGACTCCTCCTACCGGTACATTTATCTATTGCGAAAAAGATCCAATTGTAAAAAGAATTGGAGAAGGTTGCCAAATAGCAGGCGTTAAGTTACAGCCATATAATTCCCATCCCAGCAATATAGAAGGGGGGAAAACCATACTTCAAACTGAAAAAGGGGAAATCCCAATCCACATCTTTGGGGATCATAACCTTCAAAACCTGCAAGGTGCTTTGTACATCTGCAATAGCATCGGAGTAAGTGCTGAAACATTCTATAAGCATATCCAGAGTTTCAAAGGCGCGGCTAAAAGACAGGAAATCTTAGCAAGCTCCGATTCCAGTATTTTGTACAGGGATTTTGCGCATGCTCCCTCCAAACTCAAAGCAACCGTAGAAGCTGTGAAAAACCAATTTCCAGAAAGAAAGCTGATTGCTGTACAGGAGCTGCATACATACAGTTCTCTAAACAAAGAATTTATAGATAATTATGCACATACCATTGATATGGCAGACGAGGCAATTATCTATTTAAACCCAAAAGCTGTATCTTTGAAAAAGCTGGAATTGATGGATGAAGAAACCTTAAGAACAGGCTTCCGAAGAAAAGACTTGAAACTTTTTACCGACATCTCCCTTTTGAAAGCTTACCTTGAAGAACAAACATATCTCCATACCAACCTTCTTTTGATGAGTTCAGGGAATTATGACGATATGGATCTTACTATATTAAAAAACAAAATCAATCAAAAACGATAAAATGAATTTAAATCTAAAATCTCCAATTGCCTTTTTTGACTTGGAGGCCACAGGCATAAATATTTCTACCGATAGAATTGTAGAAATCTCCATCGTAAAAGTTCATCCTGGAGGGAAAGAAGAAATCAAAACCATGAAGATCAACCCGACAATCCCAATTCCATTGGAATCGTCATTGATTCATGGCATTTATGACAAAGACATTAAAGATTCCCCTACTTTCAAAGAGGCATCTCAGGAACTACACCAGTTTTTTGTAGGTGCTGATTTGGCTGGATTCAATGTATTGAAATACGACATCCCATTGTTGGTAGAGGAGTTTTTGCGTGCAGGGATTGATTTTGACATTGAGAAAAGGAATTTACTTGATGCTCAGAAAATCTTCCACCTGATGGAAAAAAGAAATCTGAGCTCTGCCTATAAATTCTATTGTGGGAAAACTTTGGAAAATGCTCACAGTGCAGAGGCTGACACTATCGCTACATATGAAGTGTTCAAAGCACAGATTGAAAGATACAATGGAGAAGAAGCTGCTGATTTGTTGGGCAACAAACTGGGGGTTTTTGAAAATGACATGAAAAAAATCCACACCTTACTCAACGAGAAAATGGTTGACCTAGCTGGAAGGTTCATTTTCAATGGTGAAGGAGAAGAATGCTTTAACTTCGGCAAACATAAAGGAAAAACAATTGCCCAAGTTCTAAAAGAAGAACCTTCCTACTACGACTGGATGATGAAAGGTGATTTTCCTTTAGACACCAAGAGAAAATTCACACAGGTGAAGTTGAGGAGTTTCAATAGGGGGTAGATTGAGGATTGGAAGATTGGAGGATTGGAAGATTACAAAATTGGCTGACGCAATAGAAGATCTATTTGATATCTTTTGATTTAGAAGTTGGAAGGTTGGAAAGTTGCAAAGTTGAAAGGTTGGCTGACGCACTAAAATATCCGCTTGCTATCTCTTTACTTTGTATTTCATACTTCTTTCAAAAGATTGGAAGATTACAAAATTGGCTGACGCAATAGAAGATCTATTTGATATCTTTTGATTTAGAAGTTGGAAGGTTGGAAGGTTGGAAGGTTGAAAGGTTGGCTGACGCACTAAAATATCCGCTTGCTATCTCTTTACTTTGTATTTCATACTTCTTTCAAAAGATTGGAAGATTACAAAATTGGCTGACGCAATAGAAGATTCTTTTGATATCCTGTTGGTTTAGAAGTTGGAAGGTTGCAAAGTTGAAAGGTTGGCTGACGCACTAAAATATCCGCCTGCTATCTCTTTACTTTGTATTTCATACTTCTTTCAAAAGATTGGAAGATTACAAAATTGGCTGACGCAATAGAAGATTCATTTGATATCTCTTAGTTTGGAAGTTAGAAGGTTGGCTGACGCACTAAAAGACTTATTTGCTATTTCTTCTTACTTTGTACTTTTTACTTCATACTTGGTCCTAAAACTTTGTTCAAAAAAAAGCCAGATCGTTTAGATCTGGCTTTTTTTATCATTACTGTTTGTTACTTTTTTCATAGTATGCCATAGACTCCGGCATTTGTTTGTTCAATTCCTGAATCCTTTTGTCTGGCCCTGGGTGAGTAGACAAGAAATCAGGTGGTCTAGTTCCTTCTGCACCAGCATTCATTCTTTCCCAAAATGATGGCGCAACTCTTGGATCATAACCAGCTAATGCCATGAAGTTAAGTCCAAGTTGATCTGCTTCTAGTTCATGTCTTCTTGAGAATTTCAACATACCCAATTGACCTCCATAACCTATTGCTTGCAAAAATATTCCTTGTGTTAAGGTTGGATTTTGTCCCATCGCTACTTGTACACCTCCCAGCAAACCATTCAAAACCAAACCATTTGACATCCTCTCGCGAGCATGACTTGCAACAGCATGAGCAACTTCATGCCCCATCACAACTGCTACACCAGCCTCATCTTTACAAATCGGCATGATTCCAGTGTAAAAAGCAACTTTTCCACCTGGCATACACCATGCATTGACCTGCTCACTTTCTATAAGGTTAAATTCCCATTGGAAGCCCTCCAATTCCTTTTCATAACCTTTTTCACGCATATATTTTTCTACTGCTGATGCAATTCGCTTGCCTACTCTGGCTACCATCTGACCTTCAGCAGTATTGGTCACAAGCTTACTTGACTTTAATACTTCGTCATATTGATCATATGACATTGGTAGGATCTCTCCATTACTGACAAGGTTAAGTTGATTACGTCCACTAAAAGGAACTTTAGCGCAGGAATATGTAATGACTCCTATCAACAACAAAATCGATATTTTCTTTAACATAACAATATGAATATTTTTGCGAAAATGCCCAAAAAAGATGCCATTTCAAAAGACTGTTTATAATTTTTGATTAATTTGAAGATTATTATTCATAAACCCATTCAAAATGACTTCAGAGGCACGTAGCTATTTAAAAAAAATGACAAACCCGTTTATTTTTTGGTGGGCAATGTTATTCAAACTCCCTTCAGCGATATTTTGGAGATTGAAAATAAAAAAACTTGACAGTAATTCCTGTGAGGTAACGATTCCCTTTTTCTGGAGAAGCCAAAATCCATTCAAATCAATTTATTTTGCAGCTCTTGCTGGTGCGGCCGAATTAAGCACTGGTGCGCTTTGCCAGCTTTCTATGGCTGGGAAGGGTCGGTACAGTATGCTGGTAGTGGACTTCAAAGCTGAATTCCACAAAAAAGCGAACCAAAAAATCACATTTAAATGTGAACAAGGAATTGAATTAGAGACAATCATCGACAAGCTTCAACCTGGTGAAAGTGACAAACTCACTATGATTTCTACTGGGTACAATCCCCAAAGTGAGGTTGTCGCTAGATTTTTTGTTACTTGGTCATTCAAAAGAAAATGAGACTAAATTCTACCTTTTTCTTCCAGTTCTTCTGTCAAAAAAATCAATTAAACGCTGCTCAACCATTTTCCAATTCATATCTAAGAATTGGTGGTCTCTATTTTGAAGATTGAATTCAATTATCAAATCGTCCAAATCTTGATTGCTAAGGTTATATTCTGATTTCAAAGCTGTCATGACTGAATCCGATTGAATCAATTCGAGATAATCTTGCTGCCTGGCCAAAAAGGCTAATTTTCTTGCATATTGCCGCTTTTGTCTCTCGCTTTTCATAAAATAAGAGATTGGCCCATCGATAGTAATCGCTGGAGCGAGACCCGGATTGTCGGACATGCCAAGATAGACTTTCCCTGGCCCAGCTTTCCTATCCGTCAAGCCTCTCATGCCTGTAGGGCTGACACTTCCATCCATGGACATAGATATCCTATACTTCTCCCCATATACATCAAACCTTGGCAAAAGCCGAGCATTCAAATTGATCTCAATTATAATATGTGTATCCGTACCGACTTTTACACCATGTGGAATGTAATGTTCTTTGATGATAGATAAAGAATCACCTGAATTACCTTTTACGCGAAAGTACCCACGCGTATTTGTAATACTTTGATCACCATTGGCAAGATTGATTACCACCACATCTTCCAAATAGCCCTTATCAAAACCATCGATCACATTCCCAGTAATAGTCTGGGCAATTAAACTCTTGCAAAAAGCAATACAAAAGAGACAAATGAAGAATGTAGATTTCACGTTACGAATGTATCCTTCAAATTTGACCTTAAAAAATTAATGTTGTTAAAATTCTTTAAGTCCTTGAAATGTTATACATGAATTAATTTTTAAATTTGAGAATGGAGAACTTTAAGCTTACACGCATAGCACCTACTCCCAGCGGGTTTTTACATTTGGGAAATCTCTACTCCTTTTTACTTACCTATTCTCTGGCCAATAAATACAAATCGAAAATTCTATTGCGTATTGATGATTTGGATTCTGAAAGGATAAAGAAAAAGTACATCCAAGATATTTTTGACACATTGGATTTTCTTGAGATAAGTTTCGATTTGGGACCTAAAAACCTGAAAGATTTTGAGCACAATTTTTCGGCACACCACAGGTTGGAATTGTATAAAAAAAGCATTGATGAATTGATTGGAAAAAAATTAATATTTGCTTGTGAATGTAGTAGAAACAAAATTGCAAAAATGCATCCCAGAGGTTTCTACACTGGGCATTGCCAATCCCTAAATGTTCCCCATGACCGTCAAGATACCAGCTTTCGAATCATTACTCCTATTCAAAATGAAGTAACAATCAAAACTTTAACGGTAAGGGTTAGCCAAAAGATCCCAGGGATATTGCGTGATTTTGTCGTAAGGAAAAAAGATGGTACTCCCTCCTATCAACTCCAATCCGTTATCGATGACATTCATTTTGGAGTGGATTTTATTGTTCGTGGAAATGACCTTTTCGGTTCTTCATTTGCACAATCATTCTTAGCATCGCAACTTAGGGAAAACAATTTTTCAAACATTACTTTTCATCACCATGATTTGATAATGGGAAAGAAAAACAAGAAGCTGTCAAAATCAGCTGGCGATACTTCAATACAATTTTTGAGAAAAAGAGGAAAAAAGAAAGAAGACGTATTTATCCTTCTGGGAAAGATGCTCGGTTTAAAAGAAGAAATCAAATGTATTGAAGATTTTTCATCTGCCTCTTTCAAAAGCAATTTGGGGATTTAGAAGAGACTTTAAGGTAAAAAAAACAAGAAGTTATTCACTACAAAGTACAAAATGTGTATCCGCAACATTGCAAGTTGGCTTAGAAGAGGTTTTATATGTTGCGGATTATCGCCAACAGTCAACAGAACCACAAATCATTTTTCAGACATTCTAATGATTGGCTAAGTACAAAAAAGCGGGTACACATAAAGTATAAATAAAGATCACAATGTATAAAAAAATTGTATCAATTGTTTTCTGGACGTGACACCATTTATTTTTTGGATGTAATTTTTTAAATGTCAAAAATACACTAATTTTATGACGACTGAATTTATCAAACCCTAAATTATTTGAATAACGAAAATAACCAGATGAAAAACCTACAAAAATATTGCTTGATTTTGCTATTTGCAATGGCATTATACACACCGTCATTTTCCCAAGAAATGAAATTCGATAATCCCATAGCGGAGCAACGTGCAGATCCATGGGTTTATAAGAATGCTGATGGAACCTATTTTCTGATTGCTACAGTACCGGAATATGACAAAATTGTAATCAGAAAAGCCGACAGCATCAATGGATTGAAGGATGCCAATGAAAAAGCTGTCTGGCACAAACACGAAAAAGGTGTGATGGGACACCATATTTGGGCACCTGAGTTACATAAAATCGATGGGAAATGGTATATCTATTTTGCCGCAGGTGAAGCTGAAAACATTTGGAATATCAGAATGTGGGTATTGTCCAATAGCTCCGAAGATCCTATGGAAGGTACTTGGGTAGAAGAAGGACAAATCAAAACAGACATCGATTCTTTTTCTTTGGATGCCACAGTTTTTGAGCACAATGACAAAATGTATATGATCTGGGCACAAAATGTACGTGGTGGAGATCACGGTACAGCTTTGGTCATGTCAGAAATGAAAGATCCACTTACCTTAACTGGTCCTGAAATCGTATTGACAGAGCCGGAATACGACTGGGAAAGAGTAAAATACAATGTCAATGAAGGTCCAGCAGTAGTCAAAAGAGATGGAAGGATTTTCGTGACATACTCTGCAAGTGCTACCAATGAAAATTATTGCCTTGGATTGCTATGGATAGATGAAAGCAAAGACTTGATGGATCCCTCCAATTGGGTAAAATCGCCAGGACCTGTATTTTTCACAAATGAAGATCTTGAAAGATATGGACCAGGCCACAATTCCTTTACTGTAGCAGAAGACAATGAAACAGTCATCATGATCTATCACGCGAGGGATTACAAAGAAATCCAAGGCCATGAACTATCAGATCCAAATCGCGCCACAAGAGCCAGAGCCATCAAATGGACTTCGAGCGGATTCCCTGATTTCCGTCAAAAAGAAAGAGACTGATTTCGCTTAAAAAAATAGATTAATCAAAAAAGGTGAAAGATATCATTCTTTCACCTTTTTTCATATCCACATCATTCTAAACACTCGCAAACAAACTTCTTTTCACTCCTGAAGCTTCCAGCAGGAAATTGTGTAGTTCATAATTTTTCACAAAACCTGGCAAATTTTCACTTCTTGGACCAAATGCTGCTAATTCCACAAAATCTGCAGAATGATTAGTATGTGCCCAACTTATTGCATTGTGCTTTGAAAGAATTTTTCCAAAAACCTCCACAGGAAGATTATTGGTGTTGTATAGTCCATTTTCCCCAACTGTAAAGTTCTTCAACAAAAGACTCGCTTCCTCTTTTTCCAAAGTTACATTTTGGTAATGATTGACCATATCAATTACTTGCGAAGCGGAAGTTTCTTTTTTGATTTGACCCAATAAAAATTCATTTGAGCACTTTGAATCAAAAATGCTTTCGAACCTCACATTCTTTGGTCCTGGGTTGAACAATCCTGGGTTTGCATTGCCATGATCTGTGGTAATGATGACGAGAGTATTTTTGTCCTTCATCGCAAAATCCATCGCTACTCCTACTGCTTCGTCAAAATCAACTTGATCATAAAGCAAGGCTGAGGCATCATTACCGTGGGCTGCCCAGTCCACTTTACCTCCTTCTACTTGCATCACAAAACCATTCTGATTTTTGCTCAACAACTCAATCCCCTTTTTAGTCATTTCGGCCAGGCTTGGGATGGACTTTTTCAGTTCTTCATTGTTTTCCCTATCAATCGCATAAGGTAAGCCATCTTCCGAAAAAACTGCCAACACAGGTTTTGTGCCTGTCGCATTTAGCATTTCCGATTTATCCTTTACGACTTCGTAACCATTTCCTTCAAATTCTGAATACAAATCTCTCCCATCCGAGCGCTTGGAAGGATCAAAAAACTCACGCCCCCCTCCCATCATCACATCAAATTTCAGCTTGAGATAATCCACTGCTATTTGCGGCATGGAATTTCTGCTGTTTTGATTTACACAAAAAGAAGCTGGAGTAGCATGTGTAATCTGTACTGAAGTCACACAGCCAACTGCCTTTCCTTCTTCTTTGAATTTTTGTAGAATAGGTCTATATTCTTCACCGTTTGGACCGATATTCAGTGAACCATTATTTACCCTGTTGCCTCCACCCCATGCAGAACCCGCAGCTGCGGAATCTGTCACGAAGGAATTTGCAGAAGCTGTATCCATCAAGGATCTCCTTACAGTACCTGATTCATATAGAGAAATCCAGTTTGATGCTTTGCCTAATTTGTGACGCATCAATAGATCTGCCATATTCAAAGTCCCTGAACTCATACCGTCGGAAACCAAGAAAATAATATTTTTAGCTTTGTCAGCAGCATAGTGATTCGGTTTTGCAATGATTGGTCTTGAACCCAATACACTGAAACCTACTGTAGTTAGAAGTCCATTTTTAAAGAAATCCCGTCTTCTCATTGGTGAAATATTTGTAAAATGTGAATGATAAATACCGAAGGTAAAGCGAATCTTGTAGAATTTTGGAATTGAGCGATTAGGAAAATGTTAAGAATGATAATGTTGAAATGTTCTATGGGATAAAGACCAATGGATGTACTTTTTGTTGCATTCATTGGTCTTCTTTAATTTGGATGTTGTTAAAAATGACAGGAAGTAATTATTCAAAAGTGCTTTGATTTTTGCCTTCTTACCAAAACAAAAATCAGCCTGCAAATAAATTTTACAGGCTGTGCAAAATGGGTGAAACCATTTTCTATTAAATGAAAAAAGGAACCGCTGTATCTAAAATTTTGAAGTACTTTTTCTAATTGAAATTAAATTATTGTGTTCTTTTAGTTTTGAAACTTCTTGAAGCTAACACCAAGAGTTTCATCAAACCTTTCAGATCAATATTTAAATATAATTATTTTTATTTTATCTTATTTTAATTTATAAAAAAAAATACTAAAAAAATACGCAACAAATTGGATTGTAGCATTTTATATTTTTTTTAAAATTTCATGACTGAATGATTATTGATTTGTCATGGGTAAATATTGCGGTCATACATAAAAGCTTAAAACTTATTTCAAAAATACACCATTGATATAAGAAATTGCTTTCTTGATTTTGTCTTGATCTTCTTTATCATTCAGATTCAAACCACAGAAAGTACCATTATTAGTTGCGGCATGTAAGGATAGATAATAGATGGCAGCAACATTTATTGCAGAAACAGCCCTGAAATCGATGGGTAAATCTTTCAAAAATTCTCCAGACATTTCAAACAGACCTTCTCCTACCTTTTCCCTTTTTGATACAAATGATTTCATCAGATCATTCTCTTCGGAAATACTCCAAATCATCAGTTTTTGCAGCTGTTCATCCGACAAAATAGAATCGAATTGCTTATGCAAATAAAAATCAATAATCTGTTTGAAAGTAAAAGGACTATCAGGAATGATGGCTTGGCTCATTTGATCGACTTTGGTTGACCAGAAGTCCTTTTGTTTGAAATACTTCTCAAGTAAGCTCTCAAAAGAACCATATTTTCGATAAATGTAAGACTTATCTAAACCTGATTTTTTTGCTACTCTATTAATACCAAGTGACACATGTCCATTAGTTAGAAAAAGTTCTTCGATTGCCAAAAATAACTTCAATTCCTTTTCTCTATGATCCATAATTATAGCTTTGCTTTTTTTATTAATGAAATTCAAAATCGAATATCCTTTTTAAAGAATTTAGTAACGCAATTAATTTATTTCTTTTTAGTATGACACCACTTTTACCTACGATAAGCACTCTCATAGAGTTTGATCGAAATTTGATTAATCAATATTTATTTAAAAAAACACATAGATTAAAATATATTAATTATACTTTTGCTGTGTGGTGGCAATTTTATTTAAGTAACTAAAAGGCCATTTCAAGGAATACTTATATTTATCCAATTATTCAAAATATTCATCAGTTATGGGAGAGGTATCAGAAGAGGAAATAATAATGTTCCTTAAATCAAAAAGGGAAAGCTTGAAGCAAGAATTGGAAAAAGTTGAAGTAGCCTTAAATGCTATTACAGGTACCGATTTTTCTACAGCTAATTATAGCTTCACTCCAACTATAGATAAGGAAATACCCAATTCTTATTCGAGCAAACTGAAAATGGATAAGAAAATATTGTATGCATTGAATGAAATCAAATCAGGTGACAAGCAAGATATTCTGAATCATTTGCAAGTGCTTGAACCAAAAATTGAATTGAAAAAAATCGAAAAATCAATTTCGGTCCGGCTTTCTCATTTGAAAAACAATAATATCATCAAATCAGATAAAAACGGTAGAAGCTTGACATATTTCTTATAGAGATTTTTTTTTGCTTCAAGATCATTTGTGAGTCTTTAAAAATGATTTTATAGTTTAGTGATTGTTCAAACTTTCATGTTTATAAGATTCCGTCAAACTGAAATATGGCAATCAACTATGAAAAAGTTTGCTTCACTATTTTCCTGAAAAGTAAAAGTTTTGGAAACCCTTGACATAGGGCTGTCACAGAAGCTTCTTAGTTTTACCATCGAACAAAAAAAATAGAAATGGATAACATCACTTTAGAGCCTTTTATGGTAATCGGAATCTCTGTAAGAACCTCAAATGAAAATAGTCAAGCAGCTACAGATATGCCTGCGATTTGGGGGAAGTTTTTTGAGGAAAGCATCATGGCAAAAATCCCCAATAGAATCGAAGATTCGGTTTATTGTATTTACACTGATTACGAAAAAGATCATACTCGTCCTTACACAGCCATATTAGGCTGTAAAGTAAGTTCCTTGGAAAGTATTCCGGAAGGAATGGTAGGAAAAAAAATTGAAAGCAAAACCTATAAGAAGTTCACTGCAAAAGGTAACTTAGAGGATAATATCGTATATGAGGAATGGTTGAAAATTTGGAATTCAGATTTACCAAGGCGCTACACAGCTGATTTTGAAGTTTATGGAGAAAAATCCCAAAACCAAGAAGCAGCCGAAATTGACATATTTATAGCCGTAAAATAATCAAAATGGCTGAAGGGATTCTCAACTGCTATCTTAATAAACCATAACCAAACAAGAGTTGTTTGCTTGCATTGCGTAGCATTATCCTTGGACAAAACAAAGACATTTCCGAGACAATCAAGTACGGAATGCCTTGTTTTTACTATAAGAAAAAAATCTTCTGTTATCTGTGGATCGACAAAAAAATTGATGAACCATATATCTTGATGGTAGATGGAAATCTAATCAAGCATGAAGCTTTGGAAAAAGGAAGTAGAAAAAGAATGAAAATCTTTAGGGTAAATCCAAATTTGGATTTGCCCGTACAGACAATCGAAGAAATCCTCAAGGAAGGTTTGAGTCTCTACACTTCATTATGATTTCAATACCTCTTGCTAAATTCTGTCGGAGTGACACCAAGCCGGTTTTTGAACAACCTCGAAAAGTAAGATTGATCTTCATAACCAAGAAAACCGGTCAATTCCGCAACTGTCATCTTTGAAGCGGACAAAAGTCTTTGTGCCTCAAGCATCACCCTTTCTAAGATCAAATCTGTTGTGGTTTTCCCCAAAAGATTTTGAATTATTCTATTGAGATGCCTAGAGCTAATATTCATCCGTTCTGCGTAAAAAGCCGCTGATTTTTCAGATAAATAATTTTGATCAATGAGGGATTCCAACTTTCTCAACTGCTCAAGTTGAATCCCTGAATGATGTCCAGAAACACTGATTTTTGACTGATACACTCTGCTCAATGCAATGTAGAGCAAGTCTGTCAGACTACCGATCTTCTGATGTTTGAAAATTTTATCAGAATCATATTCATTTTTTATTGCTCTAAAAATCTGTACGACTTCCTCCATATTCTCCAAGTCAAGATAAATACTTGGATCGTTTTGGACGGAATAGAAAAACGGAAAATTATCAATTGATCTTTTGGAGTAATTCAGGTCAAAAAACAGCTTACTATGCAAAATCACATAGCCAGAAATATCATCTGACAAGTCCCAAAAGTGGGTTTGGCCAGGCTTGAGCAAAAATACAGAACCCGCAGTTACTTTGTATGAGTTGAAATCAATTTCATGAAAGCCACTCCCTTTGGTAAAAATGACAGTCAGGTAAAAATCATGCTTATGCGGTTTGCTGATATGATGATGGTGCAGATCGATGTGACTTCGAATGTCATTTGCATAAAATTCGCCATTCCGCTCCGCTGGAAACTGATCGATATTTAAGATTGGAAATACACTTTTCATATTTTAAAATTAACAGACATGTCTGAATCATCCTAATACTTGCTACTTTTCTTATAAGTATAAAAAAGATAATTATCGAAATTTGCAAGTGAAATAAGATTCAAAAGAGATGGAAAGCAAAGGTTATCAAAAAGCAAATCATTCTGACACTTTACCAAAAAGCATTGTCAAAGGAAATCTTTGGCAATCCATGGCTGCCTGTAAATGTCCAATTTGTACAAAAGGACAGATGTTCAAATCAAAGGCTACAGATCTCTCAAGATTCAATGAACTTAAGGAAGCATGCCCCAATTGTGGATTCAAGTTTATGCCCGAACCCGGGTTTTATCAAATCTCAATGTTTCTCACTTATGCTTTTGGTGTAGCATTGTTTGTGGTTTTTGGTCTCCTGACCTATTTTATTTTCAGTAATCCTCCGCTTTGGGTTTATTACTTGATGATATTCGTTCCTGCGGTAGTTACGGTACCATGGAGTTTGCGTTATTCCAAAGTGATCATGCTCTATATTTTTACTTGGAGAAAATGACATCCTGTTTATAGGTGTCAACTTAGTGGTATTGAAAAAGACCTTAATTGAGTCATATCTCACATCTCATCTCGCTTCTGGTTCATTCCATTTGATTTATAAAACCAAATATCTTGCAATGCCATTAAATGTTCTGTATCGAAATCCTTCTTTTTTCTTTTAAGGCTTTGAAATGAGATGGCGTAAGACCTGTGACTTTTTTGAATTGTGCAGATAAATGTGCTACGCTGCTATAATGTAGCTTATCAGCGATTTCTGACAATGTATCTTCGCCAAATATAATGAGCTCCTTGATTCTTTCTACTTTCAAAGCTATAATGTATTGTTCGATGGTGGTTGCTTCTATTTCTGAGAAAAAATTTGCCAAATATGGGTAGCTATTATTCAGTTCTTCACTGAGAAGTACAGAGAAATTTCTATGTGGCTTATCTTCTGAATTATAGACATAATCAATTATGACTTTCCTGATTTTTTCAATCAAGATTCCCTGTCTTTTTTCTAGCAGCTCCAGTCCTACTTTCTTGATTTTGTCATTCAGCTTCTTTTTATCTTCATCGGATACATCTTCTTTTGTATCGATTTCACCCAAGTCCACTTTCTCTACTTCAATATCCAATTCTTCCAAAGCTTCTTTCACTACAAGCTTGCAGCTTTCACAAGCCATATTTTTAACATAGATTTTCATATAGTTGATGATTTATAGGTGAAATAATCAATTCTTAAAACCAAAATCCTGCCATTTTTTCATGCATTATTGAGCATACAAGTATTTTGATCAAAGTAGATAGCTGCATCTGTTGATTAAAAAATCTGTTTTCAAAAAAAAGATCTTTTAATTACAATTTTCAAAGTCGTCAGCAACTTGAAAAAACAAAAAAATACAGCAAACAAAGTCTGCTGTATTTGTGAAACTAAAAGTATCAAAATTCATTCGATTCATGATCTCTTGCAGAGTCTACATTCTTTACAAAAACCATTGTTGAATCTAGGATATTTCAAATATTCCGAAACCTAAATATTAAGATTTCATTTTTTCACATTTTTCTTTACAAGCTTCAGCGTGAGACAAATGAGCTCTCAAACTTGGCAGTTTCTCAGTAGCCCAAGCTCTGATTTCTGGATCTTCAGAATCCTTGGATGCTTTTTCAAACTTATCTATAGCATCTTCATGATGATCTACCATCATTTTGCTATAAGATTTCCCAAATTCATTTCCTTTTTCATCCGCTAATTTATCATAAGCTTTTTGAGTATCTTCTGTAGCTGTGGTAGGGATAGAAACTGATTTGGACCGTGCTAGTGCCACCAATTCTTCATGTGCTTTGGAATGATCATTTTCCATCATCTTACCCAGTTCTTTTACATGCTCAGAATCACCATGCTGCTGCGCAAGTTGACCCAATTTGATTTCTTCCAATTGCATTTCTGCTGCATCCATCAAAAACTGCGTGTCACTATCATTGTCGATAACCACAATTGTTTTGTCATCATTGGTCAACTTTGCCATGTTTTCTTCCTGTGCGATATCCTTGGAATCTGAAGTTTTATTTTCAGTGCAAGAATATGCCAAGAATATCGGTCCTGCCAGACATAAGGTGTAGATCAGGATAGATTTTAAATTGATTATTGTTTTCATATAATAGTTGGTTTAGTTTTAATAAATATGCGAAAAGCTTGTCTCAAGCTCTTCGCATATTTGGTATTTAGATTCTACCAGTGAATTTCTTCACCTCGGTTTGTTTTCCAATTTTCTTCCAAAAACTTGGCGTCTTCTTCATTTTTTGGAGTTACAGAGATGACTACATTGCCATCCTCAATTCCAGATTCATATAATTTTGCTCTTGCTTCTGGGATACCAGAACCAACCAAGGCTCCAATAACACCACCAGCAAGACCACCTGCACCTGCACCTGCCAATCCCGCTGCTATAGGACCTGCGATTAATATACCAAGCCCAGGAATTGCAACACTAGTACCGATTGCAGCGACTACCCCAGCAATTGCTCCCAGTGTACCACCGATTGCAGAACCTTTGCCAGCATGCTCAGCAGCTTTGGTTCCTATTTCTGTTTCCTTGGAGGCATCATCATCAAAATGCTTCTTTCTGGTGTCATTTGACATGATCAAGTTGATTTCCTCTTGTGAATACCCCCTTTCATGAAGTGTATTGTAAGCTTTCTCAGTACTTTGTCTGTCACTGAACATACCTGTAAGTACTCTTTTTTCAGAAGTTTTATCTACTAATCCTTCGTTGTGGTTCTTTGAATTTTCCATTTTAAAATAATTTTTTGTGAAACAAATGTGTTTTTAGCATTGTCAATCAGCTGATTAGCTGCATTGACCTAAAAGAAAGTAAATGATTAGAAAGACTACAATAGTCCCTAAACATCCACCACCAAATTTTTTAGCTCCATAACCTGCTAATAGTACTTTGAATATTTTATTCATTTAAAATAAATTTTTGTAGCTCCGATATAAACAAAGGTGGTGATGAACAACAATATTTTCGTTATGTAATTATTATAAAAGATTACAAAATTATTATATTTATTTAAAACTATATCAATAGGAATCAATTTGATATTGGACTGATAAAAACCCAGTTTTATTTATTTACACGATCAAGGATGACTTGAAGCTTGATTTGGATAAAGCGAAAAATCCTGTCTTGCAAATCACACTAGCAAAGAATTTTTATATTAATAATAAATATTTATTGTTTATCAATAAATATTTATTGATCTTTGATGCATATAAAATGTCAAAACTATGGAATGGAAGAAAAAATGGGAAACCCAAACTGGACTAATGCTACTAACTATTGTGATTTGGTCTATTTTTATCGGACTTTGTATTAAAGTCGGAGCAATATTGTTTGCCTCAATATTGAGTATCTTTAACCCTGTTGTAGCACAGGATCTTTATCAAGGGTTGAATCTTTATGAATTGATGCAACAAAATCTATGGTATTACATCAGTGTCCTATCTTTGCTCGTAACAATCACGGCGTTGAAGGCCTATATTTTTTATATAATGATAAGAATTTTCTTGAAAATCGATTTGATGAACCCTTTCAGCAAGGAGATTTACAAATTAATTTCCAAAATCGGCGAAACAAGTATTCAGGTTGCCTTTTTGATATTTTTAACCAATGCCTATTTCAAATGGCTTTCTAAAAAAGGATTTGAGCTGCACGGATTGGGTGAGTTTTCTGGAGGATCCTTCGAATTCCTATTGCTGGGGGTTATTATATATGCGATTGCAAAAGTTTTTAAAAGAGGACTTGAAATCCAATCTGACAACGAACTAACTATTTGACCTATGCCAATTATTGTAAACTTGGACGTGATGATGGCCAAAAGAAAAATGTCATTGAATGAACTTTCGGAAAAGGTAGAAATCACACTTTCCAATCTTTCAATTCTCAAAACCGGAAAAGCAAAAGCAATTCGCTTCAACACCTTGGAAGCGATTTGTAAGGCTTTGGAATGTCAGCCTGGAGACATTTTAGAATTTGTAGAGGAATAATTTAATGATGGATTTTCTTAATACCATATTCAGGAAATGAGAAACTTTCGAATACTACAATATAAAATATGAGTATCCACAATGTTGTACGTTGGCTAAGAGGCGCTTTTTTTTATTACGGATTCTCGTCACCTGTCAACAGTCAAGAGAACCTTAAATCGTTCATCAAACCTTCTATGGTTTGACTTTAATCAAGAAAGCGGGTACATATAATACATAATTACCACTTATCACTTTTTTGACATTTAATTAAACTAAATCTAAAGAAATTGGCTTTTAAGGTTTGAAAGAAAAAAATCAAAAACCCCAACACTCCATCTACAAGATGAAAATTTTCAAGTATATTTTCTTTATAAATGTGATTTTGATTTTTTATGGATCACATTTTTCAATCTATGCCCAAAATCAGGCAAAAGAGTATAAAGTAACAGGCACTGTGATTGATTCTGAAACCAAAGAGCCAGTTCCATTTGTACAAGTCGCAGTGTTTTCTCCTAGAGCAGAAAGCCCGATTGCATATACAGATACAAATTTCGATGGGGCGTTTTCTTTGGATGTTCCATCAGGAACTTACAATCTTAGACTCTACCTGATTGGATACCAACAGTTTGAAAGAGAGAATTTAAATATTGACAGAAATTTAAATCTCGACAAAATTGAATTTGTGAACGAAGGAGAAAATCTGGAAGAAGTAACGGTACAGTCCAGCAAAATTCTAATGCGGACAAATGTGGAAGGCATCACTATCAACCCTGGACAAAATTTATCAAATATTGGAGGGACACTACTCGATATTCTTCGAAATACTCCTTCGGTAAGAGTTGGAGATGATGGTGGGATCTCACTTAGAGGAAGTACTGGAACCAATGTATTGATCAACGGAAGAAATTCTTCTTTGACGCAAAATCTAGATCAGATTCCTGCAAGTGCTATCGAACAAATAAGGATCATCAATAACCCAAATGCTAGATATGATGCAGAAGCTGAAGGTGGAATCATTGATATTATATTGAAAAAAGGAGATGATTTGGGAACTAATGGTGGTGTAGAATTCACCTATGGTACAAGAGGAAGAATGAATACTGGGGCAAGATTCAATCATAGAACAGTCAATTACAACGTCTATGCCGGTTACAATTTGAGAAGATGGAGAGATGTTGGGACTCGTAGGATCGAAAGGGAGATTTTTGGTGATGGAGAAAGGCTTAATCAAGAAACAGGAAATCGAAATGAAAACACTGGACATACCTTCAATTATGGCGCTGATTATTACTTTGGCAAAAACACCATAAGCTACGAAGGTGTATTCAGCACGAGTCTAGACAAGCAAATAAATACCCTCTATTCAAGGTTGGCCACAATTGATTCCGATGAATTGGTACTTGAATACGTCAGAAGAAACAATGAAAACGAAACTGACGATGGACTTGAAAATTCATTGATCTATGAAAGGTCATTTGACGACAAAGAGAGGTCATTTAAATTCATAGTGAGTAATTCCTACACTAATCAATTCAAAACCCAAAACATAGAAATATTCAGAAATGCCTCTAGTCCCAATCCAGAAAATCTCAATGGTCAAGAACGTGCATTTACAGATGAAAAAAGGTATAATACCATCATTCAGACAGATTATATCCATCCATTTCCCAACAAATTGAAATTAGAGATTGGTGCAAAATCCAACTTGAGAAATTTTGATAATGATTATGATTACTCGAGGTTTGAAGAAGGATTTCAGGATTTTGTAAATGATCCAAACATTAGCAATAGGTTCGACTACAAAGACAGAATCCATGCAGGATACTTTGTGCTGAGCAAATCAAGCGACAAAATCGATATTACAGCAGGATTGAGAGGAGAGTATACTACAGTTGATACGTACCTATATAATACCGAAGAGCGAAACACCCAAGAATACTTCAATTTGTTTCCGAGTCTACAGACATTGTACAAATTCAATGAAGCCCAACAAATAAAGTTTACTTACAGTAGAAGAATCGATAGACCTACTGCTTGGAGACTAAACCCTTTCCCTGACATCACCGATTCCCTCAATGTAAGAAGAGGTAATCCATTTCTGCAGCCAGAAATGATTCATTCTTTGGAATTGGGTCATATTATGGAGTTGAAAAAAGCAAGTTTGACAACCAATTTCTTCTACAGACAGGTAAGTGGTTTGTTGGATTTCATTACCGTGATAGAAGATGGAATATCCTATTCTCAGCCGGAGAATCTGAATACAGGTGAATCTTATGGAGTGGAATTGATCGGTTTGGTCGAGATTGCTCCTTGGTGGAATGTCAGTGGCAGTTTGACTGGCTTCAATATAAGTGTAGATGGCTCTAATTTGGGCGAAGAATTTGTCAATAGTGGTTTTGCTTGGAATACAAAAATCAATTCTGACTTCAAATTACCACTTGATATTAGTTTGCAATTTGTTTTCAATTATGATTCCCCAGAAATAGAAGCACAGGGAAGAGATCTTTCTCAGTATTTCTTAGATGCCAATATTCAAAAAAGCTTCTTCGATAATAAAGGGAGTCTTGCATTGAGCATTAGGGATATTTTTGACACGAGACGTTTCGCAGGAAATAGTTTGACCAACACCTTTTCCCAATCTTTTTATTCCAAAAGAGAAACCAGAATTGCTTTAATCAGTGCCAGATATAATTTTTAGGAAATGTGAAAAAATCGAAGAGTGAGAGTCAATCTCACTCTTCGATTACTCTTCAAAGGTAATTCCATCAGGGTCAGCACCGAGTTTTTCTAAAATTTCACTCACTCCTTCTACCATCTTTGGCGGTCCACAAACGTAAAATTTCTGGGAAAAATCATCCAGCTTTTCTTTGAGAAATTCCATATTTACTCTACCATGCGCATGACCATCAAGCTTTTCTCCATCAAGAATAGAGATAAAATTCTCTCCAAGTATTTCATGAAAATAGGACTCCATGATCACATCCTTTCCTGTTTTATTGGCAAAAATCAACTTATTATCACCAATTTCTCCTGAAGCCTTCAGATTCTTAATTATACTAATAAATGGAGTTATTCCTGCTCCTCCTGCTATAAAAACACCTTTCCCTTTAAACTCGATCGCACCCCATGAATCATCTATTATCAATTCATCACCTTCTACCAAATCCTCGATTTGTTTGGTGACTCCTTCATGATCTCTATAAGACTTGATGACAAATTCAAGATAATCATCATCAGGCAGAGAGGTAAATGTAAAAGGCCTTTTTTCATCTCTCCAGCCTTCCTTGTTGATTGCTACTTCTGTAGCTTGTCCAGGTTTAAATTTGTATTCCTGTGGCTTTTCTGTTTTAAACTTTTTAACATCATGCGTCAAAGAATATATTTCTGTGATTTTTACTGTATAGCTCATAAAATTAAATTTTTGATTTATGTACAATAATGAAAACCACAAAAACTATTCATTTTTACAAATTTCGTGATGAAACTCATCAAATTGTAAACAAGACTTTAATTTTGAAGTTATATTTTCGTTTTACTTAAAATCAAAAAACAATCAACCTATTATGAAAAAAATTGGACTATTATTTACCGCACTTACTTTAGTGTTCTTTTTCGTTGGAAATGAAAAAGCATTTGCACAAATGCAAGCTCCTGCACCTAGCCCCGCAGCATTTGTATCACAAAATGTAGGCTTCACCAAAATCAGCATAGACTACTCCTCTCCTGCCGTGAAGGGAAGAAAGATATTTGGTGAAATCGAAAAATTTGGAACAACTTGGAGGGCTGGCGCAAATGCAACAACAATGATAGAATTCAGTACTGCAGTAAGCGTGGGAGGAAAAAATCTAAGACCTGGTAAATATGCCATTTATATGACTCCTGCTGAATCTGGTGACTGGACTATTCATATCAACAGCAAAGGAAATTCTGTATTTGCCTATATGAAAGATGGCAAAATTGATGAAGAAACACTCGCTAAAGATGATTTGGTTTCTTTCAAAGCGTCAACTACCAAAGTTGATTCTCCACAGGAAAGATTGATATACACCATCTCAGCTGAAAACAACAAAATTGCAAAAATCACCATGTCATGGGAAAATTTTCAAGTTTCTTTCATGGTGGACACACAAGTAGATCAGAAAATAGATGGCTTCAAAGGGGCTTTCTAAAGAATTGGAACATAATCAAAAGCCTGCCCATATTTTGATCTGGGCAGGCTTTTTTGTGATTAGGAAACAGAATACAGACTTTTATGATTATCCGCAATGACAACCGTAGAGGTTTATCTCACTTATAATTATTCGAAAAATCGCCAACAGTCTACGGTCAACCGATCACAAGACCGCAAGCCGTCGTAAGTATATGAGTATCCAGATATCCTAATACCCCTTCTTGTCCTACGTGCAAGATTGCAGATCATCATATAAATTAATGCTTCCAATCATATTGATCAATAGATTCTAAACAGGCATTTAGCAACAAAACACTGTTTGCGATGTCTTCTTTATGAGCCATTTCTATCACTTGATGCAAGTGTCTTGTCGGAATGGAAATCGCGCCTGCAATAGCTCCTTGTTTCCCCATTCTTTGAACACCTGCTGTGTCTGTTCCACCAGCAGTCAGTATTTCTGGTTGCCATTTGATCTGATGCTTCTCAGCTGTTTTTTTCATAAAATCAACCATCCTATAATCGCAGATGGTCATTGCATCCATGATTTTGATGGCTGTACCTTTTCCCAATTCCGTAACTTTTTCGTGAGCTTGTGCTCCGGGAACATCAAATGCGATCGTGGTATCCAATGCGATCCCAAAATCAGGATTAATGCTATGTGCCGCTACATTTGCTCCACGAATTCCCACCTCCTCTTGCACCGTGAATGTAGCATAAAGGTCATAAGCTGGATCTTCTATTGTTTTCAACGTTTCGATCAATATATAAACGGCAACACGATTGTCTATAGATTTACAATTGACACAATCTCCCATTTCGATCAATTCTCGATCTCTGGTGATTGGATCTCCTATTGATACATATTTATTCACTTCCTCTTTACTCATACCCAAATCAATGAAGAAATCAGTAGTCTTCGGAAGCTTTGTTTTTTCTTCTGGAGACATTACGTGGATTGGCTTCGAGCCCATTACGCCAACCAAATCTTTGCTTCCATGAATGATCACTCGCTGTGCTGTAAGTGTCTTGGGGTCGAACCCTCCAAGTGTATGGAATCTCACAAATCCATTGTCATCAATATGAGTTACTATAAATCCAATCTCATCCATATGAGCAGCAACCATGATTTTTTTCGAGTTGGGATTTTTTTTAGATTTTTTAACAGCGATAACATTCCCCATATTGTCCAAAATCACCTCATCCACCAATGGAGTAACAACTTCTACTATCAAATCCCTCACTCTTTTCTCAAAGCCTGGTGCTCCAGCTATTTCACAGATTTGTTTTAATAAGGTCACATCAACATTCATATTCTTTATATTTTAATTTTTACACTTAATTCTACAAAATGGGGCAAAATTCTACAATTAATCAAACAAATTATCTAAATAAAAAGTAAAATTTCACATAAAACTGGTACGGAATTTTCTTTTGTTGTCGCAAATGACAAAACAGTGATGTTAATTAGTCACCACTATTAATATTCAACTGTGAAAAGACAACAAAAGATTTATTTATGCAATTGATTCTTGTGCTTATTGGCGCTTTCGTAGTATTTATTTTGAGTACACTTACCGGTGGCGGGGCAAGCTTATTATTAATGCCTTTGGTGGCTGTTGTAGTTGGTGTAAAAGCAGTGGCCCCAGTGATGGCTATCAGTATTGGAATGAGTAGTACTTCAAAGGTGGCGCTCTTTTGGAAAGACATAGACTGGAAGCTTTTCGCTTGGCTTTTCCCATCCACTATAATAGGCTCTGTTCTTGGAGCCATGTTGTTTGCAAGCATGTCTAGCGACTACCTTCAGATTTTGATTGGGTTGCTTTTGGTATCTACCGTTTTCCAATTTAAGAAAAAGAAACAACCAAGATTCAAAATAAAAGCTTGGCATTTTGCACCTATGGGGCTTGTAGTAGCATTTCTTTCAGGACTTATTGGCGGTGTGGGACCTTTGATGAATTCAGCTTACCTCAATTATGGGATCAGTAAAGAGTCGCTTTTGGGAACAAGGGCTGCCAATGCAATCTTACTACACACTACCAAAATTATCAGTTATGCATACTACGGATATGTAACGGGAGAAGTACTCAAATTCGGAGTACTTATCGGAGTTACCTCTATGGTTGCTGTCTATTTCGGAAAATTGATTTTGGCCAAAATTTCAGACAATTTCTTCAGACAAATTGTTGTTGCAAGTATGGTTCTCAGTGGCATTTTGATGCTATGGAAAAACTGGGATGTCGTGGAGAGGGTATTCCAAACTTACCAATCTTAAGTATAAAATTAAAATAAAATAAATTATATGAAATTATCAATTTCGAAAAACGTACACTTAGTCGAACCGGGAGATTTTGAACCTACGGATCATTGGTATCCTAGGGTTTTGAATTCTAACATCCACCCATTGGTTTCCTACTTTTTGAATCTTACCCACGAGCAGATGGTGGAGCGCTATCACAGGCTTCATCCACAAAGTGATCCAGAGACGATCAAAAAAATCATGAGCTATCAGCCTCAATATTTCAGATGGGCTGGAACAGATCTAATGCATGTCACAAATCACGAGGGGAACAGGAAATTAACTGTAATTGAAACCAACAGCTGCCCTTCTGGTCAAAAATCCATGCCGTTATTGGACCTGAACGTAGAGCAAGGTGGCTATAAGCGACTGATTGAAAAGACCTTTAAACCAATGGTAGATGCATATCCTGAGAAAGGATCCCTTGCTGTAATCTATGACAAAAACCCAATGGAAAATATCGGTTATGCCGCAACAGTAGCAGATGTTTTTGGAGAGGATGTATTCTTGGCAAAGTTTGACAAAGATGATCAAGATCCGCCAGTGAAATTTGACGAAGGTAAAATGTATGTCCGAAACGAAGTGGAAAAATGGGTTGAAATAAGGGCTGCATTCAGATATGTCACGCAGGAACCTTGGACAAGAATCCCTGGAAATCCTAAGACCCTTCTTTTGAACCCTATTGAAGCGTGCTTGGCGGGTGGCAGAAACAAGGAAGTCGCCAGTGCGGCTTATGATCGATTCAATGAAGAATTCAAAGATAAAGGTATTAGTATATTTACCCCAGATACCTATAGAAAAGTCAAATATTCTGAATTGGATCACCACTTCGACCTATTGGGGGGAAGTATGGTGATCAAAGTTCCAGATTCCAATGCAGGTCAAGGAGTATATACCGTCGTGAACAAAAATGAACTGGAGCATGCCAAATCTGAAATTGATCCCAATGATGATTACTTAGTACAGCAATTGATTCATAGTAATTATAGCAAAGGTCTTGATCCCAATAAATCTTGGTATCATGTTGGTACTATTCCAGACAGTAAAGGAAGAAGTTTTGCATTTGACCTAAGACTGATGATGCATGCGACTGAAGAAGGAATGCGACCGCTGGCTGTTTATTCAAGAAAATCAAGATTCCCATTGAATAAAGAGTTGCCTGAAGATATGAATTCATGGGAAGTATATGGAACGAATCTTTCTGTCAAGGGAGAAGATGGCTGGTCTTACGCCGATGAGAGACTGATGTTGTTCGATGTCAGAAATTTCGGTCAGCTCGGACTTGGCGTCGATGAACTGATCAAAGGGTTTGTGCAAAGTACCATGGCCGTATATGCCATTGATCAAAATGCAATACAAACATTTGGTCAAAGAGAATCTATAAGTAATTTTACATCCTCAATCCAAAAATCATGAGTAATAAAATATTAATTGTCGAAGATGATGTTGTCTTTTGTAAACTTCTCACCCGTTTCTTATCCAAAAACAATTTCCAAGTCATGGATGCTCAGAATGGTCGTGATGCATTAGAATTGATGGAATTGAATGATTTTGGATTTGCTATTCTTGATTACAGGCTTCCTGACATGAATGGTATAGATATTTTGGAAAAATTAAAATCCAAAAACCAAGAATCAAAAATAGTCTTGATTACCAGATATGGAGATGAGGATATCGCAACGAAAGCCATCGACAAAGGTGCTGATGCATTTGTATCCAAACCAATCAATCCAGATGATCTTCTAAGTGTCATCAATGGATTGAGATAAATGGAGATATCTTTGAGAGCTTCAAACAACTATCAAAAAAAAAAAGAGAAGCTGAATTTGCTTCTCTTTTTTTAATTTTATCAATAAGCCCTTTCGACTTTTCCTTCTATATAATTGACAAATGCTCTATTCACAACGCGCATGCCTCCAGGTGTTGGGAAATCTCCCGTAAAATACCAATCTCCTAGATGATCTGGACAAGCTTTGTGTAAATTTTCTACAGTTTGATAGATGACTTTTACTTCTGCTTTGATATTATCAGAGGTAATGATTTCGGCCACTTTATCAGAAATCTCCTGATCTGTGAATGGCTCATACAATCCTTTTGCATAGTTCACCTCCAATACATTCCCAGCCTTTGCATTTTCGTAAATATCATTTACCAAGCTCGACTTGCCCTTTTCTCTAAGCAATTCCATTGTAGCTCTGAAAGCAATGAAATCTTTCATTTTTGACATGTCAATTCCATAGCAATCTGGGAATCTAATTTGTGGTGCGGACGAAACGATGACAATTCTCTTAGGATTCAATTTGTCCAATGTAGTCAAGATACTTTTCTCAAGAGTAGTTCCCCTGACAATACTGTCATCAATGACAACCAGCGTATCTATCCCAGATCTGACCACTTCGTAAGTCGTGTCATAAACATTGGCAACCATCGCATCCCTATCAGAATCATTGGTGATAAATGTCCTCAGTTTAACATCCTTGCTTACCAGCTTTTCTACTCTTGGTCTGAAGTGCAACAACTCTTCCAAATCCTCCAGATGAGGTTTTCCTTCTAACAAGACTTCTTTCCTTTTTGAACTCAAATAATCTTCGAGTCCTTCGATCATTCCCAAAAATGCGGTCTCAGCGGTATTTGGTATATATGAAAAAACTGTATTTTTGAGATCAAAGTCAATAGCCTTTAATATTTGGGGAATCAATGCTTTGCCTAGCTGCTTTCTTTCTCTATAAATATCAGGGTCAGTCCCCCTAGAAAAATAGATCCTTTCAAAAGAACAGGATTTTTTCTCCCGTGCAGGCATGATTTCATGCTCACCAAAACTCCCATCTTTGTTGATCACAAGCGCACAACCTGGCTTGATTTCCTTGATTTCTTTGTAATCCACATCAAAAGCCGATTTGATCGCTGGCTTTTCTGAAGCCACCACAACGATCTCATCATCAGCATAGTAATAAGCCGGCCTAATCCCAGTTGGATCTCTCACGACGAAACTAGAGCCATTTCCGATGAGTCCAGCCATAGCATAGCCCCCATCAAAATCCCTACAAGATCTTCTCAAAATCCTAGCTACATCCAACTCATCTTCAATCACAGCTGTGATTTGCTCATTGGTGTACTCTTGCTTGTATTTATCAAAAATCCTTTGATTTTCTTCATCGAGGAAATGTCCGATTTTCTCCATCACTGTGACGGTATCGGTCTTCTCTTTGGGATGCTGACCTAACTCTACCAATCGACTGAACAATTCCTCCACGTTAGTCATGTTGAAGTTTCCAGCCATGACAAGGTTTCTACTACGCCAATTATTCTGCTTCAAAAATGGATGGCAAGTTTCAATGCTATTCTCACCATGGGTACCATATCTAAGATGGCCTAACCAAACCTCACCTGTGAATGCAACATTGTCTTTGAGCCAATTGGCATCATACAACGCTTGCTCACCACCAAGCTTTCTTGCTTTTTTGTATTTTTTTTGAATTTTGTCAAAAATAAAATTCACTGCTTGGGGCTCAATAGACCTATACCTGCTAATGTATCTAGTACCTGGTTTTGTATCTATTTTTATATTGGCTATTCCTGCACCATCCTGTCCTCTATTGATCTGCTTTTGCATCAAGACATAAAGACGATTGGTAACATAAGCAGGAGAGCCGTACTTATCAATATAATATTGAAGGGGTTTTCGAAGCCTAATTAAGGCTATCCCACATTCATGTTTGATCTGATCACTCATTGGATTGGGCGAAAGTTATATTTGAGTTCGCAAAGTTAGCTCTTTTTTGGAAGAATAAAGAAGCAATTTCATCTTGTAATCTAATCAATGATTTTTTCTTGCTCAAAGTTCGCCTTCTGAATAAAATAATCATACCCAATTTGTGAAAAACCTCATGTACAATATGGGGAATTTTTCCACACTTCAAATTTGAATAATGATATAAAATAACATTTAAAGCCTTTTTTGTAATTGGCATTGTCTTTTCATAATGTATTATCAAATGAAAAGGATAATTACGATATCAGCTTTATTTATTCAGTTTCTTTTGATAATCATTGCAAGTTTTAGCACTTATCAAAAAAAGAAATTCGATAATAACTTGTATTCAATAGATACATTCTATTCTAATGAACTTGAAAGTAGATTCTATAGTCCCTGATCATTGATTTTAACCAAAAATTATATTTTAACTAAACCAACAAAACAATGAAAACTCAATTTATTATCCCCGCATTACTATTCTTGGGAATGGCATCAGCACCAGTGTTTGCAAACACTAGCCTAGCTGAAAAAGAAGCAATTCAGATCACTGTTCAAGAAAAAGAGAAAGTAAAAGTTGATCCAGAAAATCTTCCTGTGCTTGTAAAGGAAACAATCGCTGAAGATACTGAGACAGCTAATCTCACAATCACTGAAGCATGGCAAAACACTGATAAGGAAGGCGCCATCTACTATAAAGTGAAATTTGATAAAGCTGGCGAAGAATGGGTAAAGAAATATGATGCCAATGGCAAAGAGATTAAAGAAACCACCAGCAGATAATATCAATTTAACAATTGATATCAAAATAAGGTATTGGATTTTCCAATACCTTTATTTTTTGTTAGCTTGTGGGATAATTTAGCGCTTTTAGATGAAAAACATATTACTTGTCGAAGACGACCTGACGTATTCTAGAATTATTCAAAATTTTTTGGAGAAAAATGATTTTAAGGTTTTTACTTGTACAAAACTCAATGATGTCGATTATAATTTAAAAAGTAATGACGTCCATCTTGTCATCACTGATTTTAGATTACCTGATGGGACTGGTCTTCAAGTCCTCAAGAAAGTGAAAGAAAAAAACAAAGATTCAGAGGTAATCTTAATCACAAACTATTCGGATATAAGGATCGCAGTAAAAGCCATGAAAATGGGGGCTTTTGAATACATCACCAAACCAATCAACCCAGATGAATTACTTGTAACAGTCAGAGAGGCCTTGACCAATGAAAATACAGTATCACTTCAAGACAAATCTACAAAAACAATAGGCATCGATGAATACATTATTGGAAATAGCCATGATGCAAAGAAAATCGAACAACATATCAACCTGGTAGCGCCTACAGAATTAAGTGTAATCGTACTCGGTGAGACTGGTACTGGGAAGGAGTTTATTTCCAAGAGGATTCACCAAAAATCAAATAGAAGCGACCATCCATTTATAGCCATAGATTGTGGAGCCTTGTCAAAAGAGTTGGCTGGAAGCGAATTGTTTGGCCATGTAAAAGGAGCATTTACTGGAGCCTCTGATAGTAGAGTTGGTCACTTTGAAACGGCGAAAGGTGGGACTGTTTTTTTGGACGAAATTGGGAACTTGGAATATGATATCCAAATAAAACTATTGCGTGCGATACAAGAGCGGAAAATAAGGCGAATAGGCGGAACTCAGGAAATAGAGATAGATGTAAGAATCATTGCTGCTACCAATGAAGCACTGATAGATCAATCAAGTGAAGGGAAATTCAGAGAAGATTTGTACCACAGGTTGAATGAATTCTCATTGACAGCACTACCCCTTCGAGACCGAAAAGAAGATCTGATGGTCTTTGCAAATCAGTTTTTACATGGCAGCAATCTCAAATTAAACAAAAACATACTGGGTTTTTCGAATGAAGTCGAAGCTATTTTCAACCAATATGCTTGGCCTGGCAATCTGAGAGAGATGAAAAATATAATCAGAAGGGCAGTTTTATTGACCCAAACTGATACAATTCAATCTGACGTCATTCCAGAAGAACTGAAAAATTCCGAAAAAACGGTCGAAATCAAAGAAGAAATTGAAATCGAAAACAAAGTAGATATTGCATCTAAAGAAAGCGAATTGATAGAAAAAACTTTGATGGAAGTCAAATACAACAAATCTAAAGCCGCCAAAATGCTTGGGATTGATAGAAAAACCCTTTATAATAAAATCAATAAATACGGATTGGAATAAATCAACCAGAAGTTTCCAGATATGCTTTCAATTTTGTCAAAACCAATCGGATCTGTGGAATTAGTTGCTCTACTTTCTCAATTACATTTTCCAAATCCCCATCTTTGATACCTACCTCGATATCTTTTGCTAGACCCGAAGCTTCAACTTTTATTTGTCCAAGCCTGCTCGATAGCTGGTGGGTTATTTCCCTGATTTGCGAATAATCATTGCTCTTACAGGCTAAATTCAAGTTTTCGACATCCTTTTCTGTACTTTCCAGATAATCCGAAATCACCTCAGCAAGCAACTCTTCATCGCCCATGCAAAACCTTTTCAAATCAGTCAAATCGATTGTTACAGCAGGTTGGTTGTCAAAAGTTTGACTTGTCTTTTTAATATCCGTTTTTTCGAGCTGCAAAAACTCCCCTACCACATCTATGATTTTATCCTCATCAAATGGCTTCAGCAGAATTGCATCAAAACCCGATTGGATAAGCTTTTCCTGTTCGTTGGCAAATACGTTTGCAGTCATTGCCAATACTTTGGAATGATTGTTTTTGAATCTGTTTTTGATCAAATCCAAAACTTGTACCCCACTGACTTCTGGCATCTGTATATCTATAAAAGCCAAATCGAAAGGCCAGGACTTATAATTATCCCTAAATTCTACACCACCATTGTACACTAGGACTTCGGCCCCATTGCCTTCCAAAATCAGCTTGATCAACTTCAATCCAATTTTATCATCATCCACCACTAATATCTTTACCCCTTGGAGAGAATATTTTTGATTTGACTCTTCAGGTAATTCTATTTTAGATACTTCTTCCAATTGAATAGGCAACAGAATTTCAATTCTTGTTCCTTTTTGTAGTTCGCTCTCTATCTTGATTTCACCTGATTGGAGGTCCACCAACCTTTTTACTATGGAAAGCCCCAGTCCAGTTCCTCCAAATCTCCGTGTAATCGAGGAATCCCCTTGATTGAATTCATTAAACACATTATCAATCTGCTCCTCTCCCATCCCTATACCTGTGTCTTGGACTGTGATAGAAAGCTGTTCATTATAAATGCTCAGATATACATTTACCTCTCCTTCTGCGGTGAATTTGATTGCATTTGAGATTAAATTGTTTAAAATCTGATTGATTCTGAGTTCATCACCCACAATCCATTTGTCTTTGGGAAGATCAATTTTCCAATTGAAACCTATTACTTTTTCCTCGGCTTTGAAACTAAAGAAATTTTTGATTGCCAAAAACAATTTTATACCATCAAATGCTTTGCTCTCAATTTCGATTTTACCGGCTTCCAATTTGGAAAAGTCCAAAATATCATTGACAACCCCCATCAATGTTTTGGATGCAAAGCCTATCATCTTAACGAAATCTTTCTGATCACTATTTAAATTAGATTTTTCTAATTCATTCTGGAAACCTTGTATAGCATGAAGTGGATTTCTGATTTCATGACTCATATTAGCCAAAAAATCCTGCTTTGCCTTTGCTAGGTTTTCTGAATACATTTTGGCTTCCTCAAGTTTCTCGTTGTAGGTATTTGCTTTTTTTACCTCTTTCAAAATACTAAAAACAAACCCAAGAGAACCAATCACCCCCAAAAACACCAGCCCTCCCAAGACAATGGATACTGTATATGTCAAATTGTAGGCAGATTCATTTTGAGACCTCGACTCTACAAGGAGGTTCATTTGTATGTTGCTGATAAGATTCTGAATTTCTGAAAAAACCTCTGCATTTTTTGCCTGTAGGTTTGCTTCTAAATTGACAAAATTATCTCTAAGCTGCTGTTCATCTTTATACAGATCGGTCATCAGTTTTTTTAATGCCACCAAAATAGAATCTGATTCTGTTTCCTCAGACTTACCAGCTTCTTTCTTGGATTGGTTTAAAGCTTCCATTTCTTCTACAAGCTGAGACAATTCGTCACTTTTTTCGAATCTAAAAATGTCCTTCTCACCTTCCTTAGAATCATCATCAGGCTGAAACAAATCCCTTCTCTTTATTTTATCAAAAAAATCCATTTTTGAAGACTCCTCCTTTCTTTGAAGCTTAATTTCTATGCGTCTGAGTGCTTCTTCGCTAAAATTTCTATTTGTAAGTCTATACCTTACTTCTTCAAGTCCTGCATAAGAAACGAGTAATTCTTGAATATTGATATTTATATTTTCAAAACTTTCCACTTCAGATTCATCATCAGCGGACTCTTTGAGCCAAGCAACGCGCTTGACCAACCTTTCATATGCTTCATTAAAAATTGAGTCCTTGTCAGAAGTCCTGTTGGCTTTGGACATGTCCAACAAATAAACATCGGCCATCAACCCGTTGAGTTGTCTTAACTTTTCGTTTGGCTCGGAAAGATCCTCTACTGTCTGTAGGAGGTTTCTGATACTGATATAAGTAACCACACTGACACTTAGAACCAAAAAAGTAGCTAAGACAAAACCTAAGACTACTTTAGAGCTTAATTGGAAAATATCTGAATTTTTGAACAAGGCTTTGATTTTTTTCTTGTTTTGAAGTCAACAACCATTCCAAACAGGTCGATCAAAATGCTTTTACTCCCAAAAAAGGGAGCCATTCTTCGGCTTTTCTTTCCGCATACTCTGCCAAAAAAAAAGACAAGCTTGGTTTGAAAGGTTGCGTCCTTAATACCAAGCCTGTTTGTTCGGGAGTTTTGTCACCTTTCACCACATTACATCTATGACAAGCTGTGATAAGATTAGACCAATTTGTTTTTCCTCCTTTGGATCGAGGCACGACGTGATCTATGGTTAGGTTCTTTTTTGATCCGCAGTATTGGCATTCTCCCCCATCACGTTTGAAAAGATTGTTTCTATTCAACAAGACGCCTTTGAATGGGATGTTTTTGTATTCATTTAGCCTAATCACTGCCGGATAGCGAAAAACACGATCTACAGTCCGGATAGAATAGGAATTATAAAAAGACAGACTACTGACTTTTTCCAAAAAAATAAGTGTCATGGCTTTTTGAGCCGTGACTACCGCTACTGGAGAATGGTCTAAATTCAATACCAAAACACGCTTTTCCATAATCAGTCAATTATTCTAAACTGACTAAAAAACATATTGTAGGATTGAAATGTTTAATAAGCCAGTTTACTAAGTTCTCTTTTAAGGTCTTTTTCTTTGATGTCTTGCCTTTTGTCATGAAGTTTTTTACCTCTACCCAAAGCAATTTCCATTTTTGCTAAACCCTTGTCGTTGATAAATATACGAACAGGAATTATAGAAAGTCCTTTCTCCGCAAATTTGGTTTCTAATTTATCAAGTTCTTTTTTGCTAAGCAAAAGTTTACGCTCTCTTACTGCATCGTGATTATAGCTTGCGGCCATAATGTATGGTGCTATGTGCATTTGTCTGATAAAAAGCTCTCCACTTCTAAAAAAGCAATAAGCCTCTGTCAGAGAAACTTTCCCTTCTCTGATTGACTTTATTTCAGTACCTCGTAAAACCAATCCAGCAACAAATTTCTCTACAAACTCAAATTCATGGCTTGCTTTCTTATTTTTGATGTTGATGATTTTATCAAACTTTAGTTTTTTGTTCATATTAATTTTGATGTTTTTTTACAAAAAATATATGTTTACACTTTCATAGCAAAGTTAAGTTTATTAACCACATATCTTACTTATTATTGTTGTTGTACGCTGTTATTGATTCCTAATTGATTTTAACCTTTTTATTAATCTTTTGTAAAGAATATGGTTTTATGCAAAAATCTATTCTCGCAGGAGGTTTAGATCAAATAGAACTTTTTTAATATTCCCTTCAAAATCTAAAAAAGATTTATATTTTCTTAAGTTTTCAATGTCTATTGCTTGACCTAAATAAGAATATAAATCAGAAATTTTCAATGAATTTCTTAATTTCTTCGGAAATTCAGCTCTCCCAATTCTAATCGCCTCTTCAATTCTAATTTTTGGATTTCTAAAGCTTTCGGGGTCCCCATTTATTCCAAGTTCAGATTCTGATTTCTTAGTACCAATTTGCTTTATCAGCAAACCTTTATCCGCTAACATCCAAGACTCAGTCATATGTACAGGCACTAAGGCTGCTAAATTTTTACAATGTGTATCATCAGATTGATTTTGTATAAAATTTAAGGCAGGTTGAATCCTGTTTCTATAGGCATCTTCGGAAGAATCATCATCTGCATCTGTATGTATGACTAGAATGTTTATACCAAGTTGTTTATGACCAAACTTAGAAGCATTATTTACAAAATCAATAAAACTACCACCTTTATCACATTGTATTACTTTCAGATCTATGTCAATTTGACCTCTACCTCCAAATACAATTTGAGTAAATACTTTTTCAACTATTGGCTCAAAAAAACGATGATCGGTTGTTCCTTCTGCCATTAAACCAACAAAAATCTGAGCCATATTTATTGAAGTGTTCCTGTAGTTTCTAAATATTGTTTTACGGTTTCTAAGGTCATTTTCTTTTGAGATTCTGAAAATGCAATATTCAATTGATATTCAGTTCCCTTAACAATTGGTAAAATATTAGTAACTGAAATTTTAATTCTTTTCTCTTCAAAATCAGTAACTCTATTGTTAATTTCTGCATACCAAATACTTACTGTTGGATCGTTTTCCCATTTGTAAATACTATTTACTAAAATAGGAGAATGTGTATTTACGATAACTTGACGTAGAGGCATATCCTCTTCAGTAAAATTATTAGTTAAATTTTTCAATAACTCCGCCATTGATGATATTCTATAAGGATGAATCCCGTTCTCAGGCTCCTCAAAACATAATAGTCCAGTATGTTGATCATCTTGCTCCAAGATACATAGAGCTAAAACCCGAAGTGTTCCTTCTGATAAAACTCTAGACGAATATTCCTTTCGATCTTTATCTATTAATTTAATTACAAACTGTTTATTCTCTTTATCATCTAGCACTTTAACTTCAATAAAATTTGGGACAAACGATTGAAGTTTTCTAGATATTTCGCTTAGTACAAATTCATTTTTTATTGTTATTCTATTTAAAGCACCCGCTAAATTTCTACCACTTTGAGTAACTTTATCCTCACCATTAGATTTATCTGTTGGTTTTCTTAAATCTTCAGGATTCATTTGAAGAAACTTCCAGCTTTTCATTTCTTCTTTTGCTGCTAAAACATGTGGAAAGTCCGTAGTATCAAAACTGCTAAGAACTGTTCTTGAAGCATTTTTTAATGGAAACCTTCTCTTATTCCCTGTTTTCCCATCTTGAGGAACTTCAACTGTCAAGATTTCATTTTCAAGAGTAGTATTAATATAAGGAATCCCTCTCTTTCCCGTACCAACTTTCGGTCTCCATATTTCTCTAAATTCGCTTGGTACAATTTTTATCCATTTATCCTCCTGATGTTTCAGATTTACCAAGCTTTCACCGATCACCTCAATATCTTCCAGTCCTGATTCATTTGTATATCTTCTTATCTTTAATTCATACCTCAATCTAGTATATTTCAGAATTGCTTTACTTCCCCATGCATCAACAATATTTTTATTGACTAACATTTCAACACAAAAAATCATCTCTTTGGCAAAATCATTTTCTCCGTATTGCGTAAACAATTCAAGAAACTCTCCTCTTTGGTCTTTAAATGCTCTTTTAATATTATCTGTTTCAGCTAAATTTGAAAGCAACATAAGTGCGTCAAACAAATTACTTTTGCCTGATGCATTAGTTCCCGCAACAATTGTAAGAGGCGTGAATTCCATTTCAAAATTATGAAATGACTTAAACCCTGATATTTTTAAGTAGGTTATCATAAAATATTTAACTGTGAATCAATTTTTTAAATGAAAACGTGATCTTCTTAAGCACAAACTATTATAAATTTTCACATCTAATCAAATCTATTGTAATTAAATATGCTTTGCAATCTTGCCTCCTCTAAAATTCAGATAAAACATTAATCGCTTTATGAAAAACTTTATAAGAAGATGTTTCGAAATGTAATTAGTCAACTTTTTTATTCCTATATCTTCATCCTAGCCTCTGGACTCACATCCAGTCCACTGAATTCACTTTTTTGATATTTGTAATGTGCAGCCATGGCAATCATTGCGGCATTGTCTGTACAATATTCGAATTTTGGAATATAAACTTTCCAACCATATTGATTGGATAGGTTTTCCAATTCCTTCCTCAAACCTGAATTTGCAGAGACTCCTCCAGCTATAGCGATTTCTTTGATTTTATACTGTTTGGAAGCTTTTTTTAGCTTTTGCATCAGCGTTTTGATCAAAGTATGTTGAATCGAAGCACAAATATCAGCCAAATTTTCCTCCACAAATTTTGGGTTTTCTTTCAAATTATCTCTCAAGAAATAAAGAACAGCTGTTTTTATCCCACTAAAAGAAAAGGTAAGACCTGGCATGTCGGAAATCGGAAATTGAAATGCAGTTGGATTACCTTCTTTGGCATATTTATCCAAAATCGGTCCTCCAGGATAAGGTAAGCCCATGAGTTTGGCAGTTTTGTCAAAAGCCTCTCCTACTGCATCATCCATCGTTTCCCCTACTACTTCCATATCAAGGTGATCACGTACCAACACAAGTTGCGTATGTCCCCCACTCACTGTCAAGCAAATGAAGGGGAAATTTGGTTTTGGCTCGTCAATAAAATGTGCCAAAATATGCGCTTCCATATGATTGATCGCGATAAGTGGAATGCCCAGGGCATAAGCAAATGACTTGGCGAAAGATACACCTACCATCAAAGAACCCATCAAACCTGGTCCTTTTGTAAATGCTACGGCAGACAATTCATTTTTACTGATACCAGAAGTAAGGATCGCTTCGTTTACAACAGGAATTAAATGCTGCTGATGTGCTCTGGAGGCTAATTCAGGAACTACTCCACCATATTTTTCATGAACCGATTGCGTGGCGACAATATTATTAAGTATTTTGCCATTTGATATGATAGAAGCCGAAGTTTCATCACAGGATGATTCAATGGCCAAAATATTTACATTCATTTTACAAACCCTTTGGAAAAGAAGTCGAAAGTTACGGAAAAAATACTGAAAGCCTTAAAAATGCTCCTCAGGATAGTACTTTTCCTAATTTTGGGATTGTTGCTTTTTGTACTTGCCTTACAGATTCCTTCTGTACAAACACGTGTCACAAGAATACTTACAAATTACATTACAGAAAACACTGGCTTTGAAACTTCTATTAACAAAGTCAAAATACGATGGTGGGATGCTGTCAGTCTCGAGGATGTCATTATCTACGATCAGCAGGATAGTTTGATGATCAACTTAGAGGAAGTCTATATCGATTTCTCTGTAAAAGGGCTTTTGGATCGAGAAAACCCTAGTCTTGACCAAATAAAGCTAATCAATGGCAACGTTCGAATAATCGGTCATGACGGGGCAGATGACTTGAATATTTCTGAGTTTTTCAACCAAGTCAACGGATTAATTCCCAAGTCAGGTTCGGAAAAAACTAAAGCAAATGTAAAATTCAGTATAGCCAATATCTTTTTGGAAGAAACCTCACTGGACATCATCAACTACGCTGCAATTCCCGTGACGGGAGGCTTTGATTACAACAAACTAAGATTTAGGGACTTGTTGGCAGATGCCGATGACTTTTATACTTTTGAAGGAGAAATCGGCTTTCAGACAAATTTCCTGAAAGGCATAGAAATCACTTCTGGCATCATCATCCAACAATTGAAAACTAAATTCACGTACGCTCCTACTTTTATGGAGTTTGATGATTTGTTTTTGAGATCAAATGAAACTGAAATCAAAGATTACTTAAAATTCAGTTACGAGTCAGTAAGAGCCTTGTCAAACTTCAATGAGGAAGTTCAAATCGAAGCAAGACTCAATGAATCCAGGTTGAATATTAAAGATCTGCAGTATTTCTCTGATCAAATCCCCAATTTTGAAGACAGGATCACGCTCAGTGGCGATATTGTTGGCCAAGTCAATGATTTGGCTTCCGATCAACTTTTGATCAGATTTGGACAACGAAGTGCACTTTTTGGGAAGTTTGACATCCAAGGGCTTCCAGATGTAAGCAATACATTTTTCCAAATGTCTTTGCTTAACTCTATTTTGAACAGCGAAGATCTGTCTCCTTATATCAGCCAAGAAGCAAGAAGCGAAGTTGATAAATTTCGGGACATTCGATTTGACACGGACTTTTCTGGCTACTTAAGCAACTTTACCGCAAATGGAAATTTCAGAACAGGGATAGGTCAAATAATCGGTAGATTGAATTACAAACTTTCTAACAGACAACCTACATACAATGGAAGGGTAGAATTGCGGGATTTGGATTTGGGAATCCTTTTGGAGGATAGGGAAAATTTTCAAAAAGTCAGCCTAACCGGCCAAATTAGGGGAACTGGACTGACTCTGGAAAGTGCACTTTTACAAGTCGATGCAAATATCAAAAGGTTGGGAATCAACAATTACAATTATTCCAATATCATAAGCAATGCAACTTATGGCAAAGATCTTTTCAGTGGAAAATTAAATGTAAATGACCCGAATCTTAAGGCAAAATTTGATGGGGTTTTGGACTTGAGAGACAACAAAGATTCAATAAGACTCAATGTACAAGTTGACACTGCTTATCTTAAAGAATTGAATATCATAGACAAAGAGGTATTTGTTAGTGGAAAAGTTAATATGGATACCAAAGGAGTGACTGTGGATGATGTCGAAGGAATCGCAAGGTTCAGCGATATCAATCTGAGTTATGAAGGTAGAAATGTATATGTCGATAATTTCTTTTTCCAATCCCTATTTACGGATGATTCAAGGTTGGTTTCTCTAAATTCCGACTATTTGGTGGCGGGAATCTCAGGGAAATTCAAAGTAAAAGATCTGGTTCAGGATGTAGAAACATTAAGTCAGCAATATTGGGCTATTCTTACCAACTCCCAACAACCACAATTTACGAAAAATGAACTCGAATTCGAACCTTACAATATTGATATCAACCTTAACTTTATAGACATCAACCCAATAATAAATTTGGTCGAACCCAAGGCGTCCATTTCAAAAAACACAATCATTGAAGGGGCATTTTATCAAACACCTACGAATACCATATTTAATTTTTATTCCAGCATAGACTCTATTTATTACAATGGGAATTTTCTTTTTGATACCAACTTAGATTTCAACACTTCCAAATTAACAAACAGCCAAGAGGTGTTGGCTTCATTTTATATTCTATCTAAGCAGCAAGTTTTAGGAAATGGGTTGACATTCAACAACCTTGGAATTGAAGCTATTTGGGATAAATCAAAAATCGATTTGACATACAACCAAGACCAATTGAGCACAGAGAGTTATTTCAATCTTAGTTCTGAAATCCAGATATTTCCTGATCATACATCTGTGGTCCTAGCGCCGTCAGAGCTCAAGATTTTGGATAAATTATGGAATTTTGATGGAGATAATCAAATAAACATTGCCAACAATAAGATTGAGTTTGATAACATCAAATTGATCAATGAAAACCAATTCATTTCACTTAATGGAAATATTTCTCCGGATCCAGAACAGATTTTGGCACTTCAAATCAAAGATGTCAATATGGATTTCTTCAATACCTTGAGCATCAAAGAATTTGAAGGGACAGCAAATGGATTGTTTGCTTTCAGCGATCTTTTTGGAGTTTTTGGGGTCAATGGAAATTTAAATATCAATGATTTTGAAATCAACAATTTCCTTGTTGGGGATATCGATGCAGCTACCTACCTCTCAGACAAAAAGATCAACCTTGAGCTGAATAATTTCAGAGAAGGAAAAAAAGTCATCAGCCTCAATGGATTTCTCAACAACCAGAATGAAGAATTGTCACTCAAAGCAGAAATGCGAGATGCAAACCTCTCTATTCTAGAACCTTTTCTCTCCGATTATCTTACCCAAATGGGTGGAACGATCAATGGCGACCTCGATATAAGCGGAAGTATGACTGCCCCAAATGTAATCGGAAGTGGTAGAATCAATGGGGGAACATTAAAAATCAACTACCTCAACACCTTCTATACAATAGATGGAAACATTGTCTTTGGATCCAATGAAATTAGCTTTAGAGAGCTCCTCCTAAAAGATATCAATGGCAATATTGCCAGAATGCGCGGTGGAATCTCACATGACAATTTCAATGATTTTATCTTGGACATTTCTTCAAACCTGGAAAACTTCCAAGTTCTAAATACATCTGCAAGAGATAATGAACTTTTCTATGGTGCTGCCTATGTCACAGGGACTTTGAATATTTTTGGAGCTGCCAATAATCTTGACATCAACGCTCGTGCGACATCCCAACCAAACACGCGGATTTTTATCCCTTTTGGATCGAGCAATATTCAAGCACAAGAAGATTTTATCAATATTATCAATATAAGGGATACTACCAGGACCCAGTCTTTTGAAGAAACCGTAGAAAAACTAGCGATCAACAATGTGAGAATGAACTTTGTATTAGATGTCACACCAGATGCATATACTGAAATTCAGATTGATCCACGGACAGGTGAGAACATTCAAGGTCGAGGACGTGGTGTATTGACATTGAATATCGATACACAGGGAAATTTCTCCATGTCCGGAAATTATGAAATCACAGAAGCAAAATACAATTTCTCCCTTTACAATATCATCAAAAGGGAATTCATTGTCCAACCTGGTGGCAGGATATCTTGGTTTGGAGATCCTTATGAAGGAGTGATGGACCTTCGTGCTACGTATCAAGAAAGTGTCTCACTTCAAAACCTACAGACTGGAAACACCACCGGTTCGGAACTTGAGGATCCCCAGCTAAGAAGAAGATGGCCACTCAAAGTTATAATGGACTTGAAAGGAGATATTTTGAGTCCAGAAATTGATTTTGATTTTGATTTCACTGAATTTCCAGAAGGAAATATTCAAACTTATATATCAGCCTTCAAAAACAGGATTGCCAATGATGAACAGGAAAAGAATAGGCAAGTCTTTTCTGTGATCATGATGAGGTCATTTTCCCCAGAAGGACAGTTTAGTGGTGTAAGTAATATAGCCAGTTCCAACCTTAGTCAGTTGCTTTCCTCCCAGCTGAACAGTTTCATTTCGCAAGTGGATCAAAACCTAGAAGTTGACATTGACTTGGCTACATTGGATCAAAGCGCTCTCGAAACCTTCCAATTGAGGGTAGCATACACCTTTTTGGATGGAAGATTGAGAGTGACAAGAGATGGGGGTTTTACCGATTTGCAGGGAAATGCAAATATCAATAGTATCGCAGGAGATTGGCAGGCAGAGTATTTGCTTACCCAAGACGGAAGATATCGCCTTAGGATCTACAATAGGAATAATTTCAACACATTTACTTCCCTATCCTTGTCAAGAAATGTGGCAACTTACGGCATCTCTGTATCACAGAATTTAGCATTCAATACCTTCACAGAATTATTCCAAAGAATCACCAAGAAGAAAAATGAAAAATTGAGGATCAATGACTCAGATGATTTCTTGCGTTATCAATTTGAAAATGAACAAAATTGGAAAAACATTCCTTTGGAAAATCTTGAAGAGAAAATAAAGGAGAAAGAGAAATTAAATAATAAATAACCTCTTTCTATAATATCTAAAATGTATATACGGAATGACACCAGTGATTTAAGAAGAGAATTCTCTTTTATTCATTTCAATCCACAAGAGGCGGACAAGTTATTAATTGATTTTAGATATTGATAGATATTGATCTAAATCAAACATTAATAATAGAATTATAATCTACTGGTAAAGTAGAGTATAATGATAAAATCTAATAAACATTTTTTGCGAAGAAGCTATTAATGGAATAGACAAAAAGTAAAACTATGAAAAAAATTAGCATATTTTGGTTTAGAAGAGACCTAAGGCTTGAAGACAATACAGGTTTGTATTATGCTTTGGAGCAAGAGAAAAATGTATTGCCCCTATTTATTTTTGACAAAAATATTCTTGACAAGCTAGAGGACAAAGAAGATGCAAGGTTATCTTTTATCCACAGTCAAATATCCAATTTATCAAAAAAACTACAAAAATCAGGTTCTGATATCTTAACCAAATATGGAACTCCAGAAGAAGTATATAAGGAGTTGATGGAAACTTACGATATTCAGAATATCTATACCAACAGGGATTATGAACCTTATGCAAAAGAAAGGGATAAGGGAATAAAATCCCTCGTTAAAAGCAAGGAAATCCAGTTTTTGGATTTCAAAGACCAGGTTGTTTTCGAAAAGGAAGAAATCTTGAATGGCAGCGGAGAATATTACAAAGTGTTCACCCCATACAGCAAGATATGGTTGGACAAATTCAAAAAATCTAAACCTCAACTCCTTTCAATTGAAGATTTCAAGGATAATTTATTCAAGACAAAACCTTTTTCTATCCCAACTTTGAAAGAAATGGGATTTGAGGAAAGTGATATAAAAATTCCAGCATTGGAAATTGACAAGCCTTTGATCAAGAAATACGATCAAACGAGGAATTTTCCTGCGATCAATGGCACAAGCAGATTGGGGATTCATTTGAGATTTGGAACTATAAGTGTAAGGAAGTTGGCTTTGGAAGCAACAGAACTCAATGACACTTATCTGAATGAATTGATTTGGAGAGAATTTTACATGATGATACTTTATCACAATCCTCAAGTCGTAGATAAAGCTTTCAAACCACAATACGACCATATTCCATGGAGAAATTCCGAAGAAGATTTCCAAAAATGGTGTGATGGCAAAACCGGATATCCGATTGTGGATGCAGGAATGCGGGAATTAAACACCACCGGATATATGCATAATAGGGTGAGAATGATTGTCGCCAGTTTCTTGACAAAACACCTTTTGATAGATTGGAGATGGGGTGAAGCATATTTTGCAAAGAAGTTGTTGGATTTTGAGCTATCTTCGAACAATGGTGGCTGGCAGTGGGCTGCAGGAACAGGTACAGATGCCCAGCCATATTTCAGGGTTTTCAATCCTGAATCACAAACAGAAAAGTTTGATAAAGAACTGAAATACATCAAAAAATGGGTTCCAGAATATGGAACTTCCAATTATCCCAAACCGATGGTTGACCATAAATTTGCTCGGGAAAGAGCAATAGAAACATACAAAAAAGCATTGAATTCATGAATATAGGAGACAGAGTGAGATTGCTTCACGGCAATGAAGAAGGGGTAATTACCAAAATTTCAAATGCTGGAAGAATTGAAATCGAAATTGAAGACGGATTTAGAATTCCTGCAATGAAAAATGAAGTAGTAGTGATTTCTGCTTCAGAAAGACAATATTTTGGTGATGGCATCAAAGAGGAAAAACCGACCAGCTTTTCTTCCAAGTCCAATGACTTGGACCAAAATGACGGAGTGTATCTGGCATACCTTCCCATCAATGACAAAGACCATAGCATCTATTTGGTCAATCCAAGCGCTAGAAATTATCTGATGATGGTATCAGAAGTATATGGTGACAATAGCAGAACTTTGGTGTCAGGTGAGCTAAGTTCAAAAGGAAGTAAGAAGATCGGTGAAAAATCCATTTCAGATTTTGAAGATTGGCCTACTTTACTTTGTCAATTTTTCCCAATTCATCAAAAAATAGAAAAAACACAACCTTCATTTGAAAGAAGAATAAAGTTCAAGGCTACTTCATTCTTCAAAAGTAAAGGCAAAGCTCCTGTTTTGGATAAAAATGGCTATATTTTTAAACTTTCCGAAAACACAAAAGATATCGATGTCAAGCAGCTCAATGAAGAGTTAAAAAAAGACAGTGCAGTAGAAATCACCACAAAATTTCCCAAACCTGAGAAAAGCATTGACTTGCATATAGAAAAACTCACCAAAGACTTTCAATTTCTGAGTAACAATGAAATGCTGAAACTCCAAATGGATACATTTGAGCGGAATCTCAATTATGCAATTGCCCATGGAATGGATGAAATCACATTTATCCATGGAATAGGAAATGGAGTTCTTAAAAAAGAAATCCACAAATACCTGAGTCAATTAGGAAATATTAAGTACTTTCAAGATACCCAAAAGAACCGATTCGGATACGGTGCTACTTTAGTTAGAATTTCATAAATCAATGGAAGGCAAGATTTCTCCAATTTTCAGGTTATTTGATTCGCATTTTGAAGATGCAAAGACAGCTTTTTTAGCTTTGGGAAAGCAGTATAAAGGCAAAAAAGCTATTGAGTTAGAGCAGAAGTTGATCTTCATAGAAATTTATATTGAATTGGTTTCAAAGATCCATTTCGAGGAAAAGAAGCTTAAATTTGAGATTTTTGAGCCTTTCAAGGAAATGTTCAAGGGGCTCAAAAAAACAAAACATCTCAAATTTGTCCTTCAAGAACTGGATCAAATAAAAAGCAAAAAAAATCTCACCTTCAACACCTACGAGAAATTCTTGTTGGAGGAAAAAAAAGAACATTACAACAAGATGTATGACTTGATAGTCTCTACTCCTTTGAAAAAATGGGAAAAGCTCTATTCGGATGTCCATCAACATAGTATTGGACTCAAACCTCTAATGGTAAATACAGCTACTACGCAGATTATCAACGAGGAACTGGAATTCTTCAACATAGACAATCAATTAAAACCAGACAACAAAGCACTTAAGGATATTTACGAAGGCCTGAGGGTAGTCACTGCTTTGGAAAACATAAGGATTGATTCTGGTTTCAACCCGATTTTCATCAGAGAAGTCCATGTAAAAATGAATACACTACAACAAACCTTGTTGTCATGGTATCAAAACCAGCTTTTGACACAGCATTTGATATATTTCTTTGGTGATAAAGAAGAAATTTCTAAAAAGTACAAAGACCTTTTGGCTGACTTGAAACAAAACAAAAAGAAGTTGACTGCTACTGTTCAAAGCCAATGCAAATATCTGTTTGATAGAATATTAAATTAAAGGTATTTTAAATCAAAAGCCTGTCAAATTTATACTTGACAGGCTTTTTTTTATAAATCAATCGCAAACTTGAGATCACTCCTTGGTCTGTGGGACACAGACCAAGCCTTAAATCCAAGCCTTAAAGAATAGAAAATACGGCTCGCGGTCAGTCGGTCATTGATGAATCGGAGATTTGAAATTTTCAATTCCTATATCATGATAATTAAATCATTTCCAAAGCCTTCTTCAGATCCTCTTTTAGATCTTCGGAATCTTCAATCCCTACGCTTAACCGAATCAAAGAATCTACCAAACCAACCTTTTCTCTCTCTTCTTTTGGGATACTTGCATGGGTCATAGATGCAGGGTGTCCACAAAGAGATTCTACACCCCCTAGAGATTCTGCCAAAGCAAAATAATGTAAGTTTTCAAGAACTTTTCTTGCATCCTCTACTTTGTTACCCAACAAGGTAAACGAGATCATTCCACCAAAATCTCTCATCTGCTTTTTGGCGATATCGTGATTTGGATGGTCTTCGAATCCTGGCCAATAAACTTTATCGACTTTGGGGTGGTTTTTCAAATAAGCCGCGATCGTTTTTCCATTTTGGCAATGCCTTTCCATTCTGATATGGAGGGTTTTGATCCCTCTTAGCACCAAAAAGCAATCCTGTGGACCTGGAGTCGCACCACATGCATTTTGGATAAATGCCAACTTATCAGCAAGCTCATCGTCGTTCACGATAATTGCTCCCATCACTACATCAGAGTGTCCACCCAAATATTTTGTAACAGAATGCATGACGATATCTGCTCCCAAATCCAATGGATTCTGTAAGAATGGTGTAGCAAAAGTATTGTCAACAGCAAAAAGGATTTGATGCTTCTTGGCTACTTCACCTATTGCCTCAATGTCAATGATATTCATCATTGGATTGGTGGGAGTTTCTGCCCAGATAAGTTTTGTATTTTCATTGATGTAGTTGCTGATCGAAGCAGGATCGTCCATGTTCACAAAGTGGAATTTGATTCCATATCTTTCAAACACTTTAGTGAAAATCCGGTACGAACCTCCATAAAGGTCATTTGTACTGATCACTTCATCACCTGGATTGAGCATTTTGATAATGGCATCTATCGCCCCAAGGCCAGAAGAAAAACACAAACCATGTTTGCCATTTTCCAACGCTGCAAGATTGTTTTGCAAGGCAGTTCTGGTAGGATTATGAGTTCTTGAGTATTCATATCCCTTATGATCGCCAGGAGAGCGTTGCACATAAGTTGAAGTCTGATAAATCGGAGTCATTATGGCTCCTGTAGATGGATCCGGCTCTACGCCAGCATGTATTGCTTTGGTACCAAATTTCATATTTAATTCTATTTTTAATTTCTAGATCAAATTAATACTTCAACAAGATTCTAGCAGAAGAATTCCAAAACATGCTATATAATTTGCTTTTCAGAAAAAAGCCACCTGTAAAAGCTATAATTTGGATTAACTTTGCCCAAAGATGGAAAAAAAGGCAGGCTTTTTCAAGGATATAAGATTAATCGGAAAGAATAATCCAGCAGTGGCTATAGCGCTCTTGTGGGTAAGTATTATCCCATCAGTTTGCAGCTTGGTTTTAGTACCTCTTACAGTCCAAAACAGTCAATTTCTTGAGCAAATTGATTTTTCGAATGTACTTGATATCTTGATGTATGTTTTTGTAGGAATGCTTTTGATGGGGTTGGCATTGATGCCCACTACCCTTTTTGCGGGATTATCGGGGTTTCTATTTGGGTGGCAAGCATTTTTGTGGGTGATTGTCGGATATTCTTTGGCCACATTGCTTGGATATTTATGGGGAAAAAAACTTGGAAAAGACAGTTTGGATTTGATCTTGGACAAATACCCCAAAGCCAGAGATTTAATTCGACAAAAGGAAAAAAAAGTAGGGGAACTTATATTCTTCGTGCGATTGAGTCCGGTTATTCCATTTGCCTTATCCAATTTATTGTTTGCGCTGCTCAAAAGTGGGTGGAAAAAACTGAAAATTTTTGGGCTTTTTGGAATGCTACCAAGAACAATGCTGGTATTCTTCACTGGAACTATTGCCTCTGATATTTACAGTGCCATTGAGCAAGACGGAATAAGTGGAAAAGGTTGGATTTTTATCGCTTTGCTGGTTTTTAGTGGCTGGGGGATTTGGAGGTTTTTTCAAAGAAATGGAAAAGATAAATTTGAGCTATAAATTCATCTTTGATTTGGTCTAATGAGTATATTTCCAATTCTTTTTCATCTTCTGTTTTCTTTAAGTTCAAAATATTTTAAACTAATTCTTTCTGCCTTTTCTATTCCTTAATCACCTCAAAAGATACATTTTTCCATACCCCTGCTTGAATCCCTTATCTCCTGCCGTTGCCCTAGGTTCTACAAATTGTCCCTCTTTCCTTACAAGAACTCTGTAGATATATACTCCATTTGCCAATTGATCTCCAAACTCATCCCTTCCATCCCAGGCAAAATCAGTAATATTATTTCCGATCCTAATCGGTCCCAATTCATCTTGCAAAATTTCCCTTACCACTCTTCCAGTGACAGTCATGATCTGGATTTTGATCTGATCAGGCACTTCCGAGCCCGTCACTGTAAATACAAATCGCGTACTTGTACTGAAAGGATTTGGATAGGGATAGAAGTTGGTGATCGTCGATTCATTGACTACCTCAAAACTCACCTCATATGGCTTATCAACTCCCAACTCATCTGTAGTCACCCTGAAAGTGTAAATTCCATCTTCTAATGGCCCAGGTTGCAACTCAATTCTGAAACTACTATTCTCAGTAGCAGGTGACCATGAGATTTTTGGGCTGGAGAAATTCTTTCTTTCAAATTGACATCCTTCACATTGCTTCTTGAGAAACAGTTCCAACCCCAAAGTGTCTTTTTTGAGCAGAAGTGTCTTTTCATTTTTCAGTAAAGTATTGATCAAAACTGTTGGTGAGACAATATCCCCATCCATGATGTAGGTGCCATCAAAACTCACATCCAATATAGCATTGGTATTGTCAGGGATCACATTGATGTGGTCTATCAAGTCAACCACATTGTTCCTAAATGTCTGCTCCATGATGATTCTAGGGTTGGCAAACACTTCGACATTGATATTCCCTCCATGGCCGATGGATTCGAAATCAAGATCAAATTCAAAACTCTCACCAGCCTTGATTGCCGGGATTTTCATATCAAATTTCTCGATTTTTCTTTGGGAAGTATTGTTGAAAGTCCATTGAACCGTGATAGAATCCAAGTAATCATATTTTGAAACATTCAAAAACTCAAATTTCAAATTGGTGTCTTCACCTTCCTGAAGCGTAATCTTACTTTCTCGACCCTTGTAAACCAAAACCCCTTCTGGCACTCCAGTATAGTTCACTTGCCACTTATTGAGTTGTGCCGGAGCGGTCGACTCTGCATCATCCATCGCAAACCTCAAGCGCAAATATGGAAATTGGACTGGATTGATGCTATTCAAATCAATCTCTCCTTCCCTGACATTGGAAAAAAGAACACTTTCCCCACCATTTTCCATTATCCCAATGATGTCGAAATTTGTCAATTCATCATTTATCCAATCTCTTGATTTGACATCATTGAAATATCTTTTCCACTCAGAAGAAGGACCAATCCTTGGTGTAATTATACTTCCTGATGTAAAATATCCCGTGACTTCTGATTCAAATTCGATGATTTGCTGATTAGGCTCCACTTCCAAATCCTTGGAACCCACTATTTCTATTGCTTCACCTGGACGCATTCCTTTTCTACCATGCAAGATATAAGGTTCTCCATTCTTGAGATTTCTCAAAGTGGCTTCATTTGCACCGACTTCCCTCAGCTTGGCGAAAATCACATCTCTCCACTGCTCATAGTTCACACTTCCAACGGAGAAAATGGTAACGTAGTCACCTTCTGGAAGTCCATCAATATAATCTATCAAAATATTCTGATTAGGGTCAGAAAGCCATGAGTTTCTGATACTTTGGATCACTTGAGGCACTCTTCCGCAACTCCTCCCATCCAAAATATCAAAACCTGGGATCGGAATCACCAAATAAGGCGTCAAGGATCTTTGTTCGAAGGCCACCAATCCAAGTGATCCGTTGGGACAAAGCCGTGTATTTGCATTGTTGACATTATCGATAATTTGGGGAATTCCTCCCAAATAGAACTGGGTATTTCTGAATGTCAAACTATCTGCGTCAACCCCAAATGTAAAGACTCCAAAATCCAATTTTGTATCTTCATATTTCCACTCTCTTTTGGTTGGATCTACCTCTAGATTCTCCAGACTGTTTTTCTCCAACTGAGGCAATACACGCTGAGTCCATCCATCTGGACCATTTTGAATATAAGAGAAACTAGAATTTACCCATTCATCACTTTCCCCGACCCTCGGATTGAGGTATTTGGATCTCCAGTAGAAAGTCATCGAATCTGTACTGGCAATATTTTCAAAAAGATCCAATTCCCAATTAAACAATGTGGATGTAGTCACCCTTCGCTCTCTCCTACGTGCAGAAGTGAAATCGGCAGCCGTGTCTATTTGTATTATCAATGTCCTGTCTTCTACCGAACTTCCGGGAATTTGCGTGATTAATGATACATTTCTGTTATTCACAATACCAAAATCAAATGGAAGTACATTCAAAGTCCCACTCAATGGTATAAACTGTGTTGTTGTGATGGAATTATTGGCATAAGTCAATTCTTCTGCTGTTCTTGATCTATTTACTTCAATAGTAAAAAGGTTATCCCCAAATGCCTGAACAGCTGAATTTGGGATGGTAAAATAGATTGTATCCCTTCGATCAATAGGTGCAAGCATGATCGGTTCATATTGGATATTTGTTCCATCAGGAAGTCTTCTGGAAACCCTAAAGTCAATAGAATCAAAATCAACCCTGCCCAGATTCCTGAGGACTACAGTAAGCTGCAATGAATCTGAAAGTGCATTGAATGGCTCTCCATCAAAACTCCCAAGTGTAACTTCTTCAGAATTTAAAGCATAATCTGGTCTATTTGCCGGAAACATTCGAGTAGCTGGATCTCCCAGCATGATCAGCTGCTCCACATGTGCTCTATTGACTTCTGAAGTCCCAAATCTTTCATAGAACAATTTTTCAACCTCTCTCCTGACAATTCCTATAGGTTGGTGAATCATTGAAGAATCAGAAAATGCCTTAGCATAAAATGATTCACTGTATCTCCTCAAATATATATCGACTCCAATATTGGCATGCGCCATAAAATTTGTACTTCCCTTTCTAGGAGTTAGCACCCAATCTTCGCCAAATGTGAAAGCATTGCCAAAAGCATTGCCTGCATCACAACCATTCAGTAACAACATCGGGTATTTACCTTGATTATTGTATGCCATGGTAGGATCAGAAGCAAAGCCTATTTCAATATCCAAAACTGTGGGTGCTCCATGCCCAAAGAAAGTAATCAAGCTTGCTCCCCTATTCACATCACCAGAAATATCTATCAATTCAACTGTAGAATTCGACCTTTTTCTATAGGTTTTTACATTTCCTCCAAGAAAAGGTCCCTCAGCAATGTTTTTGAATCCATTCAAGAAATTGAAATAACGCTCCAACTCAAAAGCTGAAACTCCACCACTGAGATGGATGATTTCCTTTTGCCAAGGTTCGGATACGCCCAAGGCATCCTTTTCTTTGGCTTTTTCAAGATAATCAGCAACCTGTTGGGGAGTCCTTGCAGGAATTCTACCAACTGCGACAGCAGATACTAATGGGTTTGTAGGATCCAAACCAATAGAAAAATTACTATCTGCATATGGATACCCTGCAGGAGGAACCATGTCTTGAAACTGAAAAATAGACGGCCTGTTACGATAAAAATAACTCACTGAATTCTCTCTGGCAGTACTAAAAATCCCTGTTGATCTTCCAACCAAAAACAGAAAATCAGGTTTGTGCAAAGGATAATAAGCCCTGAGAAATTCATGTATGGCTAATGGTGTTTTTTCTCCAAAAGAAAATTGATCATACAATTCATCTACATTGACGACCAAAGTATCATATGAACCTCCTGAAGGTGATGCCCTATGGGCTGCATAAGCAGTGACTGGATCACCATAACTAGCTGTAGGTCTTCTCAAAGCACGATTTGTGACGATAATAAAATCAGCAGCTTGATCTAGTAAATTTCTAAATCTAACTGGACGCATCACATTGACCTCTACGATATTCAACTGATTCTCAAGCAAGATTTTACTTGCAGTCTCAGCAATTCCTGCCTGCAGTCTGATTTGATTTCCTATTCTACTAATTGGAATTCTTACAGGATTCACAGGATCTGAAATTTCATGGGCAATATATTCAGAAACCACACTACTGATTTCCAATTCACTTTCTCCTGATGGAACAATCACTAATTCCTTTGAAAGGTCCCTATCAGCCACATTTTTTGAATAAACCAACCTTACATAAGCCAAAGAAACATTGTCTGGATTTGTAGGTGCATTGGATTGAAATTGTATTGTGATGCTTCCATCTGAATTAAAGTCAGTTCCCAACACAGGTACTTCCACATGAATTGCTTCATAATTTTCAAATTCAAAACTCCCAGTATTTCTTAGACTAGCTTCATTTACCCCTACCCTTACAAGAGTCAAATGTGGAGATTCAGACCTTCCTGTGAGTCCGATTTCCAATTTTGCACTTAGTCCAGCACTTACCTGACCGAGACCATTGAAGGTGATATTTCTGGGAGTCCCTTTTACAATAGGTGCTGACATCCATCCTTGCCCTTCTTCAAACTCCGAAAGTCTAGAACTTGGGAAGTATGTCGGCCCCAAATTATATTGATCAGAAAAAATCTCAATAACTTCTGTTTCATAATTGGAAATCTTCTGAAGAGATCCATCTGAAGTTTGCCTAGAGTTCATCCTCTTTCCTCTCACTCCTGGTGTGACAGTAAAGAAAAAAGCTGTGGAATCATTGTGGGTATTGAACATCGTATTTCCCACATGAGAAGGATCATTAAAGAATTTGGCATCTAATGTCCCATCATTTCTTTTTCCATAAAACTCCACAAAATCATTTTGGTCAAACCTCCCATTGTTCTCGCCTTGCACATGAATCGCCACTTCCTCTCCCCTATGGTACATCCTGATATCTCTAGGATCGAGACCATTGACATTGATGCCAGAAGCAGAAAGCGTCGTAAAGGTAATTCTGTGAATACCATCCTGAGCTGTATAAATCCTATGGTAGGTGTTGTTGTGATTTATCCAATTGTTCTGAGCATAAGCGCCAGAAAGACAAGAAAACAAAATTATGATATGTAGAATTTTGACCTTCATAGTTATCTATTATCCCAGCCTTTATTGAGTCGGAATTTTTCATCAAGTTCATTCAAACTCACCTTAACACTGAATACATGGGAATATGGAGTCTGTGAAACACCTCCTATATCTGACAATGCATAGTCAATTTGGAATTTTTCATTCAGATAAACACCAAGACCAAAACTTGGCTTCCATGCAAAGAAAGTTGAATTGTCAAAATCTTTGATTCTTTGGACACTACTCCCTCCTGCTCTCAAAAACACCAAATTCCTGTAAGCAGCTTCCAAACCCAATCGTGGATCGACACTCACCAAATTGGTAGCAAAAATGGTATTCCTTCTTCCATCAAAGGTGAAATCCAAATCAAAAACTCCTTGAAATCGAATATCATCATTCATCTCAAAATCTCTGGAAACACTGAAAATTGCCCTTGGCAAAGTCAATTCAATAGAATTTACGGGGACTTCGTTGTCTGTTTGTGCATAGATATCCCTCACCATTTCAGCATTGTGAGACCAGGCATTGAAAGTAGAAGTTACGTCCCTTAGCATGACCCCGACCTTCCATTGATCCAATAAAACTATTCCTCCCAAGTCTAAACCAAAACCCCAAGCGTGAGCAAATTTCCCAACATTTCTATGGATTATTTTGGTATTGACGCCTACTTTGAAAACATCACTTACATCTCTGGCAAAAGACAAAAGCAATGCATAATCAGCAGCATTGAAAAACTGAATATTATTATAGTTCAAAGCGCCGTTTGCATCATATAAAAATCTAGTATCCGGAATATCATCCACTCCAAATCGAATCAAGGAAATGGCAATCTGATTATCTTCCTCAATATTTGTCGTAAATCCAGCATAATCAAATTTGGCTATACCGGCGAAATATTCGGCATGCATCAATGAAAATTCATACTCATGCTTCACTCCTATCAAGCCAGCCGGATTCCAATAAGCTGCAGTCACATCTCTCACAGAAGATACCTGAGCCCCTCCCATGGACAAAGCCCTTGCACCTATTCCGATATTCATAAATTCGTTGGAGTATTTGGGAACAATGGACTGAGCCTTGACTTTGGCAAAGCTAAAGACAAGCAGTAAGACCATAATATATTTAAAACCCCTCATAAACCTGTAGAAATCAGAAACGCAAAGTAAAAATAAAAACAACAGTTTTTGCGTAATTCCAATAAAATTAAAGTTCATTATAGATTAAAAACATGTACGATTCCGCACATAAAAATGTACGATTCGATAGCATCCCAATTTGCTATGATTGAAGTTGCAACTTACCTTCAAAAAAAAACACTTGACCACTATTTTTTCAAAAAGTGCTTTAAAATCAAAATAGAGAATATTTTTTTTATTTTTTCCAAAAATCAAATTCACAGACTGCCTAGAAACTGGTATAACAAGGTAGCTTATTTAACTTTGGTATAATTTTTCTTTCATTCTTGGCATGGGTGAATGGATGGAGGTATCAAATCCATTGAATTTGCCATTGAAAAAAAATCTAAATTAGAGAATTTATGAATGCTTCAAATACACAAATCCAAATGCGAAAAGGCCTTTTGGAATTTTGCATTTTGCATATAATCTCCCGCGGTGAGGTATATGCATCGGACATGATTGATGAACTGACTGAAGCCAAAATGATCGTGGTCGAAGGGACACTTTATCCGCTCTTAAATAGACTAAAAACTGCTTCCCTTGTATCCTATAAATGGGTAGAATCTGAGTCTGGCCCTCCCAGAAAATACTATTCCATCACTGATGAAGGAAAAGATTTTCTACTAACCCTTGACCAAACATGGGAATCATTGGTAAAATCGACTCTGTTAATAACTTCAAAGCGCTAAAACATGAAAAAGACAATAAGTATCAATATCAGCGGTATCCTTTTTCATATTGAAGAGGATGGCTTTGCAACCTTAAAAAAATACCTAGATGCTATCAACAAGCACTTTTCCCACTACGAAGACAATCAGGAGATCATCTCTGATATTGAAAATCGAATAGCGGAGATTTTCTTGAGCAATCTCAAAAACAACAAACAGGTAATCACTGCCAAAGATGTTGAAAATTTGATTGAAAAAATGGGGACGATAGCTGATTTTAAAGCTTTGGAAGAAGCTGAGGAAAAAACTATTGAAAAGGAGGAAAATTCTGAACCTGAAAATGACTTCTATAAGTATATAACACCTCCTGGAGAAAATGCAAGTAAAGGCTACAAAAAGATCACGAGGATGGAAAAAAGCAAAATCCTAGGTGGGGTATGTGCTGGTTTTGCCAATTATTTCTCCATCGATCCGCTTTGGACGAGATTGATAGCGATTTTGCTCCTATTTAGTGGGAACTTGAAGCTTGGAGGCTTCAATTGGATGCCTTGGAATGCAAGTTTCAGTTTCTCAATAGGAATATTTGCTTTGATTGCATATATCGTTTTATGGATAATTTTGCCGGTATCATTTGACGATCCCGAAGACAAGAATGTCAAAAAACTCTACAGAAACCCAGACGATAGGACACTCGGGGGTGTAGCGAGTGGATTGGCTGCATACTTTGGAATTGAGGTTTTATGGGCAAGACTGATTTTCATAGCCTTAATATTTGCCGGTGGTTCTGGATTGGTCATATACCTTATTCTTTGGATCATTACCCCTGCTGCCAAATCCATAACGGAAAGAATCCAAATGAAAGGTGGTGCCATTACCCTTGACAATATTGAATTGACAATCAAGGAAAACATGAGTCCAAACCTCAATAAAGAAGAAAGTGCTGGAAAGAAGATTTTGATCGCACCATTCAGGGTTTTGGGAATGATTATTAACGGAATTGGTGCGGCATTGGGTCCATTAGGTATTGTATTGCTGACAATCATTCGAGTATTTTTTGGCTTAGTAATCTTTATAATTGGTTTGGCCATTACGATCACACCTATTACTGCATTGGCTGCATATTTTAATTTGATTCCTTTTGCTGATTTGTATTACTTCGAACGCCAACAAATCCCCACAGATTGGCTTACTGAAATAGTACCAGTTTGGTTAGCTGTAGCTTCTTCAGTAGCAATTCTAATTCCTGGTTTAGTTTTGATAATTCTTGCAATCAGTGTTTGGATAAGAAGAAACATTCTTGATTCACGGACAGGATTGATCACATTCGGTATTTGGCTTTTGAGTATTGGAATATGTGTGTTCCAGATTCCTAAGGTAGTGTCCCAATTCAAAGTGAACGCAACCCATACGCAGGTAAATGAATTCGATATGGACAATCGTATTTTAGTAATAAATGCTTCAAACAGCAATCTAAATTCCTCTTTCAGACAGCAAGTCACATTAGAAATCAATGGAAAGGATACTGGAAAACCAGAATTGATCCAGAAGTTCCAAGCAAGAGGTAGAACAAAAGAAGATGCATTAAATAATGCTAAATCAATACCTTACACATTCAACCTGCAAGACAGTATCTTAACAATCAATAGGTCTATTGAGATGAATACTTTGGAAAAATTCAGAGTGCAAGAATTGGATTTGATTCTCGAAATTCCTTATGATCAAGTTTTTGTCATGGATAAATCTACCTTGCCAATAATCCGAAACACTTTGACAAAAAATGGCTATAAAATCCGAGATGTAAATAGTAAAAATCATTGGGTATTTAACTCAGATGGTCTTTTGTGTCTCACATGCCGATCTGAGCATAAGAAAAGTGAAGCTGATTCTATATCAAGGGCAAATTTTAATGCAGCCTATTTTATGAAAAAAGATTAGAATAGATGTAAAAATAAAATACTCGTCGGCAGACAACAGTTAACTGTCAACAAAACTACAAATCGTTCATCCGGCATTCTATTGTTTGGCTACGTGCAAGAAAACCTGAAGATGAGTTGGGTTTGGCAATAAGGGAGGCATACCGAAAAGGTGGAGTCGCAGTAATACCTGCATTTGCGGTAGGAAGAACGCAGCTGATTTTGAACTACCTCCACAGCCTACAACAGAAAGGAAAAATACCAAATATCCCAATCTATGTAGATAGCCCGATGGCGATAGATGTTACCAACCTATACAAAACTTATGGCAGCTATCACAGATTAAAGCCTCTGCTTGAAGAAGAAGGCTGCAACCCATTTACAAATAAAAATCTACATTATTACCAATCTCAAGAAGCATCAATGTCCCTAAATGCACTCAGAGGAGATGCAATAATAATATCTGCAAGTGGAATGGCTACAGGGGGAAGGGTTATGCATCACTTATATAACCGATTGCCAAACGAACAGGACTCAATTATTTTCGTAGGCTATCAGGCAAAAGGAACTCGAGGAAGAAGACTGCTAAATGGTGAAGATCATTTGAGAATGTATGGATTAAATATTCCTGTAAAAGCGTCCATTTGTTATGTTGAAGGACTATCAGCACATGCGGATCAGGAGGAATTCATTGATTGGGCACAAGGTTTTGTTTCAAAACCGAAAATGACTTTTTTGATTCATGGAGAGGATGAAGCAAGAAAAGCCTTGAGCCAAAAATTGAATGAAGAACTGGGTTGGAATTCAATCATTCCGGAATATTTAGAGAGTTTTGAGCTTTTCGAAGGAATTTAACGGCTGAAGAAAAAATAAGGCTTAAATTTGGCGAATGGAACAAAATAACAAAGAAGAGTCGAAACAAATAAACAATCCGCTCCATGGTGTGAGGCTCATCGACATGCTTGAATACTTGGTAAAGGAGTATGGATGGAATAGTCTTGGTGCCAAGATCAATATTAGGAGTTTCAATAATAATCCATCAATGAATTCCAGCTTGAAATTTTTAAGAAAAACAGACTGGGCGAGAAAGAAGGTAGAGGACCTATATATCAGAACTAAAGAGCGAGAAGAATTCAAATAAATGTTTCTCAAAAAGCTTCTCCAAAAGTAAAATAAATTTGGAAATCTTCACTCGGAGAAGTCGCAAAATCAAGCCTTAAATTCAATTTTTCCTTTTTACTCAACTGAAATCTACCTCCTAGACCATAAGTAAATTTGCTTTGGTTAAATTGGAAACTATTATTTCTTGAAAAAACATTCCCAACCCCAGCAAATCCTACCGCTCCCCATCTCGGCAGAAACTTCCATCTATATTCTGCTTGGGCCAAAGCCAGATTACTATCCCTAAACTTCCCTTCGAACAAACCTCTCAATAATCTATTGCCTCCTACCATTGGAAGACCGAAAAAGGGCATATCTCCAAACATCAATTCTGAATAAGCATTCCAAACCAAGACTGACTTCTCTGTGATGCTATGGACACTTCTAAAATCTATTAACATTTTACTGAAATTGTATTGACTTCCAATAGATTTATGGAAAGTTTGGAAACTTGATTCAACTAATACACCTCTACTAGGATATAACTGACTATCTCTCGAATCAAAATAAATAATCGGTCCAATTCCACTCAATCTCCCACCATTGGAACCTAAGATATCTCCACTGTCCAAAAGTCCACTAGCTTTCACAGAAGTAATCTCAAAATCATCATAATGATATCGAAAACCAAGGTAAAGATTTGATTGAACCTTACGAAGGTAATCAAACTTTAATCTCGGAAAAGTTGCATCAAATTGCTCTCGATCAGAGTCTTGTACAGTGGCACCTATTCCATAAAAAAAATAGACATAACGATACCATCCTATTTCACCAGCGAAAAGATTTTTATTTTCCTCTGTGAATATTCTCCAACTTCCATATGCCAAAAACTGATTAAACAGTGTATATGCACCGCCCAAGGCCACTTGGCTTTCAAAGGTGTCTTCATGTTGATCACCAATTTTGAAATTTGCTACTGCCCCTGCACCAAATGACCACGAGGTCTCTGGAGTATAATATACGAGCGGCAAAACGGAAACTACAGGCTTTTTGTTAGCTATAGAATCTTGATTTGCCTCAGAAAAAGAAACACTTCCAAACAAAAACAGAAATAAAATAGCGAGACGCTTTTGCATTGTCAAATATACGGACTTGTAAAGATATCCGATGAGTATAACATTATTTGAGTACCCTTAATGATGCACGTTAGAAAAAAGTACCTTTAAATGATGTGGATTCTCGTCAAAAGCTTGTGAGCCCGTTGCGTAACAATAATGTTGTAAGGTGGACAAGGATAGGAATCAAAAATCGCATACACTCATGGCAGACAATTGTCGCAAAAAGTCAACTGCACTTCAAGTCATTCATCAAATATTCTATTAAATGGCTACGTATCAAAAAACGAATACAAATACAATTTGTTTACGTGACAAACTTATCCTACAGCATTTTTGGTTTTTTCTATATGTATATACGCTTTCTTGCCACAAACCATTATAAATATACCTAAAAGGAGATATATCCAATCTGTTGACTGTTGACTGCCCACTATTGACGATTATCCGCATGATCTAGCCTTATTAATTTTCTTTCTGGCAAAATTGCGGATATTCATATTTTTTATGGTATTTGGATTAATTATCCTTCCCATCCACCAGTTGATCAATCCAAGTCCCTAAATCTTCCGCCGTTGTTAAACCAAGTTTCTTTCGAAGTCTATACTTTTTCATCTGCACTGTTTTTACTTGTACATAAGTAAAACTAGAAATCTCCTTAGTTGTAAACTTCAAACGGATAAAAGCACATAATTTCAATTCTTCGATGGAGAGGTTTGCATCCAGACCCTCCAAAGCTTTCCAAAATTCTACATGGACTTCTTTGAACTTTGCCAAAAAAGCAGGATCATTTGATTTAGCTGATTCCAGTATGTCATTATGTGCATCCAAAACTTTCTTTTCAAGGATTTCTTTCTCATCCTCCAGCTTTTTGTACTCAAGGTTTGAAATGTTTTTATGAAGTCTACTTTTAGCTATTATGGCTAGTAAAAACAGAAAAACAATTAAAATAATCAAAAACCCAATCCATAGGTTATAACTTTGAAATCCTCCAATATTTATACTTTTATCTTTCAGCGTATCTGAAAAAAGAATTTTAGAAAGCCGATTTTGACTCAAATCAAAATCGGCTTTGCTTTTAAGGTTTAAAATTTCCGATAAACACAAACTCATCTTCTCATTATCCCCTACTTGCTTGTAATATGACAGTAGAATTTGAAGCACATCTGTTTTCAATTCAGATTTTTGCATCACTTCAGCAAAAATCAATGCAGACTCAAGATATGCAACAGCTTTCACAAAATCTGATTCTACAAGCCAATACTTGCCAGCTGCCAAATTCAATTGATATTTGATATCAACCTGACAACTTGGATCTTCCAATGTTTGATCCAACAAGGACAAATAAAGTGAAGTCGAATCCATATCATTCTGAATAGTTTGATAATAATCCAAAAGGACAGGGATCTCAAGTGTAGCCTTTCTATAAGAAATAGCTTTGTAACTAAAGTGCAAGGCTAAAGTAATGTCATTAATCTTATTGCATAAAGTGGCTCTTAAAGCGTATAAATCACCTATTAGAACATTTTGGTCAGTTTCAGAACGACTTTCAATTGATATTTGGATAGCTTTTATATTATAAGTCAGTGCCAATTCAGTCATTCCGATTTGGCTATACAATTTTGAGGCTTCTTGATAATAAAGAATCTTCAGAAACGAATCTGCTTTTGTGATAAAACCCTCCTCAATTTCGTGAAACATTTCCACAGCCTGATCATACCTTTCCAAATCTATCAACAATCCAAGAAGTTGAATTTTCACCAGAATTTCAATATTGGTATCTTTTCCATCAATGGTATTGGAGGCTAATAGCTGATTCAGCCACTCTATTGCAGATATATAATTACCACCCTTTTTAAACTCACTTACTGAATCCAAAATGTACGCTTGTCTCTCACTAAATCCATTTGCTGAATGTCCGACGAATATCAAGACATAAAGCAAAAAAGCACGTATTTTCAAATCCATCAAATAGAATTTTTTTTCAATTCCAACCAACCTTTTACCTTTCGCGAAATAAAATTCACATGATTTAACCTCTCTATTTTCTTATAATGGTTACTGGAACATTAGGAAGCTAACATTACTATGTTCTAAAGATGCTGAAGACAACATTTCTATATCTTGCATCTTATTGCTGACCCTTACGATCCCTTTATTCTTGTAACTACTATGTATGGTCCTAAACACTAAATCCAGATCCTTTACATTTCCAACAAAAAACACATCTGGTTCAACTTTCAAAACTTGTATTTTGGTTTGAAATCTTATAATAGAAGAACTTGACCATATACAATTGAAATTCCTCCCTGATAATGCCGATTTAATCCTTTTTATCCTTTCTTTGTCATCATCCAAAATAATGTAACTTATCTTATTCATACTCAATAATTAAACAACTGCTAATAAAATTTTAAAAAACATAAAGCAAATAATCTTCTGGATTGAACTAAATCTTAAATCCAAAAGCACCTTCTTTTAAACCCAAACAATCAAATCAATATTTAATAGTAACATCAACTGATAATTGAGACCGACTGAGCGTTATTCTTTCGTCAGTCTAATCAGGAATAAATTGAGATTTACTGCTGATGATAGATTTAGCTTTTTCCTTAACCTGTATTTTCTTGATTCCACAGACCTGACAGAACTTTTAGTCAAAACAGCTATTTCTTTGGTACTCAAGTCAAGTCTAATGAAAAAGCAAGTCTTCAAATCCATGGAGTTCATTTCAGGTATCATCTCTTCAAGTTTTGCGACAAATTTTGGATACTTCTTTGCAAATTCAACGATAAACAAATCACTGAAACCCGAGCCAACAAATGACTTTAACCAATCGTGCTTTCCAGCATTGAACTGAAAAAAATTGTTGCTATCAACACTTACTCTTTCTTTTTCAATTCCCACCATTGGGTTTGAAATAGATCTCACATTCAAATTACTATTGTAGTAGTTTTCCATATTAATTTTGTTTAAAATTCCCTAACCAATTATTTTCTACTAATAAAAACTTTCTCAAATAAGTGCTTAAATGGTCAAAAAGCGAAATAACTAGGTTCTACAAAAGTACTACAGAGTGAAAATTACAGTAAAAAGCCACCCTAATTCAACATTACAAAGTCAAAAAAAATGGTAGTGTTGCTATTTTTTTGGATAAATAAAAAATTTTTAAATTTTATGAAAATTAGCTAATCAGAAGAAAAATATGATGGATTACAAATTTCCAAATGGAAAATAAAAACAGAATTTCATTATAAATTAAAAACAAAAAAGAGATGGAGAAAATCAAAAAACGACCCCCTTGTTATCTTTCAAGTTGACAAAAATAACCAACATAAACTATTCAACTTTCAACAGTCAATAGCAATGATGCAGGCTGTGGTCTTGCCTGATTTTCGGTGAAGGAAATCAGATAGCCCTAGAACCTATCATGTATTACGAATAAAGGTTAGAAACTAGTGTTGCCTAGCAAAATCAACTGATGCTCCCATTATAATAAAGACATGATTTTGAATGGCTAAATGAAAAATAGCACTTAAGAAAACATTGAAAAATGACTACGCCCTATTGGACGTAGCCAAACAATATCTCTTCAGGTGAAAGATTTGAATTGTTACCTATTATCTGTAGTCTTCAGCCCAGATGCACATAAAATTGACTAGAGCCCCCGACATATGAATTATCAAATTACCTAAGATATAACGTAGCGGATATTTATTTAATGAAAACTTTAAATGTTATTTAGCCAATCTGATATTTCAACATTTGAATCTATGTTAAGTTTTTTTCTCAACCTATATTTCTTCATCTGAATTGTCTTAGCTTGTACAAAAGTAAATCTAGCAATATCCTTGGTATTGAAATGCATAAATAACATGGCGGCAAATCGGAGCTCTTCCGTAGTCAATGTGGGCTCCATATCATTAATTTTTGAATACCACTCATTATAAACTTCTTTAAATCTTGCAATAAAGGCAGGATCGTTATTTTTCACGAGATCAACAAGTTCTTTTATTGCATCCTGATTTGCTTGATAACGAACTTCCGAAATCTCAATGTCTTTTTGTACCACTTCATCTTCCAAAATGTTTTTTTCTTTTCTGACCTTATAAAATTTTATAAAATACTTAATTGTAAAGAAAAGTATGATCAATCCCAAGAAGATCACCAATCCGATAACTGCCTTCAATTTCCATTTTTCTTGATTAAAAGCTGTTGTTATTTCCTTTTTTATGGACTCAGAAGCCCTATTTACACCAGACTTACTTATTTTATTCAAACTATCCGTAACGGCTAAATAGGACTTGTTATAAATCTTATAATTCTCTGTATCGTCAAGATCATCATAGATCTTAAAAAGAGTCTCATATATATGCTGCTGAGCGACCAAATCACCAATTAAAATTGACAAATCCTTAGAATTCTGGTAATAGTAGATCGCACTGTCGAATTGTTGTGTTTTATAATATACAGACCCTAAGTTCATATCAACATAAAGTTCAGCAGCTTTATTGATACTTTCTATAGCTTTTGCTTTGTGGGCATAGTAAATTGCAGAATCATACTTTTCAATTTCAGCATAATTTCCACAGAGGTTGATATACTGCTCAATCAAAGTCCTTTCTTTCAATGTTTTATCACTCAATTTTTCATATTCTGTTATAGCTCTTTTAATTGAGTTTATAGACGAATCTGCAGGGTATTCCATTTCAAAGTACAACCCACCTCTTATGTGATGAATTCTACCAACATTATGATGTTTTAAATCGCCCTTAAGGTTTTTCGCCAATTCTTCAGCTTTTTCCAAGGAATTGAATGCCTCATCAAAAAAACCCAGTTTAACGAAAGCAAAAGCCTTGACCTGGTAAGATTTGATTTTAGAAAAGTAGGAGTTTTCTGAGCTCAATGGGATATCTTCTATTCTCCCCAAAAATTCAAGCGCTTTTTCATATTGACTTTTTTCCATGTAAAGTTCACTTATGTTTAATAAGGTCCTAAACATGCCTCCTTCATAACCTATTTTTTCAGAATTTTCATACAGTTGAAGGTAAGTATTGTAATTCTCTTCAAAAGAATAATCTGACCTGACGATATTGAGCATACTGTCAATTTGACTTTTTGTATACTGATCGGCTATACATGGCCGAGAAGTCAGAAAACTACACAAAACAGTCAAAACTAAATAAATATTCGAACTCTTTCCCAAAACAAAAACTAAGTAATAATTTTATCAAATAAACAATACAATTATAATAAATCGAATGCTATTTACATATGGTTTTATGAACCATTTTTAATCTTACCAACAAAAAAATAAAATTAGAATTGTTTAGAGAAAAAATTCGCTATAAAAATTCTGAAAAACCCATTCTAAAATCTAAAAATTCAGTAACCACGGCAAATACCACGGGGAACCACACCCAAGGGCCATGATTACTGAGAGATCATAGATATGATTTTCGATAAAAATATTTCTATTTCCAATAATTCCAAACCGCTCCATCAAAAACGGCCAAAGCTTTTGCATCCGTATCATAACACATCATGCCTGGGTAAGGACTCGGCACATTCAAGTGTGGAGAGGCTATTTTTGGAAGGATCATGGCTTTGTCAGGTGATTCTAGCACCAATACTCCATTTGCATCAGAGGTTCTGGATCCTATTACTGTCTTTTTACCATTTGAAGGACCTGAGTAAGGCAAGAGCGCACTTCCATCCCCTTCATCAGAAAGGTTGAGCCAAACTCCATTGGCATATACTTTCACTATTTGATCATTTTTATCAAAGAGAAAAGTACCATTTGAGGGAGTGGAAGGCAAAGATTCTACTGCGGGTATGACAATTCCCTTGGTCGTACCTGCAGCAAAATCCAACAATGTACCCTCACCTCCATCAACTGTCTGCTTTTCGATGGCTGTTTGTGCGATTGCAAAACTTGTTGCTATGCATAAGTTTATGCAAATCAATAATATAGTCTTTATGTTATCCATTTTTTACATTTTAAATATCTTATTTCAAGGCAATTAATTTTATTTTAGAATTAAAAGCCTTTCCAAATAGGCATAATTTGGAAAGGCTTTCAATACTAATTATTACAACTTCTTTGGATACAATTCCAAGTTGTTCCATTATACAATTTGATGCATTCGTCATCGATCTCATAGACCAACATTCCTTCTACAGGTTCAGGTACGTCATTAACATTTTGCACCCTAGTAATTACAAACCCTTGATTTTCAGATTCAATTGCTAAAAACCCATTTGGAACGCCTTGAGGCCACCCTTCGAAACCTTCCCTGTCTGAAATACCTCTCTGTGTAAATTCAGTGGCTGGATCGGTAGAACCTGGTTGAGTACAAAATCCACAATTAGTCAACAAAATTTCATTAGAAACCAATGGGGCTTCTTCTGAACATGGGTTATCAGGTTGTACAACCAATTCAAATATACTAGAAACAAAATTTTCTGTATTAAATATTTGATTTGTTATATCTATGAGAACATCTATTGAGCTTTGTCCTGTTGGGATTGTAAGGTCCTCAATTTCGATATAAGCTTCTCCGATAGGGTCAAATCCTAATACTCCACTAACTCCATTGTTGAAATCAATTGATGCTATACTTTGACCAACATCATAATACACTCTTAAATTAGCTCCTGTGATCTCCGTGTCTTGATTGTTAAAATTGAGGGTGTAGATGACTTGATCTCCAATTTCCAAGCAAGCTTCATTTACTTCATAAAGTAATTCAACATTTGGTACAGTAGCAGAATTTGCCTCAAAACCAACTTGACTGAATTCTCCCCCAGCTGGATTAATACTACTATAGGAATTTCCTGATTCCTCAACTGTAAAATTACTTGACGTATTATAAACAGCTGATATCCCATCAGTGGATCTCACATTTATATATAGGAATGTGGTTCCAGAAGGCAATTCTAAACCATTGATCACAAAATTATTAGGATCAAATGTAAATGGTGTTGGTGCAGAGAACTCAGCGTCATTGTAAGTATCTGAAACGAATTCAAGTCCGTTAGGAAGAGTTTGTGATACATTGATTATTTTGGTATCACAGTTACTATTGACAAAACGCATTCTCATGGTAGTTTCAATACAACTAGGTACATCTTCACTCTGAGTGAAATCCTGAACAATAGAAATGTTATCTACCGTTGGTGGAAGTGCTAAAGCACATTCGAAGGAAATGTCTCCAATATCCAAGGATCTAAGCGTTTGAAGTGCATTTACTCTATCTACTTCAAAAACAACATCAATTCTTTCAATTGCTCTATTGAATCTTACATTGGCTGTAGAGTGCAAGAATGTAAGCCCTCGATATTGTTTGGTACCAACAACCTGATTCCCCATAATTTCATAAGTTGTGGCTGCTGTTGGGTTTGTTGCATGTGTGATTTTTGGAAGGACTACATTGCCATCACAATCATATCCTATGACAGTAAACTTATTTGCATTTTCCAAATATGTATTTATGTTGGAAATTTGGAAACTTGCACCTGCAACCGTCTGATTCAAAACAATACTATGAATTGCTTCCAAATCTTGATTATCTCTCCTTCTAGACAAAAACCAACGGCCATAAGGACGTGGGTAAGCATTTGGTGCATATTCAATACCAGCAGGGAAATTTGCCTCCATGTTTACTATCAAATCACCTTGATTAGTGGTACCTATCGTTTCAGGATCCATCACGTTTGATATCCTTTCAGCACTTGTATCCCAGCTTCTTCCCGTTTTGAATGTGAATGAACCACCCGTACAGACATCACAATTACTTGGGGCTATAACACCCGCAAAACTCATGTACTTTACACCTTCTGTAAACAAGAAATTAAATGTAGCAATCCCTCCTTCATATGACGCTGCTGGCAGTTTGACGAGGTTATTTGTGAAATTTTCGTCATCTGCCACCCAAATTTCAATATCAGAATTAAAATCAAAATCATTAAGATCAATTTGCAACCAAATTGGTTCTGGATTCCCATTTGTTTCTACCCTCCATATTTTATTTGTCCTAGAAATAGGGATATCCAAAGGAAGGCCAGTACAAGGATCTATATCTGCTTCTGTTTCACCTGTCAAATTATTGTCTCCAAACATTATAAACGTGCTGTTTTCCTCAAATTCAACTCGTGTTGGATCTGTATTGCTTGATCCAAAATCCCTAGATGTTGCTACTATCAATTTAGCCTCTGAAACTGGATTTTCTGAAGAAGATACATTTTGGGATAAAACAGAGCTATCATCTCTTCCTAAACCGAAAACATTATTATGGAAGTCGGGGTTAGAGCTTCCTTCCCAAACAATATTGCCAGTGGAAGAAACATAATCAAATGTTCCTGTATTAAAATCTCCTGACCTCAAAGTAGAACCATACTTAATCGCCAAATAACTGTCTACCCTATTTTGCTCTTCTGTATCTAGCTCTCTGCTATAATAGATGGATTCGCCAATGTTTCCGTTGTAAGCACCGTAGTTGGTATCTTGACCAATTCTGTAATGATTTGTGCTTACTGTTATATTATTTACCGTATTAAACGATTCAAAGAAACCATTATAACGTGTATTGAATAGCAAGTTACCTGCCGTGCTACCTGCACCATTTCTCCAAGTAGATCCTAGCAAATTTGGTATCGTTATATCAATTGGGTTTGCCAGTTGGGTTGTGAAATTATTGTTAAAAATCAAATAATTATTATTTACCATTCTATGCCATCCAGGGAAGTCCATAGAAGGATCAAATCCTAATATTCCGGCGCCATATCCATTGGTATTATCTTTTGCGGCAAAGTATAAAGTTCCTTCTGTCTTGATGGTAGAAGTAGGAAATGTATAGGACATCCATTGTACTGAAGTACGGGTAAATCTTACTGTTGGGTTAAAATTAAGCATTACATCAGGTGTGTAAATTGGTCTTCGGGCTGCTGTGGGTTGACTAAAATCGATCCCTGAGCTGTTGAATTCACCCCATTGTTGAATTGACTGACCTGAACTTGCCAAGTTACTTCCTTCATCTGTATAGACAAACGCATCTGCACGATGCCAAGCACCAAGACCAGCATTAACTCCACCTGGCCCAAAATTGAACCCCGCCAAGGTAAAATAAGCCCCATCATTTAGGGTTACAGTTGCAGTTGCATGGTCAATCCCGTTCAGGTTGACAATATTATTCATCTCGTAAAATTCATCTTGATCTGTAAACACTTCATCATCGCTGACAACCAAGTGAAGATTCCCCAGTACAGCAGGCCAAGCGACTGTGACTGTACCCACATCATTGGTGTTTTGAACTTTCCAAATAGATTCAAAACGGAAATTTAACTCAGATCCATTCGGTAGATTTGTAATCAAAAATTCGACAATACCACTTTGAGACAGTCCATTATCACCCACCATCAAAGACTGATCGTCAGAAAGTGAGACTACATTCAACTCATTTGAATTTGCCAATCCAGTTGTGCTAATAACCAATTGTTGACTTGGATTGATACTTCGAGATTGCTTCTGGTCAAACGAAGAAGCTTCACTCTTGGCTATACCGAATACATTATTATAGTAAGTACTATTTGCTGTTGCATCCCAAATCACTGACTCACTGGCACTCAAATAATCATTTGTATTTTCTAAAGTAATTCCATACTTGATTGCCAAATAAGACTCCACCCTTCGCTGTGCTTGAGGAGACAATTCTCCTTCATACAAGATGACTTCCATAATCTGACCATTCCATCCATACACATTATTGTCTTGATGGTTATCTCCTCCACTCGCAATCCCAAACCCCTTGTCACTGTAATTCATCGCCACATCACCATTACCAAAAACAGAAGGCCCTCCATTTTGTGAAATAAAGAAAGATATATTATCAGGTGCAGGCCTAGAACCAGACTTGATGATGCTAGGCATACCTGCTTCAAACGTGCCATTACTGGAATAAACAGTCAAGTTTCTAAATTTACCAATCGAGGGATTACTTGAATTACTACCAACGTTACCTACAGCAAAAGACTTCTCATTAACAGTCGGGAGGTTATTTACCTGTGAAACATCTGTCATCCCAAAAATATAATTTCTTTGCAAAACAGGCGAAACATTTGGTAAAGCCACGGCAAATGTCGTGATGCCATTTGTACCAGGTGCTATACCTCCTTCCAAGCTATTCAACCCTGCATGGGGGTTTCTAACAAAAGCCATAGAAGGATTGAAGTTAATCCCGTTTTCACCAGTCAAATAGGTGGGTCTTCTATTCAAAGTGGGTTGATTGATGATGATGCTTTGATCTACTTGGTCTATCAAAGAATTGATTCTATCTCCATCTAAATCAATGCCAATATCAGCTCGATACCATCTTCCTAAACCTAAGGCTACACCTCCTGGTGAATTTGCAAACCCAGCGAGGGTAAAAAAATCGCCATCATTGAAGTTGACTACTGCTGTATTGTATTCAACACCATTGATTGTGACTATGTTGTCCATAGAAACGAAATCGTCGCTAGAATCAAAATTGGCATCAGAAGAACGTATTAAATGAAGGTTATTAATTCCTACTGGCCAAGCTATTGTCACAGCGCCAACAGTATTTGTATTTTGGACTTGCCATATGGCAGAAAAATGATTATTGATTACACCTCCAGATCCTATATGTGCTAGAGGTACCTCAAGCTGTGTTTTGAGACCATTATCCCCCCACACTAAAAACTGACCATCTACAAACTCATTGGTATTGGATGAATTAGATTCAGACAAACTATTGCCATTTCCTATCAGGATTTGCCTTCCAGCATTTTGGGACATTGATTGCTTTTGGTGTAAGCCTGACTCATCATCCCTTCCGATTCCTGCAATATTGTTGTTGAATACACTAGAATTGAAGAAAACATTATCATTGGCGTCAACATAGTCTCCAACTTTCGTAATTCCATATTTCAATGCTAAATAAGATTCTACCCTATTGACAGTTACCAAATCATGTTTGCCTTCATAGACTATCACCTCAGCTATGTCTCCATTCCAGAAGGCTGAGTTTGCTCCAGAAGATCCAATTCTAAATGGCGCATTATTGGCATAATTTGGGTTGACATCTTGGCTATTCGTAAACTCTCCACCACCTTGAGCTGCGATATAATTCCTACCTGTAGCCCCTCCGCCATCAAACCCTGTTCTCACCATATTCAACCCTTGATTAGACTCAGTAACATCCCAGTTAGGTGGAGAAATTACAATTGCACTTCCTTGGTTATTTGCAAAAGTCACTACGCCCCTACTAGCAATAAAACCTGATGTAGCTTGCTGACCACTATGAAACCCATTTGAATCATTAGAAACACCAATCCCAAAAACAGCCCTATTGGCAATTTCAACATGATTTTTAGCTATGTAATAGTAGGTAGTAGCCGAATTGTTTCCTACTGGCCAAAGTAATTTTGGGCTTAGGTTATTAAACTGATGTGCTGTCACTCCTTCGAAAGAAGCTACTGGGTTGAAATTAATCGATGATGATGAACTGGGAGATTGAAGTCGCTCGAGGTGATAATCATTGACTGATTGATCTTCCCAAAAGGTATCAGCAAGACCTAAATCACCTTTGTACCAAGCTGTCATTCCTGAAACGCCACCTGGAGCAGTTTGAGCAAACACCTCCCTACTGGTGAAAATGCTCATCCAAATTGCAAATATAAATATGTATAATCCTCTCATTTTTTAATTTTTTGGAATGAAACCCCTCCCATTCGGGAGGGGTACTTAATAGACAAAAAGTAATTCATCACCCGAAAGGTTGATTACTGATTGCTCAGCATTTTTTCTATTTTTTCCAATCTAGCTTTCAGTGCTTCTATCTCTGATTGTTGTTCTGAGATTTGTTGTTGCTGCACTTCAATCTGATCTTGTTGCTCTATGGTATGTAGGAAGAGCTCTTCTATCTTTTCCAATTGTTGAATTGACAAAGCTGTCATGTCAAAAGTATAACCATGCCCAGATCTACCCAAGTCAGCGATACTTGTCACTCCAGGAAGGTGATTGTGTCTCTTGATAAATTCCTTTACATACGCCAAAGATTTGAAATTATAGTCTAGCTTGATAGACGAATGCCCTTTGAAGTATTTTTCAAAAACGTAATCAGCATAGACTGAGTTGGTGGTGTAAAGACTACCAGTTGTACTGATATTGCCATCCACATGTAATTTTACAGTAGAAGTAAGGTCATCAACACCAACTATCAAATCAGGAATCTGATCTGTCCCTATTGCCACACTACCACTTTGATAAATATCTTGAGAATTGGATCTTGCTTTGTCTGTTGTTCCTTGAGCATTCCAAGGTTCTATCATCACACTATCAATTTCAATTTTCAAAACCATATCATCATCTGATGAAATCACCATGATTTCGGTTTCTGAAAAAGTTTTACCTACATTCAAAGGATAAAATAAATCTGTCATATAAAGAGGATTTGTACCGGTCTGTAAAGTCAATGGAAATCCACCAAATCCAATTGTTGTAGGCCCTGTTAATTCTCCACCTAAAACAACTTTTCCGTCAGGGTCTATTGACAAACCATTATCCGCCTCTAAATCTGCTGATAAGGAAGACAAATCAACATTGACAGAATTACCGCCCTCGATTGATAAAGTAAGTATATTTGTTACAGGATTTAGCGAAAAATCCAAAATTGTTTGATTATCTGTATTATCTAAATATGATGATAAATCAACTGTTCCCCCATCTTCTAAAGTCAAAGTATTACCTACTAATGTCAACTCTTGATTGTCAGTATTAATATCAGAAATAGGCACTTCTAGTGTTTCTCCATCGTTTAAACTAATCACCAAATTAGCCCCATCAACTTCAAAACCTGTCACATAAACATCCAAACTCTCTATCAATTGCGTGAGGTTTTGGATCACTGTAGCATCGGTAAGTACATTATTGATAACGAAGTCAACAATTTCTGGTGAAGTAAAATTTAGAATATCCTCAATATTACTAATAACCGTCTGCGGTACATCTATGATAGCACCGATACCTACAGGATTACCATCTGCATCAATATTATCCTCATTAAAATAAGAATAAGTACCATCGTTGTTGTCTATCAAAAGCGTTACTGTCTCATTGGCTTTTACGATCTCGGATAGGTTGATCGTTTCCACATCTCCATCCTCGTTTACATAAGAGAAATCAGTCCCGTCAAAAGTCACGTTGCCTGATACATTCTCGGTGATAAAGGTACTCAATAGCTCTCTGACGTCTCCATCTTGGATGATCGTCTCAAACTCGCTGATCACTGCCGAAGGAATATCTATCAATACTCCAGGTGCGATCGGATTGCCATCCACATCTATGCTCTCTTCGTTGTAGTAGGTATATGTTCCATTGGACGTATCCAAAAGTAGTGTTACTGTCTCATTGGCTTTTACGATCTCGGATAGGTTGATCGTTTCCACATCTCCATCCTCGTTTACATAAGAGAAATCAGTCCCGTCAAAAGTCACGTTGCCTGCTACATTCTCGGTGATAAAGGTACTCAATAGCTCTCTGACGTCTCCATCTTGAATGATCGTCTCAAACTCGCTGATCACTGCCGAAGGGATATCTATCAATACTCCAGGTGCGATCGGATTGCCATCCACATCTATGCTCTCTTCGTTGTAGTAGGTATATGTACCATTGGCCGTATCCAAAAGTAGTGTTACTGTCTCATTGGCTTTTACGATCTCGGATAGGTTGATCGTTTCCACATCTCCATCCTCGTTTACATAAGAGAAATCAGTCCCGTCAAAAGTCACGTTGCCTGCTACATTCTCGGTGATAAATGTACTCAATAGCTCTCTGACGTCTCCATCTTGAATGATCGTCTCAAACTCGCTGATCACTGCCGAAGGGATATCTATCAATACTCCAGGTGCGATCGGATTGCCATCTACATCTATGCTCTCTTCGTTGTAGTAGGTATATGTACCATTGGACGTATCCAAAAGTAGTGTTACTGTCTCATTGGCTTTTACGATCTCGGATAGGTTGATCGTTTCCACATCTCCATCCTCGTTTACATAAGAGAAATCAGTCCCGTCAAAAGTCACGTTCCCCGCTACATTCTCAGTGATGAATGTACTCAATAGCTCTCTGACGTCTCCATCTTGGATGATCGTCTCAAATTCGCTGATCACTGCCGAAGGGATATCTATCAATACTCCAGGTGCGATCGGATTGCCATCTACATCTATGCTCTCTTCGTTGTAGTAGGTATATGTACCATTGGATGTATCCAAAAGTAGTGTTACTGTCTCATTGGCTTTTACGATCTCGGATAGGTTGATCGTTTCCACATCTCCATCCTCGTTTACATAAGAGAAATCAGTCCCGTCAAAAGTCACGTTGCCTGCTACATTCTCGGTGATAAATGTACTCA
>NZ_JAKZGS010000014.1 GCF_022549695.1 Belliella calami | reverse complement strand
AGGACGTTTTGATTTGTGAGCCGTTCCGTTTAAAAACGTTTAAAAATATCGCTTTAACGGCCGTAAAGCCGTTTTTCAATCAATTTTCCGTTTTGCCGTTTTGGTACTGTTTGTTTTGTGCCCTATAAAAGACAGCCTTTAAAAAAGAAATTTTAAGATTCTGGTGGAACCTTATTTCCTAGGTGATGGAAACAACTTTAACTTTATCGTTTATACGAGTAAATATCGATAGTATTTCTTGTAAATAAAAATTTTAATTAAGTAAAGTTAAAATAAAGGAAATTTTTATTATGAAATGCAACTTGAACCACTTATCCTGCCCAGCCCTCTCTATCTAAACTTCTATATTGTATCGCTTCTGCTAAGTGCTCCACTTTTATATCCTCGCTTAGAGACAAGTCTGCGATTGTCCTAGCTACTTTCAATATCCTGTCATAAGCCCTTGCAGAAAGCCCCAAACGTTCCATAGCTGTCTTCAACAATGCTTTGCCTGCTTCTGATATCTGACAAACCTCCTTAACCTTGTGTGAAGGCATCATTGCGTTACAGAAAATTTCAGGACTTTCGGCGAAACGAATTACTTGTTGTTCCCGTCCTTTGATCACCCGATCGCGGATAGATTTGCTTGATTCTGCTTTCCTTGTAGAGGTCATTTCGTCAAATTTCACTGGGGTGACCTCCACATGCAAATCAATCCGATCAAGCAAAGGTCCACTTATCTTATTCAAATATCTTTGGACGATACCTGGGCCGCACACACATTCTTTTTCGGGATGGTTATAATAACCACAAGGGCAAGGATTCATACTGGCTATCAACATGAAGTTTGCTGGATAATCCACGGAAACTTTAGCTCTTGAAATAGTGACTTTTCGCTCCTCCAAAGGCTGCCTCATAACTTCTAAAACTGTCCTTTTGAATTCTGGCAACTCATCCAAAAACAAAACACCGTTGTGAGAAAGAGAAATTTCTCCTGGTTGTGGATTGCCTCCACCGCCTACCAATGCCACATCAGAGATGGTATGATGGGGCGAACGAAAAGGCCTCTGGGAAATAAGTGATGCATTTCTCCCTAGTTTTCCTGCTACAGAATGTATCTTCGTAGTCTCCAAAGCCTCTTGCAATGAAAGCGGTGGTAAAATAGAAGGCAGACGCTTAGCTAACATGGTTTTACCAGCACCGGGAGGACCTATCATAATCACATTGTGCCCTCCTGCTGCTGCTATTTCCATTGCTCTTTTTATGTTTTCCTGGCCTTGCACATCTGTAAAATCAAACTCATAATGCTCCAGAGAATTATAAAAAATATCCCTCGTGTCAGTCACTAATGGCTCGATGGGCAATTCACCTTCTAGAAACTTGATGGCTTCTTCCACGGAATCCACCCCAATGATATCCAAACTATTTACTATAGAGGCTTCAGCAGCATTTTCCTTTGGTAAAATAAATCCTTTGAAACCTTGCTTTCTAGCTTCAATTGCTATTGGCAAAACTCCTTTCACAGGCCTTAACTTTCCATCCAAAGCCAACTCCCCCATAATCACATACTGATCAAGCTCTGGAAAGATCACTTGCTCCGAGGCTTTCAAAATCCCCAAAGCAATAGGCAAATCATAAGATGAGCCTTCTTTTCGGATATCCGCTGGAGCCAAATTGATGACAACTTTTTGCCGTGGCATCCTATACCCAAAGTATTTCAATGCTGACTCTACCCGCTGCTGACTTTCTTTCACAGCACTATCTGGCAAACCAACCATGAAAAAGTTTGTACCCTGTCCAACATTTACTTCTATGGTGATTAGCTTCGCAGCTACACCTGAAACAGCACTACCAAAAGTTTTTGCTACCATAATTCAAACATGATGTCATCAAAAAAGGAAATCTAAAAGATTTCCTAATATAATAAAAACAGATGCAATTCAACCAAAGGTTTACTTAAAATTCTGCCTAGGCCTAATACCTGAGTTTTCCTTATCTTCTTCTGGTTGCTCAATCTTTTTCTCCAAGTCCCTCAATTTCACGCCTTGTTCAAGATCATAAAGCTTAGCTTTCAGCTCATTCTTCTCCAACTCTTTTTTGGACAACGCTCTCTCAACCCCTTTTATCACCATGGATGAAGTACCCCAAGTCGCTAAAAAAAGGATCAAACCAACCAATAAAAATGTCACAACTGTACCAGAATGTAGTTCGGTCACTCCAAATAATCCTTTGGTACTTTCAAAGGCCAAGAAATAAATAAGACTAATTGCGAAAAACAGTGCAAGTAGCAACTGCATGATGTTATTGAATTTTTTCATAAATATCTTTATTTTTCAGATTCCGACTTTAAATATACTAAACAGACTGCATTGTGGAAAGTTTCTTGTAAATACCTTCTTCCGACATCAACGCTTGATGGGTCCCTCTCTGTACAATTTCACCTCTTTCAATTACCAATATCTCATCTGCATGCTGAATAGTGCTCAATCGATGTGCTATCACCAAAGTTGTCCTATTGGACATAAGCTTTGTCAATGCTTCCTGTACCAATAGTTCCGATTCTGAATCCAAAGCTGATGTAGCTTCATCCAGTATCAAAATCGGTGGGTTTTTCAATACTGCTCGGGCAATACTTAATCTCTGCCTTTGACCTCCGGATAGTTTGGATCCTCTCTCTCCAATCGAAGTGTTGTAACCTTTTTCCAAATGAACAATAAACTCATGAGCATTGGCAATCTTCGCAGCTTCTATTACTTTTTCCTCTGATACTCCCTCTAAACCAAAGGCAATGTTATTAAATACGGTATCATTAAACAAAATAGATTCTTGTGTGACTATTCCCATCAAAGATCTCAAATTAGTCAATTCGATTTCCTTCAAATCTACTCCATCAATAGTGACGCTCCCTTTGGTAGGATCATAAAATCTTGGGACAAGGTCTGCAATTGTAGATTTACCGCCTCCAGAAGGCCCTACCAAAGCGATTGTTTGCCCCTTCTGCAACTTGAAATTAATCTCTTTAAGTACATCTACTTTTTCATATCCAAAGAAAACATTCTTGAATGACACTTCTTTTTCGAATGAGTTGTTTGCCTTCGGATTTGCGACATTCTGTATCTGACTTTTGGTGTCAACTACTTTGAAAATCCTTTCTGCAGATGCCAACCCCCTTTGGATAACGCTGGCCGCTCTGGAAATTTCTTTGGCTGGATTCAAAACTTGTGTGAAAATGATGATATACGTAATAAAATCACTCGCACTAAGGTCTGAATTGTTATTCAAAACCAACGCTCCTCCATAAACCAAAATTGCCGCAACCACAGAAACTCCCATAAACTGGGAAATTGGGGAAGCAAGCTCGTTCTTTTTTGCCATTGACACATTTACATCAGAGTAATAATCTGTCTCTTGGTCAAATTTATCTGTAATGTATTTTCTTGCACCAAAAGCTTTGATTACACGCATCCCGCCTATCGTCTCGTCCAAAATATTGACTATTCTCCCCAAAGACTCTTGGCTTTCTATAGCTTTCTTCTTAAGCCTTTTTGTAATCCCTCCAATAATTGCCCCTGATATTGGGATCACCAAAATAGTGAAGAGGGTTAGTTTGACAGACATAAAAAACAATACGGAAAAATATAAAATAATCGTTGCCGGCTCTCTAAACACTACTCTAAGTGACTGCACTACACTATTCTCGACTTCCTGAATGTCATTTGTCATCTTTGACATCAAGTCCCCCTTTCTCTCATTTGAAAAATAGCCAATATGCATTTTTGTGACTTTTTCAAAAATATCCATCCTCATTTTTTTGATCACCTCTGCCCTGACTTTCGCCAAAACTACTCCCGACAAGTATGTAAAGAGATTAGCCAAAAAAACTGAAATCACAATAATGATACAGACATAAACGAGTGTTCCAAATTTGCCATATTGTTCAGATACCTGAAGGAAATAGTAATTGAACAAATGCAAAAAGTAATCTATGGTTAAAGAAAACTCTGGCTTTTCAAAGTATTTTGAAACATCGACTGGCCCATTTTGCTCGAAAATAACATCAAAAAGAGGCTTGAGCAATGTGAAATTCAAAAGTCCAAAAATGATTGCCAGGAGCGTATATACTACATAAATGGGTATAAACCTCCTAAATGGTCGGGCGTAGGAAAGTATTCTAAAATAAGTATTCATGTAAGCAAATGGGGTTCAAGGTCGCAAGTTAATTAATTTTACATACTCTTTGGGTGTATTGTCGTTTCTTGATTTCCAACAGCAGTATTCTCCAACAAAAATCCAAGTGAATGAAAAGACTATTTCTTATAAATTTCCATCTGTGAAAATTCCATCTAGTCAAAAAAAACTGATAGGATTACAATTTATATTTTGCCTTCATTTCGAAAAAGGCAAATGTATTTATATCAAAAATAATTCTAACAGGTCTTACCCTCTTCATTAGTTTATTAATTAAAAGTAATTTTATCTATCTATAACTACTATTCTATATGGATAAAGTGTAATTTTGGATAAGTTTTTAATAGATGAAAATTTTGATCAATTACATCATCCGCAATTTCATATTGTTGTTCTTTCTCGCTTCTGTGTTCTTTTCTTGCAAAGATCCTGTGCCACATGATGTGGATTTTTACTATTGGAAAAGTGAGTTCAAAATAGAAAAGTCCGAAAAAGAAACTTTTGGATCACTCAACTCCACAAAACTATACGTCAGACTGTTTGATGTTGACAAGGAAGGGAGTAGTCCAAACCCGAAGGGCGTTATAGATTCATTCCGTACAGATGCACTTGAAGCGGAGTACATCCCTGTGGTATTTATAACCAACCGAGTATTTTCAGGTCTAACTGAAGTAGAAAACCAACAATTAGCTAAGGATGTTTGGTCTCTTATCAACAAGCTGATTTCTACCAATAGCCAAGCTCAATTCCAAGAAATTCAAATTGATTGCGACTGGACTTCAAGTACAAAAGATTCCTTTTTCTCATTTCTTAGTACCTTAAAAACAGTCTCCCAAAAGGAAGTTTCCAGCACATTGCGACTTCATCAGGTCAAGTATAAGGAATCAACCGGCGTTCCTCCTGTGGATAAAGTGTACCTAATGGCTTATGCGACATCAGACCCAATAAATGATTCTGATTTAAACTCTATATTAGATATTGAGCTTTTAAAAGACTATTTGCAAAAAATCAACGAATACCCCCTAAAATTTGACATTGCTTTGCCCTTATACTCTTGGGGAATAATTAGTAATCATCTAGGGAAAAAGAAGCTGATCAATGGCGTTAGTCATGAACATTTGGAAAGTCCTGAGTATTTGAAATTGAACGCTAATACTTATGAGGTACAAGAAGATGTGTTTTTACGTGGAATATGGTTGAACAAAGGATTTTTGATTAAAGTAGAAACAATAACTCCAGAATTACTAAAAGATACCAAAGACTATCTAACTAATAAAATCAAACATCCTTATCACATTGTGTATTATCATCTTGACAGCGTATTCATCGAGAGATTTTCTATTGATGACTTAAAGTAATTGGCATTTGATCAAAAAAATCTAATCATGAAAAAAATATTTTTGTTTGCACTTTTATTTGCTTTCAGCCATTTATCCGAAGCAACTTCACCCAAAGCACCTGTTTCCTTTTGCGCAGGAGGATGGGGTGAAGATTACTTCTATTACAATCTCTTTTTGCAAGAAACAATGGGCGAAACTCAGTACGAACCATTCCTTCTCACATATGAAAGCGCCTTTTATTCAAAAAATGAAAAGCAAAACCCTTCTGAAGTTACTTTATTGAACGAAAACATAGAGGAATGGCAAAAGTATCTCGATATACCTTATGAAAGCGCACATTATCTAGTGTTCAAATCTTCACGTGAAGACATCAACTCTTTGCTTCAGGGAAAAACAATCAGTACATCTATGCCTGATTTTATTGATGAATCTTTCATCAGAAAACACAAGCAAGCATTACGCTACATTGCTTATGCAAAATACCTAGAGCCTTATATGGCTGTAAAAAGTACAGGGTACAATTATTGGGGTAATGGCCCTGAAAAAGATGTAACTGAACTCGAATACCAAACAGTCATCAATGTTCTCGAACGTAGCTGGCAAGCCGAAACTGACAAAGATCTGAAGCTACGATATGGCTATCAATTGGTGCGTTTTGCACATTACAATTTGCGATTTGCAGAAGCAATAACTTATTTTGACACACACATAGAAAGTCTAAATCATCGACCTATTATGTACTACTACGCTTTGGATCAAAAAGGCGGGGCAGAACGTGGATTGGGAAACCATGTACAGGCTTTGAATGATTTTTTCCAATTTTTTACCCATACCAAAAACAAAAAAACGCAAGCTTATAGCTCAATGCGGATTACGTCCGATTTGGATTTTGAGAAATTATTGAATTCTGCCAAAAGCATTCAAGAGAAAAACGATCTGTATTTATTGCTTGGATTTAAGGATTTCAACAACCCGTTGGCCGCATTTGACAAAATCATTCTAAACGACCCAAACGCACCTCAAGCGAAAGTACTTATGGCACGTGCCATCAACCAATTGGAACGTTCCTTTTTCCCTACAGAATATTACTGTCAATATGACAAACCAAACTGTTTGGAAAGTGCAAGCGATCTGAGAATCCCTCTCACCACAAACCCTCGATCCAAAACATTTCTAGACCAAACGCTTGAAGCATCCTTAAAGCAATCGAACAACAAAGATGTTGAAGACGCTGATTTTTGGCACCTTACATCTGCTTGGATTTACTTTATACAAAAAAATAGCAATGCCTCCAAAGGTCAACTTGACTTAGTGAAACAAGCTAAATACAAAACCCAAAAAGACAAACTTGAGATGCTTTTACACATAACTGAACAACCTGTGATCAGCCCTGAGTTTGAAGAGATATTGGTGAATCGATACAATATATTCAGCAATTCTCAAGGTAATGAAAGAGAATCCTATTCTCCCTCCACCAATGATTTTATCATAGATGTGCTAGCAAACCGATACCTTCTTCAAAAAGACTATGCCAAAGCATTTCTTTTGCAGAATGCTATCTTAAACTTGGAATACAACCCTGATTTAGAGCTCATAAAAGCGATAGAAGAATTTTATCATAAAGAAGAAAAAAATGTACTTGAGCAATATTTGATGTCATCAATTACACCCAAACACTATGATTATGATACCAGAAAATATGTCTTAGATAAATCTTTTGACTTACCAGTATACATTGCTTTTGTGAAAGGCAATACGCTGCTCCGTGAAGGAAAGGCTAATGATGCTAAAGAACAATTTGACTTAGTTCCAGAAGATTATGCAAGATTCAAAGGTGATTTCAACACCACGACTCAGCAATTAGATCTTCTTAATGAAGTGTTTTATGACGGATACTCTAATGTACCTGCCAGTGTTTTTGGATACAATCGAATAGAGTGTTTTGAGTGCCCCGAAGATCTCATGATCGGTGAAGCAGACAAAGTAATAGAAGTAGACTATCTTGAAAACTTCCCGTTCATCAAGACACTGATGAACAAAAGGGAGCTTTCAGAAGCTGTGATCAGTTTAGAAAAAGAAGCAAGAAAGAAAGGTAAAAAAGCTGCTCAAGCCAATTACTTGTTAGGTAATTTCTATTACAACACAACTACTATTGGGTACTATCGCCATATACTTGCATTTGATGCTTCTAATGGCAATGGCAGTAAATACAGCAACTATCTAAGCTGGGGCGGGCAATACGTTGTACAAAAACCATCCTATCCACTATATTTTAAAAATTATGGATTTAAAACATGGTTTCCAGATGATTTCCAACTGCCATTGGAGTATTTTGATAAAGCATTGAAACTCGCAAAAGAAGATGAATTGAAAGCCCATATTCTTTTTGCCGCTGCCAAGTGTGAGCAGGGGATTTTCTACAGTACACAAGAAGATGATGACCTAAACAACTTGGCATCTTTGAATTACCAAGACAGACAAAAGAAGCGAATCGAAATAAAAAACACACGCTATAGGGAGTATTTCAAAAAACTGAAATCCTACAACCATACAGCGTTTTATGAAGACGTAAAGACCTATTGCAAGTATTTTGAATTCTACACAACTAGTAATTAAAATCCTGTCCCACAATGTTCATCCTTAATCCTAATTGCGTGAAGTTATTGAACTCAGGGGAATCAAGGTTTTGTGCTGTTCTTCTTCGATAGCTGTGACTCAAATCGAGAAAGAGGTTATGCTTAAGCATGTATGTTGCATTGAGTGCCGCCATCGCCACTCTGTTTTCCACTCCTTGCCCGATGACATGCCCAAATAGTCCAAGTCCCGTATTTGTGACAAGTCTATTCTTGAGCAAATCACCTCCGAAATTAACGTCTTCACTTGGGTCAGCTCCAAAAAGTTGATAAAAACCTGTAGCATTTAAAGACAACCTCGGCAGCGGCTGATATCGTACAATTGCGATAAACTCTCTGAAATTGGCACCTCTTGGATGTGTCAATGGTGTTCTATAATTATTGAAAGCCTGATATTCAAATTTCTCTTGATAAGTATATGGTCTTGCTTGATTGAATTCCAGCTGAAGATCTAGATTGGAGATTTTGAAGGCATTGATATATTTATATCCTGCCTGTATGGCATATTTATTTCTACTTGAATTTTTCCCATCTATGCCAAAAAACTCATTGAATACAAATTCATCTAATGCAAACTGACCGTAAAGCTGCATTCCAGGAGTGAAATTCCATTTACCATCAAATCCCAGCATTACCTTGTCAGGAGTACCAAGCTGATGTTCCACCCATCTGTAAAAAATAACTGGATTGAGATAATTCCAATCAAATCTGTTAGCCATTACAGATTCGAAAACTCCAATATTCAATTTCTTTCCCAAATTGATCCCTAATCTATGGTGCGAGAACCATTTTTGGGGATATCTTCCATCTGTAGGCCTGCCTCTGTTGTATAGCACATCTGCAGTCATCTGAGACCATATATTAGTTAGGTTGAATTTCCAGATTTTCGTATTCAACTTAAAAAAAACATAGGGGTTTGAGAAATCCGACAAAATCATGGACCGATATCCTTCCCCAATAAAATTTCTATCATGCCCAAATTGAGCTTCTATGCTTTTACTTATGTTGAAAGTAAGATGACCCATCGCAGAAAAGTAACCATATCCCTCATCACCATACTCTTTCCAAAAACCTTCCCCAGGCACTGCTCCATTGTTTTCGGCATAAGCACCTACCCATGAAGGGAATACAATCTGGGTGGTGGTGAGGTAGGTATAAAAACCGATTTTTCTATCTATGCTACCCCTGAGCTCAATCCCACGAGTATTTCTGAACCTAAACTCATCCTGATTTGTCTCCCTACCTCCTGCTAAGTATAAAACTGGATTGATATGAACATCAAAAACAGAATCCCTATAATGAAAGAAATCTGATTGCTTTCTGTATAATTTCCCCAAAAACGGCTTGGTTGAATTTCCTGCTTCCGGCAAAGAAAATTCCCAGTTATCATTTCTTAGGTAGTCTAGATTAAAGTTATCAACACTATTTATTGAAAAAATGGAATCGGTCAAATAACCACCTAAATAAGAAGCGACATGATCCCTTCTGTAAGGCTTGACACCAGTATGAAAAACTGGATTCATCTCCCCTTTTAGAATTTCATATCTTTCGATCAAATGATAGTAATTTCTATTGAAAGGAGCGTAAGCACCCTGTCCAAAGGCACTCACAATAACTAGCATAGATAAGAAAGACAGTGAAAAAAACTTTTTCATAAGGTGGTTTTAAAGCTTAACTTTGTAAAACTATAAAAAGCCATTAAATAATATTGGTCTCCTAAGCCTTTTTTACAGATCAAAAACCAATAATTTTAGATTTTCATGCAAAGTTCGAAATAAATTACATGATTTGATTTGGATGGTTTTTCAAAAAAGAATAACTTTGCGCTCTATTTGAAAAGAAGCATCTAAGAAAAATAACAATACAATGAGAAAAGATATTCATCCTAACTACAGAGAAGTGGTATTTTATGACACTTCAAGCGAGTATAAGTTCATAACAAAATCTACTATCGAGACTTCTGAGACTATTCAGTGGGAAGATGGAAAAGAGTATCCTCTTTTCAAGATTGAAGTAAGCTCAAACTCTCACCCTTTCTACACTGGCAAGAAAATGCTATTGGATACTGCTGGTAGAGTTGAGAAATTCAACAGAAGATACGCGAAGAAATAATCTTCATTACTCTTATATGAGTTTAAAAAGTCTCTGGGAAATTGTTTTCCGAGAGACTTTTTTATTTTTGTGGCATGGACAATATTATTTTATTCGATGATGCCGCCATCCGCGGTTCTCTTTTACCATTTACATTTACAAGGCCAGTTGCCGACATCAGGGTTGGGATACTCAAAATCAGTGAAAAATGGGAGAAATACTCAGGCCAAAAGGCAGGTTTTGTCACCCAAGATTATCTAAGCAAAAAATTTGGTCACAGAGAAGGAAGTGCAACAATGATCAACGGCGCTGCATGTCCAACGCAAGAACTTTGGGATGCCATCCTATCCCTTAACCCAAACCAAGCACTCTGGTTTAATCAGACTTTGCTTGCAATAAAATCTGATACTCCATCTGAATTCAATCATGATGTCGCAAAGGAAAAATCCAAGGTGGAATACAAAGGGACTTTTACATTAATCCAAAAAACTTGGAACATATTTGAATTCAATGCCCAAGAAATCAAAAATGACTTTAACTTAATAACCTCAGGAAGAAAGTCAATTGGAATCAGTGATCCCAACACAATTCTTTACAATGAAAGCCAAATATTCATAGAGGAAGGTGCAAAAATAAAAGCTGCTGTCCTCAATGCTGAAAATGGACCTATTTATATTGGGAAAAACGCAGAAATCCAAGAAGGGGCATTGATCAGGGGACCATTTGCATTATGCGAAAGCTCTACTGTAAACATGGGTGCCAAAATGCGTGGAGACATCACTGTTGGCCCACATTCCAAGATAGGTGGTGAGGTGTCAAATTCCGTTATTTTCGGATATAGCAACAAAGGCCATGATGGCTTTATGGGAAATTCTGTTTTGGGAGAATGGTGCAATCTAGGAGCTGATACAAATACCTCTAATTTGAAAAACAACTATGCTTCGGTTAAGGTTTGGGATTATATCAAAGGAGGCTTTTCCAATACAGGCTTGCAATTTTGCGGCTTGATGATGGGAGATCATTCCAAATCCGGAATCAATACGATGTTCAATACAGGCACTGTAGTTGGAGTAGGTGCAAATGTATTTGGAGATGGCTACCCACGAAATTTTATCCCTTCATTTTCATGGGGTGGAGCTGCAGGTTTCACAACATTTCAATATAGAAAATTTGAAGAAGTTGCCATAGCAGTCATGAACAGAAGAGGACTGAATTTTGATGAAACAGAAAAAGAAATAATTCAAAGGGTTTTTGAATTGACAAAGCATTACCGAATTTGGGACAAAACTATTTAATCTAAAAATATGCTATTTTCATCCATTCCAGGACTGTCAGAAGTAAAGGAAAGAATAATCCAAGCGGTTCAAAACAATCACTTGGCACATGCTTTATTGTTTCATGGCCCAGAAGGATCCGCCAACCTACAAATGTCCTTGGCACTTTGCACTTACTTACATTGCGAAAACCCGAGTGAATCAGACGCTTGTGGACAATGTCCTTCGTGCCACAAAATGGAAAAGTTGATACATCCAGACATGAATTTTGTAGTACCTGCTCCCGGAGAAGAGAAAGATGATGATGACAAAAAGAAGAAAGTTGATTTTATAGCTTCTTTTAGAAACTTTGCATTGACAACAGGTTATGGAAATATATCAGATTGGATATACCATAACAACATAGACAAAAAGCAGCTAAATATTTCAAGAGGAACCGCTAGAAATATCCTAAAAACCATTTCATTGAAATCATTTGAAGGTGGTTATAAAATCATGTTGATCTGGGGAGCAGAATATATGAATACGCAGGCTGCCAACTCTCTATTAAAAGTTTTGGAAGAACCTCCCGAAAAAACGCTATTCCTTTTGCTTACCACACAACCAGAGCAATTATTAACCACTATTCTATCCAGAACCCAAAAGGTGATGATCAGATCTTTTACAGATGAAGAGATCAAAGAACATCTAGTTTTGGAAGGCATGTGCTCGAAGGAAGCGGCAGAACAAATAGCACCACTGGCAGATGGAAATATGCGTGAGGCTTATAGATTGGTAGATCAAGTACAAGACGAAAACACCGCCCAGATACGAGATTGGTATAGATTATGCTTTACATTAAAAATCGGAGAAATTTTGCGTCTCGCTGAAGATTTTGCTCAAAAAGACAAAGAAGCTCAAAAATCACTCTTACTCAGCGGATTGAATGTACTCAGAGAAGTGATTTTGAGCAAATCCCAGCTCCCAGGACTGATGCGTAGTGTCCCACAAGATAGAAGTTTTATTGAAAATCTTGGACTTCATGTACTAGATGAAGAAAAAATATCGAATATGTACAAAAGAATGAATCAAGCGCATTATCACTTGGAGCGAAATGCAAGTGCGAAGATCCTCTTCACAGATTTATCATTTCAACTGGCCAGAATTATGCGAAAAAAATCAAATGCATGACCATGAAAAAAACTATCGGACGAAGGGAGAGAATTACCTTACCAAACTGGAAATTAAACATGATCCCAGCTAAGGTTGACACAGGTGCCTACACAAACTCTATACATTGCACATTTTTGGAAGAAAGAGAGATCGATGGAGAGATGGTATTGAGTTACAAGGTACTTGCGTTAGACAACAAGAAATACAAAGACATTATCCATCAAACTAAAGACTACACGCAAAAAAAAGTTAAAAATTCTTTTGGACAAGCTGAAATAAGATATAAAGTAAGTACAAAAGTTATTATGTTTGATGAAGAATTCGAAGCGGAATTCACGCTTACTGATCGATCTAAAATGAGAAACCCCATACTTTTAGGCAGAAAGATGCTTCAGGGACGTTTTTTAGTAGATGTTTCTCAAGTTAATTTATCCCAAAAATCAAAAAAATGAAAATTGCAATACTATCCAGAAATTCCCAATTGTATTCTACGAAGCGATTGCATGAAGCAATCTTGGCTGCAGGACATGAAGTAGTGATTATAGATCATTCACTATGTGATATTATTATCGAACAAGAAGGCCCATCTATCATTTACAAGGGCGAGAAAGTTTTGGGCGTAGACGCTATAATCCCAAGAATCGGAGCGTCTGTCACTTTTTACGGTACAGCTGTCGTCCGTCAATTTGAACTGATGGGCACATTTTCGGCAGTAGAATCTCAGGCTATTGTAAGAAGTCGAGATAAGCTGAGAAGTCTTCAAATCCTATCAAAAGCAGGATTGGGAATGCCAAAAACAGCTTTTACCAATTTTTCTAAAGGAGGAGAAAAAACCTTGATTGAGCATGTCGGTGGAGCTCCTTTGATCATCAAACTTTTGGAAGGTACACAAGGGCTTGGCGTAGTATTAGCCGAAACCAAAAAAGCAGGCCAGTCAGTAATTGAAGCATTTCATGGCTTAAAGGCTCGAATTATTGTACAAGAGTTCATCAAAGAAGCCAAAGGAGCAGACATCCGAGCATTCATTGTAAATGGCAAAGTAGTCGGAGCGATGAAACGTCAAGGAGCTGAAGGTGAATTCCGATCCAACCTTCATAGAGGTGGGAAAGCTACAATCATCAAACTTTCTAGGGCAGAAAAAGCTGCAGCCCTTGGAGCGGCCAAAGCTTTGGGGTTAGACATAGCAGGAGTAGATATGCTTCAGTCTTCAAGAGGACCTCTTATCCTTGAAGTAAATAGCTCTCCTGGTTTGGAAGGAATCGAAAAAGCCACAGGAATCAATATTGCTGGAGAGATAATAAAGTTTGTAGAAGAGTCTGTATCCAAGAAAGTTCCAAAAAGAAAAATCAAAGAATAATGCAAAATATTAAAATTGGCACTCGTGGGAGCAAACTTGCTCTATGGCAAGCTTACCATGTTGCAGATTTATTGGAAGCTCAAGGACTCTCAAGTGAAATCGTGATCATCGATACCAAAGGTGACAAGATCCTTGACGTGTCAATTGCCAAGATCGGAAGCAAGGGAGTATTCACCGAAGAACTGGAAGATCAGCTTGCGAGTGGTGCAGTAGATATTGCTGTTCATAGCGCAAAAGACATGCAATCTTCACTCCCAGAGGGTTTCGAAATCATCGCATTCACCGAAAGGGAGGAAGTCAACGACATTATCCTAAGCCACAACCCCAATATTGATTACAAAAACAGTGATAAACCATTGATACTGGGAACCTCCTCCACAAGAAGAGTTGCAACTTTAAAACATTATTATCCACATATTCAAACTGTAGAAGTTAGGGGTAATTTGCAAACAAGAATTTCAAAAATGGAATCTGGACTATGCGATGCGCTTCTATTGGCTTATGCTGGCGCCCACAGAATGGGCTATGATGACTTGATCAGGCACAAGCTTTCTTTGGATGAATTTACACCAGCTGTGGGACAAGGAAGCGTGGCTATTGAAGCTTCTACTTCGTTAGATGCTGAAATCAAGTCAAAAATAATAAAAGCCACGCACCATGAAGAAACTGGGTTCAGATTGACTGCCGAAAGGTCCTATTTGAGGGTACTAGAGGGAGGATGCAGCATCCCCGTCTTTGCTCTGGCGACTTACACTAATGACTCCCTTTCACTAAAAGGAGGCATTGTCAGCCTTGATGGTAAAGATAGAATAGTACATGAAGTAGCTGGCGATTTGGAAGAAGCCGATATTCTTGGCAAGCTACTCGCTGAGAAAGTTTTGAATTCTGGAGGTGATAGAATATTAAAAGAGATTAAAGCCACACTTAACAAATGAAAATTACCCGAGTATTAAACATACTACTTTGCATCTCAGGACTTTTGAGCTGCTCAGTAGAGAAAGATCATTTAGTAAAGATAGAGACTAGACATGGTGACATGTACGCTTTATTATTTGACGATACCCCAAAACACAAAAACAATTTCATTAAACTTGCAGAAGGGGGTCGGTTTGATTCAACTCAATTTCATAGAATAATTGAGAACTTTATGATACAGGGAGGAGATGTATTTGGAAAAGAAAAATTACCACAGGAAGAATGGTACACTGTTCCAGCAGAGATTAACCCAAAACACATTCACAAAAAAGGAATGATAGCCGCTGCCCGATTAGGGGATAATGCCAACCCTGAAAAAGCATCAAGCGGATCACAGTTTTATATAGTTCATGGCAAAGTTTATTCTAAACCTGAACTAGTAACTGATATGCGTCAATTGGGGCAAAAATTCAACCAATTTATTGGATTGGAAAGCAATAAGGAACTGAGAAAAGAGTATCTAAGGCTGTATGAAGCAAAGGAGTTTGACTCATTAAACATGATCATGCTACAAACTAAAGAGCAGCTTGAGGGGTTTTACAACGTAAGCCTTGACAAGAAAATGACACCACAACAAATAGAAGCTTATACATCAGAAGGTGGCACCCCTCATCTAGACAACGAATACACAGTATTTGGAGAAATAATCAAAGGCATCGAAGTAATGGAAGCTATCGCTCAAGAGAAAACTGCTGCGCTTGACAAACCCATCGAACCGGTGTACATGAAAGTGAGTGTTTCTCAAATGAACAAAAAGAAAATCACCAAAGAATTCGGATATGCCTTTGAACAATCCAAGTAAAATGAAAATATTGATTACAGGGGCAAATGGGCTTCTTGGTCAAAAACTTGTCCGACAGATTATTGAAGAAAATGTTTTTGAAGCTATACCAAGTGGCTTGGGTGAAAGTAGATTGCCGGAAGATTTGAAAATCCAAAACTGGTTGACTTTGGACATTCAAAATCGAGATCAGGTAATGGCTGAAATCGGAAAAATGAAGCCGGATTATATCATTAATACTGCCGCAATGACAAATGTAGATCAGTGCGAAAGTAAAAAAGAAGCTTGCAAAGAGCTCAACATTGAAGCTGTCAAACATTTGGTAGAAGCATGCGAAAAGTATGAAGCGCATCTGATCCATCTTTCTACTGATTTTATTTTTGATGGCGAAAATGGTCCTTACCGAGAAGATGCCACCCCCAATCCTGTTAATTTTTATGGTTGGACCAAATTGGAAGCCGAAAACGTTATTCAGAAATCTTCAATAAAATGGTCAATAGTCAGGACTGTATTGGTCTATGGTATTGCCAATGATATGAGTCGATCAAATATTATTCTGTGGGTAAAAGATTCTTTGGAAAAAGGGGAAACGCTTCAGTTGGTAAATGACCAAATCAGAACTCCTACATTAGCTGAAGACCTAGCCAATGGTTGTCTTCTAATTGCACAAAAGCAAGCCGTAGGGATTTATAACATTTCTGGTAAAGATGTACTGACACCGTATGAAATGGCGATGCAAACAGCAGCATATTTTGGACTTGACAAAACAAAAATAAAAGAGACAGATTCGCATTCGTTTACTCAAGATGCCGAAAGACCGATGAAAACAGGATTTATTATAGAAAAAGCAATAGCTGACCTGGGGTATTCCCCGAAAAGTTTTATGGATGGAATTGGTATTTTGGCAAAACAACTTAAATTAGCCAATTATTAACAATTCAATAATCTAACAAAAACTAATTATTCGAAAGGTATGGCAGTTAATACTGACACTGAAGGCAGAGGTCAATGGGGCTCAAGTCTAGGTTTTATAATGGCAGCAGCAGGATCAGCTGTAGGTTTAGGTAACATTTGGAGATTCCCGTATCTAACAGGTGAAAATGGTGGAGGGGCTTTTGTCTTTGTGTATGCCATCTGCGTTTTGTTAATCGGACTTCCTTTGTTATTAAACGAAATAGCACTGGGCCGAAAGTCCGGAAAAAATCCAATCGGTGCAATTAGAGAAACTGGAGGTAACAAGTTTTGGCAATTGGCAGGGGTTCTTTGTATTTTGGTTTGTTTCTGTGTATTGAGTTATTACTCTGTGATTGCAGGTTGGACAATAGGCTATATTTTTACCGAATTGATCAACATACCAATTGATTTCGAAGAGTTTCAAGACACACCAATGTATGTCATCCCTTTATGTTTTGTGTTTATTTTGATGACAATTGGGGTAGTATTGGGTGGTATTTCTGGAGGAATCGAAAAAGCCGCCAAATTCTTAATGCCAGTTCTTTTTATAATTATCATATTTATAGCAGGTAGAGCAGTTACTCTTGAAGGCGCTAGTGCAGGGATTGAATATTATTTATATCCTGATTTTTCAAAAATCACCACAAAAGTTATTCTTCAAGCACTTGGTCAAGCATTCTTTTCCATGTCAGTAGGATGGGGTTTGATGATTACATTTGGATCTTACTTACCACGTAAAAGCAACATAGTGGCTTCTTCTGGATGGATTGCTGGTATGGACAGCATGGTAGCCTTATTGGGAGGTTTGATGGTTTTCCCTGCGTTGTTTGCATTATTACCTGGAAAAGATCCTGCAGGTGGACCTGCTTTGGTATTTGAAGTCCTCCCATTGGTTTTTGATGCCATGCCAGGTGGTAACTTTATTGGAGCCATGTTCTTCCTTCTATTGTTGGTAGCAGCGCTGACGTCGAGCATTTCGATGCTTGAGGTGCCTGTTTCTTATTTTATAGATGAAAAAAAATGGAGCAGAAAAAAAGCAGCTTGGACTATTGGTATTGCTGCAATGGCATTATCCGTTCCTTCTGCCCTGTCCTCAATTGAAGGAAATTTCTTCAATTCTATGACTTTGAACTTTTTAGGAAATACTCAAATTGGATTTTTTGGCATCATGGATTTCTTATTTGGAACATTCGCTGTAGTTGTTATTTGTATGATGCTTGCTTTGTATACAGGCTGGGCTAAAAAAATCAGTGACTTTGCAGACGAACTATCAGAAGGCTCTCCTGCATTCAAAGGCATTTTGAGAAAATCTTGGATTTTCTTTATCAAGTGGGTTTGCCCTATCGTTATCGGATTGGTATTACTTGATTTGATTGGTGTATTTGGCACACCTCAAGAAGGCGGATAATTCAATTTAAATTTAAATTAAAGCGGGCACTTTGGAAATTTCAGAGTGCCCGCTTTAATTTTAAATATAAACATATGTTTTTTAAATATTTTTTATTGATATTAGAACCAATTGGGTCAAATTGCTATCAGAATTTATCAATCCCAAAAAACTAAACTCACCTTTGATACAAACAATGAGATTTTCACAGGAAATTAGACAATAAGAATCTCAACCTTATAAACTATAGTGATATAATAGTACGTTATAATAACCGAAATGAACATTCTACAACCTTAGATGAAGAATGTTCAAACAAAGAAAAATCGCCCATGAAAAATCTCATTATACTTTTGCTCGCATTCGTCCTTACAAACACCCTACAAGCCCAAGACTTCTCTATAGGACCTAAGTTTGGAGTATCTCAATCTACGATCAAAGTGAATGGAGATGGGTACCAATCTGGGGACGATAAACTGGGTTACCACGTAGGAGCTTTTGTGAGAATGGGTGGTGCTTCTATCTTTGTTCAACCAGAATTTCTCTACACAAGTACAGGTGGTTTTATTCTTGATGAAAACAACAATGCTACGATAGAAACCAATTTTAACAGACTAGATATTCCTTTGATGGTTGGGTTTAAACTTGCAGGCTTTTTCAGAGTCCAAGCAGGACCTATTGCAAGTATTTTACTTGATCAGTCTTTTGGCGACGACCCCATTGGTTCCACACAAAATATCGACTATAGAAGTTCGACTATTGGATATCAAGCAGGCATCGGTCTAGATATTGGAAACTTTATTTTAGATGCCAAATACGAAAGCTCACTTGGAAAAATCGCAAGTAGCGTAGCTGGATTCCAAACTGATCAAAGGCAAAATCAGCTAGTATTGTCTGCCGGTTTTCGACTGTTTTGATTAAATCAAAAAAATATAAAAGCTGTCTCGAAATTGATATTCCAGACAGCTTTTTTTATCAAATAATAAATTTTCTTTAATTTTAATTGGATCAAAGAATGAATCTTTTGAATTTCAAGCTAAATTGATAGCCATAGTAATTACAGCAACCCTGTGCCATCTTCAGGAGACACAACAAAGAACTTGGGTAATTTATTGAATTTTTCCTCATAAGCTTCAGATACTCCCTTTTGAAGCTGCGCTATGTAATCTTCATGGACAATATTTATCGTACAGCCACCAAAACCTCCACCCATCATCCTGCTTCCCAAAACTTCTGGAACCTTTCTAGTAAAATCGACCAAAAAATCCAGTTCTTCACAACTTACTTCATAAAGTTTACTCAAACCGTCATGAGATTGATACACTTTTTTTCCAAAACCATCCAAATCCCCTTTTGAAAGAAACTCACAAGAATCCAATACTCTTTGGTTTTCTTCCACTACAAATCGACATCTTCTATAGACTATCTCATTCAGATTGAGTTGATCTAGCAAATCCAAACTTACGTCCCTCAAATCTTGTACATCTGCTTGGATTTTTCTTGCGGCGTTTACACCTTCTTCGCACTCCAACCTCCGCTTGTTGTAGGCGCTATCTGCCAGCGAATGTTTTACTTGGGTATCAATTAGCAAGATTTTATATTTCCCCAAATCAATCGGAAAATAATCAAAATCCAAAGTTCTACAGTCCAAACGGATCGCATGGTCTTTTTTACCCATCACAGAGGCGAACTGATCCATAATCCCACATTGTACTCCAGCAAATGTATGCTCTGCTTTTTGTGCATAATGTACGAGTGACTTCTTGGAAATCCCAAACCCTAGCAACTCAGACAAAGCATAACCAACAGCGCATTCGAGTGCAGCTGAAGAAGATAATCCAGCCCCTACCGGAATATCTCCGCCAAAGACCATATCAAAACCTTTGACATCATAGCCAGCTTGTTGCAGTTGTGAGACTACACCCATGACGTATGTTGCCCAATGCCCCTTTTTTGGAGAAAATGACTCTAAATCAAATGAAAACTCATCCTCAAAATCAACAGAATATATTCTTCCCTTGTTGGTGCCATTTTCTGCAATCGCAACGACCATTTTCTTATCAATAGCCGCAGGCAATACAAAGCCCCCGTTATAATCTGTATGCTCACCAATCAAATTAATCCGACCAGGAGAATAAACAAGTAATGGTTCTTGATCAAATAGATCTATGAAAGTATTTTTGATAGATTGAAACATGGATTTAAATGCTTAATGGGTAGAAAATTTAAAAATAGTTTTGGATGAGAAGATTTCTCCTTGCCTTAATATAACAGAGGGAAAGCTTTGTTGGTTGATGCTGTCGGGAAAGTGCTGTGTTTCCAAGCAGATAGCACAATGTTGACCATAAGCCACATCATTTTTTCCTTTTATATTACCATTCAAATAATTGGATGTATACACTTGAACCCCAGGTTCAGTAGTAGATAATTCCAGCAATCTTCCACTTATTGGATCATATAATTTCGCGCAATTTTCTTGAAAATCTAAGGCAAATGAATGATCTATCCCATTTCCAAACTTAATTTGTTCAACTTCTCTATCTATTGCTTGCCCAATTTTTTTTCCTTCTAAAAAATCAAATGGAGTATTCCTCACATCTTTCAACTCACCTGTAGGCATACTATTTTCATCCATTGGGAGAAAATTATTAGCTGAGATTTGAAACTCATGATCTAAAATACTTTTTGAAAAATCCCCACTCAAATTAAAATAGGAATGATTTGTAGGGTTTAAAATTGTCACTTTATCGGTAGTGCCTTGGTACTTTAATGTCAGTTCACCTTGAGGATTGACCAGATAAGTCACTTTAAACCTAATCGTACCAGGATATCCACCTTCTCCATCTGGACTAATCATAGAAAATGTTACGCCAAAAGAATCTTCATCGCTGAAGGACTCCGCTTCCCATAACTTTCTATCCCAGCCTTCTTTTCCGCCATGCAGATGTGTTTTCCCATTGTTTGGCTCGAGAATATAATTTTTCCCATCCAATTCAAATTGGTTTCCTTTAATTCTCCCTCCAATTCTTCCAACTGTAGATCCTATATAGCAATAGTTGTCTAGATACTCTTTTTTCTGATAACCATCAAAATTATCGAAACCGAGTACGACATCGGCCATCTTTCCATCCCTATCAGGAACAAATAAGTGAGTAAGGGTAGCGCCATAATCCATGATTGAAGCTTTTATTACCCCAGGGATTTCGATTGTATAAAGTTTTACATCTTCGCCATCCAGAGTCTTTCCAAATGGTTGGGCAGTGATTGCAGGTTTGATAAGCATTATTGTTTAATAGGTTTGGATGCTAAAAATAAAGGCTGAAAATTTAATTACCCAATTCTTAAGCAAATTGATTGATAATTATTGATTTTCAGCCTTCAAAAGACTTCAAAACCTTGATTTTTTTTTGTATATCAGCTTTCTTCCACATAAACAAAAATAAAACTAGTTCATTCTGTGGACTGTTAGCTGTGGTCTATGGAAGAGAATTCGCACAAAATAAGGCAAACAGACAATATGAATTGCTACCTTGTGGTTACTCATATTTTAATTTTTAATGTTGAGTTTCTAGCGATCAAGGTAGTCCCAAGCACAAAGGACTTTGGTTCATCAGACACGATTTCATCCAATTGATCCAAAAGATGGTTGGCAGCAATCTGTCCCATTTCATATCCAGGCTGCGACACTGTGGTCAAAGATGGCTCTACTACTGAGGAGGTCGGATTGTTTGTAAATCCTGCCAAAGCGATTTCTTCTGGTATTCTGATGCCTTTTTCTTTCAAGACAAGCATGACATCTACAGCTACAGGGTCTATCATTGCAAATATCGCATCTGCCCTATTTTCTTCTTCCAATATCTTATACGCAATCTGCCTATTGGATTCCTGATTAAGATCAGAGATGTAGACACGACTTTCCGCTTCCGAAATTCCATATTCAGCCAAAGCTTTCAAGTATCCACCTTTACGTTTCTTACTAATATAAAGGTCTTGTGGCCCCGAAATGAAGGCGATCTTTCTGCATCCTTGTTCCAATAAATGATGCGTGACTTGATAGGCTCCATGCTCATCATCCACTGTAACCCTTGAAACGGGAATTTCTTCAGTCACACGGTCAAACATGATGAATGGAATTTCTCTGTCATAAAGATCCTGCAAGTGTTGGTAACTTTTTGTTTCTCTACTAAGCGAAATCAATAAACCATCAACCTGACTTGCTACTAGTACCCTGATGTTAGATATTTCTTGGACATAAGATTCATTTGACTGACAAATCATCACGTTGTACCCCCTTTTGTAGGCAGTATCCTGTATCCCTGAGATATTACTTGAAAAGAAGTGTGAAGTCAACTCCGGGACAATGACGCCAAGCACTTTACTTCTACTTATCCTTAGACTTTGAGCTAGTAAATTTGGCTGATAGTTCATACTTTTAGCCATTTCCACAATACGTTTTTTTGTATCTGGATGCAGCTCTGGGGAGTCTTTCAATGCCCTGGAAACTGTGGAGACAGAAACATTGAGCTTCTTGGCAATCTCCTTCATGGTTACCTGATGGCCTCTTTTCATTGACTGTAGTTTAGTTAAATTACTCTTGAAATATAGTGAACAGCACTGTATGACCTACTGCTTTTAGAGTCCTTCTATCTATCAATTCCATATTGTCATCATGGGTATGATGGTACCTCCCAAAACCTATTTCAGGAGAGAACTCAATAATATCAATCATCGGTATCCCAGCATTTTTATTGACAAAGTAATGGTCGTCAGTGATCTCTCCTGCATCTTTGAGGATGAAGTAGTCCGAATATCCCAATTCTATTCCATAATTCCATACCTTGTTGACTATGTTTCTTGCAAAGTACATAGAATGACCTTCTCTGTAAAATCTAGCCCCTTTACCTCCTACCATATCAAGCAAAATACCGTAGTAGGCTTTATAACCACTTTGATGTGGAGATTTAGACCAATATTGTGACCCTAGACACCACCAAATTTGAGAATTATCCCTTCTATTCGCATGCTCAGGCTCACCATCATCTTCCCCGTCAAATAGAATAAAATCCACTCCTACATCGGCTTTCAATTCAGAAGTAGATAAAATTCTAGCCAACTCTAATGCTACTCCAACACCTGACCCACCGTCATTCGCTCCGTCTATTGGTTCGTCTATTCTCTGAGTATCTTTATCAGCTATCCTTCTTGTATCCCAATGTGCCGAAATCATGATTCTCTTTTGAGCAGTTGGGTTATACGAGGCTATGATATTTGTCAAATCCCATATAAGGCCATCATAAGTTCTTGCTTGGAATTCTTGTGTCTGAACTTCCAAACCAAACTCTCGAAACTTTGAAACGATCCATTCTTTTGTCTGCTCATGGCTAGAAGTCATTGGGACTCTAGGCCCAAAATCAACCTGCCTTTGAATATAATAAAACGCTGAGTCTGCATTGAATTCAGGAACATCTTTATAGACAGTTTGTTCAGTTTCTTGTTTCGAAGATGTCTTCGAGTCACATGCCCAAATACTTACGACCAGCAATAGGACAAACAATATTCTACTCTTCATAAGCCCAGTCTATTTTATCTTTCATGTCTTTGACAATAATCCCCATTTCCTTCAATGCTCCTCTTATCTCGTCAACTTTACTGTAATTCTTTGCCAATTTTGCATCAGCATAAATTTTTAGCAACACGTTTAGCAAGCCTTCTTGATGATCTGGCTTTTCTTCTTTAAGCCCCAATATATCTTCGACAAAGACAACAAATGTATTGATCATTTTCTCAAAAACTTCCTTTCCCAAATGCGAAGCATTCAATTGCCCTGTGTAAATGGAGTTGATTTTCTTGAGAAGATTGAACAAATGTCCAATTGCCTGTGCAGTATTGAAATCATCATCCATAGCCCTATATGCATTCGTGATAATCTGCTCTACCTGCTCTGCTTGTTTTTGATCAACTTCTTCATTTTGGTTCACTTCAAAAACCAAACCTTTTGCAATTCTCAATCCATTGATGATCTTTTTGCAGCCTTTTTGAGCCGCTCTTAATGCATCATTGGAAAAATCCAAAGTTGACCTATAATGTGCCGTCAAGATAAAATAACGGATCGTCATTGGGCTATAGGCCTGTTCCAACAGATCATGCTCACCTGTAAACAACTCTTGAAGGGTAATAAAGTTTCCCAAAGACTTGCCCATTTTCTGGCCATTGATCGTGATCATATTGTTGTGCATCCAATATTTGGCTGGGTCTTGATGGTTGCAAGCATTTCCTTGTGCAATCTCACATTCATGATGTGGGAACATCAAATCCATTCCTCCGCCGTGAATATCGAATTGCTTTCCAAGGTACTTGGAACTCATCGCTGTACATTCCAAATGCCAACCTGGAAATCCCACTCCCCAAGGAGACTCCCATTTCATCAAATGTTCTGGAGCAGCATTCTTCCACAAGGCAAAATCTACCGCATTTCTTTTTTCAGACTGTCCATCAAGATCTCTACTTCCCGAAATCAACTCCTCCAATACCCTGCCTGACAATTTTCCATACTTCTGCGTTTCGTTGTATTTCAAAACATCAAAATACACAGAACCATTGACTTCATAGGCAAGTCCTTCGTGCATGATTGCCTGAACTAATGCGATCTGCTCGGGGATATGTCCGGTGGCTCTAGGTTCTATGCTGGGTTTGATAGTATTCAAAGCCAACATATCTCTATGATATGAGTCTGTATATTGCTGAGCCACTTCCATTGGCTCCAGCTGTTCGAGTTTTGCTTTTTTTGCGATTTTATCTTCACCTTCGTCAGCATCACCTTGCAAGTGACCTACATCAGTAATATTCCTGACATACCGTACTTTCATCCCCAGATGAGTCAAGTATCTGTTGACAGTATCAAAAGTGATTGCGGGTCTTCCGTGTCCTAAATGGGCATCACCATAGACAGTAGGTCCACATACATACATCCCTACAAAGGGTGGACTTAATGGTTCAAAAATCTCCTTTGTCCTAGAAAGGGTATTATATATTTTAAGTTGGGAATTTTGTTTCATAATTATCATCTTGCTTACGATCCTAAAATCAGACCAAATAAATCAAGTTATTGAATAAGCCTGCAAATTAGGATATAGAATTTATGTTAAGAAGTAACTAAGCTAATTTCGGATCAACTTTAACTTTATTTTAATCCTAATTCTCGAAGTATACTACTTATTTCATCTTTTGAAAGGTTGTCTAATTCACTTTTGTCATAGATGTAGACTAAATAAACTTCCTCTTCTTTTCTTAAGATCAACGAAATCACTCTAGCTCCTCCGGATTTCCCTTTGTTTTTAGAAGAAATAGACACCCTTATTTTATGTAGATTTTGACCTAAATGAACCCCTAAACTTGGTTCTTCTGAAAGTTTATCAATAAGTATATCAAGTTCGTTTTTTAGCGATGGGTATTTCTTGGCTAATTTTTTAAAAAGTCGCTTGAATACAGGTGTAATTATTATATCATAGCTCATTTAAAAAATCTTTAGCTTTTTGCTTTGGCAACTTACCTTCTCTGATAAGCTTCACTTCGGAGAGGCTAACTTTTAGTTCATCCAGAGCTTCTTCATCGATCTCTTCAACCTTTACATAATCAAGTGTCCTGATAAACTCAAGAAAAGTCTTGTACTTATTTTCCGAAATATTTAAAGTCAACTGTTTCATAATTATTTAAAAACAAATTTACAATTGACCACATTCTGTGAAAGCATGATCAACCCGATACACTTATAAACAAAAATACACTAATAAAAGGTCAATTTCAAAGTTGTCTATTTTCCACTCAAAATTTCTTGAAAAAAGAAAAATGAATTACTTATTAAAACAAAAGGCCTGAACATTAATTTGTCCAGACCTTTTTGATTCAATTACATTTATTTTTTTAGCTCAATCAATGCTTGAAATGCCTCACACCTGTCATCACCATACTCATGCCGTGTGCATCACAGAAATCCACAGAATCCTGATCTTTAATAGATCCACCCGGCTGAACTACTGCTGAAATCCCTTCTTTTGAGGCTATCTCTACGCAGTCAGGGAATGGGAAAAATGCATCTGAAGCCATTACCGCACCTTTCAGTTCGAACCCGAAGGATTTGGCTTTTTCAATCGCTTGTCTCAAAGCATCTACACGAGAAGTCTGACCAACACCTGATGCAAATAATTGATTGCTGTTGCTCAGGATAATCGTGTTTGACTTGGTATGCTTACATATTTTTGCAGCGAACACCAATGCATCTTGCTCTTCCTCTGAAGGCGACACTTTTGTAACAACCTTAAAATCCGCCTTTGTTTCAGTTTGCAAATCTTTATCTTGCTCAATTATACCATTGAGCAAAGTTTTGATTTGTTTTGTGCCTTTTATCTGGATTTTTTGCTTTAATAAGATTCTGTTTTTCTTTCCTTTCAACAAAGCCAAAGCATCCTCATCAAATGAAGGAGCAATCAGGACTTCGAAGAAAAGGCTATGCATTTCCTCTGCTGCTGCCAAATCAACATTTTCATTAGTAATCAATACTCCTCCAAATGCAGAAGTAGTATCAGCTGCAAATGCCTTTTGATACGCCTCTTTCACAGAATCAGCAAGTGCCACTCCGCAAGCATTGGTATGCTTCAAAATCGCAAAAGCCGTCTCTTCTTTGAACTCAGCGATCAAAGCTACCGCTGCATCCACATCCACAAGGTTATTGTAAGACAATTCCTTTCCATTCAACTGATCGAATAACTCCTCCAAATCCCCATAAAAATGTGCTGCTTGATGTGGATTTTCTCCATATCTCAATGCTTTTGCTTTGGTTTCGGATACTTTCAGAGCAGGAATAGCTTCTGTTCTGTTGAAGTAATTGAAAATATGCGTATCATAGTTTGACGAAACTTGGAAAGCCTGTGCCGCAAAATATCTTCTATCTTCCAAAGTAGTCGCACCATCTTGTGCTTTCAATCTTTCTTCCAACTCACCATATTGTGCCTTAGAAGCAATGATCGTTACATCCTTGAAATTCTTGGCAGCAGCACGGATCAAAGAAATCCCTCCAATATCTATTTTCTCAATAATATCACTTTCCTCCGCTCCTGAAGCTACCGTCTCTTCAAATGGATAAAGATCCACGATTACCAAGTCAATCGCAGGAATGTCGAATTCTGATGCTTGGGAAATATCCCCATCGTGATCTCTTCTATGAAGAATTCCACCAAAAACTTTAGGGTGCAACGTTTTTACCCTACCTCCGAATATGGAAGGATACCCAGTCAGTTCTTCAACAGGTATTACTTCAGCACCTTGTTCTTCAATAAACTTCTGCGTGCCTCCTGTAGAGTAGATTTTCACTCCTTGAGCTTTGAGCTGTGCGATGATAGGTTCAAGATTGTCTTTGTAAAAGACTGAAATTAGAGCGGATTGGATTTTTTTGTTTGCCATAATGAATTAGCTAAAAATGCGTCTAGACTTTCAAGTCAATTTGCATTTGTGAGCATATGTAGTGATTGGAATTTTTTTCAAGTTGCAAAGGTAGGAAAACCAAGGGATTAAAGCAGGCTTTCTATGACATTTGGAAAGTATTTATGTTCCAGAGCATGTACTTTATTCGCTATATCTTCTGGTGTATCAGTCTCCAAAACCTCAACACCAGCCTGAAATATCACTTTTCCTTCATCATAGTTTTCATTTACCAAATGAATCGTAATACCAGTTTCTGAATCAGAAGCATCTTTTACTGCTTGATGTACATGCATGCCATACATCCCTTTACCACCATATTTTGGAAGCAATGCTGGATGAATGTTTACAATTCTCTCAGGAAATGCCTTGATCAACCCCTGTGGGATTTTTAGTAAGAAACCGGCCAACACCACAAAATCAACCTCTAAGCTTGACAACATTTTCGTAAGCAATCCATCTTCCAAATCTGACCTGTTAAAAATAAAAGTTGGGACACTGAATTTTTTGGCTCGTTCAAGTACATACGCGTCTTTTTTGTTTGAAGCTACAAGTACAATCTGCGCTTTTTCTGAATTCTGAAAATACTCGATTATTTTCTCTGCGTTGGATCCACTTCCTGATGCTAGAATTGCGATTTTTTTCACTGTTTGGGTTTTTAAATTTTAAAAAAACAAAAATAAAGAAATAGAAATGAAATCAATCTTCTTTTCAAGAATTAAGGAATGCAAGTGAAAAAGACACAACCTTTGGTAGTTAATGGTACGTTAAGGAATTTGAATCCTAAATTAATCGATTATGAAAAAATTCCTTTTGTTTTCTATCATTGCTGGACTGATTGCGTCTTGCACAGTTGTCAAGCAAGGTGAAGTAGGTGTTAAAAGAAAATTCGGCAAACTTAGCAGTAATATTTCCGATGCTGGACTGGTAAGTTTCAACCCTTTTACTACAACTGTCATAAAAGTCCCAATTCGTACCGTAAATCAAGAAGTCAAATTAAACCTCCCAAGTAAAGAAGGATTGACCATCGAATCAGAGATATCAATTCTCTACAATATAGCAAAAGACAAAGTTCCTTTCATTCTAGAAGATGTGGGCGAAAACTATGAAAGAGTCTTGATCATGAATGTTTTCAGATCAGCAGCGGCCGATGTCACAGCTCAATACATGGCTAAGGACATGCACTCTGGAATGCGTGGACAAATCGAAAATCAAATTCAAGATAGAATGCACGAATCATTACTCGAAAGAGGTTTTATCATTGAAAGAGTTCTCATGAAGAGCATCAAATTGCCAGCTGAACTAAGCCGGGCAATTGAAAGGAAACTGCAAGCAGAACAGGAAGCGCAGCAAATGGAGTATGTGCTAGACAGAGAAAGAAAAGAAGCTGAAAGAAGACGAATCGAAGCAGAAGGTACAAGAGATGCACAGAAAATCTTAGCAGAAGGCTTAGTCCGTGAGATCATAGAACTAAGAAGTATCGAAGCTTTCAGGGAATTAGCAAATTCTCCAAACACCAAAATAATCATCACTGATGGCAAGACTCCTTACCTGATTAATAATCAGAAGGATTAAATTATTAACATGTTGAAAAAGCAGGTCTTTGCAGATGAATCTATGCAAAAACCTGCTTTTCTTTTGGTCTTTTCAGACATTTAGGATTTATTTTTTGGAAAAAGCAAATAGATGGTTTAGAAACAACTCTCAACAAATCAGCATCATCAATCTTCTATAGCAAACCCATACTAAGTATCCCCGTCAGCATCAGTAGCTTTGACAAAATGCTTAATTGAGTGAAATGAGCTTTTCTGTCTGCTATGTATATTTTATACATAAATAAAAAAAAGAGAAAGCTCAAACCTCCAAAGTAATAGAATAGTAACACATTATTGATTTTGAAAGTGACAATAAGTATTGCACAAACAAAAGCAATTGCGATAACGAAAATCACTCGTTTTGTATTCCTAAAACCAATTACAATCGGCAAGGTTCTGCAACCATGCTTTCTATCTCCCTGCCTATCTTCAACATCTTTGATAATCTCTCGAATCAAATTGATAAAAAAGGCAAAAATAGCATAGGTCAACACAAGCAACTCGGACTTCTGATAATAGTAACCTATGAGCCAAATCGCTGTTCCGGTAAGTAAAGCCACTACAAAATTCCCCACAAAAGGCAACCTTTTCAACAAATTGCTATACAGCCAAAGCAAAAAAGCAGCTATAAAGAATATCACCCCTACCCTTGGACTTACTATCCAAGCGATTGCTATGCCTGTGAAATTGAGTATTGAATGAAAGAAAATTGCCACCCTCCTTCTCATACCCTTGCCTATGATTACTTCCTCAGGCTTATTGATATAGTCAATCTTTACATCATAATAATCATTGATCATATATCCTGCAGCTGTCAAAATCACAGTGGCCAGAATCAACAAATACAAATCTATATCCTGAAGCACAGGGACTCCAAGCCGATCAGTCTCCACCAAAAAATATGCTGTCATCAATTGGGCAAATGCTACAATCACCAAATTCACAGGCCTGCTGATCTTAAATAAACTCCAAAAAGAAAAGGACTTAGCCATCTATTAAATATTGAACTGTAAAAGTACGACAAGAATCTGGTATTGGAAGGGTGGACATGATTTTTGATGTTAGATTTAAGAAGGTAGATTTTGAAGAAAACAAATGCATAAAAAGCAAAACCTTCCCCGATGAATATCTTGGAGACAAGATTAGAGTCAGTCAGGAAATATGAATCCATTAGATCCATATCTTAAAACCCCACAATTTTATAAGCATTTTGCACCAAGACTCCTGACAAAACAACTTTTGCGAACCTTTGCTCCTTTATTTGCTTTGCGAGAAGGCTACTGTCTTACCTTTCTTCTGCCAAAGCTACCTTCAACTGAAAATATGAATACCTTTCTCCAAACTGCTCCTTCAATGGCTTGAGAAAATGTGTCCCCTGCCTTCTATACGCCAATCTAATATTCAAAATATCATCTTTAGACAAAAATTTCTCAGCATCCACTTCTTTCTTTTTGACCATATTTACCAAATGCTCCTCTACAGTATTGAAAGTCATACCCCTTTCTTCAGCTATCTGATATATATTTTTACCTTCATTGAACAACTTTAAAGTCAACGCTTCTGACTGGGAACTCCGAACTGGCTTTGCTCTTTGGGTTTGTACTTTTCTATGGGGAGTGAGGTTATTTTTTTTGACATATTCTCCTACAACTTTGAGAAAGTCATCACCATAACTTTGTGCTTTCACTTGCCCTACGCCCGAAATCGTCAAAAATGAAGCCTCATCAACTGGCAGATAGGTAGCCATCTCCAGCAATGAATTATCAGCAAAAACTACATAAGGAGGAACCCCGCTTTTTTGGGCAATGGAATACCTTAGAGCTTTCAATTCATCCAACAGCTCTTCGTGATGTGTACTTGGTTTACTTGATACTTCTGATAAAGATTCTTCCATTGGGAGCAAGATCTTTTCTTTAGCTTTTAGCTTTTGCCAAGCAAATTCCGTGAGTTTCAAAGTGGGGAATTGAGCACCTGCCTCTGCTAAGTAATCTTCTTGAAGCAACTTGTCGCCTAGATCCTTCCAAAATGACTCCGGTCTATCTTTTCCAATTCCATAAACACTCAAACTCTGATGTGCTTCTTGGACTTTGGCAGATTTTGACCCTCTAAGCACAAGAATGACATAGCCTATCCCAAAATTCTCCCCCAATCTGGCAACTGTCGAAAGCAACATCTGCGAAGGTATAGTCATATCTTGCCGATTTCCCTTTTGGAAGCAAATATCACAATTGCCACAATCCCCGGCATGGTTCTCCCCAAAGTAATTCAGTAAAAACTTCCTCCTGCAGACCTTCGTCTGACAAAATGATTTCATCTTCTCCAACTTATCCTGCATCACGTGGGTAAACTCTTGATTTTCGCCTTGATCTAGCATTCTACCAAGTGTAATCGCATCTTGACCAGAATAAAACAACAACGCATCGCTCGGAAGTCCATCCCTTCCTGCCCTTCCAGTCTCCTGATAATACCCTTCAATATTTTGGGGCATATTCATGTGAACGACAAATCTGACATTCGACTTATCTATCCCCATCCCAAACGCTATCGTGGCCACCATGATTTTGACTTCATCTTTGATGAAAAGCTCTTGGTTTTTCTCACGCTCTTCCCTAGGCAAACCCGCATGATAGGGTAATGCAGACATCCCTCTTACTTGAAGCTCTGAAGCCGTCTCCTCCACATTCTTTCTGGATAGGCAATAGATCACACCTGAGTCTTTCTTATGAAAATCAAGAAACTCTAGCAATTTGCCCATAGCGTCTCGCTTGGCTGTAACCCGATAAGTAATATTACTTCTGTCAAAAGAGGAAATAAACCACTGTGGCGTTTTTAACCCCAACTTATCAGCAATATCCTTTCTGGTCAACTTATCCGCAGTGGCCGTCAATGCGATAAATGGTATTTGTGGAAATAATTTCCTCAATTCCCCAATTTTCAAATACTCAGGTCGAAAATCATGTCCCCATTGAGAGACACAATGTGCTTCATCTATTGCCACAAGAGATAAATTCACTGTTTTCAAAAAATCTATCAAAGGGTAGTCACCCCTATACAGACGCTCAGGAGCGATGTACAAAAGTTTGATTTTTCCAGATTGGATTTGGGAAGATATAAAACGCTGCTCACTTTGGCTTTGGGAAGAATTCAAAAATGCAGCAGAAATCCCATTGGCATTTAAGGCATCCACTTGATCTTTCATCAAAGAAATCAAAGGGGAAATCACCAAGGTCAATCCCCCAAAAACCATCGCTGGAACTTGGTAACATACAGATTTCCCGCCACCTGTGGGCATCAGTACTATTGTATCTTTTTTTGTAAGAATGGATTGGATAATCTGTTTCTGATCTCCTCTGAATTCCGAATACCCAAAAAACTTCTTTAAAATTTCCTCTGGCTTTTTTACTAATACAGCTTGATCCATAAATTACGATAGATAAAAATGAAAATTTAAAGGTATTAAATTTTGCGCTTTTGGGGAAGGGAAATAAATAAAAACAACATAAGGCATCTTTTTATATAAGCTTATTTTTTTTCCATTGAAAATCAGACACTTACTCCGGGTCTTTCAAAGAACCTGAAACTAAACTTGCAAATATAATTGAGGGGGGGTATATTTAGTTTGAAAATTTATTCATCGGCCGAGTAAATAGTTTTTCATTTACCTATTTCTAACCTGCTCCAAGTTTTTCTTGGGGCACAATTTATTTACAAAATGAGAAAAGCTTCATTATTATTTGCAATTTTAATTGGTACTAGCACACTAGCCTTTCCTTGTTCAGGAACTTATTATGCTTGTGGTGGTCAAGACATTCAAAATATGGTTATGGATATGGATGAAAACTGTAGCAGTGGAAGTCATATTACAATAATCGATGTTTGTGACAATGATCATATTTACGAAGTTGATAAAGGATAATATTATATCCTAACCTGACAGGATCTAACAATAGGGAATGTATTTTGAAAATATTCTTGTCAAGAAACCTGTCAGGTTTCATTTGATTTTAAAGAAAAACATTGATTGATATTTTATTACAAAAAGTCTTAATGAACCAATATTAAAAATATGAAACAAAAGTTTTACCTTATTTCCCTATTATTTTTCGCATGCTCTAAAGAACATCCAACAAAAGATATTCTAAACATATCAATAAGTGAAGCCAAACAAATTGACCTTTCAAATGCTGGACTTTCTTCACTTTGGAATTTTACAAGTTCTAAATTGGATGATAAATCATTTCTGGTCTTGAATACCTTCACAAGATCTATAGATACCATTTTTGTAAATCCAAATGGAGGACATTCTATTTCAGGAAGCAATATTCCAACAGAAGGTCCGAATGGAGTAGAATCAATCAACTATTTCACTCGCAACAAAGGAGACTTTCTATTCATAGATCACCATACTGTTTATACGAAAAAAGATGGATTGGTAAATAAAATCAAACTCAATAACATAAAACCTGACTTTTTTGAAGGGATGGTTGCAATCTGTAATGTGAATCTACAGAACAAAAACTTTGATCTTTTGGATACAAAAAATAACTTTCTATATTTTTTCCTCAAAGATCTAACTTCAAGAAAAATACAACCTGTAATGTTGAATCTCTCTGAAAACAAATTACAACTTCTTAATATTCAGATTCCCAAAATTCTACACGATCATGTTCTTTTTTTTAATGAAAACAATTATAACATCGAAAACCCATATACCCCAAACATTCTTTTAGATGAAGATAGGTTATTGATCTCATACCCATTTTCAAACCAACTCCAAGTTTACAGTTTGAAAGAACAGCAGACTAAAAACATTTCCCCAAAATCTGATTTTTTCAAATCTGAAAAAGAAAAACCGAACCAAAACTTCACAAACACGACTTTTATAGAATACACCAAAAGATCAGGTGATTGGCAAGATGACATCTTATTTGGTCCCTTGATGAAATTAGAGAAAAATATCTTTTTCAGATTTGTAAGAGACAACATAATTGAGGGCCAAGGTCAAATTTATTTAGAGGTTTTTAATGATAATCTAACGAAATTAGAGGAAATAAACATCTCGTTGTTAAATCCCAACATTACCATGTATTATATACCGATTGGCAACAGTATTTTTGTTAAATCAAAAAACCAAACCAATGAAGATCTCTTGGAATACTATTTACTAAATCTAAATTAAAAGTTAATCCACTAATAAAATTCATACTTTAACCACAATTATTTTACTATAACCAATATTTCGGAACAGTACTTGCACTATTACCCACATAATACATTTTAAACTAAAACCAATTATTGTTATGTCTACTAAAATGAAATTGAAAGGAAACTGGAACGAAATGAAGGGTAAGTTGAAAGAGAAGTATGGAGAGCTGACAGATGATGATTTAGCTTATGCTGAAGGTCAAGAAGATCAACTTCTGGGCAAACTCCAGAAAAAAACAGGTGCTGCCAAAGAAAAATTGAGCAAATACCTTTTTGAAGATTAATTAATATTTCAATTGCTAAAAACCAATTGATTTTGAATAATACCTAAAAGCGGCTCAAAGCCGCTTTTTTTGTAACCATATGGTTGTCTAATATGTAAATCCGCTTTCTTACCAGTAGCCAAACTAAAATGATATATTCTAAATCAATTGATGCACTGATAACTAATCAACCAATAACCCTTGTGCGATGTGGCGTAAATAAAAATTTTCCGTATGATTTTATTGGTAAATTCACCTGATGGTATCATTGCGGATAAACATATTGACCTGAAACCAAACTTTTTTTCCACTTTTTAAGTAAAGACAATGTACTTTTAATCAATCAAAACTCACCATATGGAATTATCCCTTTCAGAAAAACTGCTTTTGTTGGCCATTCATCCTCAGAATGGAAAATTTATTTCACCTGATTTACACCTAAACTACAGTTTGACAGGTGCTATCTTGTTGGAGCTTTCCATCAAAGAGCACCTCAAGTTAGTTGATGGCAATGTCTATTTAAATGATATTGATAAAATTGACAGTCCTGTATTACTCGGAGTGATAAATTTGATCCAAGAGTCAAAGAAACCTAGAACACTAAAATATTGGGTTCAGAAGTTGGGTAGAAAAAGCGGCAAATTCAGATGGTCAATATTGAAAGATATGGAATCAAAAAGAGTGGTGAGAACACATGAAAAAGCATTTTTGGGAATTATCCCATATAAAAGAGTTTTTGTTTTGGACAAACAACTTAGAAATGAGTTACATATCTCTTTGAAGGAATTTATCAGGAGTCCGGATTCCCAAAACACTGAACAAGTAGCTTTGTTGGGACTGATAGATGCAAGTCAAATGCACAAATTATTGACATCAGACAGCCAAAACAAGAGGGCTATCAAAAAACGAATTCAGGAAATCGTCAGAGAAAACCCCATCAAAGACACCGTCGAGCTAGCAATCAAAGAGATTCAAGCCGCAATCCTAACGATCATTGCCATTAGCGCTGCGACATCAGCCAGTGCAAGGTAAATAAGAAGCTTGAGAAGAAATGACAAGTCAATCCCCTCCACTCAATAAAATTTGTAGAGGGGATTACTTTTTTCCCATAGAAGTCGGTTAAAAAAATTCTAGTATAACTACTGAATCCTATGGATTTTATTAGGATTTTCCCGATTATCAAACAGCATAATTATTTCTATTTCATCTTCATTTATGCGATAATAAATACTTGTTTGTTTTGTAACAACACATTTGAAAAGACCTTTAATTTCCTTAGACTCTGGACAACTATTCGGGAAATCAACAATTCGGTTTACACTATGATCTAACTTATTGATAAAATCTTGTTTTACTTTACTTGACCATTTGAATTCGAGGTAATCAAGCAAATCAGAAAGTCTTGTCTTCGCCCTTGATGAAAAAACAACTTTCCTCTTCATTACCTATACTTCGACATAAATTGTTCGTAATCAATTTTTTCACCCCTATCCAACTCATCCATCCCCTGAAGAATTTCTTTTCTTTGAGCATCCGTAAGTTCATTCCAAAAATCTTTTTCACTTGCTTTTACAAAATCCTTTAGCTTTTTAATCAGCTTAACATCAGTGATTTTTGTAATGTATTCTATAAGAGCATATTTTTCAGTTTGGATATCCATAACTTGATCTTTTTTTACAAAGTTAATATTTTCTAATATGATTTGCTTAATTCTCAACAACTAAACCGCAAATGACAAAAAACACCTGATGAATTGAAGATTTTCGTAACTCATAAACTACCAAACCTTATAGTTCTGCTTTTTTTAAACATTTATGAAATTTTTCAACCATACTTTTCCCTATGCTCAAGTCCTTACAATCTCCCACGAAAAACCTGATGCGATTGAAATTTCCTCCTATCCTTGACAGCAGGTCAACATAATTCCTTAAATTTGAATATAAATATAAACCCAAAAGTAAATGGCATATTATCACAGACTTGGAAATACCCCTCCGAAGAGACATACCCAATTCAGGCAACCTGATGGTAGTCTTTATAAAGAAGAATTGGTGAGCTCAAAAGGGTTTTCTGGTATATATTCTAACTTATATCATATCCATAATCCCAACAATGTTCAAAAAATCGGCAAACCCACCCCTTTTGACTGGGAAATCGCCAAAGAACATGGGCTGAAACAAACACATCTCAAGACAGCTGGAGTAGGCACAACAGGGAAAGATTACCTCAGTGCGCGAAAAATGCTGATGATGAACAATGATGTGATGATGGGCATTTGTTCTCCAGAACAAAGAAAGATGGATTACTTTTTCAAAAATGCTGATGGAGATGAGTTGCTTTACATCCACGATGGAGAAGGTGTGATGTATTCCCAATTTGGGAAACTGGAAGTAAGGCAAGGTGACTACATTGTGATTCCGAGAACTACTATTTATAGATTTGAATTTAATGAAGAAGGTCCACTCAGGCTTTTGGTCATAGAATCCAAAGGTCCGATCGAGACAGTCAAAAGATATAGAAATGAAGTAGGGCAGCTTTTAGAACATTCTCCATATTGTGAAAGGGATATTCGTCCTCCTCATGAAATGTACACAGAAAGTGAAAAAGGCGAATACCTAGTCCAAATAAAAAAGCAAGGGATGCTCCATCCATACACTTACGGCCATAGTCCATTGGACATTGTTGGTTGGGATGGCTATCTATACCCTTATGCGCTTTCGATCCACGACTTCGAACCGATTACTGGTCGAATCCATCAGCCGCCACCGGTGCATCAGACTTTTCAAGCTTGGGGATTTGTGATTTGTTCATTTGTTCCAAGATTATTTGATTACCATCCGTTGTCAATCCCTGCACCATACAACCATAGTAATATTGATTCCGACGAGATCTTGTATTATGCAGAAGGTGAATTTATGAGTAGAAAAGGAATCGACAGAGGTTCATTTACTTTGCACATGGGTGGTTTACCACATGGACCACACCCTGGGACAGTTGAAAAATCGATTGGAGCAAAAGCCACTGAAGAACTCGCTGTGATGCTGGATACATTCAACTCAATGTATGTCACTACACAAGGCTTGGAATTTGTTGATCCGAATTACCCTATGAGTTGGACGGAGTAATTATTGGAATGGATTATAAAGTAGAGTTATATAAAAAGTAAAAAACCTTTGAAAGAGCTTCTGCTCTTTCAAAGGTTTTTTTATTTGGTAAATATTGAAAATAGTTAACACTTTTTTGATTTAATTAGAGGAGTTCAACCTCCCGAAATTATCGGGACAGGCACTTCGGGGTTGTTGTCTCCTGGATCATCTTTATTCCCCGGGTTGCGACCCGGGGTTATTTAAAGTTCAACCCCTTCAGGGTTGTTAAAACCACTTCAATCATCGACTTTATTCCGCGGATTGCAACCCAGGGTTCCGCCACGGCGGACAAGTATTTAAAGTTTAACCCCATTCGGGGTTGACATATGTGTCTCAAATCTAAAATCTCTTGTCTCAAATCTCCCTTTTCTTCTCTCCCTTATTCCCCAATTAACTCAATCAACCAATAACTAACTTTCTTATTCCAAAATCTCCAAAATAGGCTGACCTGTAGCGCCATTGGGAAGGCGAATCCCAAGCATCATTGATAAGGTCGGAGCAATATCTGTGACTGTGGCATATCTTGAACTGCTTCCTGGCTTGATATTCCAACCCATAAAAACTACTGGAACATGGGTGTCATAAGTATAGCCAGTCCCATGGGTAGTACCTTTGTACGAACTGCTTAGCCAAGCTGGCTCCAAGATCAGCAACAAATCCCCTGAAGCTTTGTGGTTGAAGCCCATCTGAAGAAGTGACTTCTTACCTTGGGTATATTCCAGTTTCTTCATATCAGTGGCGGTATAAACTTCCTTGATGCCTTCAAACCCTAAAAGAAAATCAGCCAAGGCTCTTTGGATTTCTTCAACATCTACTCCTTTTTCCTTAGCCAAGTCATGATTGATAAAAACCTGCTCATTTGAGAAATTAGAGATCCAGTTTCCTTCACCGAATTTCTCTGAAGTGAATCCTCTCATTTGTGTCAATACAAACCTATTGTTGAAATTTCCAGTTGGAACATTTTCACTTTTCATATAATCAACAATGTCTGCCACAGCATGATCTGCTGTCAAAAAAACCAAGTACTCACCTTTTCCATATTCTTTGTCCAAGTACTCGAAAAACTTTTCCAACTCCCTATCCAACCTTAGATAATTATCCTCTAGCTCAACCGAGGAAGGCCCAAATCTATGTCCAATATAATCCGGAGAAGAAAAGCTCATTGCCAGTAAGTCTGTTTCTCCATTTTTTCCTAATTTCTCTCCCTCCAATGCAGCATAAGCCAAATCCAATGTTAGTGAATTGCCATAAGGTGTAGTAGAAATCAAACCATATTCTCCATTATCCTCCATCAATGATTTCAAATCATAAGGAAAGGCTGTATTTTCCTTACCGATAAATGGCCCTTCAAATTCATTGTCATCAGCGATACTTTGCTTGTATGTCTCTATCGGAAACAAAGTCTCCCATTTCCCAGAAAGATACTTTTCGGCCAATTTTTTATCATTGAATGACTTCACCCAAGCAGGCAATTCATTATAATAATATGTTGAAGTCATAAAATTGCCAGTTTTGCTATCAAACCAATAAGCATCACCCAAATGTCCCGCAGGAAGTGAAGCTCCTCTATCCTTTATTGCTATGCCAACTACTTTGGAGCGCTTATTTGTCGAAAATCTCAATTCATCAGAAATTGTCGTGGAAAGCATATTTCTCGGAGAAATCTGTCCGTTGCCCTCTGAGCCGCCAATGGCAGTGACAGTGCTGTCCTCTGCACAATAAATACTTCTCCCAAGACTTCTTACATACCAATTATTTGCAATTACGCCATGAGTAGCTGGTGTGGTCCCTGTGTAAACAGACGCATGTCCAGGTCCTGTGTATGTAGGAATATAATTGTAATGGGCATTTTTCATCATAAAACCCTCATTCATCAATCTCTTGAATCCCCCTTCAGTATACCTGTCTTGAAATTTATAGAAATATTCCTGCCTCATCTGATCAACCACAATCCCAACCACTAGTTTGGGTTTGGATTTTTCCTGTGCAAGAGATGAAAAACTGATCAGCAATGCAAAAAGAGGTAATATGAATATTTTCTTCATTTTTTTTTTATTTTTAATTCTGTGCAAATATAAGGATTCCAATTGAAGCCAAAGTAACCATTTTGTTAAATCCACCTCCCTATTTTATTTATGGTAAGTTTCTAAGTTCAAGCATTTTTTTTCAACCTAAAGTTTTGTTTTGAAAAAATCTATTCTATATTTGTAGAACAACCTCTACAAAAACAGAACATGAATCTCTCCAACGCAGAAGAACATTTAATGAATATCATCTGGGAAAAGAAAAAGGCTTTTATGAAAGATATCCTAGAAGCCCATAGTGATCCGAAACCTGCTAGTACCACTGTGGCAACACTACTCAAAAGGTTGAGTGATAAAAAAGCAATCTCTTTTCAGGTTTATGGAAACTCCCGTGAGTACTATCCGCTGATTTCAAAAAGCGATTATTTCTCTGGAAAAGTTAACCTTCTGATCAAGACATTCTTCAATGACTCGCCTTCCCAGTTTGCTTCTTTTTTTACAAAAGAAACCGATTTGTCCGAAAAACAATTGGAATCACTGAAATCCATCATCGATGATCAATTAAAATCTAAGAAATCATGATACTCTACTTTATCAAGGTAGCTTTATTAATGACTGTTTTGTTAATAATCTACAAAGTCTTTTTGTCGAAAATCAACACGTTCAAGTTCAACAGGTTTTATTTGTTGCTGAGTTTGATGCTTTCATTGGTAGCTCCATTGATAGTCCTACCTGATTTTTTTCCGCAATTCCAAAATGTAAGTCATCAATTTGAAAGGATATTAGAATTTGATGAAAAGGAAAGTTTGCCGAATATGACAGAAAAGGCTTCTGATCCAAGCAATACTGTACTTCCTGTAGAATCTGATTTAAATTTTATTGAAAAATCTGAGAGCAAAAACCCACTTCCTTTCAAAAAATCCACTCTAATTTTTGTCTTATACTTAACTGGGATCACTTTTTTTACTTTTGTTTTTATCACCAAGATTTTGGGATTTTCGAAATTAATAAGATCCTACCAACAAGAGAATCAAGGTAATTTCAAATTTGTATTGCTTGATGAAGACACTTTGCCTTTCATTTTTCTCAATTATTTTTTCATCAACAAAGAAATCTATCAAAACAATCAACTTGAAAAAGAAATACTTGAGCATGAATTGACTCATATAAGACAAAAGCACAGCTTGGATATTTTATTTGTAGAGATCCTGAAAATCTTCTTATGGTTTAACCCAGTCGTATGGTTTTATAAAAACGTCATTCAACTCAACCACGAATACCTTGCAGACCAAGCTGTAAATGAAGCTTTCGAAAGCAGAACTGATTATCAATTGCTCTTGATTTCTAAGATTACCCAAAAGTCCGAGTCATTTGCCTTAAGCAGTTCCGTGAATTACTCCATCACTAAGAAAAGATTGCAGATGATGGCTGAAAAAACCCATAACTCTAAATCTATTTTGCTCAAAGGATATGCTATTGCATGTAGTTTTTTGGCCTTAGCGGCATTTAGCTCATCTGTACAGGGTTTTCAAGTCAACCCGATTGCAACTTTTTCTCAATCGATCGAAAAGTATGAAGAAGTGATTTCAAACGCGCTTGAGAAAGATGATCGATATAGTTTGGTTTTGAAAAATCTTGACATTGTAAGCTTGAGGGATACTTACAACTCATTGAGTGAAGAGGATAAGGAAAAAGTAAGTGAATTTCCTTTTCTTGAAGAATCAACTTTTCCGAAATTGAAGGAACTTCAAGAGAACTCGGATAAAATCAAAGTCACTTTCAAGTTTTCAAAACCACCTGCCAAAAAGACAATCAGGGAGGATGTATGGGAAAATTGGAAAAAAGGAAGTGATATCAAAATTGAAATAGACGATGAGTTGGTTGAAGTGAGTTTGGAAGATTATTCAAAAGAAGATTTTGCGCTTTATCAAGTTGTAGAGAATAAGCTCAATAGCAATCAAGATGTTGCATACATTTTGAAATTCACCACGCACGACTATTATGAAACCAAGCATATAAAAGTCAAAAAAGCCCTCCAACACATCATCGCAGAGTATCAGAACAATGACCAACTTGATGTTATGTATTTCATGAAAGACTTGAATAGGAAAAAAAACACTGGCGAAAATTTACAAGAAATCATCTTGGATGGAATCTTAACTCACGAGCAAAAAGTATACAAGGAAGGCCCTCACTATCACAAAGGAGTATTTATTCCTGCCTCTTTGACAAGAAATGGAGAATGGAAAAGTATAAACATTTTCAGAGACTAAGAATCCAAATTTTGATCAATGGTTTCATGATTTTCAGAAATGAAGCGTATATTTCCTTTTCATTTTAGCGACTATAAACAAATGAAAAGAAAACTTCTCAAACTATCATTCATTCTATTTCTCTGTTTTAATATCATTTCACCAAGCTTTGCACAGTCTTGGTTTGATGATGGATTGAGTCCTGATTTTCATCAGGGAAGAAGGGATTTATTAAGAGAAAAGCTGCCTGAGAATGCGGTTGCGGTGTTTTTCAACAATCCTGTCAAAAACAGATCAAACGATACAGATTTTGAATATAGGCCAAATTCAGACTTTTATTACCTCACAGGTTTTAGAGAACCCAATTCGGCTTTGATCGTATTCAAAACTCCCCAACAAATCGATGGGCAGGAAGTCAAAGAAATTATTTTTGTCCAAAAAAGAGATCCCAGAACAGAACAGTGGGAAGGCGAGAGATTAGGAATAGAGGGTGTCAAAGAAAAGCTGGGATTCAATACCGTCTTTTTGAATTCTGATTTCCTGAAAAATCCAAGTATAGACTTTTCTGCATTTTCCCAAACTTTGTCTTTCAATCTACCAGAAATGGAAGGTGGCCGACACAATTCTGAACTCAAAAGCATGCTTGAAGCTTTCAAAGCTGTAAATAAAAGCCCCGCAAGACCTTCTGATCAGATCCTCAATCAGATCATGAATCAGATGCGAGCGATCAAGACACCTGAAGAAGTGGCAATTATCAAAAAAGCAGTAGAAATCTCTGGTCATGGCCATATAGAATCATTTAAATCCATCAAGCCAGGCGTATCTGAAAGAGCTATTCAGGGTGTTCATGAATTTGTCCACAAAGCTATGGGCGCTGAATATGTGGGATATGGTTCTATCGCCGGAGCAGGCAACAACAGTACGATTCTACACTATGTGTACAACAGCGTGAGAGACTTGCAAGAAGGTGTGATGTTGATGGATATTGGTGCAGAATACAGAGGTTATTCTGGAGATATTACACGGACAGTTCCAGTAAAAGGTAAATTCTCTGAGGAAGAAAAAGCCATATATGAAATTGTATTGAATGCACTGGAAGAAAGTACCAAAGCGAGCAAACCAGGTTCTAGCTTTCAAGAAATCGGAGCTATTTCCAAAAAAATCATTGACAAAGGTTTAGCCGATTTGGGCATCATCAAATCAGGCGAAGGTCACCCCTATTTTCCACATGGAATTGGTCATCATTTGGGACTTGACGTGCATGATCGCGGTGGATATGGGGCTTTTGAACCAGGAATGGTCTTTACTATTGAGCCAGGAATATATATTCCAAACGGAGCAGATTGTGATCCAAAGTGGTGGGGCATTGGTGTTCGTATAGAAGATAATATTTTGATTACCGAAAATGGGTATGAAAATCTCAGCCAATTTGTCCCCAGAACTATTGCCGATATTGAGAAAACCATGAAAGAAGAAGGAATTTTGCAAAAGTTAAGTTTGGAGAAGTAATCTCACGCTGATTCCTCAGATTTCGCAGATTATTCTTTACGATGGCTTCTGAAGAGTAAGTTGACTGAAACGAGAACAGAAATACAACTAAAAAACCGCTGAATCTTTAAATTTCAGCGGTTTTTTTTTCACTCCAAACTTGAGCATTGTTCTACAGACAGGTATCAAACTGGCATTAATTCAAAATCATTCATCAACAAAATCTGCGTAATCCGCGTAATCTGCGTGCGATTTTTTTCATCCTTCATCCTTTAAATTCCTCCTTCATCCTTTCCTCAGTCTTTCTTTTTCAAATCACCCCTCTTGATAGATTGGATGAATTGTGACCATGCGAATGGATCTAGTAACCTGAAAGGCCTTGGGCCATAGCGATCTTGGATTTGCATGATTTGACCTTGTTGGAAACCTCGGAAATTCTCGTTTCCTGAGGCAGGCATATTCTCCGCCCAGCGCAAAAGTGTCTCTGGACTCATGTTCCCGCGTGTATCTACAGACATTGGTGCTTCGTAATTCATCGCCAAAACAGCATTCTTAAACTCTTCCTCACTTGGATATGGCATTACTTCGATCTCTGCCAAGGCGATTTCATCCTCTTGCATGGTTACGATCAGACTGATTTTATCATCAACCATTTCAACTGGTATAGTAAAGGACTGTCTTTTTAGACCTACGAAAGTGAAAACAACTGAATCTCCCTCCAATACAGGCATTGAAAAATATCCAAACCTGCCTGAACTGGTACCTCTACCTTTTTTTGGCACATAAATATTGACACCTGGCACAGCATCTGTACTATCGGCATTGAGGATAATGCCCGAAAGTTGGATTACTTTTCTTTCCTTTTGATCTTGCGCTTGTAAATTTTGAAATCCAAGTGCCAAAACAAAGAAAAATACAAAAACGGTTAAATATTGGATTTTATGCTTCAATTTTTTTTGAATTTATCTTTTTAATACGGCTTAGAAAAGCCTATGTTTAAACCACGATATAATTATAGGCTATTTTCGGGTCATTTACTCAATATTTAACCCGATTTCTTCGTTAAAAGTTATTAATGAGACTGAAAAACATTAGTTTGAGCTATGGAATGCGCATCTTCAAAGCCCTCTCAGAAGAGCCTCGAGTAAGAATAATCCATCTTTTGATCCAAAACAAAGAGCTCTCGATTTCTGATTTAGAACATATTTTAGATTTTACCCAAACAAAAACCAGCAGACACCTCATTTATCTCAAAAATGCAGGCTTGGTCGGTAGTCGTCGAGTCGATCAATGGACTTTTTATTATATTTTGGAAGAAGCAATTGAAATCATTAACCAGATTTTTAAGTTTATACAAAAAGACATCAACCTGATCAAAGATCAGGAAGTCTTTGAAATCCTTCACTCCAACAGGGAATTGGCGATCAACAAAATCCAAAACAATCCCTACCGTAAATAAATATTGTGAAAAAATACCAACATTTATTCTTCGATCTCGACCACACACTTTGGGACTATGATCGGAATGTGCAAGAATCCCTTACCGAATTGTATGAAGTCCACAAGCTAAGTGGACTAGGGTTCATTGACCCCCAAAAATTAATAGACGCATTCTACAATGTCAATTTCAAGCTTTGGGAAATGTACAATATCGGGCAAATCGATAGAGATAGTCTCCGAACAATTCGCTTCAAATTGGTATTCGAAAATGCTGGAGTTGATCCGCTAAGTGTCCCTGAACTTCTTGAGCCCGACTTTATGCATAGAACATCCACCAAAAACCATCTACTCCCCTACACTTTGGAGATTTTGGAATATCTCAAGCCAAAATACCCCATGCATATCATCACCAATGGGTTCAATGAAAGTCAAGCAAAAAAACTAAACGCGTCAGGACTAACTCCTTACTTTGACTTGATCATTACTTCGGAAACGACGGGACACAAAAAGCCTGATGCGAGGATTTTCCAATATGCTTTGGACAATCTTGGAATAAACAATGAAGGAGCGATCATGATTGGTGACAACCCTAATTCCGATATCCTTGGTGCCATTAATGCAAAAATCGATCAAGTCTATTTCGACCCACATAATAAAGGAATTGAGTTGAAACCGACACATACGATCAAACATTTGAAGGAATTGGAGGGGTTGCTGTGATTATATCAAAGTAACCATTAGTTTTGTTGAACTTTTGGATAAACTATGAAAAAACAAATTTTAATCTTCTTCTTTTTCGTCTCTTCATTTTCAGTTTTCGGACAACATTACGAAATAGGAATTCACGGAGGTATTTTCACGCCGATTGATTTCTGGTATTATGTAGATGGGAAAATCGGTGTAAATGCTGGATTAAAGTTCAATTATCATTTCAATGAAAAACTCACTCTTTCTTCCAATTATTTCCATGGAAACTTTCGCTTTTCTCCAGCTAAAGCAGAAGAAAGAATCAATGGTCAACGAGTTGGAAGAGAAAGTTCAAGAGTCAGTTTCAACGCTGTTTCTTTTATTTTTCTGAGAAAATTCTCCCTTCAAAATGATTGGCAAATCCATGTAGGGACGGGAATAGGTTATTATCTGGAGCATTGGGAAGGAGAAAAGAATTATATATCAGGAGAAAAGGATTATAGAAGAGATTTCACAATGCCAATTGAAGTCAATTTAAGTAAGGAAATATATGAAAATGTAATATTTGGAATCAAATCAGGAGCTTTCTTCACTCCATTTTACGTCTTTGGAGGATTTCATTTAGGTCCAGAATTAAGTTTTAGGTTTTAATAGTTATGAAAAGTTTATTTTTAACAATTTCAATAATCATAATTGGACTCATTCAAGTGTCTGCCCAAAAACTCGATTTAAATCTTGGATTTGGTAGCTATCGTGTCCCAAACCAAATAAAATTTGAATTACCTAGAGCAGGTTTCAACATGAATTTTGGATTGATTTACCAAATCAATGACAATTGGCAAATGGGAACCACAATCAACCATTCCGTCTTTAATTATGAAAGAGCCTCTTTAGCAAACACTCCATTATCTGTAGGCGATTTTATTACTTCTGGTAGAGTCAAGTCAGATCATTTGTACTTTTCCATTCAAAGGATAATCCAATTTCCTCACCAAATTGAGGCAAGCATCGGTGTAGGTGTCGGAGGATATATTGAAACTAATGAAAACTACATAGCAGGAAACTTTGATGAAGAAAGAGATCTTTACACTTCGATTTCTTGGAACAGAGTTATAGAAACAGGAATCCATTTTCCAATGATTTATTCAATTAGAAAAATTTTCGCAAATAAGATTCACCTCGGTTTAGAAGGAGGTGCCTTCTTTGACAAAAATCTTAACACAAGAGGTATCTTCATTGGTCCAAAAGCTGGTATTTTCCTCTAAAAAGCGTATCCAATTGAAACTTGAGGAGCAATAAGCTCAGCCGGGTCAGAAGTAAAAAATGGTGTTAAGCCTGCTCGCAAAAGAAATCCTGATTTAGAAACTCTCCTATAACCAACAATCCCATTAAACATAAGACCAGTTCCTGAAACTCTTGGATCTGAAATTGCTGATGTAGAATTGGTGCTAGACAGTAAAACCACTGTAGCCCCAAGTCCTAATTCTAAAAAGTTTCTCTTTTTACCTATCAGGCAATTAACAGCAATAGGAATAGTTGCAATGTTAAAGCCGTCTATTGCTGTGTAGCCCAGACCAGCCTTCGCTCCCAAACCCTTTGCCTGATCTTTGAATCTCCAATCATAGTTGAAGGAATAAAAAATTCCAGATCCCAAACCTTCTAGATATATCGCTTCTCTTTTGGTTTCATTTTGACTAATACCTGAAAAAGGAAAAGTTAAAATTAGAACTGATGCTGTAAAAAAGATTCTCGTGAAGTACATGAAAGCAAAAATAAATAAATATTTCTTAATCCTCCTTTTATATTGAACTAATCCCTGTTTAATGCAATTTGATTTTAACAACTAGAGACTTGTTTTTACCTTTGAACATTTTAGTATTGATAAAAGAACAGGATAAAAAAGGCATTCCAAGCCTAGTTTCTTATATTTGTGACATTCAGAAATCATATAAACTCCAAATAAATATGCTTAAAGGTTTTTTCAATGTACCGGCACCCAAAAACGAACCGGTAAAAGCTTATGCTCCGGGATCTCCGGAAAGAATCGAGCTACAAAAAACACTCAAAGAATTTAGATCCCAAGAAGTAGATGTACCTATGTACATCGGTTCTGAGGAAGTAAGAACAGGCAATAAAAAGCCCATGTCCCCTCCACATGACCATCAACACATTCTTGGGTATTTCCATGAAGGGGATGCCTCCCATGTAGAACAAGCAATCAATGCTGCCCTTGGCGCAAAAGAAGCTTGGGAATCCATGCAATGGGAACAAAGAGCTGCTATTTTCTTAAAAGCTGCTGACCTACTTGCTGGACCATATCGAGCTAAAATCAATGCTGCCACTATGCTTGGCCAATCGAAAAATGCGATGCAAGCGGAGATCGATGCAGCATGCGAATTCATTGATTTTTTGAGATTCAATGTACAGTATATGACTGAAATCTATGCTCAACAGCCACCTGTTTCTGGTGATGGGGTTTGGAATAGATTGGAACAAAGACCTTTGGAAGGATTTGTATTTGCATTGACCCCATTCAACTTCACTGCTATCGCAGGAAACCTACCTACTTCTGCTGCCATGATGGGCAACACGATTGTTTGGAAGCCAGCATACACACAGATCTATTCTGCCAAAGTATTGATGGATGTATTCAAAGAAGCCGGTGTGCCTGATGGGGTGATCAACTTGATTTACGTGGACGGCCCTACTGCTGGAGAAATCATCTTCAACCACCCTGATTTTGCGGGGATCCATTTTACTGGTTCTACAGGCGTATTCCAACATATCTGGAAAACAATCGGTAGCAACATCTACAAGTACAAATCTTATCCACGAATCGTAGGAGAAACTGGAGGAAAAGATTTTGTAATCGCCCACAAGTCCGCCAACCCTAAAGCTGTGGCAGTAGGACTTTCAAGAGGAGCATTCGAATTCCAAGGACAAAAATGTTCTGCAGCTTCCCGTGCTTACATTCCAAGCAATATTTGGGAAGATGTGAAAAAATATTTGCTTGAAGATCTTGCCGACATGAAAATGGGGCCTACAGAAGATTTTACCAACTTCATCAATGCGGTAATCGACGAGAAATCATTTGATAAAATCAGCAACTATATCACTGAAGCAAAGTCAGCTGATGGTGTAGAAGTGATCGCAGGAGGTAATTTTGACAAGTCAAAAGGCTACTTCATCGAACCTACAGTATTGGTAACCACAGATCCTATGTACACGACTATGCAAGAAGAAATCTTCGGCCCTGTATTGACGATCTATGTGTACAATGCTGAGCATTTTGAGACTGCTCTTGAATTGGTAGATCAAACTTCACCATACGCTTTGACTGGCGCTATATTTTCTACTGATAGATATGCGATCGAATTGGCTACCCAAAAATTGAGAAATGCTGCGGGTAACTTCTACATCAATGACAAGCCAACAGGTGCGGTAGTAGGTCAGCAGCCATTTGGAGGAGCGAGAGCTTCTGGAACAAATGACAAAGCCGGATCTATGATCAACTTACTTAGATGGGTTTCTCCAAGAACAATCAAGGAAACTTTCGTTTCTCCTGTAGATTACAAATATCCATTCCTTGGGGAAGATAAATAGATAGCTGATAAGTTTTTGACATCGAGAGATCTTGAGAGGTAGAGAGTGATATATACTGCGCGATATACATAGATATAAGCCTTCGGCGATATATTTGGGTGCAGGTAAAATAAAGCTTAATCTTAAAAACAGGTTATCTTGAATCTAAGAATAACAATCACGAAGTGGTTAAACCTTACATAACTTGTCCGCCGTGGCGGAGCCCTGGGTCGCAAACCAGGGATTTAGGGGGAAAATTGACATGACAACCCCGAATGGGGATGAAATAAATATCTGTTAGTAGCCAAAAGCTATATCAATAAAAAAACACCCTAAGTTTATTTTCTTAGGGTGCTTTTTTGTGATGACCCCAAAAACTTTTTAAATCATTGATTTTCTTGGCCATTGGTTTTTAGTTTCTGAACAAAGACCTTATTTTTAACTTTATATTAAATCATTTTAAAAAGCAATCATGAAGTACTTTTATCATTTTCTAGCATTTTCTTTATTCGGTATGTTATTTTCCTGTAACTCTTCCAATGAGGAAAATATGGAGTTTAGGGAAATAAAAATTACCGAGGCTGATATCATTTCTTTTGATGAAGTAGTCGATGAAATCGAATTTATACCATTTTTGATTCCAGAAGATTCTCCTTTAAAACTCTCAGCAAACGAACCACATCTGGAAATTGATGATAAAATCTATTTTTCAGTAGGCGATTTCAGAGATGCTTCCATTCATGTTTTTGCTCTTAATGGGAAGTATGAACAAACTTTCAAAAAACAAGGTGATGGACCTGAGGAATATCCATATATCAATGGAATTGACTTGATTGACGACAAATTAGCAATTTGGGATCAAAGAGGAACGTTCAAACTTTATAACAAGACAAATTTTGATTTTGAGGGTGTCAAAAAACTAGCTGGCGTTGATATTAACTTCATTCCATTTTATCAATCCTTAGGGGATGGGAAATGGATTTTGGTAGATGATTACAGTGGTGAAGTCGATGAAAATAGTTATTATCCCGTTTTCCAACTTTTAAACGAAAAAACCGAAGAGATCAAGCCATTATCTCCAAAAACTAGAGAAGTCACTGCAAATCTCATCGAAGGACAAATCGCGGAAATGTCTGATAAATCCTATATCTTGAATTTTGGAGCATCTGACACAGTTTATCATTTCAAAAATGACAGCATCAAACCTTGGATCAAACTCAATCTTGCAGACAACAATTTACCTGAAGATTCAAAACTAGATCCAGAATACTTTTTTGAAAACATCTTACTCAATCAAGCAAACAACATTAATGTTGGTACAGCCATAGCAGCAAATGATATTGTCCGAATTGCCGTATTCGGTATAAAAAAATCTCCAGAAATCATTCAAGATGATTTGGATTCATTTCCAATTCAGCACCTTTATATTCAATACCCAAGTATGGAATTTAAAGTAACTAAGGCTTTTGGAGCTTTTGGAGGAAAAGGTTATGAAAAAGATGGCTACTTTTATGAAGTGTTGTTCGCTGAAAATATTTTAGCTTATTTGGAGAGCAATTACTTTGGGAAATATGCTGCACAGCTAGAAGCAGCAATTGAAAATCTTGTAGATGAAGAAGATCCTATTTTGCTTAAATATAACGTTAGGGTCAAATGAAAAACTTGAAAACCAGCATTTTCGTATTGCTTTTATTGCAATTGATTTATTCTTGTTCGTCTGATAAAAACCAGATAAAAATGCAAATAGATGGCGATTTGGTGAGTTTTGCTGTCGACACTATTTACTTGGAGAAAGACTTAGAAACAAAATCTCTCCCGGCAGAATTTACTTATCTAAAAGAAGGAAACAAAGAATTTTTGCTTGGGAGATCAGGATACAATTTGTTAAAGTATGAATATCCTACGGGAAAATTGGTTTCCAAAACTACCTTCGAGAAAGAAGGCCCTGATGGGATTGGTAGCTTCTTTTCGGGAAATTTGATTGCTAAGGATGGAATATTCTTTATTTCCAATCAAAAGGAAATCACGCATACTGACTTTGACGGCAAAGTCCTCAATCGCCATCCTTTACCAGAAACTCCAGCAGATAGATTGGCAGCAAACTTTAGCGCCAACCGTGGCAATAAAATGTATTGGAATGGCGAAAAAGAAACACTGATGGTTACAGATGTACCATTTCTGCTCAAAGAAAAACTGATGAATTATAGAGATTGGGTTTGGGAATTTGACCTTAAAGAAAACACAAGAGATGTAGCTTTACAATTTAACTTCCCGAAGGAATACCATGATTATTTTGACGATCCTGAACTAGGTGTTTATTTTCATTTATTTTTGAAAAAAACCAATCAACATTTAGTAGCCTTTCCTGCCACGGATTCAATTTTGGTTTTTAGTGAAGGGAATTCTTCAAAGATTTTTGCCGGAAGTAATTCCCAGGTAGAATTTAAAAAAGGGAAGACAGAAGCCCAAGGTGAATACACAGTATTTTTGCCAAGTGTTGAAACCAGCAGATATCAGTCGATGATGCATGATCCTTATCAAGGTCTAATTTTTAGACATCTTATCATCGAACAAGGCAAAAATGAAAATGAAGTTTTTTCAAAAAATAGCTTTGTGATTTTGGATGAATCTCTTTCCAAAATTGGGAAAGTTAGTTTTTCCAGCAGAACAATCAGTAGTTTGGGATTTTGTACACCAAATGGACTTTATCTCAAAATGATGAATCAGAATTCAGATGATCAAGAAGCATATGTAAGGTTTATTTTTTAAACTTCTTTGACAACCCATCGTATATCTACTTCATCAAAATCAGCTTTCTCAAGTTCTTTTCTGACTTGATCCAATTCGAAGGTTTTGTCTGATATTTTATCAAAATAATAAATTAAAACTCTCTCTTTATCCATATTTTTTTCTCAGATGTTTAATCTAATTTAGTAGATCTATAATATTTTAAAGATTATTAAGGAAACTTTCCTCTTTATAAATTGAGTTGAATTTAAATCAAAAATTTTATTCCTGTTCTTTTTTCATCTATATAAAGATTTTTAAACTACCATCAGTAGGGAACTCAAATTTTCACATTGGATAAAAGAATGAATTTGACTATTTTGAGAGATAATTCTACTTCAATTTCTAAGGTCTTTTTTAAAAAATCCATTATGAAAAAAACTTCATTTCCTCTCATTTTATTTGCTTTCCTTTTTATTCATTGCTCCCCTACGCTACAAACCGATGAGAAATTAGATAATGCGTATCTTGATTTTTCCAAAAGAGATGATCAGTTTGAAGGGGGAATCAAAATGATACCTATCCAAACACCTAAAGGGGAGTTTAAAGTTTGGACGAAACGTGTTGGCAACAATCCAAAAATGAAGGTTCTTTTACTTCATGGAGGACCTGGGATGACACATGAACTGTACTCATGTTTTGATGGTTACTTTCCGGCTGAAGGCATAGAATATATCTACTATGATCAACTTGGATCCTATTATTCCGATCAGCCTGAAGATCAGGATTTGTGGACAATAGACAGGTTTGTGGATGAGGTGGAGCAAGTGAGAATCGCTTTGGGGCTCAACGAGGACAACTTTTACCTTTTTGGCCAATCATGGGGCGGAATGCTTGCAATGGAATATGCATTGAAACATCAGGATAAGCTCAAGGGGCTGATTATCTCAAATATGATGTCGAGTTTGGACGAGTATGAAAAGTATGCCAAAGAAGTACTTGGGCCTCAAATGCCTGAAGAAGTATTTCAGGAAATAATGAAGATCGAAGACGAAGAAGATTTTCAAAATCCACGTTATGAAGAATTGTTGATGGAACACCACTACCAGTACCATGTGCTGCGTAAGCCTTTAGCAGAATGGCCTGAAGCCGTTCTTCGAACCCTCAAACATCTTAATCCAAATGTTTATGTTTATATGCAAGGATTTTCTGAGTTTGGCATAACTTCTGGAGCTACGCTAAAAGGTTGGGATAGGAGTGCTGATTTGAATAAGATTGAAGTACCTACTTTGGTGATAGGTGCAGGTCATGATACCATGGATCCTACTCATATGGAATGGATGTCAAAAGAAGTTATAAATGGCAAATACTTATTCTGTCCAGACGGCAGTCACCTTTCCCAATACGATGACCAGAAAGTTTTCTTTCAAGGGCTAATTAATTTTGTAAAAGAAGTAGATAAAAACACAACAAACTAAACTCACTATGAACATTTTGAAATCATTATTAATCTTATTTTTAGTTTCATTTTCCATTTTAGCCTCAGCTCAAGATTCTCGATATTTTGAAATGCGAACTTATACAGCACATGAAGGCAAACGTTCTGATCTGATTAGCAGATTTGAAAACCACACACTACAGCTTTTTGAGAAAAATGGGATTGAAAACATTGCATATTTTATACCATTAGACCCAACTGATTATAAGCTGACTTTTATAATTGCATATCCAGATAAGGATTCTAGAGAAAAACTCTGGGAAAAATTCGCCAATGACCCTGAATGGACAAAAGTAAAAAACAGCTCTGAATCCAACGGACCTTTGGTTTCCAACATTGAGCAGACCTTTATGGTGAATGCCAATGATCTAAGCCCAGAAATGAGCAAACTCTCCTCAAAAAAGAAAATTTTCGAGCTTCGTAAGTATGATTTAGAACCGGGGAAAGTTGATGCGATCAATGCAAGATTTAGAGATTACACTAGAGAAATATTCCCTCGTTATGGAATGACCAATGTAATGTACTGGTACACAGTAGAGGAAGAAGGCGTACAGCCAAAACTGGTCTATTTGCTAGCACATAAAAATGAAAAAATGGCTAATTTTGGGAATGCCAAATTTGAGGAAGATGCTGATTGGAAAAAAATCAAAGCAGCCTCAGAAATGAATGGTCCGATTGTAAAAAAAGTAGAAATGAAATACCTGAAAGCATTGTCATTTTCTCCAATGAAATAAAATTAAAGGAGTATCTGCAATTTAAAATTTTATGAGTATCTGCAATGTTGCACGTTACGTAATAAGTAGCTTTGTAAGTTGCTGATACTCGTCAGCAGACAACAGTTCACAGTCAACAGAACCAAGAATCGTTCATCCGACAATCTATTGTTAGGCTACATGCAAGAATGCGGATAGTCATATTAAAATTTTAAACCTAAATTAATCGGGTATAAATTGCAGATACTCTTTAACAATTATTTGATTTTGCGTCTGTGTAGTAGAGGACAGTTTTTCACCACAGCACAGTTATCAGGATACCAATGTGATTATACAGAAATTTTTGATGTGAATTTGTTAATTTGATTAATATAAAAGCTACCCCATTCCCCTTCTCCTGAATTGAAGCCAGAGAGACGCTCACCTTCAAAACTGATTATTTCACATCTATTCCTAGTACTATTTCTAAATTTCAAAACATCTTCGGTTGGTGTAATTTCATCTTTACTCGCTGAAAAAATCAATATTGGTAAATTTAAACTCTCAATACTTCTTATATAATCTACATCCTTTTCGGGCTGAATTATTGAAACTCCCTTCTGCTTTTCTATTCTTTCAGTTATCAAAGATAAATTAGTAACAAACCCTTCAACAACAAGGAAACTAATTTTATCTTGTAGTTTTTCAATAGCTTTAACAGCAATTATTGACCCCATAGACATTCCCCAAATCCCAATTTTTTTATTAGGGAACTTTTGATGGATAAAATCACCTACCGCAATCAAATCTGTTGCAAACTCTTTGTAATAGAGCATATCTCTTTCGATTGAAAAATCAGAGCTTTTCCCAAAGCCTCTATAATCAAAAGTAACTACTGTGTAACCCTGGCCCACCAGTATCGAAGAATGATAAACAAAATAAGACATATTTCCTGCATCGGGATATGCCAAAATGATCAATTTTCCATTATCATTTTCAACATTTGCAGAATACACCCAAGTATTTATATCAAAACCATCATTTGTCTTAATTCTCAATGATTCATAATTCAAACCCAAAGAATCTGGAGTACGGATATATTCTCTATCTGGATTTATAGCATGCATCTTCACGATTGAACAAAAAAGTACAAAAACCAAAAAAATTTTTAAATTATTTAATAAATGAGTAGCCAATCCAGTCAAAATACTATTTTTATAATTTCTCAATCTTCACCTCCATTATCCCTACGGAGATATTCTTTACCTCCACATTCAATAAATTTAACTTTTTTCACACCACCATCTTGGCTTTTTGAAACATATTCGCCAGTAAGTATTCCATCTAAATCAACTTCCCTCGTAATTGACCACAATTTTGAAGTCCCATCTTCATTGAACACTCTATAAGTAAACACCCCTGTTTTCTTATTCCGCCGCAAATCCTGGTCAATTACATAAGATAATTGGGCACCTGAATCATCTGTTTCAACCAAATACACAGTACATGAACCTCCTATTTCCTCAAACTCCGAACATGATAGAGAAAAAAACAAGACAAATGCAATCACCCAAATAGACTTCTTCATTTTAAATTCTTTTCTACGAATATATCAGGGCTACGAACTATTTCCAACTATTAGTTCAATGAAATAAGTTTTGAATTGAAAACTTCCATTTTAAAATCATTAAGCATAAAAAAACCGCCATCTTTTCAGAAGGCGGTGTGTTTTTTCTGTTTAAAATCTTATGGCTCTAAAGCAGCTACTCCTGGAAGTACTTTACCTTCCATATGCTCCAATAGTGCTCCACCTCCGGTAGATACATAGGATACTTTGTCAGTAAACCCAAATTTGTTTACTGCTGCTGCTGAGTCTCCTCCACCTATCAAAGAAAATGCACCTCCTTCTGTAGCTGCAGCAACTGCTTCAGCAATAGCAACTGTACCGTGTACAAAGCTACTCATCTCAAATACACCCATTGGGCCATTCCACAAGATGGTTTTTGAATTTTTGACAACTTCGGCAAATTGCTTCCTAGTCTCAGGTCCAATATCCAATCCCATCCATCCGTCCGGAATCTCACCACTTACAGCCATCCCTTGCTCTGCATCATTCGCAAAAGCTTTTGAGATCACTGTATCTACTGGCAAAATCAAATTAACACCTTTTAATTTTGCTTTTTCCATCAGTTCAAGCACGTAATCCAACTTGTCCATTTCACAAAGGGAGTCTCCTATCGATCCCCCTTTTGCTTTGGCAAAAGTATAAGACATTCCGCCTCCGATGATCAAATTGTCAACTTTATCCAACAATCTTTCTATTATCAAGATTTTGTCGGTGATTTTTGCACCACCCATAATTGCTGTATATGGTCTTTCTGGATTTTCCATTACCTTATCTGCATTTTCAAGTTCAGATTGAAGTAAATAACCAGATACTTTAGTATCAAAAAACTTAGCTATCACTGCAGTGGAAGCATGTGCTCTGTGAGCGGTACCGAATGCATCATTCACATATACATCTCCAAGGTCAGCAAGTTTTTTGGCAAAAACCTCATCCCCTTTTTCTTCTTCTTTATAAAATCTAAGATTCTCCAGCAGTAGAATTTCTCCTGGCTGAAGTCCCTCTGCCAATTGCACAGCTTCCTGTCCAATACAATCTGGTGCAAACTTCACTTTCGTTCCTGAAAGTTTCTGAAGTTCATTCACCACATGCTTCAAGGAAAATTTGTCAGTAGGTCCATCCTTTGGTCTTCCAAGGTGAGACATCAAGATCACTGAACCACCATCTTTCAATATTTTTTCAATTGTAGGAATTGCAGCACTGATTCTTGTACCGTCAGACACATTCAAGTGCTCATCCAAAGGGACATTGAAATCAACTCTTACCAGTGCTTTCTTTCCAGCAAAGTCAAGGTTATCTACGTTTTTAATTCTTTTGTTCATGATTTATAGTGTTTATTAGGTTCAATTATTATTGATAGTCAATCAAATGATCACTTTGCGGCGGCTCTTCTCAAGCGATCATTGATAGCTTTCCCAAGTCCTTCCTCTGGCATTAGCTCTGCTAAAATTACAGAAACATCCATGCTATCCAAAATCCTCATCGACGCAAATAGATTTTTTGCAGCTTCGTGCAAATCTGCCTGGGGACTCAGAATGACTATTTTTTTACAATCAAGCTCTTCAAAGGAATCTCTAAAGCTCATTACAGCAAAATCAATTCCCTTATCGGTATATTCTTCAATTAGTTTTGGTAAATCCCCCAAAACAAATGGTTTTGTAGGAGAATAGTGACTTTGTAGCAATCCAGGTGCTTTTGGATTACTGGAGGAATGGGCAACTTGATGGATTTCCCCCACTTTTTCTTCTATCAATCTCAAATCAATTCCTCCCAGCCTATAAACTGTAACCTTCCCATTTTCCATCCCAACGATAGTACTTTCCAAACCGACTTCACAAGACCCTCCATCAAGTATATAGCTTATTTTTTGGCCAAGCTGATCATTCACATGACTGGCTTTGGTTGGGCTAATATACCCAAAAGGATTTGCACTAGGGGCTGCCAGTGGAAAATCTAATTCAGTTAGCAATTCCTTTGTCAAAGGATGGGAAGGAATTCGCACTGCTACAGTATCCAAGCCACTTGTAACCAAATCCGGTACAATAGATTTTCTTGGAAGTAAAAGTGTCAATGGCCCCGGCCAGAAGCTATCAGCAAGGATTTTTAGATCTTCAGGAATTTCTTTTACAAAATCCAGAACTCTTTCTATGCCCGAAGTATGCAAAATCAACGGATCAAAACTGGGTCTATTTTTGGTCTCAAAAATTTTCGAAACAGCATCAGCATTCAATGCATTTCCTGCCAAGCCATAGACTGTCTCAGTTGGAATTCCAACCAATTTACCAGCTTCTAGGATTTGCTTTGCCTTCGAAATATCTTTTCCTATTTCAGCCATTAATCTTGACAAAAATCATCTACCCAAGTTTTCGCATCACCATAGCCCAAACTCAGAGCCATTTTGAGGTTGGCACATCCATCTTCTTTTTGACTAAGAGCGCTTAGTTGCGTCACACCCAAAAGGTAATAGGCTGCTCCATTTTCTCCATCAAGATTGATGGAATAAACCAATGACTCCATTCCGCCCAAAGGATCACTATTTCCAAGTTGTGCTTTGGCTTTGTTGAAATGCACAAGTGCTTGATTGGGATTTACTTGAAGTGCCATGTCAAAATCCATGATCGCATCTTCATATTCTTCCAATGCCAACAAAGCCAATCCTCTGTTGTAATAAATATCTGTTTGTTCAGGATCTAAACCATTTGCGAAATTATAATCTCTAACGGCTTCTTTGAAAGCTTTCTTTTCCAGATAAGCATTCCCTCTATTGAAAAATGGTTTGTAAGAAGTGGAGTCTATATTAATTGAGTTGGTGAATGACACCACTGCCTCATCAAAATTCCCGTTTTGGAATAAAGCAACTCCTTTCGCATTATGAGCGGATGTATTGGAACCATTTTTCTCAATCACTCTATCAAAGTACCCTATTGCTTTTGAAAACTCTGATTTTTCGAGTGATTTCACACCTTCATCAAATAATTCTTGCTCTGATGCTCCACAAGCTGTCATCATGGCGATTGCTACAATACAAAAGAAAATTTTTCTCACGTCTTTTTAATTTTGCATGCAAAGATAAGGATTTATCCTGCGACAGATGAGCTATTTTTCATTTTTGATGCGTATTCTTCTGGAAGCGGTACAGGCTTCATGGTTTTCATATCTACAGCTACCATTATCGTACTTGCTTTGGCAAAAACTATATCTTCGCCCTTTAGGTTTTTGCCCAAAATAACCTGCTCCAATGTGAATGAAGTATTGCCTATTTTTGTACACTTGATATACACAGAAGGTGAATCATGGACATGGATTGGTGTGAAAAAATCAATATTGACATTTGCTACCACAGTCCCAAAAGCCATAATATCCCAGTCACAAATTTTGTGAAGATACTCCGCTCTTGCATGTTCAAAGTAATTGAAGTAGATCCCATTATTTACATGCAAATAGCCATCAATGTCAGAAAACCTCACTTGAATAGGGACAAAAAAAGAAAAAGAGGATTTCACCTCTTCGATTGAGATTTTTTCCATAGTTAAATTGCGTATTCAGATCGACTTGTTTTTTCTAACATCCTAAGTATTGATGGATTGAACCCTACCATATCCTCCACAGAATCAAAAGGGATCCAGGCCAAATCATTACTTTCACTGCTGATCGTAAGCGGTTCGTTCAGTTCTGCTTCGATCAAGTATCTTACATCATAATGAAAATGCTCAGGTATTTCTCCCTTTTGGGGAATAACATGTTTATCAATATCAAAAATACCATTTCCTACCAATCTCAAAGATGTTAAGCCACTTTCTTCTCTTGCCTCCTGCATTGAAACTTCCAAAAGGTTTTCTACCCCATCAGCATGTCCTCCCAATTGAAGCCATCTATTGAGTTTTTTATGAAGTGTCAGAAGTGTGTGGGTTCTTCTTTTATTTACAATCCAAGCAGAACCTGTAAAATGTCCTTCAAGCCTTGACCTCAAAAAGGCATTTTCGTCAAAAGTCAACTCTATAAATTCATCTACAAAAGCAGATTCTTCTTCAAAAGGTGTTCTATAATTTTCGAGACTTTGTCTCAATATTTTTCTATCCATGAGATATTAATTTTCAAATAAATCATCCATAAATTGCTCAAAAGGCCTTGCTTTTAAGTACAAATGATCTGAATATACTGTGACTAAAACTTTTAGATAGCTAGGCTTTTCATCTACACTTATCTTCTCAATGCTTACATTTCCATAGAGTTGATCTATCTTTTTGGACAAATCAACATTGCTTAATGGAGGCTTGAAATACTGCTTTTCAGTAGTCCTAACTACATCATTTACCTCTTCTATCTTTCTGTCTAAGCTAATTTTTTGATAACCCAAATCTAACATTCGCTGCCCAAATGCAAAGAAAAGTTGTGAAAAACTTTTCTGATCAAATGTACTATCATAAGAAACTGCGAAGCCATTTGCATATGGCGAGTTCAAAATATGAACCTCTGGATTTGCATTCATCCCTGAAGTTTTGAAGTGATAATTCTTCTGGATTATGTTCATCAGGGATTTACCCTCTTCCGAAGCAATCCAGCTGGCTGTGATTTCTTCAGCATCTGGAGATTGGGTGAAGTTCTCTTTGTGTTTTACGGGTGTTTTTTTGTTGGGAAATAATTTCCCGAAAATATCATCAATGAATGAAGCCATTATCTTTTCAATTTGTAAGTACCGTCGGGCTCGGAGACAATCTCCCCCTCATCTTCCATACTTCTCAATACTTTTAGCGTATCTTGATCGTCTTTGAGCCCAGAAGTAACTGGTAGAGTCTGTAGGGAAAACGTTTTTCCATTACTTAAAGTTTGAATGATTTTTGATCTTAGCTTCAAATCCTTTGTTTCTGCTTGTTTTTTTTGATCAATACAGACATCACAAATACCACAATAATGATCACTTTCTTCTCCAAAATACTGTGAAATCTGATTAGCCCTACAGAGATTGTCATTTTCAATGTAAGCAACCATCGACGCTGCTTTGGAGATTGCATTTTGCCTTCTTTCAGCTATTCTTTTGTTATCCAAGGGCAATTTCCCAGCATCATATCGGGGAGTCAAGAAAGTTACTTGGGGTTTTTCTTTTCTTTTATGGTATGCCAAGACCCCAAACTGATCCAATAACTCCAGTTGCCTTACCAAATCCCCCTCCGGCATTCCCAAATTTTTGGCAAGTTTAGACTCTTGAATTTTGATGTATTCCATAAAAAGCTCTCCTCCATAAGTTCTAAGTAGCGCTTTGATTAATGGATCCAGTTTAGCATTTGCTATCTGAAACTCGTACAACTTGCTTTGATTTACCAAAAAATGTATGGAAGAAGGTGAGAAAAAGCTTTCATTTAGCTCCACCAAGCCTTCTTCTTGAAGTACTTTCATGGAGTTGTATGTCAGTAATACATCCAACTTATATGTTGCGCAAAAATCTGTCAAATCGAAATCATAACTGACGAACAAGCTACTTCCAACAGCGATTCTGTATTGATTGGCGAGAGATTGATAGACTTTCTTAAGGTAATCTATGGGTGGGTACGCTAATTCAGCACGCTCTGTAAGCTTTTGGATATCTTGGTCATTTGTAAGTAAAACTCCATAAGCTTTGAGCTCATCCCTACCTGCCCTGCCTGCTTCTTGGTAGTAATTTTCCAAATTTTCGGGCAAATCCAAATGAATCACCAATCTTACGTCGGGCTTATCTATTCCCATCCCAAAAGCATTGGTTGCAACCATGACGCGTATTTTATTTGATTTCCATTCCTGCTGACGTAATTCCCGAGTGGCCGAGTCCAATCCTGCATGATAAAAAGTAGCAGAAACACCAAGCTGATAAAGTTCTTTGGCTATCTCTTTCGTGCCTTTTCTATTTCTTGAATAAATAATTGCTGAACCCGGCACTTTGTTGAGGATCTGTATGGCTTTTTCAATCTTATTCTCAACCATTCGCACAGAATAGCTTAAGTTTTTTCTGGAAAATGATTTCACGAAGACATTTGGATTCCTTAGCTCCAATTTTTCTATGATATCATCTTTTACTTTCAGAGTTGCGGAAGCTGTCAATGCCATGCAAGGGATAGTAGGATGGAACTCTCTGATTTTTGCTATTTCCAAATATGGAGGTCTAAAATCATAACCCCATTGAGAAATACAATGTGCTTCATCAATTGCAATCAGGTTCACATTCATTCTTTTGAACCGCTCTAAAAAAAGCTCTGTTTGGAGCCGTTCAGGCGAAACATAGAGAAATTTGTAATTGCCATAAACACAATTGTCAAGAATTGTATCAATTTCTCTCTTTCTCATCCCAGAATAGACCGCTGCTGCTAGAATTCCTCTTTTCCTTAGGTTATCGACTTGATCTTTCATCAATGCAACCAATGGACTTACTACCAAACAAATTCCTTCTTGAGCTAATGCTGGCACTTGAAAACAGATAGACTTCCCTCCTCCAGTAGGTAACAATGCGACACAATCTTTCCCCTCCATCGCCGACAGGACGATATCAAGTTGGGACGGACGAAAATCCGCATACCCAAAGAATTTTTGGAGAACCTGAATCGCTTTGGTTTTCATATTGTTTGATTTTTTATCATCTGCGGGAGAATATTTTAGCCCGCTGATCTCGCTGATATGCGCTGATTTTTTTATACCCTTTTATCCATCAATCCTTCTGCGGTAATCTGCGAAATCTGAGGAAGATTTTTATTGCCCGCTGATCACGCTGATAGGCGCTGATTTTTTTTACACCCTTTTATACATCAATCCTTCTGCGGCTATCTGCGAAATCTGCGGGAGAATTTTTAGCCTGCTGATTACGCTGATGTACGCTGATTTTTTTTACACCCTTTTATTCGTCAACCCTTCTGCGGTTTTCTGCGAAATCTGCGGGAGATTTTTATTGCCCGCTGATTACGCTGATGTACGCTGATTTTTTTTATGCCCTTTTATACATCAATCCTTCTGCGGCTATCTGCGAAATCTGCGGGAGATTTTTTAGCCCGCTGATCACGCTGATAGGCGCTGATTTTTTTTATGCCCTTTTATTCGTCAACCCTTCTGCGGTTATCTGTGAAATCTGCGGGAGAATTTTATTGCCCGCTGATTACGCTGATGTACGCTGATTTTTTTTACACCCTTTTATACATCAATCCTTCTGCGGTTTTCTGCGAAATCTGCGGGAGATTTTTTAGCCCGCTGATCACGCTGATAGGCGCTGATTTTTTTATGCCCTTTTATTCGTCAACCCTTCTGCGGTTATCTGTGAAATCTGCGAGAGAATTTTATTGCCCGCTGATTACGCTGATGTACGCTGAATTTTTTTTACACCCTTTTATCCGTCAACCCTTCTGCGGCTATCTGCGAAATCTGCGGGAGAATTTTTAGCCTGCTGATTACGCTGATGTACGCTGATTTTTTTTTACACCCTTTTATTCGTCAACCCTTCTGCGGTTATTTGCGAAATCTGCGGGAGAATTTTATTGCCCGCTGATTACGCTGATGTACGATGATTTTTTTTATGCCCTTTTATACATCAACCCTTCTGCGGTTTTCTGCGAAATCTGCGGGAGAATTTTATTGCCCGCTGATTACGCTGATGTACGCTGATTTTTTTTACACCCTTTTATCCGTCAACCCTTCTGCGGTTTTCTGCGAAATCTGCGGGAGAATTTTATTGCCTGCTGATCACGCTGATGTACGCTGATTTTTTTTTTACACCCTTTTATACATCAATCCTTCTGCGGTTATCTGCGAAATCTGCGGGAGAATTTTATTGCCCGCTGATTACGCTGATGTACGCTGATTTTTTTTACACCTTTTTATCCGTCTACCCTTCTGCGGCTATCTGCGAAATCTGCGGGAGAATTTTATTGCCCGCTGATTACGCTGATGTACGCTGATTTTTTTTACACCCTTTTATTCGTCAACCCTTCTGCGGTTTTCTGCGAAATCTGCGGGAGATTTTTTAGCCCGCTGATCACGCTGATAGGCGCTGATTTTTTTATACCCTTTTATCCATCAATCCTTCTGCGGTGATCTGCAGGAGAATCAAAGCCCATTTACTTTTCTAAATATACCATCATTGATTCTTGCTACGTTAAAATTCACTAGAATGCCAAGTTTTTTCTCAGTAATCTTCAAGTAGGTTAGAATCTGCTTATGATGAACATCAGCAAGATTTCCAACAGACTTAACTTCGATAATCACTTTATTTTCTACTAATAGATCAATTCTAAACCCCAGATCCAATTTCACGGCTTTGTAATGAACAGGCACTGGAACTTCACGATTAACTAACAGTCCTTGATTAATCAATTCCCATTCTAAAGCTGCAACATAAACAGACTCGAATAGGCCTGGCCCTAACCCATTGTACACATCATAAATAGCTCCTCTGACTATATATGAAATATCATTTTCATTCATATTTAAAAATCTAAATTAATTCTTTCATTAAAATTGATCACCTTTACAAAGGAAAAAAACCATTAAATTGTCACAATAGAAAGCTCCAACAAAAACTCACCAACTAAGTGGCTCTTTGTTCAGAAAAGCAGCGATGCCTTTTTTACAGTCTTGTGAGCTTCTTGCTTTGGCATTCATGGAAGCAGCGTAATCCAGTCCATCTTCCAAAGATTTCTCTTGAACTCTCCCGATCATCTCTTTGGTCAGTCCCATAGCTGTGCCCGAATTTTGGGTTGCCAACTTTTGCGCATAATCAAAAACTTTTTTACCTAAATTAGATTCTTCTACGATCCAATTAATCAAACCTAAATCCTTGGCCTCTTCTGCCGAAACCAGATCCGCATCGAGCAGCAACTGTTTTGCCTTCCCCTCTCCTATTTTTCTCAGAAGAAAAACTTTTACAATTGCAGGAATAAAGCCTATTTTCACTTCTGTGTAACCAAATTTCGCATGGGGAACAGAGAATACAAAATCACAAACTGTTGCCAAACCACATCCTCCAGCCAATGCATGACCTTGGACTTGCCCAATAATTATTTTTCTGCAAGTATATATTTGGTAAAAGAGGTCTTTTAAACTTCTGCTATCCTCTAGATTTTCTTCGTAGGTATTACTCTGCATATCCTGCAATGATTCTAAGTCTGCTCCTGAGCAAAACACCTTACCCAATGCCTTGATGATTATTATTTTGACATTATCATTGTTTGCAAAATCAGTCAAAATTGATTTCATCCCTTCTACCATTTCCTCATTTAGCGCATTTCTTTTTTCAGGCCTGTTGAGGACGATGTAGCCGATCCTCTCTTGAACAAAACTATAAACGGGTTGCTTCATCATGTTTAGCTTGGGTCTTTGTTGATTAATTGATTATTCATCCTTACGGAAAGATAAAGGAGAAGATTCGCTTAACAAAAGCTTATTCTTTAAATCTCAATTTATAGGCAGTTTCACCAATTCTTAAGCTGTCCTGCTCATTTGCAGTTTCCCATTGATCATTCACAAACTTGTGTACTGCGAATAATTTGGTGTTTGCAATAAAATGCTTTGATTTTGAGATTTTCAAATACTCTTTTTGATCAGGTAAAGGTACTAGCCACTCTTTTTCGTTATCAAACCATACCATAGGGAGGCTTTCATTCACTTCGTTCGCTTTTCTATTTGGCAAAACTTTATATTCCAAATCAGCAACATCAAGTTCATGATCAAAAAAATAGAGACCTTTATAATCAATTGACAAACCAGATTTGGTGCTGTAAATGACCAAACTTGAATCGGGTTTTAAAATTACCTTTATGACCCCAAAGGCTCCATTTACCAACAATACAAATAGTATGCTGTATAGGTAATATTTATGGGGTTTGATGCATAGCAATAAAACTAATGTCAAAATCACCCAATACACAATCATGAAATCAACTTTGAGAAAAATCTCGTCAATTTTGGAATATGGAAAATCCTGAATCTTAAAAATCAAAAAATTGACCAAACAAATTAACTTCTCAGTCATCCAAGCTAAAGGAACAGCAAGTAATTTGATTTCAGAAAAAAGCATAAAAGGAACTCCAAAAGCCATAATTAAAAAAGCCCCAGGGATCACAATAAGATTGGAAAGAATAAAATAGGTTGGGAACACATGAAAATAATAAGCGGAAATCGGGAAAGTCATCAATTGGGCTGCTATGCCTACGGTGCTTATTTGCCAAACATAATCAACAATTTTAGATTTGGGATCCCAAAGCTTTACCAAGATCGGCTGTATCAACAATATCCCTGTCAATGCCAGATAAGAAAGCTGAAATCCTACTGAATAAATCAAAAAAGGATCATATAATAGTAAAATCAGAGCTGAAAGTGCTATTGCATTAAATATGGATGGATTTCTTGACTTCATCTGCGCTAATGCCATCAAAGAAAACATAGTCGCTGCCCGCATTACAGACGGAGACATTCCTGTCAACAATGCATAAACCCAAATCAAAATAATAATGAAAGAAAGATAAATTACTCTCTTCCATATTTTTAGCCTAAATGGTTTTATAAAAAGAAAAAAGAATCCGTAGATAATCCCAACATGAAGCCCAGAGACTGCCAAAACATGCATCGCTCCTGCTGTGACATAAGCTTCATTAATTTCTTTCTCAAGGTTTTTCTTTTGGCCAAGAAGCAAGGCTTTTGCGACTTGATTGGCGTGAGAATCTATGATTAGACTATCCATATTTGTCATGATTCTCGACCGTAAGCTCAAGAAAAAATCCTCAATAGGCTGAGTGGATACGTTGCCAACTTTAAGAAATTTTTCACCAACGAAATGACTGTGGCCTACCTGCTGTCTCAACATGAATTTTTGATAATTGAATTCATGTGGGTTTTTTGGGTAAGAAATAAGTTGAGGCATTCCTGAGATGATCATCAAATCACCAGGTAAAATACTTTGTTCACGTTTGTGATAGATAATTACCTCACCATTTACACGAGCTTTCCGACCTAGCGAATCCTTGACAGCAAGAACCTTTACACGATTTGCTATAGAATTTGGTTTTGGATCATCATTTGCCAAAGAGACCGCTAAGTAGGATTTTATTTGGCCTTCAAAATGGATTAGATGGTTCTTTTGGTTTTTGATGTCCTTAAGACTTGTGACAATAACCCCACAAAATATCAGTTGTAAATAGGCTAGGACTGGGATAACATTGCGAAAAGAAAAAGTATTTTTAGCATTATTCCTTATCACCAACACAATGTAAATCAAATAGATCGTACACAAAAATGCGAGCAACCAAATATCTGGCAGAAACCCAATAAAGGGATAAAGCAAAACTCCTATCAAAAAAAAGAAGGAGTATCTTAAAAAAGGAAACTCACTAAACAGCATAACTAGGAAAAGTTTGATTAAATCTAGTGAAAAAAAATAAAAAAAGGAGCTAAATATAGCTCCCTTAAATGTTTATAAACGGATAGTTTTATTAGAATCTAAAACCAACTGAGAAACCTGCCTTAAACTCTACAGCTGTAAACCGATCATTTACTTCTTGGCTAAATCCCCTAGCGATCGACGCATATGGTCCAAAAGCGAATTTATTATTGAATATCCACTTATATCCACCACCAAGTCCGATCAAAAAACTATTCATATCAACAATATTGGTGTTGTTGTTTTCAACTTCTGTAAAATCACCAAATCTATACTTGGCAAAAGGGAAGAGGTATAATTTTCCGTTTTCATCACCTACAAAGTAGAAATTATAAGACGCCATAACTGATGTGGCACTGAAGCTTTTATTGTCATTGGTACCAACATATGCAAAACGGTCGTTGATGTGTAATTCCACTCCTATCGATTGGTCATCAGCTATGAAGTGCTCGTACCCAAGCTCTACAGAACCTAGAAGTATAGTATTAAGAAAATTCAGCTTAACTTCTCCTGTAGGATATTCTTTTTCCATCACTGACTGAGCTGAAACAGAAGTAGCCAACAGAAAAAAAGCGAATACTGGTAGTAATAATTTATTCATGACTTTTAAAATTTGTTTATTAATTAAAAACTATTGCGAAATTATAAATACTTTTCCATTTGGTAATGCATAATATTGCATTCTTCAAACATCTCGCCAACTTTTTCAAAACCAAACTTTGCATAAAGTGGGATTGCTGGCAATTGGGCATGCATGTAGAGTAATTTACCCTTTGTTGATTCTTTATCTGCAATATCTTTCAATACTGCTTTGACAAGTGCTTGGCCTACCCCTTTACCTCTCATAGGCTTCAAAACAGCAAAGCGCTCCAATTTAATGCCATTTTTTGTAAACCTCCATCTAGCAGTACCTGCATCTTGACCATTTACAGATGCTAAGAAATGTATCGACTCATCTTCGAATTCATCATATTCCTCCTCTGGATCTACCTGCTGCTCAACTACAAAAACTTCCTCACGAATCTTAAAAATTGTATCAAGCTGCTCCTTCGTCGTTACTTTTTCTACGGCTATACTCATCTTTTCTTTGTGTTTTTTCGGCTTCGTCTTTTTCATAAGCCTCTATTATAGACTTTACTAGTTTATGCCTAATGACATCTTTTCCACTCAAATTGACAATTCCGATCCCCTTCACATCTTTGAGGACATGAAGTGATTCACTTAGACCTGATTTTTGTCTTTTCGGAAGATCGACTTGGGTCTGATCACCAGTGATGATAACTTTGGAATTGGGCCCCATTCGAGTCAAAAACATTTTTATCTGTTCACTTGTAGTGTTTTGTGCTTCATCCAACAAAACGAACGCATCGTGTAGTGTTCTTCCTCTCATATAAGCCAGAGGAGCGATCTCAATCACCCTTGTCTCTTGATAAAATTTCAATTTTTCGGAAGGAACCATGTCACTCAAAGCATCATAGATAGGCCTTAGATAAGGATCCAACTTTTCCTGCAAATCCCCTGGCAAAAACCCTAGGTTCTCACCTGCCTCCACTGCTGGGCGGGTAATGATGATTCTTTTTACCTCTCTGTTTTTCAGGGCACGGACTGCTAAAGCTACGGCTATATACGTTTTTCCAGTACCAGCTGGCCCAAGTGCAAAAACCAAATCATTTTTGGATGCTGACTCTACCAACTTCCGTTGATTTGCAGACTTAGGTTTGACTACCAAACCTTTATTACCATAAACAATCACATCATTCCTTTGATTTTCGTCAAAGGGTACTCCTTCGAGCGTAATGTACTCTTTTACATGTTCAGGTGTTATGTTTCCGAATCGGTTGAAATGCTGAAGAAGCATATTGATGACATCATTGATCCTCAAAATCTCAGGTGCACGACCTTGGATCCTGATTTCATTGCCTCTCGAAACAATCTTGCTTTGTGGAAAAGCAGCGGCAATCTGTCGGATATTTTCGTTTTCAGAACCCAAAAAGTCCAGTAACGAAATATTTTCTAAAGTAATTACTTTTTCTACCAATCTATTGAATTTGATTTAGATGTTTGCTTATGGTGTAAGGATAAAATTCCTACTTTTGTTCATACTTGTTACAAAAATATAAATTTTAATCGACTTGCTTATATGGCACTGATAACATTCATTTCAGATTTTGGAGACGGAGACTATTATGTTCCCGCAGTAAAGGCGAAAATGTTATCCATTAATCCCCAACTGAACATCATTGATATTTCTCATAAGATAGACACTTATGATATTGCACATGCTGCTTTTGTATTGAGAGCTGTATATAAAGACTTTCCAAAAGGAACAGTTCATCTAGTTGCCCTAAATGGAACGAGTAATATGACAGATGGTTTTATAGGAATCAAACTCGAAGAGCATATTTTTATTGGCCCGAACAATGGTGTTCTAAGCTTGCTGGCTGATTATGATCCAGGCATCATCGTTCAGTTTGCAGATATCCATCTCAAAGACAGCACATTTCCCGCAAAGGACATCCTAGCTCCAATTGCTGCAAAAGTGGCCTCAGGCGCTGCAATCCATGATTTCGGAGGGCCTTTGATGCAGATGAAAAAAATGATGTCTCGGCAGTTCAAAGCAACTAGAAAACAGATCGTTGGACATGTGGTAAGGGTGGACAATTACGGAAACTTGATCACAAACATCAAAAGGGACGCTTTTGAAAAACTGAATCCTGGGAGGTTTGTGATAGAATTTAGCAGAGAAGGTTTGACCAAAATCAACAAATCCTACGACAATGTCGAACCTGGAGATTGCTTTGCCTTTTTCAACAGTTTAGACCTCTTGGAAATCGGCATCAATCATGGTCATGGTTCAGACTTGTTGGGGTTGAGGTTAGATAGCCCTATTTACATCAATTTTGAAACTGAGGAATAAGATGCTGAAGCGAATTGTAAGAATGACTTTCCAAGAAAATAAGGTGGAAGAGTTTCTAGAGAATTTCAATCGAAACAAGGAAAAGATCAGAAATTTTCCAGGTTGTCATCATTTGGAGCTATGGCAAGATGAAAACTTTAAAAATATTTTCATGACGTACAGTTTTTGGGAAGACGAAAAATCACTGAACCAATACCGTGATTCTGAACTATTTAAATCTGTATGGAGCGTCACAAAGCCGCTTTTCTCAGAAAAACCTAGTGCATTTAGTGCGAAAAAAATCATAGAACTGCCCTAAGAGGCTTGCACAGAAAAAAAATAGTCTTCATATTTGCATCCCGATCAGCAAGGAACGGAAAGCTCATCTGCCCAGATGGCGGAATTGGTAGACGCGTTGGTCTCAAACACCAATGCCGCAAGGCGTGCCGGTTCGACTCCGGCTCTGGGTACAAGAAACCCCTTTAGAAGTAATTCTGAAGGGGTTTTTCTCTTTTTTGGCAAATCCTTTTGTTATTTTTCAGCCAAAGCTTGTATTAATATTCTATTAAGAGACTAAAATTACATATCATCAACTCTTCACAAAACACATTTTTGCCATAACTGAATTTTTTATTATCCTCATTTATAACTGAAAGTCTTATGAATAGATTTTTAGAATAAAGACTTTAAACAAACATTCTAATTACCCTTGACATAAAACCTATTTAAAATTTCAAAATACATAATTTCAAATGTTTTTTTTATGCAATTTGAAAGTAAAACTTTCAAATTGCATACTCTTTTATTATTTTTCATCCAAATTGAAGTTTATCATGATACAAAGAGATCTTGAAAGTAAGTAAAAATATGGTTTAGGATCAATGCCCGTAGCCTTAATTCTTGGTCCAAGGCAGGTGGGAAAAACAACCTTAGCACTAGAATTATCACGGGCAATGATTGGTAAACCTATCCATTACTTAGATTTGGAATTGGATTCCGATCTGGCAAAGCTGGATGATGCGGAAAGTTATTTAAGAAGATTTGAAAATCAACTTTTGATCATAGATGAGGTACAGAGGAAACCTGAACTGTTTAAGACACTCAGAGGACTGATAGATATTCGAAAAAGAGCAGGTGAGAAAGCTGGACATTTTCTTCTTCTTGGTTCTGCATCAAAAGTCCTCTTGCAACAATCCTCTGAAACCTTGGCTGGTAGGATCAGGTACTTAGAACTCACTCCCTTTACAGCTTGGGAATTGTATGAGGATGATTCTCTAGGATTCAATTTTGAAAAATTGTGGTTTAGAGGAGGCTTTCCAGATAGTTATTTGGCAGAAAATGACAAGGATAGTTGGGACTGGCGCTATGACTTTATCAGCACTTATGTTGAAAAAGACATCCCATTATTTGGCCCACAAGTACCTGCAGCGAGAATGAAGAGGTTTTGGATGATGTTGGCACATTATCATGGCCAGCAAGCGGTACTTAGCGAAATCGGAAAAAGCCTCGAAGTGAGTCATACTACCATTAGAACATATCTTGATACTTTGCAGGACTTTTTTATGGTTCGTCAGCTACAATCTTGGTCAGGTAATACAAAAAAGAGACTGGTCAAATCTCCAAAAGTCTATATCCGTGATTCAGGACTGTTACACAGTTTATTGAATATTTCGAGTTTTGATCAGCTTCTAGGTCATCCGTTGGTTGGTTCCAGTTGGGAAGGTTTTGTGATAGAAAACACGCTTAACTACTTACCCCCTACTTGGAAGCCTTCCTATTACCGCTCAAGCAATCAAAATGAAATTGATTTGGTACTGGAAGGACCAGATGATGCTGTCTGGGCTATTGAAATCAAAAAATCCCTTGCACCAAGTATCAGTTCGGGATTCCATAGAGCAGCTGAAGACATAAAAGCCACCAAGAAATTTGTAGTCTATTCTGGTTCGGATCAATTCCCTATAAAAGGCAATACAGAAATGATTGGGCTAATTGCTTTTTTAAAAATAATACAAAACTTAGCTATTTAGTAAAGTGAATTTGAAAATGTAAGGCTATATCAATTTCCATTTTATGATTATAAGCTTCTTTGCAATAAGCATTGGTTTCATAGTTGATTGCTCGCCTATTTTATTATCAAGTAATATCAGTTCTAGGCTAAATCAGGTTTTTCTATCATTACTGGCAAAACTCTGTTTATTCATGTTCTGTTTTTCATAATTTTAAACTAAATTTTCAAATTCCTCTTTTTTAAATGCCATAAATATTTAAACAGAAATTATCAATGATTATGACCAAATCCACTTTTGATACTATTGACAAACTCTTGGACCTGCTTAAAAAAAAGCATCCCGAAGCATTTTTGAATGATGAACTTGATTTAAATAAACTAGATGATATCCTACAAAATGAAAATCAAATAAAATCAGGATTACAATGGTTGGGAAAGGAAGCATCCAAAAACCAAGCTCTTTCCAAATCAAATTTCAAACTGACCCCAAACCCTGAAAAATCCATTGAATTCAATTCTTCAGAAAACATTTTTATTGAAGGTGATAACCTAGATGCGCTAAAGCTGCTTCAAGAGAATTTCACCGAAAGAATCAAGGTCATCTATATAGACCCACCATACAATACGGGATCAGAAAATTTTGTCTATTCTGATAAGTTCTCAAGTTCCAAATCAAGTCAAAAACTAGAAAACCACTTCGAATCAACCCATTCCAATTGGCTATCAATGATCTATCCAAGATTGATCTTGGGAAGAAAGCTCCTAAGAAATGATGGGCTGATCTTCGTAAGCATTGATGATCACGAACTTGCAAACCTGAAGCTTTTGATGGATGAAGTGTTTGGAGAAGAAAATTACATTGAGGTTTTTTCCTGGGTAAAATCCGAAACCCCTGCCAATCTTTCACGAAAGAGCAAAAAAGTGGTAGAGTATGTCCTTTGCTATCAAAAGATGAAAGATAAAAGCAAGTTCAAAGGAATCAAGAAAACCAGTCCCAGCAGCAACGGATTACTCAATCAAAGCAACACGATCAATATTTTAACATTTCCAAAAAACAAAGTTGCAACAAGAATCCCTGATGGGAAAATCCCAAAAGGCAACTACGGTACTGATAAGTATGCAATCGAATTATTGGAGGACACGGAAGTTAGTGCTGGTTATTTTACCAAAAAAATAACCCTCAAAGCCAAATTCAAATGGACACAACCAAAGCTGGATGAAGAGATCAAAAAGGGGACTTTCATACAAATCCCCACAATCAAACTCAGTCCAGCTTACGAAAAGCTTTCTTATGACGAAGAAGCCCCCCCTAACCTTATCAACCACAAGGTAGGTGTGGACACCAATGAAACTGCGAGCAAGGAATTGCAGGTAATGTTGGGAGCAAAAGTTTTTGACTTTCCCAAACCTCCAAGCTTGATCAAGTATCTTTTGGGTTTTTCGGATGATCCTGAAGGTATAATCTTGGACTTTTTTGCTGGCTCTGGCGCTACAGCACAGGCTGTATTGGAGATGAATGAAAAAGACCTAGGAAACAGAAAATATATTTGTATCCAACTTCCAGAAACCATCAAGTCTAATTCAGAAGCATTCAAAAATGGTTTCAGAAAAATCTCAGAAATCACGCACAAAAGGCTAATTCTTTTGCACAAAAAACACAAAACTTCCTTTCCAAAAATTGATTCCGGATTTAAGTATTTTGAATTGAAGGAAATTGAAAACTAGGCTTTCTTAGTATTAAAACAAACCATACTATAACTCTTTAAACTCAACTTTTTATGATTATCAAAAATTTTGATTTTGAACTCTTTGAAAAAAAAGCTCAAGAAAAAGCCTCAGAAATGATAAAAAACGGGCTTTATTCCCGTTTTGGGCTGAATGCAGGTGAAAGATTTAGCAAGGCTTTTCTTGGCTGCCTTGGAGAACTTGCTTTTGCCCATTGGCTCGAACAAATGGCTGTCAAATACGAAATGGACACGAAGAGATTCGATGACAGGAATTCGGACGAATTCGATTTTCTGATCAATGGAAAAAAAATCGATGTGAAAGTCGCTCTGAAATCAACGAGCAATCCTCCAAATGACAATTGGACTTATGGATATCCTCATGAACAAAAACCACAGAGCAAAGATTTTGTAGTGATAGGCTGGATAGATAAAATCCGTAGAGAAATTGGCTTTTATGGCTGGCTTTCAGGACATCAAATTTGCAAATCACCAATAGTCCTAAAGAATAGCTTCAAAGGTTATTGTTACAAAACGCCCAACCATGAATTCCGATGGGGCTTGATGAATAAGAATTTTGAAAGATTGCTTTCAATATTAAGCTAAAACCTTCTTAAAACTGTGCAATCACTAAAAATAAAAACGTATGTTTGCATAAATCACGAATAATCTGTAGTTGCCAATCACCCCAAACTATGATTAGAAAAGACTTGAATTCCGAAATTCTCGAAAAGCTAGACTATTTTTTTGAAATCTCCCCAGATTTATTTTGCATAGCCGGCTATGATGGTTTTTTCAAAAAAATAAACCCAGCTGTCAGCAACCTATTAGGTTATGACGAAGAGACACTGTTCAGCACACCGATCAATGATTTTGTTCATCCAGAGGATCAAGAAGTAACGGCGAAAGCTCGCAAAGAGCTCACCAAAAGTAAGCCCCTTTTGAATTTTGAAAATCGATACCTTACAAAAAACGGGGAGATAGTATGGCTTTCATGGACTTCTATGTTTCTGGAAAAAGACAGGTTGGTTTTTGCCATTGCAAAAGACATCACATACAAGAAAAAGCTGGAAGCAGAAAGAAATCAACTGCTGTCCAATCTTATGATGATCAATAAAGAAATGGAAACTTTGACATATAGAACCACGCATGACTTAAGGTCGCCCGTCAATAATTTCATTGCTATTTTAAACTTAATCGATCAATCAAAAATCGACGATAGGGAAAATATAGAATTGCTTGGCCTCCTCAAAGAATCAACAGAAAATTTGAAAAACAAACTAGACAGCTACGTCGATTTGCTTAGCAAAAGAAGCTTGGAAGAAAGTAAATTTGAGACTGTCAGGTTTGAAGAAGCTTTGAATGAAGTAAAAAACTCCATTCATTCGTTGATATCATCTTCCAATACGACTATAGAAACTGATTTTTCACGTGTAGAAACAGTAATATTCAATAGAGAATATATGGAGAGTGTCTTTTTGAATTTGATTACCAACTCCATTCGTTATGCACAGCCAGGTCAGCCACCATTCATCAAAGTAAAAACCAAAAAAACAGGCAAAACCCCAATAATGACAATAGAAGATAATGGGATGGGTTTTGATATGGAAAAAGTGAAAGGAAAGATTTTTGGTCTTAATCAAAAATTCCATTCTCATGAAGATAGTAAGGGGATCGGACTTTATTTAATCTACAATCAAATCAAAAAACTCTATGGGAATATAGAAGTAGAAAGTGAAGTAAACACGGGAACAAAGTTCACAATCACCTTTCAGTCACTTTGACTTTCACCTGAATGCTTATACCTACATTATAAACTTCCATTTTAAAACATTTAAATCTAAAGTATTGAAGCCTTTACGTCTCTAAAGTCTCGAAGTTGAGCTTATTATTTCAATTTTCAATCTTAGTAAAAATTGATAAAACCAATATGGATTATAATGATTCTCGTCAAGCGGCCATAAGACTTTATCGCAAACTGAATCTAGGTTGGATTTTCAACACCTCTACTTTCACAGGAAATTTCATTCTAGCTTTAGTCATTGGCTACTTTTTCGACAAGCTCGGCTATGCCGACGATGCCAATTATGTGTTTTCCCTTTCAATCCTTGCCATTGGCCTTTGGATTACCGAAGCCATCCCACCATTTGCAGTTGGCATATTCATCATTGCTGGGTTGCTTCTGGGCTTTGGAACTGACTTTATCCTAGAAGATCATAGGACACCAGTAGAGATGTACCTTGGCACATGGACTAGCAATGTTATTTGGTTGCTTTTGGGTGGTTTTTTCCTTGCTGAAGCGATGTCCCAAGTAGGTATTGACAAGTCGCTTTTTCGCTTTACTTTAAAAAAATTCGGAAGCAAACCCGATCGATTGCTGATGGGATTGATGTTTACTACTGCTGTCGGAAGTATGGTCATGTCAAATACGGCTACTACTGCCATGATGATCTCTTCCGTCCTTCCCTTGGCCAATCTGATGGGGAAAAACTCCACCTACACAAAAGCACTGTTAGTGGGAATACCCGCCGCTGCCACTTTGGGCGGAATGGGTACGATCATCGGAAGTACCCCAAATGCCATAGCAGTTGGTGCTTTGCAGGAAAAAGGTGTAAATATCACCTTTATAGAATGGATGATTTTTGGTCTTCCGACAGCTTTATTGGCAACATATATTTTCTGGCAGTTCCTTTCAAAATCACTCAAAATCAAGGATGTTAATTTAGACTTGGAAAAACTTTCACAGACTGATGCTAAAGTCAAAGGGTTCAAAAAGAACGCTGTTATTTTCACCTTGATTGTCACTATTATTGCTTGGCTAACTGAGCCCATTCATCATATTCCTATAGCGGCCACTTCTGCAATTCCGATCGTACTTCTCACATTATTTCAAATCATTGTAGCAGAAGATGTGAGAAGGCTGCCTTGGGATACATTGATGCTTGTAGCAGGTGGATTGGCACTAGGTATTGCCATGGTCGATGTGGGACTGACTGACATTATCATGGAGAAAATCGAAAAATTGCCCATTCCAATGTTTGGAGTAGGAATTGTATTTGCGATTATTGCTGTCTTGATTTCCAACATCATGAGCAATACAGCAGCTGCAGCAATCTTGGTTCCTTTAGGATTGGCTCTTCCGGGGATTTGGGGATTTGCTACGCCGCTGATTGTAGCGATGAGCTGTTCTTGTGCGCTTTTGCTTCCTGTATCTACACCTTCCAATGCCATTGCCTACTCTACAGGGATGGTTGAGCAAAAGAACTTTCGGAGCGGGGGCTTATTGATGATTGTTATTGGTCCCATCCTCGCTTTTGTATCGGTGATGATTTATAGCTTGATCTTTGGAAGTGCTTAGATTGAGGTAGAAATTGTCAAATAATTGCTTCTTGTCAATCCTTTTTATTCAATTCTTTTGAAACAAATTCTTGCAATTTGGCTTGATAAGAATTCGCATCAGAGCTATACTCAGGAACTAGCGTTTTCTTCTCGGGAAAGCTCTCCATGTGCAAAGTCTGCGTAGGAAATGCAAAACGTACACCTAGTTGATTTGCCAAAGAGACGATAGAAATTAGCAACTCATGTCTCGATCTCAATTCCTCTGTCCAATTTGGCACTTCAAAAAAAACATAGAACATGATATCCTGACTATAAGCAGAAAGGTTGTTGAAATAGATGTTATAATAATCTTTTCTGGTATCAGGATGTGCTTCCACGATTTTTCTCAGACCCTGTACAAAAGCTTCTACAAGATGTGGTGGTGTATCATAAGTAATGGTCAGGGTAGTGTAAAATCTTCTATACTGCCTTAGTCCGTGGTTGTCTATTGTTGCATCAGCGATTTTCCCATTAGGAATATACATAACTGAATTCCTGAAAGTCCTGATTCTAGTAGATCTAAAACCTACCTCTTCGACAGTCCCATCCACATCTCCACTCGTGATCCAATCTCCAACCTGAAAAGGCTTATCGATAAAAATCATAATTGACCCAAAGAAATTCTTTATCGTATCTTGAGCGGCCAAAGCAAATGCCAAACCACCAATAGAAAGTCCTGTCAAAAACGGAACAATATCAACTTGCAGACCTTCTTTCAACACATACAGCGTACCTACTATCACCACAAATGCCTTGAGTGTTTTCCTCAATAATGGCACTAACTGGTCATCGAGAGTAGATTCTGTCCTTTCTGCGAGCATGGCAAAATACATAGAAACAATATCGACAATTTTGTAAAAGACAATTGTGACTACAAAAGGCTTTGCTGCATTGAGCAATAAGAGGATCCATGACACGATTTCGATAGGAAGCTGAAGAATCCTGATAAATATCGTAGTAAGGATGATGATCAGATAGATGCTTATCACCTTTGCTACTGGCAAAAGGTAGGTCTCGCCAATGTAGCCGTACCCAAACTTCTCAAGGGCATAGAGCAACCCCTTATCCAAAACTAATGTGATGACTTTATGCGAAAGGAACAAAAGCAAAATCAAGATGAATAGTCCTGCCAATTGCCAAAAATGAAGTCCCAAGTAGACTTCGTTGCCAAGTTTCGGAAGCGTATTCAGTAGCTTATCAGTCCCGTATGGGTAAGTTTCCTTGTGCAGACTTTGGATTTGATCTACTGTAAATGCACTAAACTTCCATTCACCGTTTTGCTTTTCAAGATATACACCTGGCAAAATCCTGGTATCGAAAAAATATCTCGACTGATTATTGTGTAATGAGTCTATGTAATTTGGGTCATTTGGGATTTCATTGATTCTCACATATACGCCATTTCCATCAAAAATCTGCTTTAGCTGTATAGCAAGTCTTTTTGATTCTTCCAATGACTGACCTGATGTCCTCAATACTTCGGCAGCAGTTTCCGGATCATAGTTGTCTTCCCGAAGGTTATAAAAAAATGTAAGCGTAGCGGAATAAGGAGAGTTGAGACTGTGAAGTTCTGCTAGGTCGACCGGGATATGGTTTTCATCCAATATTACTTGGGCAGAAAGTGTAGAAAAGAATGTAAAAGAAAGTAATAAGATTAAAGTAAAGCGCATTATTGTAAACATTTCGATTTTTTTCAGCCACAAAGGTACAAAACCTAAATTGGCAACCTGTATTCTACAAATTCATTTTCTGAAATAACATAAATCCTGTATTCATTTTGGCTACTTGAATACTTCACTTCGATCTGATTTTTGGTACTTATAGGAAGTGAATTCAAAAGTTCACCATTCAGACTAAACAGGTAGGTGAATTGCTGGATTGGGTCTATTACTACAAAAATATTTTTGTCAGACCCAAAGGAGAAAAACTGAAATTCCAATTCTTCAGAGAAGATGTTGTAAGAGAACAACTCTTCATATTCTGTATTCATAATAGTTATTTTATTGAATTCATGAACTACGAGAACGAACCTGTCTTCTTTTTGATCTTTGACCAAATAAAACTGACTTTCTTTATCAGGTCTCATCAACTGATTTCTATATCCCATTTCCCCCCTGAAATTGATATTCACAACTTCTCCGTCTTCTGTGACTGTCACTAACCTACTCGAAGAAGCACTTCCTCTTTGTACGATGATATAATCAGAATTTAGAGAGCCTCCTATTTTTATTGGAGAATCTAGCACTTTCTCCCCTCTTCTGTTAAAAAAATACAGATCGCCTTGCGTATTCAATGCCAACATTTGATCTCCAGCACCAGCTATTCTATGGTGAGCAGGTTTAACAACCAGATTGGATGAAATCACCTGTGGATCCCAACCCTCAAGTGCATCTCCATTCTTATTGATCAAATACAATTCTGCTTGGTCTGTACCTACGAAGAACCTATAATCTCTATTATTGTCATAATCCACCAAATTCAAATGTGTGATGTTTCTTCCCGCTATTTCCAAAGGGTAATTTGGTAAAATCCCCCCCAGCCGATCGATGATATATATCATTTTCTGGGTTGCAAAAAGCAACTGCAATTTTCCGTTTTTATAAAAATCAACCTGGAAAATATCTGAAATAATAACCCCATCCAATGCTTGGGAAAACACAATCTCTCCTTCACCTGTAAGTAAATGTACTTGATTGTTTTCATCTTGGACTACAAACTCAGCGCTTCTATCATTGAAATTCTGAATTGCCTTTGGTCCATAAATCAAATTATCTCGAAACCTCACTACTTTGTTTTCAGTCAATACAACACCACTAACCGCCTTAATGGGTCTTAAAGAATAAGAAAAATCAATGTTGGTTTTGTGAACATCTCCACCTTCTACCACTCCAATCGATAGTATATCAAGCGATTTTAGCTGTGGAGCATATTTCTGCAAAAACACTTTCCAATTTGGAGAGCTGATATTTTCCAAACCACTCCACATTCTTGGTACATTGATTACAAAATTAAATCCCGAGGTGCTGTCCAATGTCCCAGCAATACGCTTCTGCTGGAGACTTTTACCCCAGGTATTGTCAGCAGCTATATCATCCAGAAAAACCCTGAGTGATTTTATATTATTGGCAAACACAAGCATCCCGTCAAAACCTGTAATATAAGTCTCTGAAAAACCCCTGAATTTCCCATCAAACAGATGTGCTGGAAAATCTTCTGTAGCAATAACAAATATCTCCTTTCCTTGATAAACATCCAGCAATTCGGAAGAAGGGGCCTCATTTCCTACGCCATCGTTAAAATTTTTCAAAAGGCTAAGTTGGGCATCAAGTCCATCAGTCTGGATAAGCATGACCTTATCTTCTTCTTGATTTGCAGGAGTTTCAAAAATCATAAATGTCAAATCTCCAGTTAATTTCTTTAAAAAATCCTTTTGAATAAGGTTTTTTTCAATTTCCCCCGAAACAGTAGATTTTGCTTGAAAATCTTCATTTGTAAATGCTGCCAATTGCGCAGCACTTTCCAAATTATACCTGAACAAAACCGATGTTCGATTGGGTATGAAATTAGAAACTTCTTTTATCCCTCTGTTTCCTTTCGTAAAGTCTACTTCTAGGCCTTTTTGAAAAAATGTAGCTCCTTTCAAAGAAATTTTACCTTCAGAGAAATTCAATTCAAAATTGCCCGAAAGCCCATTTTTTGCAAATTGTGTCACCAAATTCAAATTCTCATTTCTACTAATCCCCGCGACTAGTTTGGATAAACCTGAACTCGCCAATCTAAATACACCAAGACCTTTTGCCATTGGCAATTTTTCAAATAACTCTTTATTGACAGATTTGAAATTTGGCTCAGAAGAATTTTGATAGAGCCTAATTGCCTCCTCAACCAAAAAAGAAGTATAACTAGCCACAATAATATTCTCTATTTTTGCATAAGTGAGATTCCTTTCCAAATTCACATTTTGCAACTCATATACTGGTATTTGGCTGTAACTTCGTCTAGTGATTTGTGATAAATCGGGAAGGTTTTTTTCGAGAGAGGAAATAAACTCTTGATCTGACCCATTTTTGAATGATAAGGTGAATAAAAAATCGAATTCATCTCTTCCCACTGCATGCAGAGAAGCCACAAACTGATTCCCCTTGAGGGAACGGTCTAGATTACCCGACCTTCCTACCAGACTGTCCAAAGAAACTAATTGGGATTCAGCATTTTTGACAGAGGGTAATTCAGTCAACCTGTTCCATATCGGCTGGCTAACCAATTGGTTCCAAGCCATAACAGGCTCTTGTGTCTCAAATACAAATATCGCATCCGGCGAAACTATTTCAAGTGCATTTTTTTCACCTTTCCAATAAGAGCTATGATAGAAAAAGTACCCTCCAACTAAAACGGAGACTACCAATAAAGAAACTAAGATTTGCTTTATAATTCGCACTGGTTTGGGGTGTTTTTATTTTTACTTTATCAAACGATACTTGAACTTGACTAATATCGAAGCCCTAATCAATTCAGAAGTAAATACGTAAGATTTTTCAAAAAGAACCGAAGGTGTCTCAAAACTTTCTGCAAAATTGAAAGATCTGCCTTATAAAATTACTGGTGGCAATTAAATTTCAATTCTTTATAAAACCTAAAAATCCCGATCAACAAACCGGGATTTTTAGGATAAGGTACTTTAAATATTATTTGCTTGACAATTTGTCTAAGACACTCATCACTTCTTTGACATGTCCTCTAGAAACTTCAAGAAGCTCTTTTTCATCGGCATTTAGATCCAATTCGATTACTTTTTCTACACCGTTTTTTCCTAAGATTACAGGTACTCCCAAGTAACAATCATCGATACCATATTCACCTTCCAACTTGATACAAACTGGGAATACTCTTCTTTGGTTTTTCAAAATCGCTTCTACCATCTGAGCAGCTGCAGATCCTGGCGCATACCAAGCTGAAGTACCCATCAACTTCACCAATTCACCACCACCGAATTTTGTCCTCTCGATGATCGCATCCAAAGTGTCTTTGGCGATCAATTCTGTAACAGGGATACCTGCAACAGTTGTGTATCTTGGAAGAGGAACCATCGTGTCACCATGTCCACCCATAAGGATCGCTTGGATTTCTTTTGGAGAAATATTCAACTCTTCTGCGATAAATGCTCTGTATCTAGCAGTATCCAAGATTCCAGCCATACCGATCACCTTTGCTCTTGGAAGCTTGGAAGTGATATGCGCTTGGTAAGTCATTACATCCAATGGATTGGAAACTACAATAATGATTGCATTTGGTGAGAATTTGATAACGTTCTCAGTTACTGATTTTACAATTCCTGCATTGGTTTCGATCAAATCATCTCTGGTCATTCCTGGTTTTCTGGGAAGACCCGAAGTGATCACAACCACATCAGAATCAGCTGTTTTAGAATAATCATTGGTACTTCCGACAGTTCTGCTGTCATACTGGTTGATTGGAGCTTTTTGCCAGATATCCAAAGCCTTGCCTTCGGCAACACCTTCTTTGATGTCTATCAATACAATTTCTTCGGCAATCTCTCTGTATGCCAATACGTCTGCACAAGTTGCCCCTACGTTACCAGCTCCAACTACGGTTACTTTAGCCATGATTTATATGTTTTTTATTAAGTTTTAATGATTTATTCAAAAGTTCCGCTAAGTTATTAAACAAAGACTGTTAATGAAAAAATAAACCATAACTTATCTAAATATTTTTGGTAAACAAGCATATATAGAATTTGGCTCAATTTCACTCTTCAAACATTTGCGCCAAATTGAAAAAGCCAAAGGAACTTTGATAGGATTTGAATAACTTTTGATTGTTTTGGTTATAAAACTCAGCCAAAGAAGTCATCATTTTGGCTTTGATTTTGGGATTGGTCTCGAAAATCTCCTGAATAGAAAAATGTGGGACAACCATAATTTCAGCTTCTTCCGAATCCACAATTGCTGTGTAGATTCTTTTTGTGTTTTCCATCAGAGAGTTTTCTCCAAAAGCCCCACCTTTGCCCACTTCCAAGATAGTTTCAAAACTATCCATAATATCGATAGTCAGGCGAACATTTCCTCTTCTCAATATATAAAGTGCTTGGCTCGGATCATTTCTGAAAAAAACAACTTCGTCTTTCACGTACTTTCTATTGTGGATAGCAGGAAGAAATTTGGCCATCTCTGAATTTTTCAGACGTTCAAAAAATTTGACTTCTGATAAAAACTCAAAAACCGCCATTTCTGTAGCTGTGAATGTTTTGGAGAATGGATTGATCATGACTTATCTTTTTTTGAAATATAATACTTTTTTGGTGTTGACATCGAATTTGAAATGCTCGCTGACCCTATAGCCAATCACCCATACAACCTCCCCTTTTGAACATAACACAGATACTGATTTTTTTTTGATCACTGGTACTTTCAAGTCAATCAAAAGGTCAGACACTTTCTTTTCATTATTCATGCCAAGTGGAACAAACCTATCTCCCAATTCCCAATTTCGAATCGTCAGCGGAAAATCCAGCTTATCGTAATCCAGCATGGCATTTTCAGAATTTTTATCGATTTCAAAAGGACCTTCCAATTGCAAAATATCATATTTCGAAAATTGGGTTTTCATGGAAATTGAAGTAGCCTCTATTGTAAATTCACTTTGTTCAAAATTGTTTTCTCCCAAGATGATCATTTCTCGGTCTACATTGACCATATATTTCCCGGAATAAAAAATCTTGCCTGAAATCCCACCTGAAATTGCTTCTATTATATCCACCACATCTGAATAGCTATACCCAAAATCTCGAAGCCAATAATAAAGCATGGAATTTTTCCCCGGAAGGGAATTCAATGAAGAAATATTTAAATATTGACACGCCCCTTCTTCTATAATATGTTGTGATTTCCAGGCAGCAAACAAATAAAAAAAAGCTTTTCCAGTATCTTTCAATCTCTGAAAACTATCATCAAGGGTCGTCAATGCATCAGGAAAACCTTGAAGTATATTTGGAATGACATCATTTCGCAAGAAATTTCTCTTATATACGTTCTTCTGATTGCTGCTATCTATCCTCCAATGAAGCTTATGATCCACCATGTATTTTTCAATCTCACTTCTCTTGAATGGCAGCATTGGTCTAATCAGATAATCCCGCTTTTCTGCCATTCCGTACACACCTTCTATTCCTGTACCGCGAAGCAGATTGAGCAAGATAGTTTCCAATTGATCTTCAAAATGATGTGCAACGATTACTCCAGTATATTGATTTTCCTTTACCAATTTGGCAAACCATTCGTAACGGAGATCTCTTGCTACCATTTGGATTGATTTTCCCCGAACTTCAAAATCTTCAGGATTTGCTTTGTTGACAAAAAGTGAAACATCCCAAAAATTCGCCATTTCCCTAACGAACAATTCGTCACCATCGCTTTCCTCATTTCTAAGTCCATAATTGAAATGTGCCAAAGAAAACTTCACCCCTGCCGCATGCAGCAAATGCCCCAAACAGACACTATCCACACCACCACTGATGGCTAATATATAATGTGCTTTTAAATCCAAAAGATTTTTTGTCCGTATATGTTGGATAAATCGATCAACCATAACCCAAAAATACCATTTTTGCTTAATTTTGTAGCCGAATACTAATCAAATGATCAAAAACAGCGCTTTTCTTTTCTTCTTTATTTTCACATTCTCACATTTCTCTATAGCTCAGGAAGATACCATGCTGGAAATCCAAAAGGCCGACCGACTCATTGGTAGCTCAGGGTTCCAACGATTGTTGGGAAATGCTGTTATGAGACATCAAAATTCACTGATCTACTGTGATTCCGCATATTTCTATGAAGAGGAGAACATGGCTAAGTTATTTGGAAATGTCCGAATAGAGGACCAAAAAGATCCCGTCACCACCACTAGCAGGTACGCTGAATATGATGGAAATACCAGAATTGCAAAATTGAGAACCAATGTGGTCTTTAAGAACGAATCAACAACTCTCTACACAGATTTCTTGGATTACAATAGAGAAACTGGTGTTGCAAACTATTTCAATGATGGAAAAGTCGTGGATAGCACCAATGTACTCACAAGTCTCAATGGAATCTATGAAACAACTATTGAGAAAATAACTTTTACGGAAGACGTAATCTTGGTAAACCCAGATTATACCCTTAAAACAAATTTTCTGATTTACCTCACAATTCCGAAAACAGCTGAAACAGTTGGCCTTACAAATATAGTGTCTGCTGAAGGAAACAAACTCAATGCACAAAAAGGGAGTTATTATGACACTGAAAACAAACTGTTTAGATTCTATGATGGAGAAGTAGAAACAGAAACATCATTGGTCTATGCACAAAATCTTTTTTATGATGAAAACCAACTTTATTATGAAGGACGGGGTGATGTCAGTGTGTACAACAAGGAAAGGGATATTGAGATATTTGGTGAAGAAGGAAAATATTGGGAAGATAGAAAATACAGTATAGTGTATGGAAACGCCTTAGTTCAAAAATACTTCGAGGCCGATACTATGTTTATGATTTCTGACACACTGATCTCACAAGATAGTGAACTGGAAACAGAGCGATTTTTGCAGGCATTTTATAATGTCAGAATGATCAAATCCGAACTTGCAGGAAGAGCTGATTCACTGACTTATATTTACTCTGACTCCACGATCCACCTTTACCAAGATCCTGTGATTTGGAACAACAAAAGTCAGATTACAGCTGACAGTATCAGCATCCTGATCGCCAACGAAGAATTGGATAAGGTTTTCCTAAACCATAAAGCCTTCAATGTATCCAAAGACACTTTGGGGAATTTCAATCAATTGAAGGGGAGAAAAATGATTGGGACATTTGAAGAAGGTGACATCAAAAGATTAGATGTAAATGGAAATGGAGAATCCCTTTACTTTGACCTCCTTAATGACAGTACGCTAAGAGGGGTAAATAAGAATATTTGTGCTAATATCATTATGTTTTTTAAGGAAGGGAATGTCAACAAGATCAATTATCTGATAAAACCCGAGGGAAAATTTACTCCACCCCATTTGCTGGAGGAAGAAGACCGACAATTGGAAGGGTTAGTTTGGAGAGAAGAGGAAAAACCCGACATGGAAATAATCTATGCATGGAGAAAACCTACTAGTAGAAAAAGATTTGAAGAAAATCTTTTCAACATTCCAGAAATAACAATCCCAACCCCTACAGATGAAGAAATACAAAAAGAAATCAAAAAAAGCATCAAATCAAGCAATAATTAATCATAATAGGCTTTTTGATTTTTCAAAACCCCTTGAAAACGTTTGATTATATAAAAAATTTCATTTAGGTTAACAAAATTTAACCGCCAAACCTTTTGAAGCTGAAACCATTTAGGTAATTTTATAGTATTACATAATGATCGCTTACCAAAAATTCATATCGCTTATTGATTTAAAAAATCTACATGAAATCTTTTCTACTGATATTTGCATGTTTGTTGTCGTTTCTTCCGATGGAAATGGACGCACAAGTACGTGTATTATCAGAGAACATTGAGTTTTCAGGTAAAATAGGCAATTCCCAGAGAAAGTCTCTCATCATCCAAAATGAAAGTGACCAAACAAAAGAATATAATTTGAAATTTTTAAGAGGAAACATTGGAACATCACAAAAAGTCAAGCTTTGCATTGGGGATGTCTGTTTTGATCCAAAAAAAGATCTTGCAAAAGTCAAATTGAAACTAAAACCGAATGAAATATTTACAGACTTGTATGTAGAATTCGACTATGGGATCGTGGAAACGAGGGGAAACTTTGAATTTCATTTTGTAAACCCAGAAAACAACCGTGATTTATTTGTGATAGATGCCATTTATAATGTCACCAATCCCAATGCCGTAGAAAATGAAGTGGATCACAAAGATATTTCTATAGGAAGTGTATACCCAAACCCAAGCAATCGAATCGCACAGATTGATTACAATTTCAAAAATCCAAGAGCTACAGCCAAAATAAGCATCAATAGTTTTATTGGCAATCCAGTAGCTGAATATAGACTCGATCCAAGACAAGAGACATTGGTGATGAATGTGGCAGACCTCCGTCCAGGAGTTTATTTTTACACATTATTCGTAGACAATAAAAATATAGTGACCAAGAAACTCGTTGTCGAACAATAAGCCTTATCACTTAGCAGTTCATACTAAGTTTGATACAAAGTAATATTCCATTATATTTGCACTCTGAAAATTATGAAAAAATCCCTCCAATATATTTTGCCTTTCCTTTTGTTGATTTTGATTTCGTCTTGTGGACAATTCTACAAGCTCGAAAAAAGTACTAATTGGGAAGAATTATACAATGCCGCCAATACTTACTACCAAGAGGAAGAATACAATAAAGCTATTATCCTTTATGACAAAGTATTACCTGTAATTCGAGGAAGTGAAAGAGCCGAAACAGCAGATTTCAACTATGCTTATTGCCATTTTAGAACCAAAAGATATATAGAGGCTGCAGGTTATTTCAACACATTCTATCAGACTTACAATAGAAGCCCAATGGCGGAAGAAGCAATGTTTATGAATGCTTATTCCCTTTATTTGGATTCCCCTGATTATAATCTAGACCAGAAAAGCAGTAGAGATGCCGTAAATGCTATTCAGCTTTTCATCAACAAATTCCCCGAGTCAGACTCTTATGAAAGAGCTATGGCGATGATTGACGATTTGCAGAAAAGATTTGAGGAGAAAGCCTACCAAGAATCCACCATGTACTTGAGGCTGACAGAAGGACTTTATCCTGGTGACTTCTACAAAGCTTGCATCATCAATTTCCAAAACTTTGCTAAAAACTACCCAGACAGCCAATACAATGAGGAACTTGCTTTCAGATTGGTAGAAGTAGCGTCTGCTTATGGAGAAAGAAGTGTATATCTCAAAAAAGAAGATAGACTCAAAGAGGCATTGGCATTTGCAGAACAATTCAAAAGAAAATATCCAAACAGTAAATATTTGGATAAAGTAAATGTTGAAGTACTGAAGACTACCAAAGAGTACGAAAACCATTTGGTATTGAAAAAAGATTATGAAGAAAGATTGGCGAAAGCCAAGCTTGAAGAAGACCAAAAAGCAGTTTCTCCAGAAGGAGAAAAAGTAATAACTATTCCAATCACAGAAAACAATAATTAATATATAATCATGGCAGTTAATCCATCTATCATTACTAGAGACTTAGAAAAAATTGCAGCGCCAACAGGCAATCTGTATGAGTCTATTCATGTTATCGGCCAGAGAGCAAAGCAAATTTCTTCTACAATGAAAGAAGAGTTGAACAGCAAACTTTCTGAATTTGCTTCTACAGTAGATAATCTTGAAGAAGTATTTGAAAACAAAGAGCAAATCGAAATATCAAAGTTCTATGAAAGAATGCCAAAGCCATCAACATTGGCCATGGAAGAATTCGTAGAGGGTAAAATCTACTCTCGTCATCCAGATCTTGATATCGAAGAATAATGAAATTAAAAGGTAAACGAATCCTCTTGGGTGTTACAGGCAGTATTGCAGCCTACAAAAGTGCCCATTTGACTCGTTTATTGGTAAAAGAAGGAGCAGAGGTACAAATCATCATGAGTACCTCTGCTCTTGATTTTATCACCCCATTGACTTTAGCTACCCTTTCCAAGAATCCTGTTCACCATAAGTTTCATTCTGAAAACGATGGTGTTTGGACTAACCACGTGGAGTTGGGACTTTGGGCGGATTTATTTTTAGTAGCCCCTATTTCCGCCAATACACTTGCCAAATTCGCAAATGGCATCAGTGACAACTTACTCACAGCAACTTACCTCTCAGCAAGATGCCCTGTCATGATCGCTCCAGCGATGGATCTTGACATGTATCAGCACCCTTCGGTTAGAGCAAATATAAAATCATTAATCAGTTACGGAAACAGAATCCTTGATGCTGAAGCAGGAGAATTAGCAAGTGGACTCTCTGGCCAAGGTAGATTAATGGAGCCAGAAACCATTCTTGAAAGGGTTGTTTCTCATTTTTCAATATCAAAATCATTTCAAGGAAAAAAGGTATTAATAACATCTGGTCCAACACAAGAAGCAATAGACCCCGTCCGTTTTATCAGCAACCATTCTAGTGGTAAAATGGGAGCTGCTTTAGCGGAAGCGTTTGCAAATCAGGGTGCAGACGTGCATGTTGTCCTGGGACATGGCGCTATCAGACCACATGGTAGCAATATTCATATCGTTCAAGTAAAAAGTACTTTGGAAATGTATGAAGCTGCCAAAGAGTATCATCATAAAATGGATATTTGTATTTTTGCTGCGGCTGTAGCGGACTATAGCCCGAAAAATATTGCGAAAGAAAAAATCAAAAAAGCAGGGGAGGGAATGACCATAGAGCTTGTCAAAAACATAGATATAGCTGGGACATTAGGCCAAGAAAAAAGTCCACATCAGATTCATGTTGGTTTTGCTTTGGAAACAGAAAATGAAGCTTTCCATGCAAAAGAAAAATTGATGAAGAAAAACTTTGACATGATTGTGTTAAACTCCATGAAAGAAGCTGGAGCTGGATTTCAATTGGATACAAACAAAGTTACTTTGTTTTCGAAAAACGGGAATGAACAAACCTCAGAAGTTCTGCCAAAAGCTCAAATTGCCCAGTTAATTTTACAGCAAATCAAACAACTTCCTGTAGAAATTTAATTATATTTTTATCGTTAACTTTAGATCAATAAAAGATCGATATGAGAAAAATCATTTCACTGACACTTCTTTACCTTTTGCCATTTTTTGGTATTGCACAAGAATTGAATTTTCAGGTAATCATCAATTCCGAAAGAGCACGTACGCAGGAAAAGGATGTTTTTGAGGACATGAAGACATCGTTTGAGCAATTTCTTAATGGGAGAAATTGGACGAATGATGAGTTCAGACCATTAGAAAGAATCAAAGGAAGTATGTTGATCACTATCAATGATATGCCTCAGGTTGGTTTTTACAATGCAACCGTCCAAGTTCAGGTAGTAAGACCAATCTATGGCACCAATTACGAAAGTATGATTTTTAACTTTATTGATAGAAGTTGGACATTCGAATTTCTTCAAAACCAACCGTTGGAATTCAATAGGTTTTCTTATCTCAACAACATCAGTTCCCTCCTAGCCTATTATGCTTATCTAGCATTGGGGACTGATTATGACAGCTTTACACTTCGAGGAGGTGATCCATATTTCGAAATCGCAAATGCAATCGTCAACAATGCCCAGCAATCCAACCGCCCTGGGTGGAACCAGAGTACAAACGAAAGAAGAAATCGCTATTGGTTGATTAATGATATTTATACCTCTTCAGTTTTCGCTCCTATTAGAGAAGCAAACTATCTATACCACCGCAAAGGAATGGATCTTCTAAACAAAGACCCTGAAGAAGCATTCAAAAATATGCTAGAAGCCATCAAAAAATTGGAAGAAGCAAATACAGCACAGCCTAACAGCATTTTTACTATCTCCTTTATCGATGCAAAAGGAGATGAAATAAGCAAAATATTCAAAAAAGCACCATTGGAAATCCGAACAGAGGCAGTAGAATTATTGTTGAAAGTAGATCCAACAAATTCCAGAAAATACAATGACCTGCTGAGAGGTTAAGATCATTTTGTTAGATTTGCATTCTTAAAACACACCAAATTCATGCTCAAAACCCTTAGCATCGCAAATTACGCTTTGATTCAATCACTAGAAATGGAACCGTGCGCTTCCCTGAATATGATCACAGGTGAGACAGGTGCCGGTAAATCTATTATGCTTGGAGCAGTGGGGCTTCTTCTCGGAAATAGGGCTGATACGAAAGCACTTTTTGATGAAGAAAAAAAATGCATTGTTGAAGGTGTTTTTGATATAAAAAATTACAAACTCAAAAGATTTTTCGAAGAGGAAGATTTGGATTTCGAAGAGGTCTGTATCATCCGCAGGGAAATTAGCCCAAATGGAAAGTCCCGGGCGTTTATCAATGATTCTCCTGTCAGGCTAGAAATCCTCAAAGAATTGGGAAAATCCCTGATGGATGTCCATTCACAGCATGACACACTCCAGTTGGGTGAAGGTGAATATCAACTAGATTTGATCGATGCTTTTACCAAAACACAAAGTGAGTTCAATGCATATTCCAGTGCATTTCAAGCTTATCAGAAAGCTAAGAAATCTTATGAAAAACTTAGTGAACAAGCATTGGATTTAAAAAAGGAAGCTGACTTCAATCAATTTCAGCTTCAAGAGCTCAGCTCACTATCACTCAAAGAAGGAGAGCAGGAAGAACTGGAAAGTGATCAGGAGATTCTCGAAAATGCCGAGGAAATAAAGAGCAAGATCCAAGAAATCCTCGTTCAACTCCAAGATGAGCAGTTTGGAGGATTGAATATCCTTGGACAGGCAAATACTGGAATTCAGCAATTGGGAAGGTTTGCCCATAAGTATGAATCTTTCAAAGAACGCTTTCAAAGTGTCTTGATAGAACTGAAAGACATTGCTGAAAGTCTTGAAGATGAAGATAGCAAAGTAGAAGTTGATTTCGAAAAATTGGAAACGACGAGGGAGCGCTTGAGCAAAATCTATCAACTCCAACAAAAACATGGCTTGGAATCGGTAGAAGATTTGATGGCTCTGGAAAAGGAATTGGCTGAAAAAGCATTTCAAATAGAAAACCTAGACGAGCAGTTGGAGGATTTGAAGATTGAAATGAATACAGCTTACAAAGCTTTGATAGAGAAAGGTGAGCTCCTAAGCAAAAAGAGGAAAGCTGGTTTTCAGGCCTTCTCAAAAGAACTTATTTCACTTTTGGTACAACTCGGAATGGAAAATGCCCAAGTTGAGTTTTTCCATCAATCAATCTCACCAAGCAAAAGAGGAATTGATCAATTAGACTTGCTCTTTTCGGCAAATAAAGGAGTAAAACCACAAGCCCTGAAACAAGTGGCTTCAGGAGGTGAATTTTCAAGATTAATCTTTGCCATCAAGTATATCATGGCAGACAAGATGGCTTTGCCAACTTTGATTTTTGATGAAATAGATACCGGAGTATCGGGTGAAGTTGCTTTGCAAATGGTCAGAATGATGCAGGAAATTGCAAAAAACCACCAAGTCATCTGTATCAGTCATTTGCCACAAGTAGCTGCAAAAGGAGATCAACATTATTTTGTCTATAAAGACAACAGCACAGACAGAACGATTTCAAAAATCCGTTTGCTGCAAAGCAATGACAGAATCACTGAGATTGCCAAAATGATCGCTGGATCCAACCCTTCCGAAAGCGCTTACGAAAGTGCACGGGAGTTGCTCAAAAATTAATAATAAGGCCTACTGATCAGTCTCTAGGCATCTATTCAGCTACATCACATCGATCATCTCGATTTTTTCCGTATTTTTACCCCTTCAAATTTGAACTAATAAACAAAAATATTATGCCTGAGAATCTACTAAAAGGAAAAGTCGGTATCATCACCGGTGCATTGGATGAAAATTCAATTGCTTGGAAGACAGCTATCAAAGCCCATGAACAAGGAGCGAAATTCGTATTGACCAACGCACCTATCGCCATGAGAATGGGAGCGATCAATGAATTGGCTCAGGAATGTGGGACGATTGTGATTCCTGCAGATGCTACTTCTTTGGAAGATATCGAAAAACTTTATACTGAGGCAAAGGAATATTTAGGTGGAAACTTTGACTTTTTGCTTCACTCTATTGGTATGTCACCAAACATCAGAAAAGGCAGGTCTTATGGCGACCTAAACTATGATTGGGCAAACAAATCTTATGATGTTTCTGCTATTTCTTTCCACAAGATGATGCAGGTATCTGAGAAAATGGATGTAATGAACGAATGGGGATCCATCATGGGTCTTTCTTACATCGCCGCTCAGAGAGTGTATCCTTTCTACACAGATATGGCAGATGCCAAAGCACTTTTGGAAAGCATCGCCAGAGGATACGGTTATAGATATGGTAAATTGAAAAAAGTAAGAGTCAATACCATTTCCCAATCACCTACAAAAACAACTGCTGGAACAGGTATAGGCGGATTTGATACTTTCTACAACTTCGCAGATAAGATGTCTCCACTAGGGAATGCATCAGCAGAGGCTTGTGCGGAATACATTATCACTATGTTCTCAGACTTTACCAGATACGTGACCATGCAGAACCTATTCCACGACGGAGGATACTCTACGACAGGAATTTCTGAGGAATTGATGGAAGGGTTGTCAGGAGAGTGAGGTGGAACCGTTAAAAGGTTCGAAGGTTTGGAAAGTTAAAAAGTTCGCATGCGCAAGATTGTCCCGAAAATCGCGATTAAAGGAACTTGTCTGCCGTGGCGGATTGAAATATTAGAAGATTAGTCCCGATAGTCAGTGGGGGTTAGAATTGGAAGGTTTTAAAGTTGGAAAGTAAAAAGGCTGCGTGAAATTAGTCGAGATTGCGATAAGTACCTGAAATGAAAACCTATCAGAAAAGTCAAATCCCTACACTTTGGAAAAGTCCTTACAATTGGATTTCAATTCACACTTATTCCAAATATTTCGCCGATGGCATATTTCTAACATATATTGCAAAGCATATATCATTAAAGTAACATGAAAAATACGTTATTAGCATTGTTATCTGCCACCATGTTATTCTCATGTGGTGGTGAAAATAAGCAAGAAAACACCGAAGTTCCAGTCGAAGCAGAATCGGAAGAGCTTTCGAATTTGGAAAAAGAACATTTGCTCGAACGGGCAAGCTATGCTGACAGTGTAAATGCCGGCTTGACAGAAGACACCTTCAAAGGAAGTGCACGAAGGGAAGCATCTGGTTCTTTTGGTGATGCTACAGTTACAGTCAATTATGGTTCTCCTGGAAAAAGAGGCCGTGTGATCTGGAATGGGCTGGTTTCTTATGATCAAGTATGGGTGAGTGGGTCCCATTGGGCTACAGCAGTGACATTTTCAGAAGATGTAGTCATCAATGAAGTAGAAGTTGCTGAAGGAATGTATGGATTCTTTACCATACCAGGCAGAGAAGAATGGACCTTAATCTTGAACAAGAATTATGACCAACACCTTGCTGATGCCTACGAGGAATCAGAAGATGTGGTTAGAATAAATGTAAAGCCAGTCGAACTTGAACAGGAAATACAGAGATTGACTTATGGGGTAGAAAAAGTTTCAGATACTGAAGGAGCTATCTCCCTCAGTTGGGATCAAGTAAAAGTTAGCATGCCATTCAGTATCAAATAAATCAGAAAGCTGTCCGAAAGGGCAGCTTTTATTTTTTGGAGTAAAATCTTTATAAATCATTTCTATTTAGAACTAGGGGCGTAGCCCATATATCTTCGTAGATAATTTGAATTCAGGCGAAACAAGGGGCGTAGCCCTTTAATCTATTTTTTGCTAAAGAATTGTTCTATGATAGACCAAAAAGATGTCAGGGCTACGCCCCTTCAATGAATAAATTTTATTTGTTTTCCTACGAAGATTGCAGGGCTAAAGCCCCTTTTGGGTAGCTTTTTTTATTTGGAGAAATAATTGTAAAATTCATTATAGAAAATTTATCTAAACCCTCAAAAATTCATTATCTCTTTAAATACTTGATCTAATATCTTTACTCTAGTCATAATGAAATCGGCATTTTGCAATTAAAATTTCTCCTTCTCTATATTGGTAAATAAGCCTATGTTCGCTGTCAATACGCCTTGACCAAAATCCTGCATATTTAAGTTTCAAAGGCTCTGGCTTTCCAATTCCATCAAAAGGGTTTCGCGCAATATCTTTTAAAAGTTCATTTATCTTTTTGAGCTTATTCTTATCGGTTTTTTGCCAATACAAATAATCTTCCCAAGACTCATCTACAAAAATATACTTCATTTAATTTCAATTAAGTCATTACTAAAAGCATCTCCTTTCTTTAGTTTGTCAATTGCAGCGTTTAATCTTAGTTCATTTTTTCGAGAAGATAGTTCGTGATTTGTGGCCATAAGAGAATTGTATTCTTGCAGAGACATGACTACAATTCCAGAATCTTTACCACGATTTATAATCAAAGTTTCAAAGTTTTTTGCAACTCTATCCAAGTATGTCTTAATATCTTTTCTAAACTCTGAGACAGTTGTAATTTGCATAATATTGTATTTTATTAGGTACAAATATATGTACATAATATGATTCTTGCAATTTTCCCCTTGTTATATCCACCTATAAAACAACTCTTTGGAGTAACACAAGCTCTTTGAGAGGTTAGGTTGGTTGCGGATTTTGATGTTCCAAATTTCCAGATTCAAGCAAAATCAAGAACTATATATTGCAATTAAAACTCCACCCCATAAAGCACCAATCCATTGGCAGGAACTTTTCCACTCAAAGGACTTGTCTCATGGCTTTTTAAGGCTTCTTGAATGTCTGCTTTGGTGATGATTCCTTTTCCCATTTCCAGTAAACTCCCCATCATCAGTCTAACTTGGTGCATCAGAAAACCTTTTCCTTTTACCCTGTAGCAATATCTTTTTAAACTTGACCCATCAGCCAGCAACAAGTTATCTTCCAAAATCTCTGACTCAAAAATCTGTCTGCGATAGTTGTCAGATTGCTTTTGCTTGGCACAGAATCTTCGGAAATCATGCTCACCAACAAAAATATCAGCAGTTGCTTTCATCGAATCAATATCCAGTCCCCCGGTGAAGTATGTCAAATTCCCTGCTGCAAAAGGGTGAAACTTCTCTCCTTTCACAAAATAATATCTGTATTCTTTAGCTGCCACATCTTGGATGATATTGAAATCTAAGGACACCCGCTTTCCATCCAAAAGCCTGATGTCATCGGGTAAGTTTTCATTCACTTGTTGGATAAAAAAGGCCAGTTCGATATCTGCGGTATTGAACAATTCAAAAGCTCCTCGATGACAGGATACACCTGAGTCTGTCCTACCTGCACTTAGAATAGTAAAATCTTCATGACCCAAAACATACCTAACCACCTTTTCCAGCTTCCCTTGTATCGTCTTCAATCCAGGTTGTTTCTGCCATCCATGATAGCGAAGACCGAGGTATTGGATATAAAATAGGTAAGTGAAGGGTTTGTTTTGCATGGAGATTGAATTGACATCGAAAATACGGAAACCAAAAGCCAAAACTCAGAATATATAAAGATTTGTTCCATTAAGAAAAAGGAATGTCAATACCGAAGATTTCATTTATCAGCCCTTTCTATCAAACTAATCCTTACAAACCCCAATTCATCATCTATATTCTTAAATACCCATAAGCTACCATCCTTGACAAAATATTTCACACGTTCAGAAACCAATTCAGGCACGAGCATCTCGCGGATCAATTGAAGGTCTTCATCAAAGATACTAAGAACAACATTGCTTTTTAAGATGTCTGAAAGCAAGGCTCCTTCTTTACGGGTATCGGCGAATTGCATATAGCTTGAAAGTCTGTAATACCGCTTATTCAATTCATCCCACACCAAAACACCAAATTTTGCCTGCTCTAAATAGGCTTGATATGATTGCTGAAGCTCATTAAAGTGTGATAAATTCTGATCCTTTTCCTGCGTCACAACTTTACTGGGAGTAATGGCTGATTGATAGAAAATGGACTGTAAACTATCAGCATCAGGATGATATACATGGATTTCATTGGAAAATTCATGCGTAACAAAAACCTTTTCATTTTCAGCGAAAACAAAAACCAAAGGATCCAACATCGTAAAATTTGCTGGATCTGTAATCTTTAAAGTGAATGTTTTGTAATTTTTGTTTGGGTCTACATCAAAATCAGAAGTCAATCCAAATTTTGTATTAAGTAATTTTAATGAAATTGTTTCATCAGGCCGTTTTTTCACCAAACTAAATAACAGATGATCAAAAGTTGGAATATGAGTTTGTCCCCAATGAGTCTCCTTATCAGAAATCGCATCTTTCCAATCGAACTTATTTATCAAATCCCCTTCATCTAATCCGAACAATCCAGACTTCGAATTATCTGACAAGAAAACAGATTCTGAATTGACTATTTTGATATTGCCTACATAGGAGGGAATACCATTTGGCCCTTCCTTTTCAAAAAACACTTTTTCAACAAGCTCTAGTGAATTCAAATCTATTTTTTCAATACTGTGATCAAAACGATTGAAATTATATAAGATTTCCTCATTTGGGTTGTAATCAGAAATACCCAAACCCCGTTCAAGGTATAGAATATTGCTCTTGGAATCTATCAGAACAGTATCGACTTCGTATATAAAGGAAATTTCTGAAGATTTTTCCTTCTTTTTTCCGCAGGCTAAAGTGAAGATAATGAGGGAAATTACAACCAAACTCTTACTATTCATATTTTTTATTTTTAATGTCGAAAATGAAATCCATTTTCAATTCCCTATTATTCAATATTGGTTGGTTCTAAAACTTAAACAACTAGTCTAATTAATCTTGAATGATTTTTTTTAGTTCTTCTTTGCTATCAGGTCTTGGAGCATTCGGATGAATAAAATCACCTTCTTTATCAAAAATCAGATAACGTGGAATAGATTGAAGCTTTATCCCATTTAGAAATGCCGAGCTTTCTTTATTTGTAATCAAAAAACTCTGGTTTGGAATATTTACACCATACTTTTGAACAGCATCCTTCCATAAATTTTGATTTTCATCTATGGATAAATAAAGTACTTCTAAGTCATTGAATTTTTCATTTAGGGCAAGTGACGCTGGAAATGACCTGATACAGGGAATACACCAAGCAGCCCAAAAATCAATATAAAGATACTTACCTTCTTTTAGTGCAAGTAAATCTTCAAATTCGAAAATATTACCAAATTCATCTTCCAATTGGATATCACGCATCAATGATTTTGTTGAATGAGTATTATCTACTAAAATCGAAAACCATGAAGACTTTACCTCATTTCTATATCGAGCGATCAATTGCTCACTTTCTTCAAAAGAAAGTCGGAATATCTGCCTTTCTAAATACTTGAATAGCAAAAGCTTTCCAAATTCACCCTTAAACAAATCCTCCACATCCACTTTTTCATCTGAAAAACCATCTAATCTATCGAGAACCAAATCCGCAAATTCCATTTGATAAAGGTTGCTGTAATCAGAGATTTCCAAAATTACATTAGACAAATCAGTCAAATAAAGTGAATCTTTTTTTGGATCGAACAAGGCGAGCTTATTTCGTTCAAATTCCGTTTTGTTCATAAAATAGTCTGCTGCTTTTTCCGGAATAGATTCAAGCTGAAGCAAAGAATCCAACCATGCTTTTTCCAAAGAAAGTTTCTCAAGTGCCTTCGATTTAGTAGCATTCAAATCTGCACTGAAATCCACCGTTGGGTTCCCTTGACTCATATTCCAGATCAAATAGAAATCCTGATATCCTGAATATCGGGATTGGTATAGCGCTTTGTTTCTTAAGGACTCAAAATTAATTTCATGTGCTTTTGTCTTGCGGTTCAGTACTTCAAACCATGGCATTTTATCTTTTACCTTAATCAATACTGAATCTCCTTTTTGGAACAAATAAGAAAAATCGATGGACGAATTATCCCTGTAATTGATTTCTAAAGTTGGGTTTGCAGTTTGGATATGAAAAGATAAATCTCCACTTGAAAAAAAGAGTGATGCTACAAATAGCTCATTTTCCACATATTTCAACCCTGCATTTTGATAGTGAAGATAGTCGAGTGTCAGACTGTCCTCGATCATAAAATATACAGATTCGATTTCCAAAAGATCGTTCTCTTTAATTTCTTTGGATTGACAAGACCAAAAAGCCATAAAAAACATCAGTAAAACAAAGCCTGGGATTCTTACCATCTTTATAAGTTTCTATTTTTTTGAATTTTCTTCGAATTGTTTTTCTAAGCTTTTGAATCGCTCAAGACTTTTTTTAATTGATGGATCAAGTGGATGCTTTTTGATTAATTCATACCTTTCCCAAAAATCTTTATCATAGTCAAAACTCCTAGTTTCTATCACAAAATCTCTATCCAACACCTCCCGTGGACGAATCTTTTGTAGGTTTTCTGTCTGTACATCATCAAACCAAAATGTATGTATATCCACCTGATGACTTCCAATATCTCTATTGATAAAACGCATGGTTTTATACTCAATTTTCTCTGGATAATATACTCCCTCTACTTCCTTGTATTTCATGTAAAATTGAGTAAAGTGTTTGAAAGCTAGAGAGGTAAAGGGGATGAGCTGAAATTCCTCTATTCCAAAATTTCTACTATTAATCTTCATAAAACTGTCTCCTTTAGGAGGATCAGTATTGCCAAAGGCAATATGGAAGATGGTATCCTGTCCCCGAATCTCTGTCCCAACCAAGCTATGATAAACAGGGAATCTTGAAGAACCAAAGAATGCAACTTTGTAATCCTCTTTGGAGAAAATTGAATTTGGAGAGCGTGCGTACCGGATTAAGTTACTTTCAAACCCCATATTAATCATAGAATTTGCTCGCATCCTATCTACTTGCTTGGCAATATGTTCACTCAGCCTCTGAAAAGATTGGATCAAAACAGAATCAACATCTCCCAACTCGTCACTTTGCCTGAGGGCTTCAATTTTTATTTTCGAATGGTAGATATCCCTTTTGTAATCATAGTCCTCAATCAAAACCGCTGCTTCCACCAATTTGGTGTATTCATTGTAATCTGTAGAAACCCTTCTGTAGAAAGCATTGAACTGATGTTTTTTTGTTGGGTAGTTATTGGGAATATTTTCGATGACTTTGGTGAAAAACTCTTCGAACAAAGATTCATCAGGTTGAACCACCACCTCTTGAAGGCTGATATCCACTTGATTAAGAGATATTTGATTTATTTTTTGATTTAAATTAGAAAGCGGAATTTGCTTTTTTTGATAACCCAACAAAGAAATTACAAGCGTATCAGTCTTAAATAAATTTGGATAGTTGAGATCAAATTCTCCACTGCTGCTTGACAAAATGCTGAATTCACTATGATTTTTTAGATAAATAAAAGTGTTTGGCAATGGATCCTGATTGTTAGAATCAAGGACAATTCCTTTTATATTTACATTTTTGCCCTGTTGGGCAAAAGTTAAGTTGCTTAAAAATAATAGAAAAACAAAAATTTTAAATCTCATTTGAATCAAACTAATGTCCTTCAAGATATAATGAAAATTACAAAAATAAAATTATTTTAGTTTAACAATCCCTATCAAAGGATTAGGTTCTTCAATTGATTTATCTGAAAACTCTTCTTTTTTTGTGTAGTAAAACATGTCATTTGACAAATCTAGAGGTCTTAAAACTACAGCATCCCCTTGAGAATCAAGAATCCCTTCTTTCATCTTGTAACCTTTTGAGTCTCTTTTGCTATACAAGTAGAGCATTTTTTGTCCTTTTTGTGAATACTCACAAATTATATATGACTTTGAATTGATGATATTAAAAATCCAAATATTCTTGTTCCCACGATCATCAAAATGTGGTTTATCAAAATAGAGTTTGGCATAAGGGATCAGTCGATTTTCTTCAAGTTGATATAAAGTATCTCTTAATATCTTCTCGTTTGTCATCACTGGAGTGTAGAGATACATTTCTTCATTGACTACCGAAATAAAATGCTCGTATCCATATTTTGAAGCTTGGTTTTTATCCAACAATACCGTTCTCACAGGAATTGTGTCTACTACTTCAATACTTTTATTTAATTCATACAAATTCGTATAATTAGCAAAGCCTGAACTCACTGGGTTCCCGTAAGACGGAGACACTGTGTAAAGCTTATTGTTAATTGATTCAAGATTGCCTGAGTAAAAATCGAGTTTTTTTTCATCAAGAAATTCGTGCTCCTCTGAAAAAACTAAGATCTTTCTTTGAGAAGCTAGGTAGATTAAGTTGGCATCTGCATCGATTGATAGCGAATTCACATACTGATATTCACCAGGACCTTCACCTCGCGTCCCAAGTTGTTTCAGAAAAGCACCATCATCGCCGAAAACCAGTACTCTTTTAATACCATCCATTACATACAAATTATTTTTATATGACTTTAAATCACTTATAAAAGTAATGAAAGACTCTTCACTTGTTTGAAGAGTCACCAAAGAGATATCTACCGCAAGATCAGAAAGCAAAAATTCAGAAAAACCATTTTTGTCAATATCTATCCATAGCAAATCCGAGTTTTCAACTTTACTACAGGAAAGGAGCCAGATTAGACTTAAAGCAATACTCATCTTTTTCATGAAATTCATTCGGATTTTAGCCCCACCCTATACAATCTAAAATAATCTTTTTCAACTTCTGGATCAGGTTTTTCCATGACCCAGAGTTGTCCGTCTCGAAGTAGCATACTAGTTGGATCATAATCTTCAGGAGAAAAATCATTCAATCTTTTTCCTAAACTATCGAATATTGCCAACCTGTAAGGATATTTTTCTTTTAACCTTTCTCTTAATTCTCTCGATTCATCGGGTGTTTTGTTCGCAAAAAAATATTCTCTTTCGACATCATCATATCCTTGGAAATATGCTACCAAAAAATAATCTCCAACTTTCTTAATATTTTCTATTCTACCAGAGCTTAAAAACAATCCAATAAAATCATGCTCGAGGTTTTCATTACTACTTCCCTCAAAATATCGATAATTAGGTATGTCAATAGGAATTCTTGAAATCAATTCAAATGGTGACTCTCCACTGTAATTATAAATCACTGGTTCGCCACCAAAAGCAATAAACACTTGATTTTCGACTACAGAAAAAACTGGAGACCATGCATTCCTGAAAAAATATTTACCACTTTTATAAATGCTAGTTTTAGGAAATTGAATTATTGGTTCTTTAGAACCGGTACTTGGATCAAGTAAATTAAATAAAAAAATGTCTGAATGAAGATTTAATTTATCGTAATCAATATCTCTGGTTCCTCCCTCTAAATACAAATATTTGTTCCCCAACTTGTTCATTGTATGTCCCATGGCAATTCTTCTAAAATTGGGAAAGTATATTTCATCCAGCCCAACCTGATTGTATAAATTACCTTGAAAATCATAATTCGAAAATCCTTTTAATCCAAAAGCTAAAATTTCATCCTTTTCAAGAATTTGTATAGGTGCCAAAAGACTCCCATATCCATCTGGCACATCGCCAAACTTCGAAAAAGAGTTAAAAACATTCCCCTCAAAATCAGCTATCATAATGTCATTTGAAAACTCCTCAAACTCCATAAACAAAACCGTCTTCGATTTAGGATGAATATCATGAACAATCGGATTTCCTAAATATCCTATTTGAATGCTGTCTAGTTTTTCAAGAGTGATGTTTTTCAAATCACTATTTTGATCTGACTTTTCTTCATCGCTTTTTTGGTTACAAGAAAAGTTGACAAATAAAATAAGAAGGAATAAATAGGAGTGTTTCATATTTTGAAAATTTTATTTTCCTAATTTTTCACAACCTTATACACTCCATATCTGATAAAATCCTCTTCCTTGTCGGGATTGAGCAGTTTGATTAAGATGGAATTATTAGGGATCGCAATTTTAATTTTGCCATATGGAATTTTCATATCATTGCTAAGTTGTTTTCTTTCATCAAATAGGATTAAGCTATGGTAATCTGGGTCTTGAAAATGATGATATTGCGCATCCTCATTTTTCTTTTTTTCAAAAGTGGCATAAGGGATCTCTTTACATAATTCAGTAAAACAAGCACACTTTCTCCTTTTTAATATGCCAAAAATTGCTGTTTAACCGAATCATAATCAACAATTTCAACAGAGTTAAGTGATTTGATATACTTTTTGCAAATCACAAATAGAAATTAGGATAATAAGAACAGGTAATGAAAAGATTCTTCCTGACACACCTAAAAACAAATTACTAAAACTAATTGTCATCTTGCAAAAAAGATTGCTACTCAGTTTGGATTGCATCATTCAGTAATTACATTATGGTCACACTCCCTAAACTACGTTAGAAATATTTGTTTATATCAATTTGGATTGCGGAATGAAGATTTGGCAGTTGAACACAAATTCTCCCAGCTTATCAATCAAATTTGGCCTAAACAAGAATTTCTATTCCTCGGGAACAAGAAACTGGATACTTCGTACTTTTCTGAGGGCATCTCTATTTTGAACACTCTTGATGTTGTCGATAATCGAAACTTTCTCCCTCGTAGTAAGTCTCCAATTTAGAGAGGCTCTTTGAATCTCTTGTTCTGCTTGATTCACCACCCCTACAGAATCTACCAATCCACGATCCCTTAAATATTGACTTGTGGAATACTCAAATTCAATCCTATCAATTTCAAAGTCCATTGATTCCTTAAACTGATTGTAGAGCACTTCGTTGTTTAGGGTCTGAATGTTATCCCAATTAATCAAAATATTTTTCAGCGGAGTTGAGAGTTTTTGAAGAACTGTAGGAAGAATCTTCTTTTCAATTTCAGTGAATTTCTCAGAATCCCTGATTGTAATTAAGGTAACGCCCGAAGTGTTTTCATTGATCCAATCCTGAAACACATAAATAAATCTCAATGCATCCAGAATTCCAAAGTTGTCAGAAAGTCCAGCATCCATGGTCTCCATTTGCGGAATTGAAGGCAGTTGAATATTGGGAGTAATAAAAGGGAAAGTCGCCCCCATTCTCAAGGCACTTATGAATCTAAGGTTTGCGGCATCTTGATTTCTAAAAAACCTAAGAAAGTCTATACTTTGGCTTTTTTCATTTACCCCTTCTGATTGCGAAGCTGAAATCCCCATATAAGACATCGAATGAGGTGAAATGAAAAGTTTTCTACCGTCATTAGTAATCAATGGAGTGATAGGAAGCATTGGGATTTTACTTTCAAACTCTGGCTTCGAATAAGCAAATAGTGGTTTATCAAGAACTTTTTCAGTATTGATATTCAATTGATTTTCAAATGCAAAACCTCTGTCTTGCAAATACCTTCTATTATTGTATTCGTAATATTGATTCCTAATAAAAAGGTCGTTCACCAAAAGCGTAAAAATAATTGGGTTGAGATTATCAGATGAGATTTGATCAAGATATTTTTTATTTAAAACATCAATACTTTCACCTTCCTTATTTCTCAAATAAAGCTCTCTGAAAAAGGCTGCACCGACTACTCCACCAGAAGCCCCAGTGATCAATTGAGTATGCTTAAAAACCCTTTCTTCACTTTCCTCTTCTATATTCTGGAGGACATTAAGCGTCCATAAAGCTGCCCTTTGACCACCTCCGCTTGTTGTAATAAATATCATTCTGGGTTTTTGCCCTTCCGGAAATTTGGCTTTCCAATTTTCTAGGATTGCAATTGTTGCCTGCCTATCTTTTGCCAACGTATCTGGATGCAAAAGCTTTTGCAAATTCTCTAAGTTATAAACTGCAGGCTCAGCATCGTAATCCATCCCAAATGCAGTATGGGGTCTATTCAGCAATTCGGATTTTGACAGAAAATTAAACACCAAAAGAGCTCCGATCATCACTGGAATCAACCAGCTTCTCAACCAAAAAGCCAATGCCCCCACAAGCATCATGATAATTGACAATAATAAAGTTGCACTGACTGCGGCAGGGATTTGAAGAATTGGATAATCTCTAAAAAACCCCAAAAACAAAATCAAAACAATAAGCCCACTTTGGATCATAAATAGGTTTAAATGGTTCTGATCAAAAACCCGCAACAATTGATGGCTTTCAAATTTGGCCAAATCACTTCGCACAGGCTGTATTCCGTGTCGAATATCAATGTAATTATAGACTTTTTCCTTGCTTTTCTTATTGTCTTTGATTTGATTGAGAATATTTGCTCTTGGGATTGTTGCTTTCCTCAATCTTTTCTCAACTGAATCGGCAAAAATCACAAAAAAATCCTTGTTGGTAAACCCAAAATATGCAAAGATCACTGTATAAATCAAAATTGACCCTCCAGAAAACCCCAAGAAAAACTCAAAAACCTCCCAATAACTGTCATGCTCATTATCCAATTGAAAACTTATAAAACTGTAGGTATAAATCAAATAAAAAAATAATGGAATGGTTGCATTATTGACTGTAAACTGAATAAAAGGCCTAGGAATTACTGCAAGAAATTTGAATTTGGCACCATCTAAAATATAAGAAGTCATATGAAATGCCATCGTAAAAATCCCAAAAGCAATTCCGACTAAGAAAAAACCTTTCCATGACACTTCGTTTAGATATTCGGGATCGAGGAATAGATAAGGGATCCCCAGAACAGACCCGAAGTTTTGAGTGATTACCAGAATCAGAATAAACCAAAGTAATAACAAAGGAATATTCTTTTTCAAATGCATGAAAAACAACTGGATCGGAAAGCTGTACTTTATTTTCTCCCACATAGACATATTACCAAAAGGTAATATACAGTAAATTTTATTTTGGAGAAAAGTAATACCTTAATTACGATTTTATTATTAATGGAATAATCTAGAAAATAAAATAAATCAAAACTGAAATGACACCAATTGATTGTAGCTTTTGGCAATAAGCATTACCTTCGCAATCGCACTTATTAATTGAGAAAAATATGAGAGTTTGGTTCTTGTGTAAAGTAAAGTATGCAAAGGAAAATGAAGAGGGTTTGCTCAAAAATGTCTCCGAGCAATACTTGGTAGATGCCGTTTCGTTCACAGAAGCTGAAGCTAGGATATATGATATGCTGGGCTCTGTGATTAGGGGTGATTTTCAAGTCACTAATATCAGCAAAAGCAATATTGTTGATGTATTTTTCTATGACGATATCGATATCTGGCATAAGTGTAAAATCACCTATATCGTCACAGACGCAGATAGTGGCAAGGAAAAGAAAGTGACGCAATTCATGCTTGTGACAGCTCATGATGTCAAAGAGGCATTCGAAAGAATTTTCGAAAGTCTCAACAACATGCTAGTAACTTTCAGAGTCCCAGAAGTGACAGAAAGCCCGATTGTAGAAATTTTTCCTTATGAAAAAGATGATGAGGAACTTTTACCTCCTCCTGCGGCAAACTTAAAACCACTTAGTGAAGTCAAAGCTGACCAAGAAAGAAGAGAAGAAGTAAGAGCATCGAACAAACCTCAAGAGGATGATTTTGATTCAGATGAAGAAGAAGCTGAGCTTTTACAATATGAGGAAGAAAAATCAAATGAAAATAAGGAGGAGCAATAAGCTCCTCTTTTTATTTGGCACCAAGTCAAATACTTTAATTTTTTATGAGAATCCGCAAATACACCAGACGCAGAATTTTTACATGAAATCATGCTGAAGATCGTTAGTTACATCATTATGCACAATGGTTAATAGCTGAATAGTTACCAATACTCAAATTGATTTAAAAACAATAGATTATTGAATCAATGATTTCTGCGGACTGGAGTCAGTTGAATATTGATGATAAATTAAATATTTCAAATCTAATTTACTGTATTTTAAACAATATTTTTTGCTTTTTGTAGTTATTCACATTGATTAAAAGACTAATTTTGGGCAAAGGAAATAGCATTCAATATGGTGGGCAAGGATATCTACTCAATGAAGGGGTCAAAGTATTATTATCTTGTAGAATTAGACAACGAAGGATTAGTAAATAATACCAATTTAAAATTAAATAATTCTTCGGGAATATTAGACAATCCATTGATTGGGTGCTCTTTTGGCGAAATACTGTTTCCTAGTGATTTTTTGAATTTCCAAAATTCACTTCAAAATGCAATTCATGAAAAAACAAAACATTTCCAAATTGATCTAAGAAAAGTCAACGAAGACAATTCTGATTTTCATTGGACCCGATGGGAGTTCACAATAGACCCAAGAGAGAATTCAGACATTTCTATCTTGGGAATTGGACATGACATTTTGAAAATCAATGAAAAAATAATTGAATTTCCTGATTTCATCTATGAGCATCAAATCAAAAACGAAATCATGGAAGGTCTATTCGAAGACAACCTAATTGGGTTTTGGCTATGGGATTTGGAAAATGAAACCGACACTTTGAGTGTCTCTCTGCGATCTATGCTGGGTTACGAGTTTTTAACAAATGAAAAGAAAGAGGTGAAATGGAAAAAGCACATTCATCCTCAAGATAGAGAAAAGTCAAATCAGCAATTAAATGACCATTTTTCTAGCTATGGTTCAGTACCGTTTCACAGTGAACTGAGAATAATCACACTTACGGGAAAGGAAATATGGTCAATCGCTTATGGTAAGGTTGTCAAATGGAGTCAGGAAGGAAAGCCTATCAACATGGTCGGATGCTTCTTTGACATTTCAGAAAAGAAAAAGTCAGAAGTAATAATTGAGAAGCAAAATGAATTTCTAAAGGAATTGACATTCAACCAATCACATTTGATGCGCTCAAAACTAGCGAACATCATTGGAATACTAGAGGTAATACAGCCAAAACAAAAACCAGAAGAAGTACTAGAGCTTTTGAACCTACTCAAAGAAGAAGCAACCAAGTTAGACAAAGCGCTCCAAGATAGTATTCATTCTTCCAGCGCTTTAAATTCAGATAAGTCTTATTAATCCTTGCGCATTAATCCGTATTTGATTCATACAGGGTAATATCTCTATACTTTAGTATAGATAAACGAGCCTCTTTTTTAATTTTGATGCTCTCTATGCCCATTTGGCTTTTTATCAGAAGTAGAAGCGACTTTCTTCCCTGGCAAATAAGTTTCTTTTACTTCTCCACATTTCAACATCATTTCTCCAAAGTAAGGATTCCTGATTTCTATTTCATTGCTAAGCCAGTAGGCACCATTATCCCGGAATGCCATAGGGCAATATTGTTTATAAATTGTGTTTCCTATAAGCCCAAAATATTCAATCGCTTCAATTAGGTTATCTGATACAGTCTCAAAATGCTTTCTTTGACCATCCAGATCTTTAGATTCAGCTATTTTGTCGAGACTTCTTTGTAGAGGTTTTAACAATTCCATCCAGATTTCATGAGTTTCACTGTCCAAAAGCTCCATATCAACTTTATCTAAATTTGATTTGGCAGGGTCAATGGTGGATAATGTTGCTTTCATATCTGACTTCACCAAGGCATCTTTAAGATCCAAATAACTTTGGACAAATGCTGTCAGTTGCTTTCTGAATGCTTCTGGAGTATCCAAAGTTTTCACCTTTGGTCTCGTCATCATACTGTAATTACCACTCAATTGCGCAGCCGCATCTATGGCAAAAACGCCATTAGTTACCACAAATTCACCTTCTTCAATACCTGATAAAACCAAATAATCCTCTCCCAGTCTAGCTCCGATTTCTATCTCACGCATTTCAAATGCTGGTGCTTCTTTATTTCCCACTTGTACATAAACCACTGACCTTGGCCCTGTCCAAAGGATCGCTGTCTTGGGAATCACCAACCCAGACTGACCTGCCTGTGAAGTGGAAATGTTAGCTGACACAAACATCTCTGGTTTCAATTCAAAGTCCCTATTAGTTGCTTCTGCCCTGATTCCTACTGTTCGGGTATCTGGATTCAAGACAGGATCGATGTAAGTAACCTTGGCTTTGAATTCTTTTCCTGGATATGCAGAAACCTGAAAACTCAAAGCATCTCCCTTGCGGATTGGTCCCAAATCAGATTCATAAGCATCCAACATGACCCAAACATTGCTTAGGTCTACGATTTCAAATAGAGAAGAACCTCTACTCACGAAATCACCTACTGCTATATTCCGCGCAATGACCACGCCGGCTACATCCGCAAAAACATCGAATTGTGTCTGCACTTCACCAGAACTTTCTATAGCTGCTATTTGAGCTTCAGAGATTTTCCACAACCTCAACTTTTCTTTGCTAGCCTGGTACAAAGCTGGTTGCTTATCTTTGATTTTTGCTGTTTCCAAAAGCTCTTTTTGAGCATTGACCAACTCTGGAGAGTAGAGTGTTGCTAACTTCTGACCTTTCTGAACTTCTTGTCCAGTAAAATTAATATATAATTGATCCACTCGACCAGCATAATTTGCAGCTAAACTTTTCAAACGCTGTTCATTTATTTGAATTTTTCCAGAAAGGGTCAATTCTCCTGAACCTTTCCCAAATTTCACCCTGGTGGTTTGCACATTAGAAAGTGCTACAGCTTCTGGGGTGATTTCCAATACAAAAGGACTAGATTCGCCGACTTTTTTGTTGCTAACAGGGGTAAGTGCCATCCCACAAAGGGGACATTGTCCAGGTTCATTTTGTCTTATTTGAGGGTGCATGGAACAAGTATATTCTACTCCGTCTTCGTCAATATGGGTATGCTCGTGATTTGGATGCTCTTCCCCTCCCCCACGAATCAACCAACCCGCCACAGCGCCAAAGAATAGGCAGCTGATTATTATGATCATAATATTCCTTTTATTTTTCATTGTATTTTATTCAAAATATTTGAAGTTCATATTTTAAGGGTAGATATTGATGGATATTGGATATTTTTTAATATTGTGTCAGCATCTGCCATTTTAATTTAAACTTATCCAAAACCAATATCTACCGATATCAAATAGTATCTTTAATATCCACCAATATCATTTCAAACACCTATTAACGTTTCAACCATAGCAAATTGAATTTCCCTTTCAATTTTCGAATTCAGCAAATTAAACCTGAAGTCTAGGAGTTCGCGTTGAATGTTGAGGACTTCCTCGAATGAACTCCCTACTGTAGCATATGAAATCACTGATAGTTCCATAGTCTGCTCGATGAGTTCTATTTGTTCTTCCAATAGTTTGATTTTTCTGTCTGAATCTTTGATAGAAGCTAAAATAGTTTCAAACTCAGTTTCCAAACTCCTGTATAAATCTTCTTTTTGCCTTTGGTTCGCGGCCCAATAAAGCTTGGATTCGGTTTCCATGGCTTTATATTTTTTACGGAATATCGGTAAGCTTACAGTTGCCATAGGCATGATCATATTATTACCCATTCCGGAGGGCATATAGTCCATGCCATTCATTCCACCAGGCACACCCATTTCTGATCTTGGAGAAAAAACCATGTAGTTAAACCCCAAACCAAACATGGGTTTACCTTCTAATCTGGCCATTTCTCCCTTCTTTTGATATGCTAACCCTTCTTTTTCCAGCATTAGCAACATGGGATTGGTTTCCAAAATCTGTTCAAGCATGGTGATTTCCCAACCCATGTCTTTTTGGGTAGAGATTTCCGAGTCAAATAGCACTGACTCGCTTTTGTCTCTTCCCAAAAGTTGATTGAAGCGGGCAAATAGTGGCCTTTTATCTATTTCAAACTGCTGTAAATCTGATTCCATCGCCTTGATTTGCACTTGCAGTCTCAATACATCTGTGAGTTTCCCTGAACCAGAACCCGCTTCCATACTTGACATGGCAGAGCCCCCTGATGAGGAAGACTCCGAGGATGATGAAGCGTTACCTCCCCCCATGCCCATCCCATCATCATTGCCCTGCTGACTCCCTTGGGAGGGTCTTCTGACCGCTGATGAAACAGATAAAACTGCATCCGATGTATTTCCTCCTTGGTAACGGATGATCGCCAACTCCTCCAAGGACTTCAATATATCCAAATTGGATTCTGTAATTTCAATGGTATTCTGCAATTGCTGTAACTGGAAGTAAGTCTCCTTTACCTGGTACAGGAGCACATTTCGCTGCTGTCTAAACTCCTCGTATTTGGCTTCCGCCATCAAAGTCGCTTCATCCTTTTGTGTTTTCAGCATCCCAAACCATGGGAACATCTGCATCACAGAAGCCTCTGCCCGCTGATTTCCCATCAACAACTCCATTGGCCTTGTAAAAACCCCGATGTTCAATTGAGGATTTTCAAGGGTGACTTGATTTGTCTTCTCCAATGATGCCTGATATACTTTAAATGAAGCATTTAAAGCTAGATTGTTCTCAGCTGCTTCTTCGAGATATTGATTTAGGGTTTGGGAATAGGATAGAAATATGGTTGAAATAAATAGAAATATGGTAGAAATAACATTTAGCATCCAACCTATATTTAACAATTTAAAGCTTTGGAACGCATTAATTTTCTTTGGGAATAAATTGAAATATAAAGGAAATATAGTGGATATATGCCTTAGCATTTTTCTCAATTTAAATTGAACTTGACCAAGCTCTGAGATTGAACTATTTTTATCTTTCATTATTTCCTCCTCTTTTTGAATCGTAGGTTTTTGAAATTGTATTATTTAATTTAATCTGAAGTGGTTTATGAATTTGACAGATTTCATCCCATTCCTCAGTAGTAACTTTCCCTCTTTCAAATCCCAGATCTAACCAATGCTCCTTACCTTCAGACAAAGAAGCTCTTGCAATAAAATAGAAACGCCTCTTCTCCAAATAATGGTACCTCCCGTACCCCTCTGTAATGTTAGCCCCCACAGAGTCAACAGATTCCAACATTTGATCACCCCAAACCTTTTTATCTTGGTAAGAAAGTCGACTATATATCTTCCAAGCTATAGCGGAAAGTTTTCGAGATAATTGATAAATCTCCAGATCTTTTAATGGAATAAATTTCTTTTTATCCTCCATATTTCTTTAAGTTTCGCACCAGCATATTTCACGAAGTATATTTCGCCGAAGGCATATTTCAATCTTATTTCACAAAGTATATTTCAACTTTATTTCCTGATATTTCCCATAAAGCACCGGCACAATAAACAGTGAAATAAGTGCTACCGTCATTCCCCCAAAAGCTGGAATCGCCATTGGAATCATGATGTCGGAACCTCTTCCTGAACTTGTAAGAACTGGCAATAGTGCCAATAAAGTAGTAGCTGAGGTCATCAGGCATGGCCTAACCCTTTTCAGACCAGCTTCCAAGACTGCTTTTCGGACTTCTTTTACATTTTCAGGTTTGATTCTTTCAAAACTTTGTTTCAAGTATGTTCCCATTACTACCCCATCATCTGTGGCAATACCAAAGAGGGCAATGAAACCTACCCAAACTGCCACAGAAAGATTGAATGTACGCATTTGAAAGAGCTCCCGCATGTTGGTATCCATGAAACTAAAATCAAAAAACCAACTCTGACCATATAACCAAAGCATCAAAAATCCTCCAGAAAATGCCATAGCAATGGCTGAAAAGATCATCAATACAATTGCAGTAGAACGAAACTGAAAGTAAAGAATTAGGAAAATCACCGCAAGAGATAGCGGAATCACTATGGCCAAGCGTTTCTCCGCACGGATTTGATTTTCATAGCTACCAGAAAATGTATAGGATACACCCGTAGGCACTTCCAATTCACTTGAATTGATCTTATCCAGAATAAATGTGCGGGCATCATCAACAACAGTTCCCTCTGCAAAACCATCTCTTTTGTCAAAAAGTACATAACCTACCAAAAAAGTATTTTCGCCACGAATCATCATCGGACCTGGACGATAATTAATCTCCCCCAATTGCCCCAAAGGAATTTGAGCTCCGGTCGGTGTACTCACTAGAATGCGCTTCAAAGCCTCGGGATCATCTCTATATTCACGGGCATAGCGGGCACGGATGGCATACCGCTCTCTACCTTCCACAGTAGTACTTAAAGTCATACCTCCTATAGCAACTTCAATAAATTCTTGTACATCGGCAATATTTAAACCATACTTACCTAACTGAGCTCTGTTCAGGTCGATTTCCAAATATGGCTTACCCAAAGACCTGTCAGCAAATACGGCCTCTGCTTTGACCGAAGGTACTTCTTTGAGGAGTGATTCCAGTTTGAGACTGAAATTTTCGATGGTTTCCAAATCTGGACCATAAACTTTCATGCCCATTGGTGCACGCATCCCAGTTTGTAACATTACGAGTCGGGTTTCTATAGGCTGTAGCTTAGGGGCGGAAGTTACTCCTGGAATGTTTGAAGTTCGATATTGAATTTCATTCCAGATATCATCTGGAGTTTGGATTTTATCCCTCCATTGTCGGAAGTACTGCCCTTTTTTCTCGTCTGAAACCAAATATTTGAAAATATTTCGAGTTATTGCCCTTCTTCGAGCTTCTTCCATGTAATTCTTTTTATCATCCCAAATGGCACCATCGCTACGATCATACCACCAGTATTTGTCATCGACCAATACCTGATAATTGCCGTCTTTATTGACCTTGAACCTGAGTTTTCTGGCATCATCATCTTGCAGGTACTCCGTTTTGTAATTGATAATGTTTTCATACATAGACATCGGTGCCGGATCTAATGGACTTTCTGCTCTTCCAGCTTTGCCTACCACCATTTCTACTTCGGGAATCGCCTGCACTAACATATCTAGTTGTTTAACAATCTGCATATTCGCTTCTACTCCTGAATGTGGCATAGAAGTCGGCATCAATAAAAATGAACCTTCATTTAACGCAGGCATAAATTCCTTTCCCATTCCAGGGAGCGCATGTGTAAGTCCAGACCACAATGAAGTAGTTCTAACATTAAAACTAATATGGTCAAAACCCTTAGCTACAAAACCAAAGACATTGTGAAATCCTAGCCATATATTGACAGCAAAAAGAATGATAAGTATAGGAATCAATAGGAAAATTCTTGCATTCTCTAAACACCATTTCAACATTTGGGAATAGAATCTGATGAATAAGGAGAAAAGTCCCAATACAAAACCCAAAACCAACCCAATGAAAAGGAAATTTACAAATACTGATTGTGTCAGTCCAAGAGGCCTCCATTCAAAAGCCAATAAAACTGAGACTGCTACGACAGCAATCACCATCCCAACGTGGTTCTTATACCTTTCTTCTAGTGTCTGCTTAGGGAAAAAATGATGGACCAAATGATTTGTAGCAAAAGCTAACAAAACCCATCCTGCCCACGGGAAATAAAATATCAAAATCAAACCTGCAAAAGCCATCAAGAAATTAAGGATTGTTTTATTATTCTTGGACTTCACTTTAGCTCCAAACACCCAATGTGCAAAGGTTGGCATAAACACCAAAGTAAAGATCAAAGCAGCTACCAATGCAAAAGTTTTGGTATAAGCTAAAGGTCCAAAGAGTTTACCTTCAGCTGCCTGAAGTGTAAAAACAGGCAAGAAACTCACTATCGTTGTCATAACAGCTGTCAGTATAGCTGAACTCACTTCAGTAGTCGCTTCATAAATAATTTGAAGTTTGGACTTATTATTCCCTGATTCTTCGAGATGCCTAAGAATATTTTCATTCAAAATGATCCCTAAATCAACCATAGTTCCAATTGCAATCGCAATTCCAGAAAGGGCAACAATATTGGCATCCACACCTACATACTTCATTAAAATAAAGCACATCAGAACAGCCAATGGCAAAAGTGCAGAAATCAAAATGGAAGCTCTGAGGTTGTACACCATTACCATGAGAACAATAATGGTAATTAATATCTGGAGACCGATGGCTTCATTCAAAGTATTCAAAGTTTCTTTGATAAGACCTGATCGGTCATAAAAAGGAACAATTGTAACCTTGGAAACAGTCCCGTCTTCAAGTATTTTGGTAGGAAGGCCAACAGAAATCTCTTCAATTTTTGCTTTGACTGCGTCTATTACCAACAAGGGATTGTCTCCATACCGCGCTACTACCACACCGCCAACTGCCTCTGCACCTCCTTTATCCAAAATAGCTCTTTCACTTCTGCTAGCTGGCCCAATATTAACCTTGGCGATGTCCTTGATATGTAAAGGAACATTGTTGCTCATCTTTACTACTGCATTTTCAATATCTTCCAAAGACTTCACATATCCCAACCCTCGAACTATAAACTCAACTTGATTTATCTCCATGGTATTAGCACCTATATCCAAATTGGATTGCTTTATAGCATTCATCACCTGCATCATGGAGACATTATGAGCTTTCATAGCCACAGGATTCAGATCAACTTGGTATTCTTTTACATGCCCACCAATACTCGAAACTTCTGCAACTCCCTCAGTACCAGCCAAGCCATAACGGACATAATAATCCTGAATACTTCTCAATTCATGTAAATCCCAACCTCCAGCAGGGTTACCCTTTTCATCCCTTCCTTCAAGTGTATAGAAATAGACTTGTCCTAATCCAGTAGCATCAGGACCAAGTTTGGGTTGTACTCCTTCGGGAAGCAATCCTGAAGGCAGAGAATTAAGCTTTTCCAGAATTCTGGACCGACTCCAGTAAAACTCAATTTTCTCGTCAAAAATGATATAAATAGAAGAAAACCCAAACATGGAAGTACTTCGGATGGATTTCACCCCTGGCATACCAAGTAAAGAAGTAGTCAAAGGATAAGTAATCTGATCTTCCATATCCTGAGGAGAACGTCCCATCCAATCGGTAAACACTATTTGCTGATTTTCTCCAATATCAGGAATGGCATCTACCGGAACTGGATCATTGGGTAGAAATCCAGTGTTCCAATTAAATGGAGCAATCACTATCCCCCAAGCCACGACAAGGACCAAAAGAATCACAGTGAACAACTTATTTTGAAGGAAGAATTTTATAATATTATTTAGCATAGAATTATCCCTTTAAGCCACAATTGGCAGTGGATATTTATGGAAACTTGATTCTTTTTAATATTGCGGTTGATAGCAAACTTTGACTTAAAGTTTACCAAGGGAAATAGAGTTGATACGCTAGACCTGTCAGGTTTTGAAAACTTGACAGGTCTTCAGCCTAACCAAAATAAATTAAATAATTCTTTGCGGTCTTTGCTCCCCTATCTGCTGAAAAGCAGGTTTAAGCAATTTTGGGAGAAACTAAATCAGGAATTCCTGACAAAAAATATAAATCGGAGTGTCTTGAAATTTGGGGGGAGAGGAATCTGCAAAAGCTGTTTTCTCAAATACATTTAAATAAACTGGATTTAATACACTTAAAAAAGTAGATAAAACAACATCAAAGACAATAGGATGAAAATCTAACACATCTGACTGCTGCTGATCCGTGTTAGGTAATTCCAAATTGGAAACATCATCACAACAACCTGACATTGGTATATTCGACTCACAGCAGGTTTTATATTCAGAAAAAACATTGATTCTTTGTAATTCATCTCCACAATAATGCAAAGAATAGCTCAATCCTGCGTTGAAAAACACATAAAAAACAAGGAGCGATATCTTAAGAAAACTTTTCAAAATGATTAAATACAACATAAAGATAAAAATTTTCAATTTAGAAAATGTATAAAATTTTTGAAGTATTTAATATAAAACCAATAGAGTGTGAAATTGATATACGGATCCTTTATTTTTTTTTGTTATAATACACCTATTGCACGAAATGAACGAGGATCAAGTGCTTTTAATGACTGAATATAAACACCAATAATATTTCCAAATAAGCTATTTTTAATTCCCATAGGTTAGGACAGGAAACCTTTGAGGTTTCAAAAAACCTCAAAGGTTTTAGAACAACAGTGGTTCTCTTAATTTCTTAGGGCTATTTTAAAAAACAAAAACCTTCGAGGTTTGAAAAAAAACCTCAAAGGTTGGGGACAAGAAACCTTTGAGGTTTCAAAAATCTCGAAGGTTTTAGAACAGTGGTTCTCTTAATTTCTTAGGATAATTATAAAAACAGAAACCTTTGAGGTTTCAAAAACCTCGAAGGTTTTCTTCCAAGTCTTTCCGCTAAACTTTTAAGTCTAAACATCCTTCATCACTCCGGTCAATTCAAAAAATCAATCCCATCACATAACTTTCCAACATTAAAAAACCTTATGCGCTCCTGCAGCTCTGCGTGAGCCATCTGCTCTCCAGAAAATCTTTGCAATTCTGCATTCTTGTCTGGATAATTCTCTCTGGGGTGTAAACGCAAAAAAGCCAGTCTCGAATGCTATCGTGACTGGCTTTGAATAATGTGGCGGCGATCCAGATAATCGGGACAGGCTCTACTCTCCC
>NZ_JAKZGS010000013.1:8840-133587 GCF_022549695.1 Belliella calami | reverse complement strand
TATAGAGTCTATTGCAATTAAATGAGTAAAGAATATAAACACAATACATGTTTGAATCAATTAAAAAGGCTTGAACAAAAAAAAAGCCCCAAAAGAGGGGCTTGTAGCGAGGAGCAGAATCGAACTGCCGACCTCAGGGTTATGAATCCTGCGCTCTAACCATCTGAGCTACCTCGCCAAATCGGAATGCAAATATGCTAGGTTGTATCGTTAAAAACAAATGTAAAAGAGTAAAAAAATAGATTTTTTATAAATCAAAATCTCATAATTATGGTAAAGAACAAGTTTGTTGCTGACTATCAAATAAATACTTCAAGAAAAATATTATTCCCTTATTTGAGTACTGCAAGTGGTTTGACCGAGTGGTTTGCTGATGATGTAAAAATCACCGAAGACAAAAATTACATCTTCACCTATGATGGAGAAGACCATCATGCAAAGATCGTTGCTATGAGAAGCAATCTTCATGTGAAATTTGATTTTTACAATCCTGATGTTGAGGAGGAATCAGATCATTCATATATCGAGTTTAAGCTAGAAGAAAATGAACTCACACAGACAATGTTTCTTCGAGTGATTGATTACAGTGATTCTTATGATGATGAAGAGCAAGAATCAATTTGGGATAGTTTGATTTCTTCTTTAAAAGAAATAATAGGAGGGTAAATTGATTATGATTTCCTATTTTTGAAATCCTAATCACATCCTTTGCCGTACAACAACTTCGACAGAGGGGATTATTACTTCATGAAAAAACTTGATAAATTGATTTTAGGGTCCTTTATCGGCCCATTTTTATTGACCTTTATTGTGGTAGACTTTATTCTACTTACAGTGAATATGCTCAAATATTTCGATGAAATATTTGGGAAAGGATTGGACTTTATGGTTTACATGGAGTTGATCAGTTATTTTTTGATCAGTATATCCCCAATGGCCTTGCCTTTGGCTGTTTTGCTTTCTTCTTTGATGACTTTTGGAAACTTGGGCGAGCATTTCGAACTTACAGCGATCAAAAGTAGTGGGATTTCTCTTTTGAGAGCCTTGAGACCGATTGGGATATTTGTTATCGTGCTATCCTTTTTGGCGTATCTTTCAAATAATTATCTAGTTCCTAAAGTCAATCTAAAGACATTTAGCCTTCTCTATGACATTAGGATGAAATCGCCAGCATTAGATATCAAGGAAGGTGTGTTTTATAGCGGAATTCCCAATTACAGTATCAAAGTCAACAAGAAGATTGATGATATTCGGCTGGTAGATTTGATTATTTATGATCATTCAGAAGGACAGGGCAATGCAAATATCATATTGGCTGATTCTGGAAGAATGGAGCCTTTTTTTAATGAATCCTATATGAGTATGACTCTTTACAATGGCATTAGCTACAAAGAGTCGAGGGACAAAAGAGCATCATATAACAAACCTCAAGATTTTACTAGAACAAAATTTTCAGAAAATCAGATTATTTTTAATCTTGAATCATTCCAAATGAATCGAACCTCTGAAGACCAATGGTCCAATAATCGCTCTATCAAAAATATTTCCGAGCTGAAAGTTGGGTTGGATTCAATGAATAGTGAAATAAATAGAATGATTTATACAAACTACGCATCCAATGAATCATCGTATCCATTTTATATTAGAAATAAGAAATTCAGAATACCTGAAGCAATCGCACAAAAAAAGGCAATTGATGACTCAATTCGACTCCAGAAAAAAATTCTAAGAGACAAACAGGATTCTATTAGAAATGCAAGAATACTAGTTGAATCAAGTTCAAGGGATTCTTCCTGGATTCTAAATGATTCAAAGCTGTTAGATAGCTTATCTCCAAATCAATTCTATTCAAACTTGGAATTGGATAGCTCTACAGAAGAAATTCAAAATTCAGCAAGTCAACCATTGATTGAAGATTCAATAAATGCTGCGGAACAAAAAAAGAATGTTTCGCAAACGCAAAAAAGATACAGATCTAATCCAAACATCTCAGCAGTAATTCCAAATATAGACTATTCAGATTCTTCAGAGACAAAGCCAAAATTAACGCTTCCAGAGAAGCCGACAGCGTTTACAGAAGCTCAGAGAACAAGAATTGATTCAATTATTGAGAAAGGCAATTACAGATCACGGGCTGCAACAGTAGCCCTAAACAATTCAAGGACATTAAAAAATTCATTCAGTAGAAAAGTTTTAGAAATAGATGATATAGAAAGGGAATATAGGAGGTATCAGATTGCTTGGTATCAAAAATATACAACTGCATTTGCATGTGTCGTAATGTTTATGATAGGAGCACCACTTGGAGCAATCATCAAAAAAGGAGGGCTGGGCATGCCTGTTCTGATATCAATCATTTTCTTTATAATATATTATATGCTGACCATTACAGGGGAGAAATGGGGTAAAGAAGGAATGGCAAACCCGCTTTTTGGTACTTGGTTTTCGATATTGGTACTAATTCCGATTGGCTTATTCTTTCTAAAACAAGCTAGAAAAGATGCGAGGCTATTTGAACCTGATACTTACATAGAAATGTACAAAAAGGTAAAAGCATGGCTACAAACTAAGTTTGCCAAAAAAAATAAGGTTCTTTTAAATTCAAAATAATACTCGTACATTTGTAGCTGTTTATAATTAAAATTTAACTAAGCATGTATTTAACTACAGAGAAAAAATCGGAGTTGTTTAAAAATCATGGTAGGTTAAAGTCTGAAACTGATACTGGTTCTCCAGAGTCTCAGATCGCTTTGTTCACATTTAGAATCAAGCATTTAACTGACCATTTGAAAACAAACAAAAAAGATCACTCTTCAAGATTGGGTCTTTTGAAACTAGTAGGTAAGAGAAGAAGTTTATTGAACTATCTTTACAAAAACGATATCGAAAGATATAGAGCTGTTCTTGCTGACCTAGGAATACGTAAATAAAAATTACTGTAAGGTTCTCTATTTGAGAACCTTACTTTTTTGATTCCCCCCAGATATTAAACCTTACTTTTAAAACTATTCAAGATTTATTCTTAAAAAATTTGTATGTTACCAAACGTTATTTCTAAAACTATCACCCTAGAGGACGGTAGAGAAATCATCATTGAAACAGGTGCATTGGCCAAACAAGCTGATGGTTCTGTAGTAGTTAGAATGGGCAATGCTATGCTTTTAGCAACCGCAATGTCTAAAAAAGAGGCAGGAGAAGGAGTTGATTTCTTACCAATGTCTGTAGATTATCAAGAGAAATTTGCTGCATCAGGCAAAATCCCAGGTGGATTCCTCAAAAGAGAAGGAAGACTTTCTGATTATGAAATTTTGATTAGTCGAATTGTTGATAGAGCAATTAGACCTATTTTTCCAGATGATTATCATGCTGACACCCAAATTTCTATCACCTTAATGTCATCTGATTCGGAAGTTTTACCTGATTGCTTAGCGGGATTGGCAGCTTCTGCAGCTCTTGCTGTATCAGATATTCCTTTCAATGGACCAATCTCTGAAGTAAGAGTAGCTAAGATTGATGGGAAATTAGTTATCAATCCAACACCTGCACAACTTGAGAAAGCTTCTATGGAGTTTATCGTTGCTGGTTCGGAGGAATATATTCTAATGGTGGAAGGTGAAGCTAACGAAATCTCTGAAGATGAGATGGTAGAGGCTTTGCAGCTTGCCCATGAAGAAATCAAAAGACATTGTCAAGTACAAAAAGAGTTGACAATTGCTGTAGGGAAAGAAGTGAAGCGTGAATATAGCCACGAAAAATCCGACCCTGCACTATTCGAAAAAATGCATGCTGAGCTTTATCAGAAATGTTATGATGTAGTAGGCAAATTGATTGCCAACAAATCTGAGAGATCAGAATTGATCAAAGCCATCAAAGAAGGATTTATCGAAAGTTTAGGCGAAGAGCATGAGTTCGAGGCTAGTTTGATAGGTCCATATTTTTCAAAAATCCATAAAGAAGCTGCAAGAAACCTTACTTTGAACGAAAAGAAGAGGTTGGATGGCAGAAAGCTTGACGAAGTAAGACCAATATGGTCTGTTGTAGATTATTTACCATCAGCACATGGTTCTGCAGTATTTACAAGAGGAGAAACACAATCTATCACAACATGTACCTTGGGTACCAAGATGGATGAGCAAATGGTGGATGGAGCAGTAATCTCTGGATACAACAAATTCTTCTTGCATTATAACTTTCCAGGATTCTCTACAGGAGAAGTGAAAATCAACCGAGGTCCAGGTAGAAGGGAAGTAGGTCATGGTAATTTGGCAATGAGAGCTTTGAAAAAAGTATTGCCAGCTGATGATCAAAATCCATATACAATCAGAATTGTTTCTGATATTTTGGAATCAAATGGTTCATCTTCAATGGCTACAGTTTGTGCGGGTTCATTGGCATTGATGGATGCAGGTATTCCAATCAAAGCTCCTGTAACAGGAATTGCAATGGGTATGATTTCTGATCCAAAAACAGGAAACTATTCTATTTTATCAGATATTTTGGGTGATGAAGATCACTTGGGAGACATGGATTTCAAAGTAACAGGCACAGAAAAAGGAATTACTGCCTGTCAAATGGATCTTAAAGTAGAAGGCTTAGATTATAATGTGTTGAAAGAAGCACTTTATCAAGCAAAAGAGGGTAGATTACATATTTTGAGAGAAATCACCAAAACCCTAGCAGCACCAAAACCAGAGTTGAAACCACACACTCCAAGATCATTTATCATGTCAATTCCAAAAGAATTGATCGGTGCAGTGATAGGACCTGGCGGAAAAGTGATTCAAGAAATTCAAAAAGATACTGGAGCAACTATTGTAATTGAAGAAAAAGACAACCTTGGTAAGATTAATATTTTCTCAAGCGATGAAGTTTCTATGAATGCAGCTATTTCCAGAATCAAAGGAATAGTAGCCCAACCTGAAATTGGAGAAACTTATACAGGGAAAGTTAAAAACATTATGCCGTTTGGTGCGTTTGTAGAATTCATGCCAGGCAAAGATGGTTTACTTCATATCTCTGAAATTAAGTGGGAGCGATTAGAAACTATGGATGGTGTGTTAGAACCTGGAGAAGAAATTCAGGTGAAACTTATCGATGTAGATAAGAAAACAGGTAAATTCAAACTTTCCAGAAAAGTTTTAATACCAAAGCCAGAGAAATCAGATAATTAGAATTAAGGCTCAGGATATTCATTTATAATGTTTTGAACCTTATTGCTACTTAATTCTGTTATTATCAGAATCCTAAATTGTAATTAAATATATTCTTGAATGAGGCAGCTAAAAATTAGCAAACAGATAACCAATAGAGAAAGTCAGTCTTTAGACAAATATCTGCAAGAAATTGGTAAAGTCGATCTACTTACCGCAGACGAGGAAGTAGTATTGGCAAAAAGAATTAGGGAAGGTGATCAACTAGCATTGGAAAAGTTGACAAAAGCCAACCTTAGATTCGTAGTGTCTGTAGCCAAACAATATCAAAATCAAGGCCTTTCATTAGGTGATTTGATCAACGAAGGTAACTTGGGATTGATCAAAGCAGCGCAAAGATTTGATGAAACTAGAGGTTTTAAGTTTATTTCTTATGCGGTATGGTGGATTAGACAATCCATATTGCAAGCTCTAGCAGAACAATCTAGGATAGTAAGGCTTCCTTTGAATAGGGTTGGTTCTTTAAATAAAATCAGTAAAACTTTCAGCGAACTAGAGCAAAAATTCGAAAGAGAACCTTCGCCAGAAGAATTGGCGGAAGTGCTTGAGGTAACTGCGAGTGAAGTTGTCGATACAATGAAAATCTCTGGAAGGCATGTATCTATGGATGCTCCTTTTGTACAGGGTGAAGAAAATAGTCTTTTGGACGTGTTGGAAAATGATGGGGAAGAAAAACCAGATGATGGTCTGATGAATGATTCTTTGAGAAAAGAAGTTCAAAGAGCCTTATCTACTTTGACCCAAAGAGAAGCCGATGTAATCACCCTTTACTTTGGCCTGAATGGTGAACATGCCATGACGCTAGAGGAAATCGGAGAAAAATTCAATCTTACAAGAGAACGAGTGAGACAAATTAAGGAAAAGGCTATCAGACGTTTAAGGCATACTTCTAGAAGTAAAACTTTAAAGCCATATTTAGGTTAAGAATCCTAATTGTGAAAAATTAAAAAGGGGATTTTATCCCCTTTTTTTTATATGCAGAAATCTTGAAATTTGACCAAATATGACAACGACATCTTAGTTCAACATTCCATAAACCTTAAATGATTTATGGAATTTTAACAACATTAAACTTTGTTGTAAAAGATAATTTAACAAAATTTGCCAACCTTAAAAGTAACAGCAATGTCAACTGGTATTGAAAAAGTAAAAGTATTGATTATTGGCTCTGGACCTGCTGGCTACACAGCAGCAATTTATGCAGCTAGAGCAGGATTAAATCCAGTATTGTACACTGGAGGACAACCTGGCGGACAATTAACCATAACAAACGATGTTGAGAATTATCCTGGTTATCCAGAAGGAGTAATGGGGCCTGAGATGATGGAAGATTTCAGAAAGCAAGCAGAAAGGTTCGGAACGCAAGTCCGATATGGATTAGTCACAAAAGTTGACTTTAGTTCAACTCCTCATAAAGTCATTGTAGATGAACAAATTGAAATCCATGCTGACACAGTTTTGATTTCTACAGGTGCATCAGCTAAATGGCTGGGAATGGAAAGTGAAGAAAGATTAAATGGTAAAGGGGTTTCTGCATGTGCAGTTTGTGATGGCTTTTTCTTTAGAGGTCAGGATGTAGCGATAGTAGGAGCAGGAGATACCGCATGTGAAGAAGCTTCATATTTAGCCAATATTTGTAATAAGGTTTACATGATCGTCAGAAGAGAAGAAATGAGAGCTTCTCAAATCATGCAAAAAAGAGTCATAAATAATCCTAAGATTGAAATCCTTTGGAATACTGAAACTGAGGAGATTCTGGGTGACGAAGAAGTGACTGGTGCAAGGTTAATCAACAATGTGACGAAAGAAATTTCAGAATTGAAAGTTTCTGGCTTCTTTGTTGCTATTGGTCATCAACCAAACACGGGAATCTTCAAAGACTTTATAAATATGGACGAATCTGGTTACATTAAAACAGTAGCTGGAAGTACAAAAACAAATGTTGAGGGAGTATTTGCATGTGGTGATGCTCAAGACAATATATATCGTCAAGCAGTTACGGCTGCAGGAACAGGTTGTATGGCAGCATTAGATGCCGAAAGATATTTGGCATCTATAGAATAGCCTTAAGATTAGCTAATGAATTATAGAATTTTAGTATTATTGATATTAGTCTTGGGTATGAGTTCAGTTGAAACTCATGCCCAAGTTTTTCCCAAAATAATTAAAAAACCGAAGGAGCAGGTGAATGCTCCAAATAATCCTCTTTTGAGGGATATTAGACTTTTTGATTCACAGAAATATTTGCAAAACATTACCAGACAAACTGATTCTCTGTTATATAAAGATATGGTTGACCTTCGCAAAAGGCTAAGCATAGTATCAGAGGATACACTTTCTATGATCTGGGCACCTACAAATCAACTTGTTAGAGTTTCCGAACAAATTCAGATAGACAGCATTTGGATAACAGCATTTGAATATTTTTCATCTTGGGATAGTCAAAAAATCAATATTTATGATTTTAACCCTAAAGATTTCAAGGACACTGTTTATGTTAAATTATATGATCAATTTTTTGGTACCTATTGGTCATTGCCTTTGGATCAAACTCGTATCACTTCAGAGTTTGGGTTTAGAAGATATAGATGGCACCACGGAACAGACTTGAAACTGAATACTGGAGATCCGATTTATAGCGCCTTCGATGGAATTGTCCGAATCAAATCCTATGATAGAAATGGCTATGGATATTATGTTGTGGTAAGACACAAAAATGGCCTAGAGACATTGTATGGACATATGTCCAAGATTTTGGTAGAAGTCGGTCAGGAAGTTAAGTCTGGAGATGTGATTGGACTAGGAGGTAGCACTGGTAGAAGTTCTGGTCCACATCTTCATTTCGAAGTCCGCTATCAAGGGCTTTCAATAAACCCTACACAGCTTTTTGATTTTAATATAGGAAGATTACGAAGTGATGTTTATTTACTTTCCTCCTCTAGTTTTGAGCACGTAATAGAGGCTCAAAAGTCAGTGTACCACAAAGTAAGAAGAGGGGAAAATTTGAGTGTCATTGCAAAAAGATATGGTGTCAAAGTCAGTACTTTGACCAGACTAAATGGACTTACCACGCGTAGTGTTTTGAGAGTTGGTCAAAATTTGAAGATTAGATAAACTTTTTTGGTCTGTATACTTGTTGTAAGTTGAAAATTTTGAGAGAAAACACATGAAACTAGATATACTCGTATTTGCTGCTCATCCCGATGATGCAGAATTGGCCTGCTCAGGAACTATCGCTTCACAAATAGCCAGAGGTAAAAAAGTTGGAATAGTTGATTTTACCAAAGGTGAAATGGGTACAAGAGGTACACCAGAAAAGAGGATTGAAGAAGCAATTAAATCCTCAGAAATTCTGGGTTTGAGTGCAAGGGAAAATCTGGGATTCAAGGATATTTATTTTTTGGATGATCATAAGCATCAGCTTGAAATAGTGAAAATGATCAGAAAATATCAACCTGAAATAGTGCTGGCGAATGCGATAACTGATAGACATCCTGATCATGGTAAAGGGGCAAGTGTAGCTTCTACGGCATGTTTTATGAGTGGTTTGTTGAAGATTGAAACAGAAATTGATGGCAAAATGCAATTGCCTTGGAGACCAAAATTTGTATACCACTACATCCAAAACAACTATATCCAACCGGATTTTGTAGTCGATATATCTGATTTTTGGGAAATCAAATTGGCTAGTATCAAAGCTTTTAAATCACAATTTTACGACCCTGAAAACAAAGAGCCACAAAGTTTCATTTCATCCGAAAATTTTATCCAGTTTATAGATGCAAGAGCAAGGGAGTTTGGTCATAGCATCAATACCAAATATGGAGAAGGCTTCACAAAAGAAAGAATGCTGGGTGTGGAAGACTTGTTTGATTTGAAATAGTAAAACTGTTAAACTCAAGTTGCAAATTTGAATTGACTTTCATCAACACTTTGTAAGTATGCAGAATTATTGTTTTTAAGAATAAGAATAGCTCCAGATTTAAGGAGCTATTCTTGATTTTTGCCAATTCCCTTCCACTAGCAATTCATAATAAATTCTATCATGAAGTCTGCTTGGTCTTCCTTGCCAAAACTCAGCTTTAGAAATGATAACCCTATAGCCACCCCAATGATCAGGTCTGCTTATGGTCTCCGGTGTAAAATCTTTTCTTAATTGCTTTTCTCTTTCTTCCAAAAACTCCCTACTTTCTATTTCGGAACTTTGTGGAGATACCCATGCACCAATTTGGGAGGAAAATGGTCTTGAGAAAAAATATTCATCAGAGTCTTTTTCACTGACTTTTTCTACTTTTCCAGAAAACCTCACTTGCCGCTCAAGTTCTGGCCAAAAAAATGTAACCGCTATGTTTGGGTTATATTCAAGTTCTTTACCCTTTGAGCTTTCGTAGTTTGTGAAAAAAATCAGCCCTTTATCTATTCCTTTCAATAAGACGATTCTTGAGTTTGGCGTGCCATCAGGTCTTATTGTAGCGATATTCATTGCATTTGGCTCCATCACTTCCGAAGCCAAAGCTTCTGTAAACCAAACTTCAAACTGTTGTAAAGGATCGTCTAAAACCTCATTTATAGTTAAGGATTTGAGGGAATATTCAATTCTTATGTCTGATATTTTCATTGTTTTTTTGATATTTAGATGCTTAACTTGGAAACTCCAAAAGAGTTATGTGTTTGTTATTTTATCTCACATTTAATGGATAAAATTACTAATCTTATTGCATTTAAAAAATTTAGATTTATATTGAAATCGATGAAACAAAAATGATTTTTCATGGAAGAAAACCCTAGTGTAGATCCAAAATCTGGACATTTATTGATATCAGAGCCATTTTTGCAAGATGAAAATTTTGTAAGATCGGTAGTATTGTTGTGTGAAAACAACGAGAATGGAGCTTTTGGACTAGTGTTGAACAAGCTTTCAATATTGAAGTTGGGGGAGTTGATAGACGAGCTGAATTTTTTGGACTGCGAAGTATATGTAGGAGGTCCTGTGGAGCAAAACACCCTTCACTATATATACTATGGTGAACAATTGCTGGAGGGAAGTATCAAATTGGGAGATCAACTTTGGTGGGGAGGAAATTTTGAACAATTGGTAAGTAAGTTGAAACTATCTGAAATTGATTTGGGTAAAATCCGTTTTTTCATAGGTTACTCAGGTTGGTCAGAAGGACAATTAAAGAGTGAAATTGATGAAAAAACTTGGATCGTAAGTGATTCAACTTATACAAATTACATCTTAAACTCATCTCCAGAAGAATTATGGAGGGTTATATTGAAAAATATGGGTGGAGAATATCAGGTATTGGCAAATTATCCGATAGACCCAAGATTAAATTAAACAATTTTGTTACTTTTGTTTTAACAGTTTTTCAAAAGTACTGATTATATTATGAGCACAGACAAAGAAATGTCCGATGAGGACAAGGTGACCCAAGCAACTCAAAATCAAGAAGCACAGGGTAGTGAAGAGATTTCAAACGAAGCAATTCAGGAATCCACAGTGGAAGTTACTGAAGATACTTCCAACGAAGTAAGTCAGGATTCTAAATTAGATGTTGAAGATGAGGAATTGAATCAAGATGAGGGAGAACCTGAAGAGGAGATAGATTATACCTCACTGTCCAAAGAAGAGTTATTGACAGCTTTAAAAAATGTTTTGGCTTCGGCGAATTTTGCGAAATCGGATTCCAAAATAAATGAAATCAAATCACACTTTGATGAATACTTTCACAAAGAAAAAGATGAGGCGCTACAGCAGTTTTTAGCTGATGGGGGAGAAGAAGATGATTTTCAATTCAAAAAATCAACTTTAGATTCCGAATTTTATGTCTTGATCCACGATTTCAAAGTCAAAAAATCAGAATTTTTCAAAGACCAGGAAAAACAAAAAGAAAGAAACCTAACGGCAAAAAATGCCATTTTGGATAGATTGCGAGATTTGGTGGATGGTGAAGAGACTACACTAAGCATCAATGCAATCAAATCAATCCAAGAAGAATGGAAAAAAATAGGACAAGTTCCGTCTGCTCAAAACAAAAATCTATGGGCTTCCTATAATGCCTTGATGGATAGATTCTATGATAATAGAAGTATCTATTTTGAGCTGAAAGAATTGGATCGCAAAAAGAATCTGGAGCATAAAACGGAAATCTGTGAAAAAGCAGAGGAATTGGTCAAAGTGGAAGATCTTAATGAAGCGATCAAGTCGCTGAATGATCTGCATGAGGAGTTCAAGCATATTGGCCCCGTACCAAGGGATGAGCAAGAAAGTCTCTGGAATAGGTTCAAAACTGCTTCTGATGCGGTCTATGATAGACGTAAGGAATATTACGATAGTCAAAAGGAAGTTTATAAAGATAATTTGGAACTGAAGGAAAAGTTGATCATCAAACTTGATGAATACAAAGATTTCAGTGCCTCAAAAATAAAAGAGTGGAATGTGAAGACCAAAGAGGTTTTGGCAATTCAGAAAGAGTGGGAAGCTGTAGGTCCAGTTCCAAAAGAAATGGGCAAGGAAATCAATAAGAAGTTCTGGAGTTCATTTAAACATTTTTTCCAAAACAAAAACCAATTCTTCAAAGAATTGGATGAAGTGAGGTTGACGAACAAGAACAAAGCTGAGGAATTGATCTCCCAAGCAGAGGGATTGATTGAGAGTACTGAGTGGCAAGATACAGCCAACAAACTGATTTCACTGCAGCAGGAGTGGAGAAACCTCGGGCCGACACCTGAGAAGGTTCGTGATGATTTGTATAGCCGATTCAAGAAAGCTTGTGATACCTTCTTTGAGAATAGAAGAAATGCAAACAAGGCTGTCAACAAAGAGTTTGATGAAAACCTAAAGACAAAACTTACCCTGATAGATGAAATTACCAAAGCAGCAGATTCTGAAAATCTATCCGAAGAAAGTTTAGAAGCGAAAATCCTACAGTTTAATGAAATTGGATTTGTACCAAGAAAGAATATGAAAGAAGTCTTGGCCAAGTTCAACGAAGCGGTAGACCAATATGTCGAAAAGCTAGGAATCCAAGGTGGAAACAAAGATGAGTTTCTGTTTAGACTAAACCTGAACAAGCTTCAATCTGACCCGAATGGCAATAGAGTCCTCAATAAAAAAGAGCACGGAATCAGAAAGCAAATATCAGATTTGGAAAATAACATTACATTGTGGAAAAATAACTTGGAGTTTTTTGCTGCTTCCAAGACTGCCGACAAGCTAAAAGACCAGTTTGATGACAAAATCAGAAAGGCAGAACAAGAAATTGATAAGCTAAAGAAAAAACTTTCAATTATTAGAGAATTTTAATTGACTCATAAATAGGGAGATAGTTTAATCTCCCTATTTTTTTTTCAAATGAGTTTTGGAGGTAAAAATTAACCTACTATATTTGCAGAGTCTTAAGGGCAAAACAGCTCTAAAAGATACAAAAAAGGCCTCTTTAGCTCAGCTGGTAGAGCAACTGACTTGTAATCAGTAGGTCATTGGTTCGATCCCGATAAGAGGCTCAAAAGGATAACGGAAACGTTATCCTTTTTTGTTTTTAAGCCATTTTACTTTTTTGGAATTAATCAAAACGGGATTTGGGGGATCAGACTTAAAATCTGGGGAGGTTCAAAATTTAGCCATAGATATTTAGCGAGCAGTCCTATAAGTTGGGAGATTTAAATACTCCGTTTTTTTAATAAAATCAATTGGATGAAAAGGACTACCTCAAAGGAAATGTTTTCCTTCCTAGACATTATAATAGCTTTGTGAAGCTTCCAATTGAATAAGTAGTATAAATGCCAAGAATTTGAAATCTTGTAGTGTATGCTAACAATTTCGCATGCAAGACTATTGTATAGCTTAATCTGAGTTAATTTCCTTAAGTTTTTTAAGTGAGCCAAGCGATAGTAACGCTTCTTATAGACTATAGATTTTATAGCTTCAGGACTCAGTCTTGTCCCTAATGCTTAATAAAATAATGACTAGCAAAATCAAAATGAGCCAATAAATAGAAATAAGTAGATTTAAGATAAGGTGAGGGGATATTTGTTAATTCTATTTAACATAATATAAATTATATAACAATTATGTGTCTTTTATAAAACTATAGAGTAGCTCAACAAATACTTCAATCAATTCCCCGTCAAATTAAAAGCTCCAACATAGTAATTTGGATTTAGCCTTACTGGAAGATTTTTGCCAACTTTATATTCCGACCATTGTGTGTCTGCTGCTAGTCGTACTTTCTTTTTCCCTATCTGAACATCTACAGGGATATTGAATGATGCAATGCAATTGGCCCAACGATAATGAAGCGTGTTTTCTTGATCATAGTAATATTCGAATGTTGGTATGGAGATATTCCTTAGATATTGGTCAAAGAAACTCTCCAAATCCAATCCGGATTTTTCGATGATATAGCGTTCGATTTGCTCTGTAGTAACAGTCTGATGGTAAAACTCCTCATTCAAACCTCGCAGAATATTTCTCCAGCGATCATCATCATTGAGTATTTCCCGAAGGGTATTCAGCATATTTCCTCCCTTGGAATACATGTCGCCGGAACCTTGTCTATTTACGCCATAGATTCCAATGATCGGAATTTTGTTTGCAATTTTGCTTCTGGTACCTCTAACATACTCCTGACCGGCTTTTTTGCCGTAATGATACTCTACAAACAGACTCTCAGAGTAATTTGTGAAGCTTTCATGAATCCACATGTCCGCTACATCTTTGTATGTGATATTATTGGCAAACCATTCGTGCCCGGATTCATGGATGATGATAAAATCAAACTTCAATCCCCATCCAGTTCCACTCAGATCAGTTCCCCTGTATCCATTTTCATAGCCGTTACCATAAGTGACTGAGCTTTGGTGCTCCATGCCCAAATATGGTGCTTCTACCAACTTGAAACCATCTTCATAAAATGGATATGGCCCAAACCAATGCTCAAATGCTTCCATCATTCTGGTTGCGTCTTTGAATTGCTTCTTGGCTTTCTTCAAATTATAACTCAAAGGATAATAATCCATTTTCAAAGGGCCTTTTTCCCCTTGATAAATTTCATCAAAATGTACATAGTCACCAATATTGATATTTACACCATATCCATTTATCGGATTGCTTACAAACCAGTGATATGTTTTGGTCAAATCATCTTCTTCTACTCTCCTCAGTTGCCCATTGGATACATTCATCAGGTGCTTTGGGACTTTGACACTTATCAAGATGCTATCTGCTTCATCAGCAGGATGGTCTTTGCTTGGCCACCAGACGCTGGATCCTATTCCTTGATTTGAATTCGCAATAAACCAATTCTCATTCTCGTCTTTTGACCATGTCAACCCGCCATCCCAAGGTGGTCTAATGGCTTCTTTGGGTTGACCTTCATAGCTGATTTCAATCGATTCATACTCGCCTGCTACTTGTTTTTTTTGAAGTTGGACGAAATGTGCAGCACCATCTTTTTTCACTTCCAAGCTTTTGCCATCTTGCTTCACTTGTGTGATTTCCATAGGTTCCTGGAGATCAATTTGCAAAACCTGATGCTCTTTTTTCACAAGATATCTTACTGTATTTGTGCCAATTATAGATTTTGATTCAGGCTTTACTTCAATATCCAAATGGTAGTAGTTCAAATCCCACCAAACCCTTTCCGGAGTGACACTTCCCCTTAAGGTATCGGCACGGGAAATCCTTTCCTGAGCTTGGCTTTCAGAAATAAATGAGATGATTGCTAAAAGCAAAAGCGTCAGCTTAAATGTGTTTGATTTGAATAGAGACATGGAATATTTTTTGGAATTTTTTTAACCAGAATATAACGAGTGGTATGCGTCCTGTTGACTGTCAATTGTTGACGATCATGTTGTAACTTATTATTTATAGTTGTGTCATAGAAAGCAAATCGTCCAAGTTTCACCCAGTTTTAACTTTAAAACTAACTAAGCGTTAAGAAAACCTGAAAGGTTTACGGATAATCAATTAAATCCCACCTGGAGGACAATGCTTTTTCAGATAATCAGTGAACAGTTTTCTCAAGTGTGCAGTTGTCCCCGATCCTTCTGAAATGGAATGGCTCCTATTGGGATAAGGCATTATTTGAAACAACTTCCCGTGCTTTATCAATTCATTGACAAGAATATCCGCATTGGCATAATGTACGTTATCATCTCCTGTTCCGTGGATATAGAGTAAGTTTCCTTTAAGATTTCTTGCGTGGGTCACTGGAGATCCATCTATAAAATCCTGTAGATTTTCTTGGGGAAGCCCCATATACCTTTCCTGATAGATATTGTCATATGTCAATTGGTCAGCAACAGCTGCTATGGCAATACCTGTTTTATAAATCTCGGGATATTGGAACAAAAGGTTTAAAGTAGCTGAGCCTCCCCCACTCCAGCCCCAAACGGCTATCCTATCGGGATCGACAAAGTCCCATTCTGCAATTTGTTTGGCAGCAGCAGCCTGATCTGATATATTCAGTTGGCCGACTTTTCTATAGATACTCTTTCTCCATTCCCTACCTTTTGGTACTGGAGTTCCTCTGTTGTCAATGCTGATATAGATATAACCATCTTCTGCCATATCTCCATCATACAATCGATTGTTGCTTGACCCAAATCCATCCTTTACATTGGCTCCCCATGGCTCTGTATAGACATAGAATACGACAGGGTACTTTTTGGATTTGTCAAAATCATTAGGCTTGACCATCCAGCCATCCATTGTAACCTTGTCATCGATAGAAATTTGAAAGAATTCCACCTTTTTTTCGTGCTGTTTTGAAGCGATGTTTTGGGAAATGCTTTCTTTTTGGTTTAATACTTCATGCTTTGGTAAGCTGATCCATTCTCGAATTGGCTGGGTGTAGTTGTTTTGAAACTGATGTATAGCGTAGGCTGCATTTGGGGAAAATTCGTAATGATGAAGCCCTTCCAAGCCCTCAGGAGTTACTTTTTCCAGTTTGCCTTTACCATCGATTCTTGTTCTGTATAGATATTTCTGTGTTGCATTTTCTGGAGAAGCATGGAAATAGATCCAATTTTCTTCTTGGTCCACACCAAGTAAATTCATAACATCAAAAGCTCCTTTGGTGATCAACTTCTCTTTGCCGTCCATATCGATCCGATAGATGTGTTTCCAACCATCTTTCTCACTCATCCATAGAAATTCCTTTCCTTTATTGATCCACTTGAACTCATGTCTGAAAGTCAATCCATATACATTATCCCAACTGGATAGCACATCAATCCATGCAGGGTCTGTTTCTTTGTGTATTGTAACTACGCTCAAGTCAGGAATACTGATTTTAAATATCTTGCTTTCATTTTGTTTCCGATTCAATTGTTGTACTAAAAGCGTATTTGCCGAATTCCACTCCATTCTTGGCAAATAGTGTTGGGCTGGATCTCCTGGGATTGGTAACCAGTCCAACTTTTCGCTCTCCAAGTCAATCACTCCAATTTTGGCTGGTGAAGGTGAATAACCTACTTTTGGGTATTCTACAGGGATTACTTGGGAGTAGACTGAGTCTGTATTGTTCACCATATAAAAATCCCTAATCTTCTCTGCATTGATTTGCCAAAAAGAAATGAGCTTACCATCTGGGCTCCATTGAAATCCATCTCTACAGGCAAATTCTTCTTCATAAGCCCAATCAAATGTTCCATTGATAAGCTTCCTATTTCCATCATGGGTCAACTGTGTGATTTTTCCATCTGAAATTGACTCATAATATAAGTTTGACCCACTGACGTAAGCAATGTTTTTACTGGTAGGGTCTATTTTGGCAAATCGAAGACTCGATTCAGGGAGACTCTCTCCTATTTTTCTTAGCAAATCATTACCTACATCGTATATCCAATAGTCACCTTGGGTATCTAGTCTCCATACTTTCTTGGTATTTGTATAGATCAAAATCGAATTTTCATCTTTCGAAATAGCAAAGTCCCTGACTGTTAAAGAGACATTTGATCCTAACGGTGTGAGTTTTTCCGAATTCAAAAAGACCTCTCTTTCATTACCGGGAAGCTCATATCTTATGATTTGATTTTCTTCTAATTTGAAATAATTTAAATCGTTGTGATGCCAAATGATATTTTGTGAAAAACCTTCTTTAAGACAAAATAAAAGGCAAATCAGGACTGAGAATTTCAATAAATTTTTAATGATTTTCATATGGGAAAATACTAAAATTTATTTTTCTAAACCTTAAGATTTAAATTATCGGGTGTATTTTGGGATAGATAGTATTAGAAAATGGTTATTGAGTATCCATAATTATGCAAGTAGATTAAGAATAGACTTTAAAAATTGTTGTAAGTGCTGTTGACTTTAGTCTGGAGACAGCAGTCGCAGCTAAATTCTCTATCTTACTTCTGGAAGCTCTTCCAATAATTGCAAATAGTCATATTGCAGATCTTCATGCAGTTTTTCAACAAGCTTTTTCGCTTTGCCTATTTGAGTTTGAAAGAGGTTTTCGATAACAGGATGTCGGAATTGTAGGTAACCGTATTCCTTTAATTTATCACAAAAAAATATAATCAGTTCGATTTGAGCTGTTTTGTCTTTGCTAAGTTTAAGGTTTTTGTTGAGTTTTCTTCGGATCAATTGTGCGGACTTTTTGGCGAAATGGTAATTTCTGGTATTGGCTTTCTCAAATTCGAGTTCCAATTCCTCTTTAACCATTTCGACAAATATCCTAGGATTCTCTTTTTCAAAGAGTTTGAAAAATAAATATGCTTTGTTATCAGTACTAAACTTACTTAGATCAAGGATCAATTCATGAAGCTCCTTTTCATTGAGGAACTTCAATTCTTTTTTGATTTCAGCTAGACTGGCAATTTTCATTTTTCAACTAACTTCACTTGTATAGCGCTTAGTCCTTTTGCTGTTTTTTCTGTTTCAAAAGTAACTTTATCATTTTCTTGTATTTGGTCTATGCAACCATTTACATGCACGAAAATACTTTCTTGCGTCTGTTCGTCTTTGATAAAGCCGTAGCCTTTAGAATCATTGAAAAAAGTAACTTTTCCTTTCCTACCTGCACCATCGTCTTCAGTTTCTATGGTTTTAGAAACGCCGATTTCGATACTATCTACATCGATCTCTTTTCTTTTCTTGGTAGGATCAGGTGGTGTTGAGGTGATATTTCCGAATTCATCCACATAAGCAATCATATCTTCAAAATCTGTTGATTTATCATTTGATTTACGTGCTTCTTTCTTATCTACCTTTTCCTGTTTCTTTTTTTGTCTTAATTTTTCCTTCTCTTTCTTGTTAAAGGTTTCTCTTGATTTTGCCATATTTACAAAATACCAAGTTTTTTTGAAGAATTCCTATTTTATTTTAATAAGTATTTTCAAAATTTTCAATAAATTTTTCATAAGAATATGGCTTTGTTACATTTAGAGGTCTATTCTTTAATTTTTTATAGTTCCAGTTTCCATCTTAATTTTGAGCTTTTTAAAAATATTCGGTTCTATAATTCCAAATTTTGTTAGTTTGGTATTTTAATTTATAAATTTTGCAGAATGAAGGAATTCCAATTGATTGTAGACACTTACTACAAATACAAAAATGCCAACCTTAAAGCTGCTCTCGCCACTGTCGTAAAAGTGGATGGTTCAGCTTATAGAAGGCCAGGTGCTAGAATGCTTGTTGGGGAAAATGGGGAGTTGACCGGAGCCATTAGTGGTGGATGCTTAGAGGGTGATGCTTTGCGAAAAGCCCAAGCTGTGATTTTTCAAAATCAATCAATGATCGTTACTTATGATACTACTGACGAAGATGATCAAAAGTTTGGAATCGGACTAGGTTGTAATGGCATAATACATATTTTGATAGAACCTATTGATTATCAAAATGAATTGAACCCAGTTCTCCTGCTTGAATTGGCATTTGAAAAAAGACTACCATCTTCTTTGGTTACGGTTTTTTCACTGAAAAATTCTCGTGAGAGACAAATAGGTACTTCATTTTTATCTAGGGAAAATCAAGTTTTAAGCAATTTCAATATTCAAAATTCTTCTGTAGAAGAATTGATTTTGGAAGAAATTAAAAGTAGAAGTACTTCAGTAGATTCAGAAATAGTTGCTTACAATCATCAAGAGAATGATTTTTATGTGTTTTATGAAAAAATAAACCCACCTGTTCAGGTATTGCTTTTTGGAGCTGGCAATGACACAATTCCATTAAGTAAAATAGCCGATATTTTGGGTTGGAAAATCATTCTTATCGATGGAAGAAAACAGTATGCGACCAAAGATAGGTTTCCGACGGTTTCTGAAATTGTCGTTGGGCCTGCATCCGAGGTGGTCGAAAAATTAGAAATTGATGGAAGAACAGTTGCTTTGTTAATGACGCATAATTTTGATTATGATAGAATTGTTCTGGAGAAACTTCTCAATTCTTCTTTGCCATATATTGGAATATTGGGGCCTAAGAAAAAATCTGAAAAACTATTCGAGAGCATCAAATTGGTAGAAAATGGAATTGGAATTGGAATAGAGAATATTTTCGGACCTACTGGGCTTGATTTAGGGGCTGAGAACTCAGAGGAAATCGCTTTGGCTATTATTGCCGAAATCAAATCTGTTCTTTCACAGAAAAAGCCAATTTACTTGAGAGAAAAAACAGGTTCCATTCATGAATAAAGTCCAAAAACCATCAACGGGGATTGTTATTCTTGCTGCTGGGAATTCTTCAAGACTTGGAATAGCAAAACAGCTTTTGGAATTCAATGGAATCAATTTACTCCAAAATGCGATCAATGTAGGCAAAGAATCCTCAGCAGATCATGTAGTGATTGTGCTTGGTGCTAAAATGGATGAAATAAAATCTCAAATTGACTTTAGTTCAATATATGTATCGGTCAATGAATATTGGGAAAATGGAATGGCTAGTAGCATGCAAGTTGGATTGAAAAAATTAAATGAAATAGCAAAATTGGATCAAGTGATCATTATGCTTTGTGATCAACCTTTCGTGAATTCCAAATTGATTGATTCTATGATTAACTTGCAGTCTCATTCTGAAAAGAATATTATTGCTTGTAAATATGGTGATACATTGGGAGTACCTGCTTTGTTTACAAAAAAACACTTTGATAACTTATTGAAATTGAGCTCTACTGAGGGTGCAAAAAAGGTAATATATAAGTATCAAGATGATTGTGGAATTATCAATTTTGAACAAGGGTCAATCGATATAGATACCATTGAAGATTACAGGAAATTAATAAGTAAGAAGACTTGATTAAAGTCTTCTTACCCAAATGTTTCTAAAACTCACCAAATCTCCATGGTCTTGGAGTACAAATGGTAATTCTTCCTCGTGTGCTCTGTAATTCGGGATTCCGATATATTCCGTTGGTCCTTTTAGTTCAACAGCATTTTGAACCAATATTCCGTTGTGGATTACAGTTACTTTTGCAGGAGCCGTCAACATCCCGTCTTTGTTGAATCTAGGTGCTGTAAAGAAAATATCATAAGTATTCCATTCGCCAGGCGCTTTTGTCGCATTTACCAATGGAGGATATTGTTTATACAAACTTGCTGCTTGGCCATTAGAGTAGGTTCTACTTTCATAAGAATCCAAAACTTGGACTTCATACAATCCCATTATTAATACTCCAGAATTTCCTCGTCCTTGACCTTCACCTTTCACAACTGTTGGGGAAGCCCACTCGATATGCAGCTGCATATCTCCGAAAGCGTCTTTTGTTTTGATGTCACCTTTTTGTGGGGAAACGGTCATTATTCCGTTTTCCACTTTCCAAGAGGCGTTGCTTTCATCTTTTGCACTTACGAATTTATCAAGATTAGAACCATCAAATAAAACAATGGCATCACTTGGAGCTTCGTGATTTTGCTTACCAGGACTTACTTTTCTTGGAATAGGGTCCCAAAACTCAGTTGCTTCTGGTGGTAGTTTTATGTCTTTTTGTTGTCCAAAAGATGCAGAAGTGGAACAAATAAAAATGATGATGATTAAAATTTTTTTAAAGGTTTTCATAGGTTTTGTTTTTGGATAAAATGTTTCCTCCAAATTAAAGCAATATTTGTCAAATCGAAAGCAGGGGAAGTATTTTTGACAGGATATTCGAGATATTTAGACAAAAATTGAGAAAGACCTGATGGATACCGTACAATAATCGGAGAATTTAGCGAAATTTGAGAAAATTTCATACCTGTGTCAAAATCAATTCTTCTTCTTACTCCCCCATTTACCCAACTCAACACCCCCTATCCTGCTACTGCATACATCAAAGGCTATCTCAATTTGTTGGGAAGAACTTCTTTTCAATACGACCTTGGTTTAAATGTCATACTGAGGATATTTTCAAAAAAAGGATTAACTGAATTATTTCAAAAAATTGAAAAACAAGATGTTAAGAACCTTTCTCAAAATAGTCAAAGGATAGTAAAGCTTCAAGAAGACTATCTTCATACCATCACACCGGTCATTAATTTTCTTCAATTTAGAAATCCTACCATTGCATACAATATCTGTGATGGTGATTTTCTTCCACAAGCTTCAAGGTTTGAACTTTTGGACGAAATGGATTGGGCTTTTGGCACTATGGGAATCCAAGACAAAGCAAGACATTTAGCAACTTTGTATCTAGAGGACTTGAGTGATTTGATCCAAGAAGCGCTGGATTCGAATTTTGGATTTAGTAGATATGCAGAGAGATTGGGAAGATCAGCTGTATCTTTTGACCCCTTGCATGATACCTTGCAGGGAAGTCCATCCTTTGTAGATGAATATTTATTTGAAGAGTTGGAAAAGGCAATTCAGGAGTCAAACCCTCATGCTATCTGCCTTTCAGTACCTTTTCCAGGCAATCTATATGGATCACTCAGATGTGGTCAGTATATCAAAAAGTATCATCCACAGATCAAAGTAGTCATGGGTGGCGGCTATCCAAATACTGAACTTCGCTCATTGAAAGAACCGAGGGTATTTGAATATGTTGATTTTATCACATTGGATGATGGTGAAAGACCATTGACGAATTTGCTGGAGTATTTTGACGGAAGTCGACAACTCAAGGATTTGAAGCGCACATTTACTTTGATCGATCAGGAGGTAGTCTATTGCAATGGATCGAGGGAAAGCGATGTTCCTTTTAGCAAGACAGGAACTCCTGATTATAGGGGATTGCCATTGGACAAGTATTTGTCAGTAATCGAAATAGTCAATCCCATGCATAGACTTTGGTCTGATGGCAGATGGAATAAATTGACGATGGCGCATGGTTGTTATTGGAGAAAATGCTCTTTTTGTGATATTTCTTTGGATTATATCAAAAACTACGAGCCAGTATCTGCTTCCTTGATTTGTGATAGAATAGAAGAATTGATAGAGCAGACTGGGCAAACTGGATTTCACTTTGTGGATGAAGCTGCCCCTCCTGCTTTGATGCGAGAGATGGCCATTGAGATAATTCGAAGAAACTTAAAAATCACTTGGTGGACTAATATCCGATTTGAAGAAAGGTTTACATATGATCTTTGTAGGTTGTTGAAAGCCTCTGGTTGTATTGCCGTTTCAGGAGGTTTGGAAGTAGCTTCGGATAGGCTTTTGGAAATGATGCAAAAAGGTGTCAATGTTGCGCAGGTAGCAAGAGTAGCGCATCATTTTACAGAGTCCGGAATAATGGTACATGCATACTTGATGTATGGATTTCCAACCCAGACAGCACAAGAGACAATAGACAGCTTGGAGATGGTTCGTCAGCTATTTGAGAATAATGTGATCCAATCGGGATTCTGGCATCTTTTTGCGATGACTTCCCACGCTCCTATTGGCATTGATCCATCGAAATTTAGGGTAGTGAAAGTTGGGCCTGAGAAAGGTTTATTTGCTGACAATGACCTCAGTCATGAAGATCCTGAAGGAACAGAGCACGAGATGTTCAGTGCAGGATTGAAGAAAGCCTTATTCAATTATATGCATGGAATCTGTTTTGATTTTCCATTGCAAGAATGGTTTGATTTTAAAATTCCAAGGACATCAGTTTCACCTAGTTTTATATATAAATCAATAACTGATTCTTCTTCCAACGGCTACAGGCCAACATCAAAAATGATTTGGCTTGGGAATAAACCCGAGTTGAAAAGAACTACTTTCAGTAAAAAAGGTAAAGTAGTAGAAGGAGTAGTATTATATGTGGAAAACAAAGTTCAGGAAGCAGAAATAAAAGTCAACACCAAAGAGGGAAGATGGTTGATTAAAGTTTTGGAAGAAATGCGTCTCAAAACTTCGGAAAAGGAAATGACATTCTCCCAATTTGAAGAATCATACAAAGAAGCAGGCTTGGGAAATGTTGAAAAATTGTTTCAGGAAAAGTTATGGTTTGAATTGCATGATGCAGGCTTGTTGGTGGTATAAATAAAAAACCTGGTCTAGAAGACCAGGTTTTTACTCACTTTAACCACTAACAACCATAAAACAAATTCATCGCGCAGATTCGTTTGAAACAAACTTTTCTTGCGGTCAGAATGATGAAAAACATCAATTTGTAGTAGTCCGTACGGGAATCGAACCCGTGTTTTATCCGTGAAAGGGATACGTCCTAACCCCTAGACGAACGGACCATAAATAGAAAAAAGGTTAATTGATTAGTAGTCCGTACGGGAATCGAACCCGTGTTTTATCCGTGAAAGGGATACGTCCTAACCCCTAGACGAACGGACCATTTTAGAATCGAATTAACCTCTTTTCCGTAAGGTGATGCAAATATAGAGGGTTAAATTCACAATGCAAAACCTCACCAAAAAATATTTGGTAATGGATGCCAAAACCTTGAATATTAGCGAAAAAAATTTCAACACCCTTTTAAAGGTTCTTGGTTTGTAGGGTGATTTTGGGAATTATTCAGCATAATCGGTTTTAGACCGTTATTGGTTGATTAAGTTAAATAGTTATTGATTTAATAGATGGCAGCTTATTTTTTGTTTAAACTTATAAACTCTTTACCATTTTCACTTATTTATTTATCGGGTAATTAAGTTGCTAAAATTTGCACCTCTTTATAAGAGTTGCGGATTTGGTGATTGGGAAATATGTGTATCCGCTTTATTGCACGTAGCCAAACAATAGATTGTCGGATGAACGATTTGTGTGTTCTGTTGACTGTTGACAGTTGTCAAGTGACGAGATCCGCAATGACATAAAACCTCTTCTTAGCCAACGTGCAACATTGCGGATACTCATATTGGGAAATCATGTTTTGTTGGACATGGTACTCCATACTTGGCACTTCGAACATATTTACCATTTTAAAAAAGAAAAATCCATTGCTTTATGCTTTTGTAGTTAATAAACGACTGGTTTATTAACTTCGCATTTTAAAATCAAATACCTGAAATGATTAAAAAGAGAGTTGCTGTAAATGGTTGCGGTCGGATTGGTAGGCTTACCATCAAATTACTACTGGAACAAGAAGATATTGAGTTGGTTGCTGTAAATGACTTGACAGACCCTACTACCCTAGCCCATTTGTTGCAATACGATTCGATTCATGGCAAATACCATCACAATGTAGAAGAGGTAAATGGTGATTTATTGATTAACGGAAAACTGATTAAAATTTTTGCAGAGAAAGATCCATCTCAGATCCCTTGGAAAGAAATGAATGTGGATATTGTATTGGAATCTACTGGTAAATTTACCGACAAAGAAGGTGCGTCAGCACACCTTGCTGCTGGAGCAAAGAAAGTCATCATCACAGCACCTTCAAAAAGTAAGGAGATTCCAACAATTGTGCTAGGAGTAAATGATGATATATTAACAGGTGAAGAAAAAATAATCTCAAATGCTTCCTGTACCACAAATTGCTTGGCTCCCATGGTGAAAATTCTACATGAGCATTTTGGGATTGACAAAGGATATGTATCTACGGTACATTCCTATACCAATGATCAGAATCTACATGATGCACCACATAGAGATCTGAGACGAGCAAGAGCTGCAGCATACTCAATTATCCCTACCACTACGCATGCTGCTTTGGCTATGGAAATTGTTTTGCCTGAGGTAAAAGGAAAAATAGAAGCATCAGCTATGCGTGTTCCTGTTCCAGACGGCTCGCTGACAGATTTGATTGTGATTTTGGAAAAAGAAACTTCGGCCGAAGAAATCAATGCTGTTTTTGAAAAAGAATCAAAGGGAAGAATGAAAGGGATAGTGGAATACACAAAGGATCCGATTGTTTCTATTGACATTATAGGAAATCCACATTCCTGTATTTTTGACTCAGGTTTAACCTCAGCCAAAGGTAATTTGGTAAAAATAGTTGGATGGTATGATAATGAATCAGGCTATGCCAATCGACTTGTTGATTTGGTATTGAAAGTAAACCTGATTAAATGAAATAATGAAAGCGAAAATATTTGATGTATGCACTTCTATCTATTTCTTGTTAGAATAGGTTTTCAATAGTCCATTATTTGTTCAATTCTTCAGATACAAAATCGAACACTTCCTGCCAAGTATCTAGAAAATCATCTAGATGAAGCAAAAAATCTTCTTTGAAGCCTTTTTCTTCTATTATTTCTTTGCCATTTTGAATCGATAATCTCAATCTTTCTAACTCAAACAGCATCAAAGTCGGCTTTACTTTGTGCCTTATAAGATGAATCGTTTCAGTACTTTCATTCTGTGCGCCTTCAAGGTATTTTTCTTTTAACTCTATCAGTGAAGTGTGAATAGCCAATATCAGTTCAGCCCTGAACTCAGCATCTCCATCTGCCATTTCTTCTATTCTTTCCAAATTTATTGGAGGGATTTTATACATCACTTTTTGTTTTAATGGAGTTTATTCCTGCTAAATAACCTGTCGACCAAGCTGCTTGAAAATTGAATCCGCCTGTAATTCCATCAATATCGAGAACTTCACCAGCGAAAAACAAACCTGGAAACAAGTTGCTTTCCATGGTTTCTGGATTTACTTCTTCTAATTTCACACCTCCAGCTGTTACAAATTCTTCTTTGAAGGTCGTTTTTCCTTCAATGGATACAATATAACAAAAAAGATTTTGTATTAATTTATTAAGGTTCTTTTTTGAAATTTCATGCCAAAGTAATAGAGGATCAATTTCCGACTTTTCCACAAGATGCTCCCATAATCTACCTGGTAAGCCAAAAAGAGGGTTTGATTTGATCTTCTTTTTTGGATGCTCAGATTTATATTTGCCAATATTAATTTGCAAATCGTGCTCTGTCCAGAGTGTATTCCATCTTATGTGAGCTTTGGCATTGTATTTTTGGTCATAGAGCCAAGGTGCTCCGAAAGCTGATAGCTTTAGCACTGCAGGACCGCTCAAGCCCCAGTGCGTGATAAGCAATGGCCCTTGATAGGCGAGTTTTGTTCCTTCTAATTTAATATGAGAATCTGGTAAGGATATTCCCATTAGTTCGCGAATCGATTCGTAGGGAGTGTTGAAAGTGAAAAGTGATGGAATTGGATCGGAGACCTTATGACCTAGATCATGAATAAACTTAAAGCCAGTTAATTTTGGTGAGCCTCCTATGCAAATGATTAGCCTATCAAAAATCTCCCTGTTTTCCTTCGAGTAAACAGTAAATTGATTGTTTGAATATTCGATTTTGTCTATCGAAAAGTTATATCGGACATATACTCCATTTTGATTTGCTTCGTTGACTAAAGCTTGTATAATTGATTCTGAATCATCTGAAACTGGAAACATTCTTCCATCAGCTTCACGTTTGAGTTTTACTCCTCTTGATTCGAACCAATTTACGGTATCTCCAACGGCAAAGTGCTTGAATGTTTTTTTAAGAAATTTTTCGCCCCTAGGATAGTTTTTTACAAGCTTTGCAATTTCAAAAGCAGCATGTGTCACATTACATCTTCCACCACCAGAGACTTTTACTTTTGCCAAGGATTTGGATGTTTTTTCGAAAATTGTAACACTTGTGTTTTTGGTAGCTGCATTAATGGCAGCAAAATAACCCGCAGCCCCTGCTCCTATGACTCCTATCTTTAGCATTTAATTTTTCAATTATTATGCAAAGATTAAGTATTTTTGCTAGAAATGGAATCATTTTTTTAATTGACAAATTTAGGTCAAGTTTAAATCCACTTTGGATCCCGTCCGGACAGCTTCGTAAATGGCATCTAGGATAATTATATCCTTCAGCCCTTCTTTGCCATCAACGGGAATTATTGGGACCTTATTGTCAAATATAATTTTAGCCATTTCATCCATTTGGGTAGTTTGGTGCGTTGTATGAGGCATGTCTAGCCTGCCTTTGTGTGTAGCACTCCGAATAGGACCATAACCAGTCGATGGCTGCATCTCTGCAAAACCCTTTGACCCATTAAGGAAAAACTTATCCAAATTATTCATATTGTAGGTGGACAAACAAGAAGCAACCACCCCACTTTCGAAGCCTAGCTGAAATGTGATGGTTTCATCGACGCCTTCCCGAAATTTTGAAGCGTCAGTTTTGGTTTCTTGAGCCGTCACCCAGATAGGTTCCTCACCCACCATATACCTTGTTCCATTTACCGCATATATTCCAATATCCATCAAAGCACCACCACCAGCCAACTTTGGATCAAGCCTCCATTGATTGGGGTCGCCTATTTTAAATCCACTCAATCCTTGAAAGAATTTAATGTCTCCAAATTCTCCTGCATTTCTCATTTTAACTATTTCCAACGTATTGGCCTCAAAATGCATTCTATATCCTATCAATAGCTTGACGCCAGCTTTTTCACATGCCTCAACCATTTCCCTTCCTTCCTTTGCATTTATTGCCATTGGTTTTTCACAGATCACATGTTTTCCAGCAGCTGCGACACGAAGACATTGATTGTGATGCTGTGCGTTTGGAGTGATTATATATACCGCATCGATATCTTTATTGTCCTTTATAGCGTCAAAATTTTCGTAGTTATAACAATTCTTATCTGGGATGTCAAATCGTTTTTGCCATTCAGGAATTTTTGAAGGAGTTCCGCTAATCACACCCACAACTTTAGCTCGCTTCGAGTCTTTCATTGCATCTGCCACCCTATTTGCATAGCTTCCCAATCCCATCAGGGCTACACGCAGTGTTTTATCATTTTGGGAGTTATCTGGATTGAAAAGTAAAGATTCAGGGGTAAAGCCAAATGCAATAGGGATAACGCCTGCACTAATATGTTGTAGAAACTTACGTCTTGATTTCATGGACTATTATTTAAAATTAAAACTTACGATGTTTTTATATTTTTTTTGAAATTTACAATTAAGGTATTGAACATCAGTGATTTTATGATTCAATAAGCAATAGCTTACAAAGAAAAGGAGATGATTTAAATATATCTTTCAGGACTTAGATCTATTAATTTAAAAAATTATTCTATTCTCACCTAAATCATTTTGGATATTTTGATAAAATGGTTATCCGCAACTTTGCCAGTAAAAAAATTAATAAGGCAAGATCAAATCGTTAATAGTCGGCTGTCAACAGTCAAATGATTTGATAGATCTTCTTCTAGGCATATTTAAAATGGTTAGTGGCAAGAAAGCGTATATACATATTTAATAATATCTTATAAATAGAATGATGATAAATATTGCTTTTTCCTATTTTACTTCAAATATCAGAAACTATATCATGCTTACTTATAAAATTGCTATAGAATTTAGGTAGATATTTAGTTTTTATAATCTAAATATTGATTAATGAATCAAACCTGATTAATTTGTGAGTTCAATAGTCAAATTAAACCCATGATATTAAATCCAATTCAATTTAGTCAAAAGCTTATTTTTCTGATTTCTTTAATGTTTTGTTTCAATTCAGCAAATGCACAAGTTCAACCAAGTTTGGGTGGATCATCCAGATTGATGAATAATGCAATGAAAGAAATGGAAAATGGTAATTATGAAAAAGCCAACATATTTTTTAGGCAGATTATTGATTCCAACCTACCTATTCCTCCTGAAATGCCCTATTACTTTGCGGAAACGCTTTATGAGTTAAAGCAATATGATAATAGTGCCAACTTCCTAAATAAATACTTGGAGTTGAATGGCTTCAAAGGAGATAATTATGAAAGGGCAAAAGCTTTGGAAGAATTATTGAATATACCATTGAATGCAATCAAGGCCTGTGAATTGTGTGATAGAAGAGGATATAGATTTCAAGAGTGCTTTACTTGTGAAGGTTCAAAGCATTTGGAACAAGATTGTGGATATTGTAAGGCAAAAGGGATAGTTGGTTGTAGTAAATGCGTAGGATCGGGCTTAATAACCAAAAGGAATGTATTCAATATCATAGAGTATTTTGAATGTGAAAGGTGCTCTGGGCAAGGAAGGTTGACATGTCCTACCTGTGAAGGGAGTAAATTGGAAACCAGTGCTTGCAGAACCTGTCAAGGAAGTGGTCGTTTGCAATCCGATAAAGTCTGCGATCATAAAGATGAGAATCCTAGACATCTTTCATTTTTGTTCAATAGGATGAAAAGTCATCATTGAATATTTGAGCAAAAAAAAGAGGAGCTATTGAGCTCCTCTTTTTTGTTTGTGATATTATGACAAATTATTTACAGTACTTTTCGATTGCATCTGAAGCCTGAACATAATCTAACTTTAATGCTAGATTCAAGTCTTCACAGCCTGACTTTTTCTTATCTGTAGCCAATTTTAGCAAGCCTCTGTTGTAATACGCCTGACCAAAATCTTTATCCATCTTGATAGCTGCATTGTACTCCTTTAATGCTTCTTCCGTGTTTCCCAATTGATGCAAAGCTCTAGCTTTCATAAAATATGCCATTGCAGGTGCTCCAGAAATTTCTACTGCACGGTCAGCATATAATAAAGCTGAACTATGATTTTTCTGCTTTTGGAAATGGTTAGATAAGCTGAGCATCACTTGGACATTGTTCGCATCATACTCCAAAGCAGTAATAAAATCTTTTTCCGCTAATTCTGTATTTCCAAGTTCTTCATGTGAGCGCCCTCTATTGTAAATGGCTTTCACATTTTTGGGATTGGTAGAAAGAAATTTGTCATATGCTTTGATAGCTTCTTCATATTCTCCAGATGCATACAAATCATCGCCATCATTGGAGGCACTCCCGCATGCAAATAGGGTAATTAATAATAATAGGCTTGAGTAAAATCGAATTTGAGTACGCATAATCTTTTTTGAAAATAGTATTTAAACCGCTACGTTGTTTTCACGCAAGGCGTCATTTAATGAAGTCTTCAAATCTGTAGAAGCTTTTCTCTGACCAATGATCAAAGCACAAGGAACTTGAAAATCTCCAGCAGGGAATTTTTTTGTCAATGATCCTGGAATGACTACTGATCTTGGTGGTACATAACCTTTGTATTCTACAGGCTCTGCCCCAGTCACGTCAATGATTTTTGAGCTGGCTGTAAGGGTAACTCCTGCTCCTACTACTGCCTCTTTACCAATCCTGACTCCTTCTACTATGATCGCTCGGGAACCAATAAAAGCACCATCTTCGATAATAACAGGTGCTGCCTGAACCGGTTCCAAAACACCACCAATACCAACACCACCACTTAAATGTACATTTTTGCCGATTTGAGCGCATGAACCAACAGTAGCCCAAGTATCAACCATCGTGCCACTGTCAACAAATGCACCAATATTGACATAAGAAGGCATCATCACCACACCAGAAGCTAGGTAAGCACCATATCTTGCAACTGCATGTGGTACTACACGAACACCTTGCTTGGCATAGTTGGTCTTTAAAGCCATTTTATCATGGAATTCAAATGGACCAACTTCTATTGTCTGCATTTTTTGAATAGGGAAATATAGAATGACGGCCTTTTTGATCCAGTCATTGACTTTCCAAGATCCATCTTCAAGTGGTTCGGCAACTCTCAGTTTTCCAACATCCAAATCTGAAATAACAGATTTGATTGCTATTTCCACATCTTTTTCTTTCAACAGCTCCCTGTTGTCCCATGCATTTTCGATGATTGTCTGTAAATCCATATTTTTTATTAGTTTCGCTTTAATTTAATTTTTGTGATGAATAAGCCAAAGATTGCCATTGCTTCTATCCTAAAACCACTCCATGATGCACGTAGTTTTTACCGCCTTGGCCTTTCATTGCGTGAAACAAATAAATACCACCTTAACATCATAGGATTTTCATTAAAAAATGTCCCTAGCGAAGAAGATATAGACTTTTTTACGCTTTTTGACAGTAATAGAGACAATCCAAGAAGGCTTTTTGTTTCAATTAATTTTATATCAATCCTTAAAAAGATCAAACCAGAGGTTTTAATCATCACTACTTATGAACTTTTGCCGGCAGCTGTTTTGATGAAATTTTTTTTGAAATACCGACTCGTTTATGATGTTCAGGAAAACTATGAACTCAATATTAAAGAAAACAAAACGATCTCAGGATGGAAGAAATGGTTGGCTATTTCTTGGGTTAGAACAGTTCAAAATATAAGCAAACCGTTTATTGATAAATGTATTTTTGCTGAGGCTTGTTATCAAGAAGAAATGCCAACAATTAAAAACTTTGTCGTTCTTGAGAACAAGTTTTTTGGAAAAATCAAGAAGATACAAACTGTCAAATTTGACACCGATCAACCATTGGAATTCCTGATTTCAGGTACACTAACAAAGGTGTATGGGATTGTAGATGCCATGCTTTGGTTTGGGGAACTTGTCAAAAATAAACCAACTTACAAACTCAAAATTATTGGCCACGTCACTATTGCTGAATATGGAAAAAGGATCGAAGAAATCGCTTCTAAAATCCCGCAAATCAGATTGGAAATTTCTCCATCTCCGATCGATTATAAAGAGATATTGAGATCCTATAATGAATGCGATATAGTGTTGCTGCCATATCATCAGCTGCCAAGTATCCATCCAAAAATCCCGAGTAAATTGTATGAATCTTTGGCTATGGGTAAACCATTTATTTTTTCACCAAATATGAATTGGGAAAGGATTACAAATAGATATGGAGCAGGCTTATCCGTTAATTTTTTTGAACCTGAGTATGCTAAAGTGGAAATAGAAAAAATACTAAAAAAGGAGTTTTATACTCACGGAATGGATAAGTTTCCTTATTGGAAAAGTAAGGAAGAAGAGAAGTTAAAGGAATTACTAACCTATTTATTGAAAGACTGATTGAAATAAAACCATTTCTATCGGTTGTGTATATTTAAAAAGGCCCCCTGAAAGAATTAATGCTTTCAAGTCAGGGATTATTCTTTTGCAATCAAAAATTAAGTGCAAGTCCAAAGCCATTTTTTTGTACTCCAATTGCCAATTCAACCGGTGTTTTCATTGATCCATAAGGCATGTTTGCATTAAATACTTCAGTAGCAAGCTGGGCTTTTTTACTGAAAGAATTTTGGAATAAAAGATCAAGTCCAATCAAGCCAGCACCTGCGCCTATCCAACCCCATTCAATTGGAGCACCTGCTATTGCACCACCGATTCCCCATCCGATTGCAAAGGAACCAGAGTAACCCATAATATCCCCTACCACTTTGTTGGTTCTAGCTTTTCTGACAAGCTCATTAGCTTCTTCATTTACTTGGGTAATTCGTATGGCATCAGCCATTTTGATACGCATTCCATTTTGGAAAAATTCACCGTTTCCAAAGCTAAGCAACCCTTCAGTATAACCTGCGGTTTGTTGTGCCTGAACACTAAAAGCAAAAACTAGTGTAAAGAGTAAAAGGAGTATTTTTTTCATATTTTTTCCATAAAAATAAACCAAAAAACTAAATTATCAATAGCAGAGAAAATTCAATTTTAAGAAGTGTCAAAAGCTTATCCACAAGCATCAAAAAACTTATCCACTTTCACCCCATTTTGGAAACTAATCATTGAAAAGAGAAAACTCTATTGATTTTGATGATTTTGGATTTTCGAGCATTTTTTAATTTACTTAAAAACCTATAAATCAATCTTTAATGTATTTTTAAAGTCTGTACTAAATATTTATTTAGATATACCTAAATCACTAAACACATTTGAAATTGACTTATCCACACGAGTTTTAGGTTAGGATAAATTATTTTTTAGTGTCAACTAAAAGTCTATATTTGCGTTTTAAACAGAAAAGTCGAATGATAAAATTGACACACGCAGAGGAGAATTATTTGAAGGCAATCTATCAGCTGTCAGAGGCCGGAAAGAAAGGTGTATCGACAAATGATATCTCAGCTGAAATGAAAACCAAGCCAGCTTCCGTGAGTGATATGCTTCGGAAGCTGGGGGAAAAAGAAGTGATAGAATACCGAAAATATTATGGGGTTCATATTACAGAAGAGGGCAAAAAATTTGCTTTGAGAACCATCCGAAAGCAAAGATTATGGGAAGTGTTTTTGGTAGAAAAATTACGCTTTGCATGGGATGAAGTAGCAGAGGTAGCAGATGAATTAGAGCATGTACAATCGACCATTTTGATTCAGCGATTGGACGAGTATTTGGGGTTTCCAAAGTTTGATCCTCATGGCGATCCTATCCCCGATGAGTATGGAGATGTCCGCTCCCGCCCTCGCCTACCGATCAATGAAATCGACATCAATGGCACAGGTCAGATCGTGGCTGTTAAAGATAGTAGTGCTGCATTTTTGAGATACTTGGACAAGGTTGGAGCATATATAGGAGCAAGGATAAAAGTGTTGGAAAAAGTAGAATTTGATGGTTCCATAGAAATCCTTGTTGACAACAAAAAAACCATCTTTATGTCCAAGGATGTCGCAGCAAATATTTTGGTAATGGTGTAGTATTTTAAATTTAGATTTTAAATTGGGAAATATATGGGGTGATTAGGAATTGGAAGATTGGAAGAATACAAGATTAGGGAAAACTTGAGCTTAATCTTTAATTAAATCATGACCTAATAAAGTTGAGCATATACTTCGTTCGTATCTAATACATGATACTTTGTACATTGAAGTATGAACTTACTGCAATAGGTATGGGTTTTGAAGGGTGATTGGATGGAATTTTATAAATTTGAATTATGAAAAGATATAGTGCACTCTTATTCCTTGGACTTATATTGTCCATCTCTACTTATGCCCAAGAAAAAATCAATTGGCTGACTTTTGATGAAGCTTCTAAAGCAACGCAAGAAAGCCCCAAAATGATCTTGGTGGATGTTTATACCGATTGGTGTGGTTGGTGTAAAAAGATGGATAAAGAAACTTTCACCGATGAAAAGGTAATTGCCTATGTGAATGAAAATTTTTATGCAGTGAAATTGCATGCTGAAAGGGATGACCAAAAATTCACTTTCAAAGGCAAGGAATATTCCGAAGCAAGTATGGCAAAGACAATGCGGGTCACCTCCTACCCTAACTTTGTGATAATGGACGCAACGATGGAAAACATTACCCAATTGCCAGGCTACAGACAGCCTGCACCATTTATCGAAGGTTTGGAAGGAATAGTGAAGCGTTTTACGAAATAAGCATGTTCAGTTTACACGAAAAAGAAGATACCATTGTCGCTTTGGCTACACCTCAGGGAGTTGGAGCCATCGCAGTCATAAGATTATCTGGCAAGGATGCAATTAAAATTTGTAATCAAGTCTTCAAAGGAAAAAATCTTGAAAAACAAGAATCCCACACCATTCATTTTGGAACAATTAGAGACGGGGAAAAGATAATCGATGAGGTTTTGGTATCTCTTTTTGTAGCTCCCAAATCATTTACAAAGGAAAATGCAGTGGAAATTTCCACTCACGGTTCATCCTATATAGTAAATCAAGTAATCAAACTGTTGGTTAGAAAAGGCGCGAGACCAGCCAAACCAGGAGAATTCACCCAAAGAGCTTTCTTAAATGGTCAATTTGATTTGGCACAGGCAGAAGCTGTTGCAGATTTGATACATGCAGATTCAGAAACTTCCCATCAAGCAGCGCTTAACCAAATGCGAGGTGGTTTTAGTGGAGAAATCTCAAAGCTGAGAGCCGAATTGATCCACTTTGCTTCCATGATAGAGTTAGAATTGGACTTCACCGAAGAGGATGTAGAATTTGCCAGTAGAGATGATTTAAGAATTCTAGTTGAAAAATTGCTTCGCGTTGTGGAGCAGTTGATCGGGAGTTTTGACTTGGGAAATGTCATCAAAAACGGTGTGCCAACAGTCATAGCTGGGAAACCAAATGCAGGAAAATCTACCCTTCTCAATGCCTTACTCAATGAAGAAAAAGCTATAGTATCGGATATCGCTGGTACCACCCGTGATTTTATCGAAGATGAAATCAATATTGGCGGGGTGATATTTAGATTCATAGATACTGCTGGTCTAAGAGAAACTACTGACGTGATCGAATCGATTGGTGTCAGCAGAACGCAGGAGAAAATGAAGACCGCTTCATTGATTCTTTATCTTTTTGATTTGGGAGATACGGATATGATTGAGATCAATAGAGATATCAACAAGCTCGAAAATCTAAGTGTTCCTTTTGTTAAAGTAGCCAATAAGATTGATAAGGGTAATCCACAATTTATCAGTGAATTAAAGAAAAATCATCCTGATACTATTTTTATATCTGCAGGGCAGAAAGAAAATTTGGATGCCTTGAAAAATAGAGTTTTGGAATTAGTCAATATGGATAAATTCCGTACTGGCAACACCATCGTTACAAACATCAGGCATTATGATTCTTTGGTGAAAACACGCCAATCTTTACTTGATGTATTAGAAGGCCTAGACAATGAAATCACCAATGACTTTCTGGCGATGGACATCCGAAGATCCCTACACTATCTCGGTGAAATCACAGGCGAAATCACAACCGATGACCTTTTAGATAATATATTCAGTAAGTTTTGTATCGGGAAGTAAAAATCTTTGAATGCGAAGTGTCATGCTTGAAAGTTTTCAAGTTTAAAAACTCTTCCATTATTTAGCGCTGTTAAGGGTTTTTGTTGTGGTAGATTAATATGCTTTTAATGTTTGATTGATTGAAAGTAGAATCGTATGGAAAGATAAAGTGTAGCAGCTTAATGACTTTAAACTGTTTTTAGGAGGTGGCTTAAAATTTAATTCGGATAAAATTCAATTCATCATCCAAATTTAAGTATAACCAAATTGCTCCCTCCCTGATAAAATACTTTGGGATTCCAGTTTTTTTTAGCTCAGGAATTTCTGAATCTAGGATATGATTGAAGTTTTTATCAAATATTGAAATATAAAGTGTGCTACTTTCAATTTCAGGAAGCAAATAACCTTCACGCTCTTTTTCTCCATATATTATAGAGGCAGACAGTCTCACATGATGTCTATTTTTATTGTTATATGCAAATGGACCATATGCGATTTGACTCCGATAGCTTTTTAGTGCATTTTTTCGATCCTTAGTTGAGTTAATCAAATCTCCCTCAGTTGTGGGTTTTACTTTTGATTCAAAGAGTGAGGATTGGTATGATATTGAAACCAAAGAGTCTTTGGCTGGATACAAAACATAAAAATCATTCGCAAACTCGTGGGAGACAATGATATGATCCTGAGTACTTTTAATATATAAATATGGATCCCAATTGTTATAATTGGTTAAATCTCCTAAAGTATAGGTCTTGTAGTTTTCATTCGGGTCAATATTGTAGGATTGAATGAAATCATCTGAGGTCTTAAGTTGTCTAAGAGAAACTGAATTAGTTTGGTCATTCACAACAATAGCAAAAACCTGCTTTGGAAAGTTGGGGTTCACCACTTGATAATGAACTCTTTCTTCATCCAATATTCCACCTTTCTCTTTATCAATATCAGACCAATTGAATATTTGCTGCAACTTGCCTCCAAGCGTGTATATTCCTGAACGTTCTCCTCCAAAAAAAAGCCGCTGATCGGATGCACTCTTGAGGTCAGAAGTCCAAAATCCTGTACCATTGGGCCCCTCTCGTTCGAAAGGAATCATTTTTTCGATAGCTAAGCTGTTGAGGTTGATTTGTTCGACATGGTTGGTTTTATCGTTTAGATTATAGAGCATGCCGTCTTGTTCAGAATAATCTGATGTGTACAAATCTCGTTGTAAAAACAAAATTTCATCCTTGGAGTCGATGGAAACTGTATCTATGGAATATCTAATGGTTGTTTGATCCTCCTTCGCAGCTTCATTTCCGCAAGAAGAGAGAAAAATTAATCCCGCAGAAAATACACTTGAATAAACTAAACAATTATTCTTTAATGAATGCATATTTCAAAAATAAGTAATTTGGTAAGTGAATTCTGTAGGGTTAACTAAATTTAACATATTTGCGAGTATTTGCCATTTTAAGATCATACTTGTTAGTATAGAAACCCTGTTGAGGCTGGACAAATTTCAAAAAGTAGGTTTCTTACTGGCTATTTATCAATACAAACATATACAAGGACTCATTTCGGAAGCAGAAAAATTTAACTACTCCTTTATTGTAGAAACTTTTTTTTTGCAAACATACCTTTTAATAGGTGTTTTTTATTTGATTTTAAATCCCTATGTTTAAAGCGACATATAGTTGTAGACTGACAAACAGCTTAAAATTCAAAACTATTTAATTCAAATAAATGGAATCTACTTTTAAAAAATGCCCTTATTGTGCAGAAGAAATTTACAGTGAAGCAATTAAGTGTAAGCATTGCGGAGAGATCCTTGACAATCAGGTCAGAGCAGCTCGCCAACAAAATACTCAATTTATCATGCCTCAAAATTATGGAAGGAGATGGAGTCCTGGAATAGCTGCATTATTAAGTTTCATTATTCCAGGAGCTGGTCAAATGTATAAAGGTGATGTTGGCACTGGAATAGCGTGGTTTTTATTCGTGGTATTAGGCTATTTTCTTTTTATTGTACCTGGTTTAATACTTCATTTGATATGTATCATTTCAGCTGCATCAGGAGATCCTTTTAAAATTTAGATAGTACCAATTTTAAATTTTATTTTACTTAAAAATGGATTTTTTTTAATTCAAGTACCTTTGTTCAAAACACCAAGATCAGGAATTGAAACATTGCAGTATGGAATTATGGAGAATCATTTTCTATTTTCCTTGAAATGAATCCAAAATAGTTTTATGTTCCCGAGAAAGCTTAATTATTGGTCAAAAGAATTGGTCTCAGCTTTACCCAAAACCTCAATTAATCTTTTGTTGAAAGCTGGCAGGTCTTCGGGCGTTCTGGAAGTGATTAGGCCTTGATCTTCAACGACTTCTTGGTCAACCCATTTGGCACCTGCATTGATTAAATCCAATTTAATTGAATGAAAAGATGTTAACTTTCTGTTCTCAACAACCTCCGCATTGATCAACAACTGTGGCCCATGACAGATTGCTGCTACAGTTTTCTTCTCGTCAAAAAAGGATTTAATGAAATTGATTGCTTTTTCATTAGCCCTCAATTTATCAGGATTTAGCGTACCACCTGGAAGAACTAAAGCATCATAATCCATAGCAGATACATCATCTATAGATTTATCAACCTCAAAGCTATCAGCCCAATTCCCGTCTTTCCATCCTTTGATTTTTCCTGGTTTTGGAGCTACAATGTCAACTTTCACTCCTAATTTCTTCAAGTTTTCTAGTGGACTTGAAAGCTCAGATTGCTCAAACCCATCTGTAGCTAATATTGCGACTTTTTTGTTTTTCAAATTTTCCATTTCTCTTCAAATTTATTTTTTTGAAATAATGATTTTATCTTTCAATTCACGAACTGCATCGATAGGTACTAATAAAATACTGTTTTCAATAGAATTACAAGATCATTTGACTCTGTCCCATGTACAATTTTCTGACAATCACCTCAAAGCAATAGCTTTTTCAATAATCATGGGACGGATATTTTTCAGCATTTTCCTAGAAGGATAGAACACCTCCGACCTATTGGTTTTTTCTTCAGTTTCGAAATTACTACCTACCCTTCCCAAAGCGAAAATGTTAATTGGATTGTAGTTTTTTTGGTCAATAAACTCCTCTTCGAACATACTCTCAGAAAAGCCTGCCATCTGATGGATGAAAACTCCCATATCTGTTGCTACTTCTGAGGCTTTAGCCATAAAAGCACCTGTATCATAAAAATTTTGGTTTCTCTCGGTTAGAGTAGTTTCAGGACTTTTTTTATAAAGTGCTATCCCAAGATATGGTGCTTTGCTAGCCCATTTGCGATTGAATCCATCCATGCAGTGAAGCAACTTCTGATAGCTTTCACCACCTTTTTTTACCAATAAAAATGTCCATGGGTTTTTTCCAAACCTGTTGGCAATTTGTCTACCTGCTTTAAAAATAGTATCTATTTCATTTTTGGTAATATCCTGTGGATTTTGGATCCGTGGAATCCATCGCTCCATCATCAATTCATTTACAGTTGTAGTTTCCATGATTATATCTTTTATGTTGAATTAAAAAATCTTACTCTAGCCTTGTTATTCAAAGGTATAAAGAAATCTAAGTAGCGACATTACACTATTTTAAAGTAGTTTTATATAATTTTAGGTAATTTGATTATTAGATGTTATAAAATGTAATTAATTGGTGATATACAAAAGATTCAAAATTTTTGAAAGAATGGATGAACTTGCTAGTTACAAACAGCAAATAGTTCAATGAAGCAGAAGTTTTTGTATTGAATTTCGATTTATAATCCCAAGAACTTGGTAAATATTGTCACAAAAATTTAAACATTAGCTCATTACGATTTCAATGATGACTAGCTCATGTTTTTCTAATTTTCCTCGGATAATTCAAAAATCACTTTCTAAAGAGGCTGAGTGAAAAATACTCCTTACTATCCAAAAAGTGTTTGTCCCATTCAAACCCTGTTTCTTTCCCAATTGAATCTAGTTCCTTTAAGCTATACTTCCTGGAAATTTCTGTACGGATGGTTTCATACTTATCGAATTTGAAGACTTGGTCTCCAATTTTTACATGCTGATTTTTTTCACTGAATAAGAAACTTAGTGCTTCACCATTGATGGGATTGTATGTTCCATAATGGCCAAACGAATCAATATCAAAATCACCCTTCAATTCTCGATTGATCCTTTCCAGCAAGTTAAGATTGAAGCGTCTTGTGACTCCTTTACTATCATTGTAGGCTTTGCGTATAGTATGTGGATTCTTTTTAAGGTCCACTCCCATCAAAAAAAAATCACCTACTTTCATTATGTCATTGACAAAACGCATAAATTCCTTGGCTTCATTTATTGTATAGTTGCCAATATTACTACCCATAAACAAAATTAGCTTTGGATTCTCTCTTTTTGCCAATTGACTAGAAGTCAAAGAATAGTCTCCGGGAATCGTAATAATTTCTAAATCTGGTATTTGATTAAGGATTAATTTTTTGTTTACTTCCAAAATTTCAGGTGAAATATCCATGGGAATATATGTTACTGATTTCATTTTTTTATGGAAGCGCTCAAGAAATGAAATCATTTTGGAACCATCTCCAGCTCCCAATTCAATAATATCAATTGAAGCAAAAGAGATTTGTGCCATAATTGATTCAGCTCTGTTATTGAGGATTTCGACTTCACAGGCTGGCAAATAGTATTCTTCCAAACCCATTATTTCCTGAAAAATCTTAGAACCCATTTCATCATAAAAATACATCGAAGGAATAGCTTTTTGCTCTGAACTGAGACCGGCAATCACGTCTTTAAGAAATTTATCCATAAAGTTATTTACTTAATCTAATACCTGAATACAACCATCTACTGGATGCATGAAAGAAGTTTCTGTATGTTTTTCGACTGTGTCCTGTTGGGGTTGCCACTGAGCTTCCCCTTAGAACATTTTGATTTGACATGAATTTTCCATTATACTCGCCAAGTGCACCGGGCGCTTTTTGGTAGCCAGGATATGGCAAATAGGCGCTGTTGGTCCATTCCCATAATTGACCCCAATTCAACTTTTCTGCTGCGCATTCCCATTCAAATTCAGTGGGAAGTCTCATTCCTTTCCAAGTTGCAAATGCTTGTGCCTCATAAAAGCTCACATGCTGTACTGGAGCTTCCACAGTCACTTTTTCAAATCCAATCAGGGTGTAATTATACCATTCCCCATTTATTAACTTCCAATACAATGGAGCATCAATTTTTTCATTTTGAATAAAATCCCATCCTTCTGAAAGCCATAAATTGAAATCTTTGTAAGCTCCTGCTTTTATGAACTCAAGGTATTCACCATTAGATACCAAACTTTTTGAAATTTCAAAATCCTGAAGATAGACCTGATGTCGTCCATGTTCATTGTCATATGTAAATCCCAAATCCTTAGCTCCTATTTCATATAATCCAGCTTTGAAGCTGAAAAATCCAGTTTTAGTTTCTTCTTGTGTTGTAAATTCCTTTCCATACACAGGAAGCAAAGGCTGAGTACCCAAGATATATTTGATATCATATACCAAAAGTTCTTGATGCTGCTGTTCATGGTTGATTCCAATTTCAAATATGTCAAGAACTTCATCAGAGGGTGAAGATTCCAAGAGTTCCACACATTTTTGGGTCACATATTGACGGTACTTTATTACCTCTCTGACAGGAGGTCTGCTCAAGAAACCTCTGTTTGGTCTTTCTACCCGTTCTCCAACATTATTGTAATAACTATTGAAAATAAATGAGAAATCTTTGTGAAACACTTTGTAATCCTTGTTGTACTTTTTGAGTAAGAACTCCTCAAAAAACCAAGTAGTATGTCCAATATGCCATTTTGGTGGGGAGACATTAGCCATCGGTTGGACGATATAGTCTTCTATTTCCAATGGTGCACAAATCCGTTCTGTCTGCTCTCTCACCAATTCAAACCGGATTTTTAACTCTATGTTCTTTTTCATAATCCAAAATTTCACTTTTTCACTTTTCAAACTACAAGCCAGCTTTAAAACTAGTCCTAAAAACCGCATTTACTTCCACTATCTCGGATGATAAAAGTGATATTTTTAGATTCGCTAATTCAGGTTTAATTATGGCAATTTATGATTTTTAGGTGATTTTTCACTTTAATAAATCTTTACGAATCTGAGTTTCAATTTCTTCATTTAGAGGCTAACTATTCTCATAATCAGTGTGTTTTTATGATAAATTTTCATAGATCCAATTTTACTTTTTATAATTTGTTTCCAAAAGGGTTTATGTTTCTATTGATTATTAAATTTGATAATTTATTCTAGGAATCATCATATTTATTTTCCCCCAATTGGTTAAAAGACCCTCACATTGGGAAAAAAAAATGACAAATTGAAAATGAATGAATCCACCTCAACCTTTCTATATCGCTTGAAATAATGAATTGATGTACAATGTAGATGATTTTTTATTTTAGGAATAGCTTTTGGACAATCAAACATATCAACTATATAACAAAAAAAATTTAAAACATTAATAAAACATTATGCAAGAGCACCGTAAAGAAGGCCAAGTGGCTAAGACAATCGAAAAAAGAACAGCACAAATCCCATCAGACGTTTTTCTGTGGACTTCATTGTCTACAATGGCGGTTTCCTTGACGCTAAAAATAATGGGAAGAGGTAAAGATGCCTTGTTTGTAGGACAGTGGGCAGCTCCATTCCTTTTGATGGGGGTTTACAATAAAATAGTAAAAACTGAAGGTTCAGATAAGGAAGAATAGAATTCAGTATTTTAACTAAAAATATGAGGGGATGGTTGACTTATGTGCTTCCCTCCCCTCTTTTTCTATCACTTTAAAAAATAAAATTATGAAATCAACACACAAAAAAATTAAAACCTTATTGGGACTGGCGATGTGTTTTGCACTTGCCAGCGCATTTATATCTTGTGAAAACAGAACCACAGAAGCAGAATACGCGGAAGATGAAAGTATATATGGAGACAGAAGCGATGAAGCATTGCGAATTGAAAATGAAGGAATCAGGGATACTACAGATATGGAGGATACAACTGGCCTGATGGCTAAACATGATGAAATAGTCAAAAACATTCCTTCAAACATCTATACCATCATCAAGGGTGATTCTACCATGAAGAATCAAATGATTGTAGACTCAAGGGAGTACGAAAAAGACAACAAAACTTACTATGAAATTCTTTTTCGTCATGACAAGAAAATCACACCTGTGACTTTCGACAAAGATGGTAATCGCCAAGAAGATTATGATGTTAATTGATTTGAAAAAATGAGCGAATGGAACTTTCTGGTTGAGGTATTGTTTTCATTCGCTTATTTTCTACTTTTTTATTACTCCATATTCAAGATCGTATTGATATCCTTGATGTGGCCAAACAATAAAAGAATATCCCCTTCCTCTATAACTGTATCTGGAGTAACTACTCCCGTTACCTTTTTAGATTTAGATTTGACACCAAAAATATTCGGTTTTTCTTCTATCTTGATTAGAGTCAATATATTGATATTGTAATCTTGCCTTATTTTTGTATCGGAGACAGTTAATCCTATATATCTTTTGGGTGTTTCGACTTCAATGATGTTGTATTCTTCAGATACATTTAGAGAATCTATGACGCCTTTCATCTGCAAGCTTTTGGCCATTCTTTCTGCAGAGTCTTCTTCTGGATGAAGGATTTCATCCACTCCAATAGCTTTGATTACCGTTTCATGTACTTTATTGATGGATCTACTAATAAGTCTTTTTATTTTCAGCTGTTTAAAGATTGCTGTTACCATAATTGATGCACCAAAATCTTCTCCTATTGCGATTATCACAGCATCTGCTTCTTTGCAAGGCAGGTTTTTGACGGCTTGAATGTCCGTTGCATCCATCACCACAGCGTGGGTGATTTTGTCTTTTACAGCATCTACTTTGTCTTCACTACTATCCACTCCTATGACTTCATGTCCATACGATGTCAATCTTGCAGCCAAATGGCCACCAAAATTCCCCAATCCTACAATGATGTATTTCATGTGTTTACAATTTATTTTTACAGATCACCCCGATTACCTGGGGCAGACTATGGTATATGTCTTGACAAATAATCATCCCAATGTTGGACGTACTTGTAATGCTCGATTCCATAATCGCTTTTTATGATTATACGCTTCTTTGCCAGTAGCTTTAATTCCAAAGTTGATTGCTTGTTAATGTTTAATATCTATGAGTATCAAATATCAATTAATATCGGATCTAAGCTAAATCAGGCTTTTTTTAGTTAGTGGCAAAGTTCCGTATATCCGTATCGCTTTTTTCTTATGTGATAAATACTCCCTCTTCTGGATATTTGTATCTTAATGTCCTCGCTTTTTGAATCATGGCTACCAAAACTGTCAATGTACCAACCCTTCCCAAAAACATGATGATTGAAACGACAATCTTACTGCCAGTGGACAGGTCTCCTGTGATACCAAGACTCAGCCCCACAGTGGAGAATGCTGAGAATATTTCAAATGCCACACTGATCAAAGTCAATTCTGGATCAAAAAGCAAAACAAGAAAGACACCCAATCCGATGACCAAAAATGAAAGCAAGATAACGGCAAATGCTTTTCTCAATGTTTCATTGCTGATCTGTCTTTTGAATATTTCTACCCGATTTTTTCCTTTCGCAATACTCACAGCATTCAATACCGCTACTGCAATCGTACTTGTTTTCAATCCACCACCTGTAGAACCGGGTGAAGCACCGATCCACATCAAGATGAGGTATATCAATACCGTGGGCATAGCCAAAGCCGACATGTCAACAGTATTGAAGCCAGCTGTTCTTGGAGTCACAGATCCAAAGAAGGCTGTAACAAATTTTCCATATCCAGACAATCCTTTAAGTGTATTATCTGCTTCATAAATCCAATAAGTAACAAATCCTAGCACCAATAGAATTCCTGTGGTATATACTATCAACCTGATATTCACATTGGCTACCCTTGGGGCATGTTTGTATTCTTCTTCTCCTGTAATCATTCTCTTGGTTCCAATCACCACATGTTTGAAATAATTATAATATCCCAAAACAACCGGAAATCCTATACCGCCTAAAATTATGGCAAAGGCAATAATCAAATGTACTGTGTATTCTTCTCTAAATCCAACTTCATATAGCCCATCCCCCAAAGTAGAAAAACCGGCATTACAAAATCCGGAAATTGCATGAAATACAGAGAAAAACAACTGATCTCCCCTATTTTCAAATAAATTGCTGTCTATCACCGAAGAGATTAGCAGTGCCGCAACACCTTCCGTCAGTAGTGTAAAAAGTATAATTTTGAGCAAGGTGGAATTTATCGCACCTATGTTTTCTTCATTGATGTAATCTTTTAGAAACAGTTGATTTTGTAGTGAATACGACCCTTTGAAAAAGAAACCGAAGAAGGAAGTAAATGTCATCATTCCCAATCCTCCAACCTGAAAAAGGATCATTATGATAAACTGTCCGAGAAAAGTGAAATCAGAGGATGTATCCAAAACGATAAGTCCTGTCACACAGACTGCCGAAGTTGAAGTAAATAATGCATCAATCAAACTGATTCCATTTACTGTAGCATTTGGCAATGACAACAAGCCAGTGCCAAGCAAAATCACCAACAAGAAACTAAGTATAAATACCATTGCTGGATGGATTTTCAACTGATTGGCTACAAGGCTTAGCTTGCTCAATTCTATTAGGAAAAGAATAAATACAAGCAAATTCACAAAAAATGCTTTAATCTGAAGGTTTCCGACAGTCACTGTACTTTCCAATTCTAGGACTTGAAAATTGACCAAAGAAGCAAAAACCAAAAAAAGGATGATACCAATCTCGACAATGTATCTAGACATTTTGAATTTCTCGGATTTGGAGAATAACCTGATAGTATATCCCAAAGACAAAAGCAACAGTAGCATAAAATAGATTTTGCCAACTACTCCTGAATGTACCTCATCCCTAAACCCAAGGTCAAACACCAGGATCCCAAAAGCTAGCGTGCTAATGACTTGAATAATGCTATTATTCAGTTCAAACAATTTCCGGATCTTTAAGATCCTTTCATCTGGACTTTTGAAAAATTTACTTTCCATATTCATATTAGAATTCGAAAGGTATTAAATAGAACAGATAGACAAAAGATTTTTTTTGATGAAATCCTTTCTTGACCAAGTATGTTTTCCGAAAGATTAATTTTGTAATATGTGTATCCGCTTATTTTCAAGTAGCCAATCAATAGAATGTTTAATAAATGATGTTGACTTTTGGCAGATGTCCGGTGAGAAGAATCCTCAACACATAATACCTCTTCTGAGCCAACGTACAGCATTGCGGATACTCATATTCTGAAAAGTAGCACTGAATTATGTTTATCTTTTACCTAAATTTAAGCAAGAATAAAAAGTATGGATTCAGTGCTACTACTTATATATTTATTATTTATTCATTCTTCCACATCTGCAGCAATAGCAGCCAAACCAATCAACCCACCTAAGAACAGAATAAGACCCGCTCCTTGTCCTTTTGTAATGCTGTAACTTCCCAGATCTTCACGAGTGAGTAAATTTTGATTTAGCTCTTTTTGTCCCATATTTCTTACTTTAAAAAAACCTGACAAATAGAAATTTTGGTTTACAGTTTTTGTGATAATTGGATTGTTATTGGAATCGATTAAGGAGTAATTGATAAAGCTATTGAGCTTCATGGGAGATTTTGAGTCTTCATAGAAAACAAGGTTTGTATTGATCGGATAATTGAACAAAGGATAGTATGTCTGATTTCCAATAAATCTATTTCCAACTATATTTCTGACTTCTGGTTGGATGTTAGCAAAAGAGCCTTCCACATAGGAAAGTGGCGGTACAAACAAAGTATTGGGTTTTCCTACAATCTCTCCACCAAAGGATCCAACTTGACCTCCATTAGCCGATCCAAAAGTATCTAGCCAACCACTGATGGTTGATTTCCCATCTACATAGCCAAAAGTTTTCCCATTGATAGTTAGAGCTGACTTGGTCAAGTTAATGAGAATAGGGGTTTGTGAATAATTTTCAATACGGACTAGAACAGTGCCATCTTGATTGTTGAAGGCGTGGGAAACACCAATTGTATCATTTTTTATCATCACTGTTCCATCATCTGCCAATGTACTTTCTTCATCATAATTTTGCCATTGAGAAATGTAATGCGTAGTACAACTAAAAAGAAAAGGGAGTAAAAAAAACAAGGGTAAGTACTTTTTCAGGTAGTTCGACATAGTTCTTGGTTTTTAAAATCTTAATTAACTTAACGGAAAATAAAAATTAAGTTTTCGAATAACGAAGGAAATTTTATTAACCTATTGTTTCAACTATTGATTTCAATCCATATATTTCCATTATGATTGTTGTTTGAATTTTTACCTTAAACAGATTATTTCCTTCTACTTTTGTTAGAAATTGACTTGTAATATTTAGTTTATTTACGATCATTAGGAAATTAATTAACTAAAAGTTGTTACTAATCAGACTTATATAAAAAAATGTATAAAGTAATCATAGTGGATGATGAACTGCACGCCCAAGAAATTCTAAGTGAAAGCATAAAGAAATTTTTTCCGGGCAAGTTCGAAATTGTAGCAAAATGTTTTTCTGCAGACGATGCATTTGTGGAAATTCAGAAATATGATCCAGATTTGGTATTCTTGGATATTCAAATGCCGCAAAAAAACGGATTTGAACTTTTGGAAGAGCTCATTGATGTTGATTTTTCAGTCATTTTTAGCACTGCATACGAAGATCATATGAAAAGAGCCTTTAAACACCAGCCAGTTGATTACTTATTGAAACCTATTGATCCTGATGAATTTAAAAAAACACTGCTCAACTTTCAAAAAAAGCAAAAACCTAAATCTTCGATAGGTAAGAAAGTTTCAGAAGTTCCCTCATTTTTGAATAGAGGAATTATAAAACTGACTTCCCAAAAAAGTGATCGTATTGTAAATAAAAATGATATAGTCTATTTCGAAGCAAATGGAAGCTATACAAATGTGGTAATTAATGATTCTAAAAAATTCATATCCAGCAAAAACCTAAAAAAATATGAATGCTTTTTGGAAGATCAAAGCTTTCTCAAAGTAAGCCAATCACATATAGTCAACATCAATTTCATTGAGGAGTTCGATAAATCGGATAGTATGCTAAGGCTTAAAAACAAGGAATTTATCTCAGTTTCTACAAGATTCAAATCAAAATTATTGAAGAGTTTTGAGTAAAAAAGGATTCTATTTGGCTATAATCTGCTTACTCCTGCCCTTTTGGTCAATCAGTCAGCAATTTCCATTAATCCATCATACTACTTTGGATGGATTGGCAAACAATGCCGTAAGGTCACTTTTTATTGACTCCAGAGGTTTTCTTTGGGTTGGAACAGAACATGGCGTTTCGTTGAAAGAAAATGGAAATTTTCAAAACTTCTATACGGATGATGGCCTTGCCCATGGAAGCTGCTGGGCAATCACAGAAGATAGCAAAGGCCAAATGTGGTTTGGAAGCTATGGTGGAGGTATCACAAAATTTGATGGAGAAAAATTCACTTCTTTTCCCTTAGACAATGGCTTGATAGATTCCCGAATCAGACATTTCTACCCTTACCAAAACAAAATTTTTGTAGGTACAGAAAATGGAATCTCAATCATAGATATTGATACAGAAAAAATCACATCAATAGAAAACTCTGTCTTGAATAGTCCTCAAAGCTATGTATCTGGTTTTTTTGAGCATGAAGGGATTATTTTCTATTCCACTTATGGAATGGGAGTTTATAGTTTTGATCCTAATGAAGCTAATCCGAACATCAATCTTGTAAATGAACATAGCTTCATCTATGCTATGAAAAAAATCGGAGGCAAAGTTTATTCAAGTAACAAAGGCTTTGTAGATGAATTTTTGCTCGATGATTTTATTGCTGGAGAAAAACCTAAAAATACTTTCGGTAAGTCTATCGTTTGGGATTATCTAAGCATTGACCAAAAGGCAATATACATGGCAGCATGGGGAATCTATGCGAACAATGGCGGTGCTTATTTATACAAGGATCAACAATTTGAAAACCTATCCACCACATTTGATATTGATTCGAAATCAATAAACTCGATTGTATATAGCGCTGATAAAGAGGTTATTTACCTTGGGTCACTTGATAATGGAGTTTATGCTGTCAGTATCAATCAAGACATCATTTATCATCCATTTGGAGATAAAGAAATTTTGGATTTATCTTTTGAAAACAATCAAAAAGCTATTCTGCATCAAGATGGATTTTCCATATTCACGCAGGAAAGTGAACTTATAAAAATCATAGAAAGACATAATTTTAAGCGAGTATCAGAAAACTATGTAAAGTCTCGCAAACACCAATTACCAAAACATGAAGACGACTTTTTTGAATTGGATTTTGAAACAGGAATTGACGAGATCCTATTTTATGAAATGCAATCGAATGATGGAAATTACTGGATTTGTAGCAATATTGGCATATTTGAGTTAAGTGAAAAAGGTGATTTTCTGAATTATTTACCCATACATTCCTACAAAATAGGTTTTACTCCTGATGGTAAATTTATAGAGACGAATCCTTATGGAGGAGTTCGTATTTATAATGATGTTAGCAAAATGGATTATGAATATTTTTCATTCGAACAAAACAAAAATATCCCAACTACAGTCAGCAAAGTGATTCGTGCTAAGGATAAGACGTATTTTTCTTCAGTTTTTGAAGGCTTGTTTCATTGGAATGGTTCAGAATTCCATTCATACAAATACACAGCAGAACTGCCACTTTCCAAAATCAAACAAATGCATATCACTAGAGATGGTAAGTTGGTTTTGGCTACAGAATTTGACGCTATTTACATAGCCGAAGACAAAGGAACATTTGAAATACAGGATACCATTGAAAGAAGTCAAATAGTCGGTAAAACAGTTTTGTTTTTGGAAAGCTATCAAGATCATATTCTCATAGGAACAGAAAAAGGTCTCAACATATACCATAATGGAAATGTGAGGGTCTTGGATGATGAACAAGGCTTGTCCCACATGCTTTTTAAAACTGCAAAAGTGGATAATGAACTTCTATATATAGGCACAAATTCAGGATATTACGTCCTAGATCTTCCAAAAATACTTCAAGCTGAATCTGTGAAATTTCAATTATCTATCTCCCAGGTTTCTATCAATCAAAAACCTATTGGCGAGGAAAATTTTTCATGGTTTGTTCTCAAGCATGATCAGTTGAAACTCCCATCTGGGGAAAATACACTTCTACTAAAATTCAAACCAGTAGGTCATAAATTTCCGGAAAAATTGCTTTACCGGTATAGGTTGCTTATGGAAGATGAATGGAGTCCCTACAGCTCAGAACCCCAGATATTTCTATCGTATTTGCCAGCTGGAAACTATTCGATTGAAGTCGAGGTATATGATCAATTTTCGGGAAAAAATACCGTTACAACTTTGCTCAAACTACAAATTCTAAGACCATTTTATCAAAATCCATGGATCATAGTTCTATTCATGGTCAGCATTTTTGCTATTTCATTCGTGTCCTATAGAGCCAGAATGAAAAAGTTGAATGATCAAAAAGCTTCTGAACAAAAAATCCAAAGGCAACTTGCAGAAACAGAATTGGAAGCTCTTCGAAGTCAGATGAACCCACATTTTATCTTCAATGCAATCAATTCAATACAGTATTACATCTTAACAGGAGACATAGACAAAGCGAATGAGTTTATAGGTAAATTCTCAATTCTAATTCGCAAAACGCTCAAAAACAGCTCAAAACCCTACATAAAACTAAGTGAGGAGTGGACTTATCTGCAAACATATATAGAAATTGAGAATGAGCGAAAAGGTGGACACATCAATTGGTCCGTAGAAATTGACCCTAGTATCGAAATAGACAAAGTAAGCGTCCCACCTATGCTTATTCAGCCGATTATAGAGAATGTATTTATTCATGCTTTTTCACACAACCATCCTAATCCAACCTTGAGTATCTATCTTAAAGCCATGGATTTCGATACTTTAGTCTGTACTGTAAAGGACAATGGTGTCGGAATGCAAAAGGTTAAGAAAAACCCACTTCACGATTCCAAAGGAATAGATTTAGTAAATCGCCGTGTATCCTTGATCAAGGGCAAAGAAAAAGAATATGTCACCTTTAGCACTACAGTTGATTCAGGAACAAAGGTTGAAATTGAAATACCATTTAGATAAAAAATCTATTCAATAAGTTAACTTAATGCTGTTTAGTAAAAAGGCGAAACCTGACAGGTGCAATCATTCTTATACCCTTCCTTTTCAAACAAAATCCAAGCCTTAGGTAAGTCGAAAACCTGCCATTCTTACCTAAATGAAATTATAGAATTAATTTAATTTTTTTGACTTCATACCTACCCTCAGACATGCCTTGGCATAGTTGAAGATTACTTTTGCATACAAGAAACAATACGGATATCATCGAAATAAGTGCACTTATCCAAAATATGCTAGCGATTGTACATTGTATCCACATCAGATGGATGAATAAAATATATTTGAAATTATAAAACCACCAACCCATGGCCCTATTTAAAGTTACTGTAAAAAATCCCATGTTCCGCAACGGCGTTCGTCTTATAAAAGGCATGTCAGTAGATGTGGTCATGGATCACGCAGCCCACTACCCACTCAATCACGAAAGAGGTGAACGCGTAGTCGATGCTTTCAAACGGATGTACGATGTAGATATCCGCAAAGCCAATGCAGTAAATTCAGCACATTTGGATGTGGTGAAGGTTGGGTAGGGTATTTACAAAAAAATAAAACAATGATAGAATCTAAAAACACAAATCTAATCGAAATCAAAAACGAACTTTTAAAGATCATAGAAAAATTTCAAATTGAATCTTTGAAGAAAAAAATTCTTGAATATAAAAATTCAGACTATAAAGTTAAAGTTGCATTTTTAGGAGAGTTTTCTGCAGGTAAAAGTACTTTAGTTAATGCATTAATGAGAAAAAACTTTTTGCCAACTTTTGATAAGCCCACGACAGCTATAATTACAGAATTACAAAAAGGTGCAGAATACAAGTTTGAAGTTGCGGAAAGAATTGATGGGGAAGATAAAATCACTGAAATCTCACCATCTGATTTAGTAGATGAAGTTCAAAAATCCGGAGCAGATAGAATGTTGAAAATTTCAGTTCCTGATTCAGAATTAATTAGTGACGATACATTGATTATTGACACTCCAGGTGTTTCATCCATAAACGAAACGCATTCAGATGTGACATACGGTTATATTCCAATGGTTGATGTTGCTTTTTTGGTTGTAAACATAAATATGGGAAGTATCTCAAAAAGCCTCACAGAGTTTATTAACCAATATCCAGATGAAATAAAGAACAAACTTTTCTTTGTTTTAAATTTTGCTGATACCAAAGCCCCTTCGGAAAGAAAAAAATTAATTGAGGAATTTACTCAGTCAGTAAGTATCATTGTCGATTCTCCAAAAATCTATGAAGTTTCGGCTTTAAATGCTATTAAAGCAAATAATTCTGGTGACCAAGAATTGTATAAAAAATCTGGTATCGAGCAGATTGAAAAAATAATTATTGAGGAATTGCCTTTAATGAAGGCTGGTATTAAGGAGCAGAGAGAAAAAGAATTTTTATTAGAAATCAAGGATTCATTAATTAATGTTTTAGAAGAAATTAAGGATAATCTTGATAAAGACGATGAAGGGTTAAGTGAAAGAATTAAAGAATTAAGGAATGAGATTAATCAGCTAGAAATGGCCGAAAAATCATTTTTCAACTCTATCAAGAAAATGGAGGATAAGGCAATTGAGGAAGCCACAGATATTGCCGATCAATATGTCGACGAATTAATTGAGAAATTCATCCAAAAAGAGCCTTATGCAGAAAATATTGCTGATATGTTTCAGGAGATTCAGATGAACTTGATAAATAATCTTCCAGATTTTGAAAACTTTGAAATTTCAACGATAGAAGATACTGAATTAGCTAAAACCATATCAACTATATCTTCAAAAATAGGCTCAAAATTTCAAAGGGGGCAAGAGTACTCAAAACTTGCAATGTCAGGTCTTATTGCAGTTGTTTTTCCAGCTCAAGGAGCTTTAAACGTTGCAGAGTTTGCTGCTGGTTATTTAATACAGACTTCTGGTGGAAGCAATGGGGAGCCAAATGAATCTAAAAATATTGAATCAAAAACATCCTCCTCTCAGCCCATGGATGGTAATCAAAAAACAGACGCACCTACATCTAAAAGTCTGGTCTCAAACTCAGCTCCAATTCAAACTAAAGCCTGGCATGAATTAAGTGGAAAGCAAAAAGCTCTAAGAATTGGTGGAGGATTTTTAAAAGCTACAACACTTATTATTGAAAAGGTAAACTTGTTTGAACATGCCGCAAACGCGTATAATAAAAATACACAAACAGACAAATTAAGAAGAGAGTTGAGGTCTAAGGCTAATTTAATTGTCACGAAAACCTATAGTACTATAAAAAATAAGGCAAATGATCATGTTGAAGAATATTTCAAAATGCCACTTAATTCAAAAATTGAAGCTCTAGACACATTACGTAAAAATAGAGACGAAAAAAATTATTTAAATGAAAAGAAGGCAAGAGATATATATCAGGATTTGATTCAACTTAAATCTATTTAAAAATGAGTAAGGTATTAAAAACCATTCAAATAAATACAGGAGAGCTTCAGGAAATTGAAAATTACCTACACAGAACAGAATTGGTTTTAAGTAGTAAGGTTTCTGATGAAAAAATAAAAGAAATTCAAAATACTTACTTACAAATTCATGACAAAAGGATAAGTCTTGAAGCAAAAGTAAAGGATGCAAATCTTGGCAATATAAATTTACAAATTGGGGTTGTCGGATCATTTAGTACAGGAAAATCATCTTTTCTGAATAGTCTTATAGGAGAGGATTTGTTAGGTACTGATTTAATGCCCACTACGGCTAAAATCACAAAACTTATTTATGGAAAAAGACTTAGACTATTTAAAGTCTTTAAAGATGAACAAATTGATGAAATAACCCTACCTGAATATAAAGAGTACAGTGTTCATGGCAGCATTGAAAACCAAAATTCAAGCGAAATAAAAAAAACATTATCTGACATAAAGTATTTTAAAGTTGAATATCCTAGCTTTTTTTTAGAAAGGTTTACCCTAATTGACACTCCAGGATTTTCCTCTACCAGTAAAGAAGATGATGAGTTAACAAAATCAATGATTCCTGAATTAGATGTTTTACTATGGCTTTTTGATGCCAACAAAACTGGAGATGCTGATGAAATGGAATTGATAAATGATTTAGGAAAGGACACCAAGATTATTGCAATAATAAATAAGATTGATTTAAAACCCCCTAGTGCCAGAGAGAAAATTTTATTAGATCTAAAATCGAGGTATCCCTTTGAGGAGGTTTTCCTATATTCTTCAAAAAAAGTCTTTGAAAGCACAAAGGGACAAAAAAAAATAAGAGAAACATGGTCTTCGTTGATAGAAGAAATATTATCAAATCAAGAGTCAAATTTTAAAGAGATTTCTATCAAATTTAAAGAGAATGAGCTATCTATCGGAGAAAATAATTTTGATATTAAAAATTTTAATCAAAATGGATTTCAACAATATCATTCTCTTCTTTCCATTCAACTTGAAAATTTGCGGTATGAACTTAGATCAATATTTGAATCACTTTACAATGATGAATTAGAAAACTTAATTTACAAAGCAAGAGAAAAAATAGAAACCCTTCTTAGGGATCAGAGTAATTTACTAAAGGATTATGAATCAGAACTCCATAGATTAAAAGAAAGTGAGGAAGAATTATTTAAAAATGTAGAAGAAATTCAACAAAGTGTTTTCGAAGTTTATTTCGGGAATGAATTTTATAGTAACCTTTTTTCAAAGTTTTTTGAATTTCACAATGAAAATGGCTGGTTTTCTAGCACCGACTCATTAAAAATAAAAAACATAGAAATAGAAGTTCTTGAAAAAGAACTTATTGAAAAATTTGAAATTTATTTAACTAGGATTTTTGAAAAATACTCTGACTTATTACAAAAACTATCAATAAAATCAGATTCAATATTATTTTCAGAGGAAAGCTACAGCTTTTACTATTTAAAAAATCTTTGTTATAATGTTTTGAGTCAAACCTCTATAACTATTGCAATAACAGCTGGTAATCAATATATTGACGAGATCTCAAATAGAGAAAACGTAAAAAAATCTATAATTGAAGATTTTTTTTACACTTCTCCTTTAGAGTTGGTCTCTAGACTGACACATTATTTTTTAAATGATGATTTTTATGGAGCATATTTTTATCAGATAAAAAAACATGAAGAATTTATTATGGAACTAACAGAAAACATTGAGTTAATTAAAAATCTAAAAAATTATGAATGATCTAAATATTTTTAAAGAATTCTTGGAGAAGAAGAATTCAATAAATAACAAATTAAACCATATGGTTAATTTGGGTTTTGCCCCTTCAACAGCGAATGGGAAAGAATACACAAAGGAGAAAATAAATGAAATTATCAAAGATTTAAATGATGAACATTTTACAATTAGCGTATGTGGTCAAATTAATGCTGGAAAATCAAGCCTTTTAAATTTTTTATTATTTGCTGAAAAAACAATTCTTCCTGCAGACGATACGCCTTGGACAGCTAAACTAAGCACTATTCGATACGGTGAAAAGACAGAAGCAGAAGTGACATATTATAGTAAATCAGAATGGGAAGAGTTAAAAAATTTAAAGTTAAAAGATGAAGACTCAGGAGAGTCAACCACCTACTTTGAGAAGTTTTTAAAAAAAGATGTTAATAACTCAGCTTTAAAAGGGATATATAAGGATAGCTTTATCCACCTTGAGAATAAAGTTGAGAATGGAATTTCTTTAAATGAATTAGAGAATTATGTAACGAAACCTGGTGTTTTTACTCCTTTTGTCAAATGTGTTGATATAAAGGTAAATAATGAATTATGTAAAGGAGTGGTTTTCGTGGATACTCCTGGGATAAATGATAGTAATGAACTAAGGTCGAAAGTTACAACTGATTGGATTAGTAAATCAAGTGCAGTCATTTACTTATTCTATACAGGACAACCTTTATCAAGTGCTGACTATGACTTCATTGATATACACTTAAGTTCTGTACCTTCTGATAAAATCATGTTTGTGATAACCAAAGCAGACACTTCAGGAGACTACCAAAGTGCTGTCAATTATGTAGAGCAATCAATCAAAAATGATCCTGAGCTTCAAAATAGAAAACTATTTTCAAATGGATCAAAAGTATATCCAATTTCTACCTATGCAGCACTGCTAAATTACAAAATTAAGGAGGGGATAGGCCTTACTGAAGATGAAGAATATCATTATGATAGGTTGAATGACTTAAACGGTGATTTTATAGAAAAAGAAGGGTACATACCAGATTTAATTAATGGGATTAAATCTCACTTAATGGAAGGAAAAGGTATTTCTATTTTAAACAAAGGAGAACAAATTATTGGTGATTTAGGAAAAACAAAGATTAATTCTATCAAAATTGCTTTAAATAAGAAGGAAGATTTTGAAAGAAATATCAGTAAAAGTAGTGAAGAGCTTGAAGAGAAAAAAAAGGAAATAGATGAGACATTAGCGGAAATTGACAAATTTCAGATTGCCTTTAAAGAAGAAAGAGATAACTTTAACACTAAACTTGAAACCAGTATTTTAAAGCATATTCGATCTATGCTTGATGAAGTTGAAAAGAATACAAAAAGGTCACTCGAATCTATTGAAGGCGCAAAAAATTCGAGAAAATATGTTGAATGGCAATATAAAGATCATTTAGAGAAAGGTTTTTTCGCTCTTCAAGAGCAACTATTTGAATTACGTATTGATAAAGAGGCGAATATCCTCTTAGAAAAATTTGAGGACGACCTGTCAAAAGTTTCCAAAATTTTAAAACCTGAAAAAATAAGATATTTCGTACCGAAATTAATTTCTGTACAAGAGTTAATAAAAGAATTTTCTTTTAGTTCCTTAAGTGATAAATCGTTATTAGAAAAAGGTGCAAAAGTAAATATTTTTAATATTAGAATGGATGGTTTTGACGGAACTATTTATAATGCTATTAAAAGCCTATCTAATAATATCAAAACGCAATTGATAGAAACTTTACCTGTCAAATTTTCAAATAAACTCAATGATTTTTTTGAAAAATATACCGAAGTGATCAATAAACATTTATATGAAATGAAAAAATCATATTCTGAAATAATTGAATTAGATGGCGAACATGTATCTGAAAGAAAAAAAATAATTGAGGAAATAAAATCATTGCATATCGAATTAGAAAAGTTTGAACATGAATTTAAAAAGATCACAACAAATGGATGAAAATGAAATAGTAATGAATTTAGCCATCGGAATTGCAATTGGGACAGTAGTGCTTGGAGGAATTTATTTATACAGAAAAAGTAAGCATTCAGAAAAAGTAGATTCCAAAAACAAAGATTTTTCTTCTGCTTCTTTTAGCAATGAAGGAAAAGAGAAAATCACTTTATATTTTGAAAAACTAAAAAATGAAGAAAAAAATTATTACAAAAGAAACTATTTGAATTTTTATTTTGACTTGAACCTTTCTGAAGATAAAGTTTCAAATACCAAAAGCGAAAGAATATCAGGTCCTTATGAATTAGGGTTATCTTTTGATGAATCCCAATTGGTTTATGGATACATTAAGAGTAACTTGTTAAAAGTATTAAAACCAAATAATGACCTTAGTAATTCTGAAGCCTTTATTTTAGCCCAAGATTACTATAGTTTTTTAGGTAAAAAAGAAGCTTTAGAGGAGGCTAGAATTGATTACGAATTAGATAAACTTTCTTATGAAAAATACCAAATGGTTTTTAAACAAATTGAAAGTGAATTAGAATTTTTGAAATCATAGTTTATAAATGAACCCCCTCCGCCCCTACATGCGAACCGAAATTGATAAAGTCTTCAACCTTGTGAAAGCTGCCATGCATCGAGAGGCCTTGAAAAGAGGCAATGGATGGGCACTTTATAAAGATTGCTACACTGGTCAAACAATGATTGGTGGGGATCCTTATGATTATGAACATATCTATGGTTCTGAATGGGTACATTCTACCTACAAGCATTTGCTGACTGATGAGCAGATCGCCAAAGTTGTCAACTGCCCTGAAAATGTCGCTGTAACCCTTCGATCCATCAATCAATCCAAAGGAAAAACAAATCCAGAAATCTGGTTTGCGATTTCAGGCAATCTCCAAAAACATGGTATTGATGGCAAGCTTGCCATGGAGAATATCAAAAATGCCAAAGCCGCTATTGAAAAAAATGTCAGGCTCTTGGTAAAAGGGTAAAAATCTTAGCTAATATCTACACTAAGAATCTACAGGTTTATCGTTTACTTTTAAATCTTCATTTTTTCCTGAATACTTTTTGTATTCAGGATTTTTTTTGAATCAAAGTCAACTTCTTGATTTCTCATTTTGTCCCAATTGAACCAAAACGAAAATATCCAAAAATTATAAAATTATCTTTTGTTAATATTTGCGATCCTACACTGAAAGTCTACTCTCCTATTTCTATCATATGCCTATCAGCTTTCTTGCACGCAGCCAAACAATAGATTGTCGGATGAACGATTCATGGTTCTGTTGACTGGGTACTGTGATTTACGCCACGGCGTAAAATTTGCTAACGAGTATCCGCAACTTACAAAGTTTCTTCTTACCTAACGTGCAACATTGCGGATATTCATATTCAAGTATTACAACTCTATTGAATATTTAGGAACTTCTAAGATTGACATTATTTATCTAGAGGATCGGTATGATGATGAAAAAGAATTCCTTATATAAAAAAGTAAAGCATAGCCGAAGCGCAGATATAACCTACCAAAAAACAAAGAAATATTGATCCTCCAAGAGCAAACTTTTTGTATTCAGGTAAATGCTTGTGGTGATATGATGGACTTAACTTTTTGATATACCTTTCTGGCATAATTGACAGAAATGCAAGTCCATAAATTGCTGTCAGCAAAACAAGTGAAAATAGTGTTTCCATAAGTAATTTCTAGGGCTGGACAAAGTTAATATTTATAGGGGAATGAAAAATAATTCTAAACATTAATTTCCGTAAAATTTACTGTTTACAAATCAATTCTTTTGCTGGTATGAATTCAATATTACTATTGTATGTCTATCCGCTTGATTGCACGTAGCCAATCAATAGAATGTTTGATAAATGATTAGAGGTTCTATTGACAGTTGACAGTTGTCTGTTGACGAGAATCCGCAACACATAGTGCCTCTTCTGAGCCAACGTGCAACATTGCGGATACTCATATACTATTGTAAGTATTTGTAATAAAATTCTGTTTTATAGGATTTACATTTCAGAATTTGACATCCGAGAAGATTCTCTTACAATCAATTCAGTTTTTAATTCAACTGTTTGAATACTTTCTACGTCTTGTTTTTTGATCATTTCCAAAAGCAGTTTAGTTGATTCTACTCCCATCTGAAATCCATGTTGCTCTACAGAACTCAATCGAGGAGAGACTACAGAAGAAAGCATCCAATTGCTAAAACCCATAATTCCAACTTCTTTTGGAATAGCATACCCATTTTCCTTGAGATAGCGCATGGATCCCAAAGCTACCAAATCAGTAATACAAAAAATCCCATTTGGTGGGTTCTCCCCTTCCATCAGCTCTTTTGTAAAATCATAACCTTCTTGTTCTGAAATTTTGATGCAGGTTTTGATCCAGTAATCATGGTTTTCTAGGCCTGCGACTTTTAATGCATTTTTGTATCCTTCACATCTTTCTGATGCATTTTTCACATCTTCACGACCTCTTATATGGGCAATTTTGGTAAACCCCTCCTCTATCAAATGCTTGACAGCTGCGGATGCGCCATCCTTATCATCCACAATTACTTTTGGTGTGGGAAGTTTTTCTGTGATCTTGTCAAATTGCACCACAGGTTTTCCTTTTTCTAAAAACTCCAAAATATGTTTCCCTTCATGGGTTTCATTGGAAATAGAAATCAACAAACCATCCACACTGCTATTGAGCATAGCTCGACTTGCCAAAACCTCGTCTTTAAGTATATCATTAGATTGAGAAACCATAAGATTATACCCTTGATTATTGGCCTCTGAAATTGCACCACTAATTACTGTTGAAAAAAAATGATGTACCAACTCTGGTACTATCAGACCTATATTGAATGTCCTATTTTTACGGAAATTTACCGCAAGTAAATTTGGAACATAGTTATTTGATTCTGCATAATCTTTGACCAGTTTGATAGTTTCTTGCGCAATATCAGGATGCTCTTTGAGCGCTCTTGAAACTGTCGAAACTGATATTCCTAACTCCCTTCCTATATCTTTTAATGTTAATTTCTTCTTTTCATTCATGGTACAAGTAAATATGGATTTATTGCATTTGCCCTTGTTCTTTTCTCAAACAATCAAATACGTCAAAAACCAATTAAATATATGTTTAAATCTAAAATTATTTAAAAAAAAGTTCAATTGCCTTTAGGTTAATTATGAGTTTTAGTAGAATCAGGTGATGTATTTTGATAAATCTAAAATTACAAAATATGATTTCTAATTAAAATGTACTTCCTGGTGGCATTACCGATTATCACAATATTATTAAGACAGGTTTTAAATAAATTTACCGCAAACGGTTGCACAATCCTTTGCGAAAATTTTGGCCTTGCGATATAATTATTTTTTCTTTTACTTTTCATATGTTTTTATTTCGCCCAATGAATTTTCACAAAAGGAACTTCTAGCGATCAACCAATTTACCCAAAATGAACACTGCATGAATAAAGATTTAATCAACAACCTTGATCTTTTGATTATGGTTGTCTATTTGATCGGAATGATCTTCTACGGACTCTATCATTCAAAAAGGCAAAACTCTGAGGATTATTTCCTTGCAGGTAGAAGCATGACTTGGCCGATTGTCGGCATTTCGTTATTTGCAGCCAATATTTCAAGTACCACATTGATCGGACTCGCTGGAGATGCTTACAGTACTGGTATTTCTGTTTACAATTATGAATGGATGGCAGCAGTCATCTTAGTATTTTTCAGCATCTTTTTTCTTCCTTTTTATCTAAGATCTGGCGTCTTTACCATGCCTGAATTTCTGGAAAGAAGGTATGACAGAAGGAGCAGATATTATTTTTCATTTATTACATTGGTTGGAAATATTTTGATAGAAACTGCCGCAGGGCTTTATGCAGGAAGTTTGATATTGAAATTGGTATTTCCAGATATAAGCATGACTGTGATTATTTTGATTTTGGCTTTTGCAGCAGCAGCATATACAATCCCTGGAGGACTTTCGTCTGTGGTACACACTGAAGTAGTCCAAGCTATACTCTTGTTTGCAGGTTCATTGATTTTGACTTATGTCACCTATCAGGCTGTGGGAGGTTGGGAAAATGTCATGGCAGTGACTCCTTCAGAAATGGTGAGTTTGATCCGACCTATGGATGACCCTTCTGTCCCATGGACAGGATTATTGTTTGGCGTTCCTTTATTGGGATTCTATTTTTGGGCAAACAATCAGTTTATGGTTCAAAGGGTTTTGACGGCAAAGGATCTGAATCACGGTAGATGGGGAGCGCTTTTTGCAGGATTGTTGAAATTGCCAGTTTTATTTTTCATGGTATTCCCCGGCACAATGGCTCGGGTACTTTACCCAAATTTGGAAAATCCTGACACCGTGTTCCCTACTTTGGTTTTTGATTTGTTGCCAGCAGGACTAGTAGGTTTATTGATGGCGGGTTTATTGGCAGCGATGTCATCAAGCATCAGTGCCACCTTAAATTCAGCATCTACTCTTATTACTATGGATTTTGTGAAGAATTTAAAACCTGGTTTGAACAGCAAGCATTTGGTCAGAGTGGGACAGTTTGCTACAGTAATCTTGGTATTATTGGCAGCAGCATGGACACCTCAGATTGAGAAATTTGACTCACTTTTCAAATACCTACAAATGGTAGTAGGTTTGATAGCTCCACCGGTTGTCGTTGTATTTATTTGGGGCATGTTTTGGAAAAAAGGTAATGCTGACGGATCGTTTTATAGTTTGATATCTGGTTTTTTGGTTGCTGTTGTGTTGATTATTTTAAAAGTATTTATGCCTGAAATTGGAATCAGTCAGTGGCATTTCTTACATACAGCACCATTACTGTTCGTATTCTGTTCAATGGTCTATGTGATAGCTAGTATCAACGGTACACCACCTAGTACAGAAGCTGTAGCAGATTATACTTGGAACAATAAGATTTACACTGATGAGACAGCCTCTCTTAAAGGCATGCCTTGGTACAAAAATTATAGAATCCTATCAATCTTTTTATTGATCATCACATTTATCATCGTATGGATATACAGATAGCAAATGAAAAAGCACTGGAATTAATTAGAAAATCTTCCCATAATAAAGGTTTCCTCGCATCGGCATTGAAGAAAGATAACTACCAAAGAGTATGGGCAAGAGACGGTGTGATTACTGGTATCGCTGCTTTGGCTTCTCGTGAAGAAGATTTGATTGCTACTTTCAGAGACACTTTGATCACCCTAGGAGATGCTATCAGTCCTCAAGGACATATTCCTTCAAATGTAAAGTTGACAACAAATGAAGTAAGTTTTGGCGGACTTGCAGGAAGAGCAGATACAGGAAGTTGGTGGATTATTGGACTTTGTCTATACTCCAAATATACTGGGGATAAAATGCTCCTAAATCGCTATAAGAAGAATATAGACAAAATCCACCAACTTTATCAAGCATGGGAATATAACAACAAAGACCTTATTTATGTACCTCTAGCTGGCGATTGGGCAGATGAATACATCTTAAGTGGTTATGTACTTTATGACCAAGTATTGCGCTACGCTGCTTTGAAATTATCGGGAGATTTACTTCAAAATCAACAATGGTCAGAAAAAGCAGAATTTGTAAAGCTGGCCATTCTTCAAAATTTTGACATTTCTGATAAATGGAAGCATGCAGGAATACATCAAACAGCAAAAAAAAACCTGCTGAGTAACTTTTCCAAAAAATCTTATCTACCTGCTTCTTTCAATCCAGCCGGATACCAAGATTACTTTGATGGTTTGGGAAATGCTTTGGCTATGATTTTCAAAATCCATCCAGATCCTCAAGCTTGTCTTTCTTGGGCTACAGATAGAAATACACCATTGATTCCGGCATTTTATCCAACCATCGACTCGGATAATCCTGATTTCAATCTATTGAAACAAAATTATCGATTTGAATTTAGGAATATACCCCATGAGTTTCATAATGGAGGTGTGTGGCCGATGGTGAATGGTTTTTGGGGGGTGGCAAACTATATTTCAGCAGGAAAAAAACCTGCTGAAGATATTTTGAATGAAATCATTACACTAAACAGCAAAGATAACTGGGGGTTCAATGAATGCTTTCATGGGCAAACATTGTCGCCATGCGGTGTGCATGCTTGCACTTGGAGCGCTGCGGGACAAATTATACTTAGTAACACAATTAGCAAAGGCTTTTACCTACTAGATTAAAAATGAATAAAGAAATCGACATCATCGTAGTTGGGGAACTTCTGGTGGACCTTATAGGGCATGAAGTCAGAGATGAAATTTTCAGAACCCATTCATTTAGAAGATTTCAAGGTGGAAGCCCGGCTAACCTTGGAGCAAATCTCAAAAGGCTAGGTAAAAATGTCCATCTGATCGCGAGTGTTGGCAAAGATGGCATGGGTGAATACTTGATCCATGAATTGAACAAACTTGGACTTTCTACCTCGGGTGTCAAAGAGCGAAAAGAATTTCCCACAAGCTTGGTTTTACTCTCCCGATCTCATGGTACACCTGATTTCATAGCATATAGGGAAGCTGATCATTTTATTTTTCCAGAAGATATTCCGGATGACTATCTTCACAAAACGAGGCTTTACCATACCACTTGTTTTGCCTTGAGCAAACAGCCAGCCCAATACTCAATCATCGAAGGAGCAAAAAGAGCTTATAAATTTGGTATTCAGTTAAGTATAGATTTAAATTATGCACCTACTATTTGGCCAGATCATGAAGAGGCTATTACGGTGATCAAAGAATATTGCTCTTTGTCTCCATTTGTGAAGGTCAGTCAGGATGACTGCAATCGAATATTTCAAAAAGAAATAGAAGAAACAAAAGCGATTGATATTTTTAAAAATTGGGGAGCAAAAATCATCTGTTTTACAAAAGGAAAAGAAGGTAGTCATCTTCGATTGGAAAACAATGAAAGTATTATCGTTCCTGCTGATGAGGTAAAAGTAGTCGGTGACGCCACGGGCGCGGGAGATGCATACTGGGCTGGATTTTTATCCGCATGGTTGGATGGAGATGATTGGGTTCAATGTGTGAAATTAGCCTCAAAAATGGCAGCCTACAAACTTTCAATAGATGGCCCACTTCCCCAAAAAGTTACTTTGAAATAGCTTTGATTTTGCTCAAAAAAGCTAACTTTGAGCAGATGAGCAAGATTAAAATGGCAATCGACATTAACTGTGATTTGGGTGAAGGTATGCCCAATGACTCTCTGTTGATGCCTTTTCTTGCGAGTTGTAATATTGCCTGTGGTGGACATTATGGAGATGCTTCAAGCATCAAGAGTTCCCTTCAGCTAGCAATGAAACATCATGTGAAAATAGGTGCCCATCCCTCCTATCCTGATGTCATGAACTTTGGTCGGGTGAAAATGGACCTGAAGGATACAGAGCTCATAAACTCGTTGACTTCCCAACTTGAAGTTTTCAAAAATGCTTGTAACTCTCTAGATTTGCATATCCATCACATCAAACCGCATGGAGCTCTTTACAACGAATTGGCAAGAGATGAAAGGCTCGCTATCCTATTTTTGAAATTGATGCAAGCAAATTTCCCTGATCAATTACTCTATTGCCCTCCCAAATCCATCATTTCACTTCTTGCACCAAAATTTGGAGTAAAAGTTGCCTTTGAAATCTTTGCAGACAGAAGTTATAAGGATGATTTGTCATTGGTTTCAAGAAATCACCCTATGGCACTTTTAACTAATGTAGATGATGTTTATGAACATGTGAAATCTATGATCCTCGATCAATCGATCAAAACAATCTCTGGAAAGAAAGTCAAAATAAAGGCTGACACACTTTGTATCCATGGAGACAATCCTAACGCATTGGAAATCTTAAAAATGATCAACTCCCAATTTTCTGCTTAAAACTATGGAAAAGCGCTTTTTTCAGATACAACCCAATGTTTTAGAAATCAACTGGCCAGAGGAAATTTCGGATGAAATCTTGCAGGATCAGTTGAGGTATAAAAATTACTTGGAGCAACATCATGGAGATTGTGTACTTGAAATTAGAATTGGTTTTAATTCACTTTCCGTATTGTTTGATCAAGACATAAAGAAAGAACAATGGTCGATCATTTGGAATGAATTAGAAAATTTGAAAACCGATATACAACACTTTGAACCAAAGGTTTTCAAAATCCCAGTTTGTTATCAAGGTGAATATGGTGTTGATATGGAAAATCTGGCTAAATCCAAAAAGCTATCCGTCTCAGAATTAGTAGAGTTACATTCTTCAAAGAAGTATAGACTGTTTTTTTATGGTTTTTTACCAGGATTTATGTACTTGGGTGGCTTGGATCCAAAGTTGCACAGCCCAAGAAAATCGACTCCTGACTTGATGATTCCAAAGGGTTCTGTAGCCATAGGAGGCCGACAAACGGGGATTTACTCAATGGACAGTCCAGGTGGTTGGCACGTAGTTGGGAGAACTCCTTTGACGCTATTCGATCCTCAAAAACCAATTCCAACCATCGCAAAACAAGGAGATTTTATTCAATTTTACCAAATTGATCAAGATGAGTTTAAGTCTATTTCCAACCAGCTCCTTGCGGGCAATTATGAATTGGAATATGCTTAAGACGACTGCATACATACATTTTCTCAAAGCTGGTGGTTTAAGTACTGTTCAAGATCAGGGAAGATTTGGTTTTGCGGAATATGGTGTGCCCTATTCAGGTGCTATGGATCAATTTTCTCTTATGCAAGGAAATGTCCTCTTAAGAAATCAAAAGGAAGCAGCTGCATTGGAAATTGGAATCTCTGGTCCTTCAATGGTTTTTGAAATGCCTACAAGAATCGTGTTTACAGGTGCTTTGGCAGAAATATTTCACAACGGTAAACCTATTCAACTTGGACAAATAGTAAATATAGCTTGTGATGATGAAATCAAAATTGGTAAATTCTTTCGAGGACAATGGCTTTACATGGCTTTGGAAGGAGGTTTGGAAACACCAATTTTCATGGAAAGTAGAAGTTGGTATCCAGGTATTAGTTCGCAATCACGGTTGAAAAAAGGAGATTCTATTTGTTACCTTTCAGAAGAAAAATACCATTCGGATCATTTTTCCCATCCAAAACTAGACGGCTCTTGGTTTAAAGGCAAGGAAATCGAGGTCTATAAAGGACCTGAATGGAAAGACTTGACTTTGGAACAACAAAGTTTGCTTATGAATTCTGAATTTAAAATTTCTCCTGTCTCAAATCGAATGGGAATTCAGTTGGAAGGGAATGTTTCCAATCAGCTTAAGGAGATTCTTACTTCACCAGTTTATCCAGGCACAGTACAACTCACTCCTTCAGGAAAACTGATTGTGTTGATGCGAGATGCACAAGTCACAGGTGGCTACCCCAGAGTTTTTCAACTTTCTGATCAAGCAATCAATATTATTTCACAGAAAAATTTTGGTGAAAAAGTAAAGTTTAGTATAATTTGATCCACAAATCCTTCCATGGTATATTTTCCCCATCGTCTTCCTGCCTCAACTGATTGGGGGATTCCTTACAGGTATTGTTAGACTTCGATTTGGTTTCTTTTATGGATTGCTATTTCATTCTGCATTTAATGGTATTCTCTCAATTTTAGAATATTACACTGAATCCTGATTAATTTTTCCAATAGCAAAAATATATTTCTATATTAAAGCTTTCATAAACCTAAAAACCGGAGCATGGATCCACAAATCAAAAATCAAATTTTAGAACAAGGCATGTCCTTGGAAGATGCACAAGTACAAATCAGTAATTTTCAAAGCGGATTCCCTTTTTTGCCTATTGTTTCAGCTGCAAAAATCGGAGATGGGATCAGGCAGTTGACTCCCGAAGAAATTTTCAATTACGGGCAAACTTATGGAGGAAAAGCCTCAAAAATTGAGATAGTGAAGTTTGTGCCAGCAAGTGGTGCAGCATCTAGAATGTTCAAAGATCTCTTTGCTTTCCTTGATGGAGATGGCGATTTGGAAAAAAGTCCATTTACGAAAAAGTTTATCGATCAAATCAACAAATTTGCATTTTACGGAGACCTTCAGGAAGTCCTGAAAAAAAAAGGCTCAAGTATTGAAAATGCGCTCGAATCAAAAAACTACAAGGAAATTGTTGCAGCTCTCTTGGATGAAGAAGGTTTGGGATATGGCGTATTGCCAAAAGGTCTTTTGAAATTCCATCAATATAAGGATCATAACAGAACCCCTACCTATGAGCATTTCATAGAAGGAATCATGTATGCTGTTGGAAAAGACAATACTGTAAGGCTGCATTTCACTGTATCTCCTGAACATGAATCAAAGTTCAAGGAAGAGGTTTCAAGAATTCAAAATCCTTTGGAAGAACAGTTTAAGGTAAAGTTTGAAATCAGCTATTCCCAACAAAAAAAATCAACTGATACGATCGCTGTGGATATGGACAACAATCCATTTGTAGAAGAAGATGGAACGATTCTATTTAGACCTGCTGGTCATGGAGCCCTTTTGGAAAACCTGAATGAAATAAATGGAGATCTGATTTTCATCAAAAATATTGATAACGTGGTTCCAGATAGATTAAAAGATGCTACAAAAAACTACAAGATAGCGATTGGTTCATTGCTTTTGGAAATTCAGGAAATTGTGTTCGAAGCTTTGGAAAAATTGGAAAATGACTATTCTGACCATAACATTGCATCAGGCGAATCCGCAATCATAGAAATTCTTGGAGGAAAACTTCCTGAAGACTACTCTAATTTTGATTCTAAAGAGAAAGGAAGATTTTTGTATCAAAAGCTCAATAGACCTATCAGGGTTTGTGGAATGGTAAAGAATACAGGCGAACCAGGTGGAGGTCCGTTTTGGGTACAAGATAAAAATGGCTCTTTATCATTGCAGATTGCAGAGACTGCACAGATTGACTTAGATGATTCCCTTCAAAAAGAAATCATGCAATCATCCACTCACTTTAATCCGGTCGACTTGGTTTGCGCTATCAAGGATTACAAAGGAAAGAAATTCAATCTACTTGAATTCAGGGATATGAAAACTGGATTTGTTACAGAAAAATCAAAAAGTGGCAGAACACTCAAAGCACAAGAGCTACCAGGTCTTTGGAATGGAGCAATGGCAGGTTGGAATACAATTTTCGTAGAAGTTCCCCTGATTACATTCAATCCAGTGAAAACGGTAAATGATCTATTAAGAGACGAACATCAGTAAAAAGTTGATAAATTCATGAACAGCAAGTCAATTAGTTCTAAAATAATAGACTTGCTGTTCATAGTTATTAGCGGATCAGTTATTGGTCAAGCAAATAACTTAAATAGTAAATTGCTTTCTTTACTTTAATTTGGGAAAAAAGCATAAAATATTAGATACCATTTTTTTTATAAATAATTTCATACGTATATTTGATATACAAAAATTAATTTTGTTTTCTAGTGAACCACAAGATATCCTAATTATAATTTTAGGAATTTCAATTTTTATTTGAATAATGAATCTTGATTATTAGTTGATTGTTTTGATCTGCTACTAATGTTTCATTTTGCAATTTTTGTGTTTAAACAATAACTAACATAATCCTTCCTAGGGATTTGTCTATATGCTTCAGACAGTGAAAGTTCAGGCACTGTAAGCTTCTGGTCCTCGAATCCCAGCTCGAGGTTATCGCTTTTCCAATCAATTTCGGTTCATCACAAAAGATGATTTTGGAATATTGCTTTTTGAGTGTTGCTCAAATATTTTCTTAAAATTCTAATACATCATATATGGATGTTAATTATGTAAATCAATTTTTGAAGGACATATTCAATTTTAGGATCAAAAATCCAAAATTGAAAATCAGTTCTACGTTTAAGAAGTCAGGAAGTCAGGATTTAGATGACTTTATTTCTGAAAACAAGCTTTCTGTCGAGGAAGTAATTTTTCTTCTTTTAACGATGATCCCATTTATCAACCCCAATTTTTTGATGACAGTATTCAAGGAATCTTATACTCAAAATTCAGATAATCCATTCATGGGCGGTGTAAAGGGAAAAAACCATCGAGGAATTCTTCCCAATGCAGAACTACTTTTATTTTTGCTTGCAGGTGAAGATTTTCAGGCGAGAATGGAGTACTTTAGGTTATTGGATGAAAGCCATTTATTTTTTAAGAAAAATATAATTTCTAACTCAAATTCATCAGCTGACGAGCCATATACTAGCGAAGTCATGTTGATGACAAAAGAGTATTTGGAGCTCTTCATTTTAGGCAAGAAATATAAACCTGTCTTAAGCAACAAGTTCCCTGCTCAGTTATTAGAGACTCGGCTTGAATGGTCTGATTTGGTGATCAGTAATACCACTTCGAATCAAATCAAGGAAATTCAGATTTGGCTAACTTACAATGATAAATTACTCAAAGACAAGTCCTTCGGAAAAAAAATCAAGCAAGGATATGTAGCCTTATTTTACGGACCATCTGGAACAGGCAAAACCCTTACCGCCTCCCTACTAGGCAGACATACAAGTAAGGATGTGTATAGAATTGATTTGTCTCAAGTAATCTCAAAGTATATTGGTGAAACGGAGAAAAACCTTTCTCTGCTATTTGATGAAGCAAAAGAGCGGGATTGGATTTTATTTTTTGATGAAGCTGATGCAATTTTTGGAAAAAGAACAAATGTAAAAGATGCACATGATAAATATGCAAACCAAGAAGTATCCTATCTATTACAAAAAATCGAAAGCCATAATGGCTTAGTTATCCTAGCATCGAATTATAAAGGAAATATTGATAGTGCATTTACAAGAAGATTCAATTCCATCATTGAATTCGAAATGCCTAAAGTTCCAGAAAGATTAAAGATCTGGCAAAAATCAATGCCTGAGGAACTGCCTTTTGAAAACGATGAGATTTTGGAGGAAGTGGCAAAAAAATATGAACTCAATGGAGCAAACATCATCAATATCGTGCATTACGCTGGACTACAGTCTTTGTCTCAAAAAGAAAAAGAAATCAAAACGAAGACCTTGATCAGCGGTATCAAAAGGGAATATAAAAAGGAAGGTAAAATCATCTAGTCAATAAAAACCATGCTATACGAAACAATCCATATTCTCTCATCTGACTTAAGCAATGCTTTTAGTGAAATGACTGAGCAATCAGGAATTGTAGATATAAACCATATCAGCCAACTCGATGCTGAAGGAAATGCTGACAAAGTGGTTGTCTCTCTTCTCCACATGATGCAAGAATCCACTTTGAAGAATATCCCAAATGTGGTTCCTGTGGGTACGAGGATGCAACAGATGAATAAGAAAGTCCCATTAAACCTATTTGTAATGTTCTGTAGCAATTTCACAGGGTATGACAATGCACTGAAGAACCTTTCTTTCATTATAGAATTCTTCCAATCAAAGAGAGTCTTTACAGATAAAAACACACATTTCAACAGAGATAGTGAAGAGTTAAGAAACCTTGGGGATTTCAAATTTACAGTAGAACTGTATAGCCCATCATTTGATGAATTGAATCAAATCTGGGGTACAATCGGTGGAAAGCAGATTCTTTCTGCGATCTATAAAGTGAGCGTATTGCAGCTTGAGATGAGAAAGCCTCAATCTCAATCTGGAATTGTCAGAGATATAATATTGAAAACAAAATAGATCTTAAGCAATATGTTTACATATCGAACGATTTTTGACTTTCATATTTTCCACGATTACTTTCTGAACAAAGGTCAATCAAGTTACATTGATGCCACTGAAGACGAGAAATCCAAAAGGTTGCAGCAGTATGATTTCAGTTCTTTTTTGACTTTAAAACCTACTTCTCAGACAGCAAAAATGATTATCAATCACAGACTGATTACCAAGCAGTCCATGTCCAATTATACAATAATTGGAAAAGTTGATGAAGATCATAATTCACTTATTGAGATTGCACCAACTGAATTTTTCCAATTTTATCTTATCCTGAATGACGCTGAATTTTTAAACTATACCTCACTTTCTTTGGACAATCAGAATTATTTGATGCTCACAAATCATCCTCTTTTGGAATATTTGCCAGAATTGGCAACTCTAGATGATAATCCTATCAGTGACCTTCACTTAGTAAGTAAAGAAATACTAATCAACAATTTAAAAGAAGGAAAAATACTCCCCAATAAATGTATTGGAGTTATCTCAATAGCAAGCAAATCAATTTATGATCAACTGAGTCTCTTAGAAGGTGATGGCAAACTCAGACCAAGCCAAAATTTCACCATACGTTTTCGAAATAGAGCTACTTTCTGGAAATATATCCTAAAGTCCGGAGCTGAATTGACCACAGTTCAATCTTTGCCGCTCACGAAAAATGGCTTCATACCAATCACAGAAGAGCATTTAGTGGATTTTGATGATTATGAGGTGGAGTTTCCAAACCCTAATAATTCAAAAATAACCTTAGAAGGCAACCAAGCATTTTCAGAAATATTTATCAACATTTAAAAAACCAATAGTCTATGGCAAGTACGTATAAAACCCCAGGTGTCTATGTGCGGGAAATTTCAAAATTTCCTCCATCCGTGGCACAAGTAGAAACGGCTATTCCTGCATTTATAGGATATACCGAAAAGGCAAAAAAGGTCAATAATGATGATTTATTGAACAAACCTACCCGGATCACTTCTGTGCTCGACTATGTTACCTATTTCGGTGGAGCTCCAGAAGTAAACGTAAATTCGATAGATCTGAATGCCACAAATGAAGTAGCTACGGTCGATATTGAAGATAATTATTACATGTATGAAGCCCTCAGACTTTTTTATGCAAATGGTGGCGGTCCGTGCTATATCGTCTCTGTAGGAAAATATGGAGATGCTATAGTGAATGGAGATGGAGTAAATAGCCCTGGACTTCTAAGAGGTTTGGCTGCTATCAAGAAACAAGACGAACCCACAATACTTCTATCTCCTGATGCTGCCATGATGGATCAAGGAGACATGAATGCATTGCACACGGCCATGCTAAGGCAATGTAACGACCTTCAAGACAGAGTATGCATTTTTGATTTGAAAGAAAATTCAGGAGATGACTACCCTGTGATCGTGGAGAATTTCAGAAATGGTATTGGAATGAATTTTCTAAAATATGGTGCTGCGTATACTCCATGGGTAAAAGCAAAATTGCCAAGGGAAATTTCTTACAGAAACATCAAGGGAAGCATTACCTCCGGAGGGTCATTAGTGTCACTTGAAGGTTTGATTCAAGATACAAATGCAAAGCAAATAGCCAATAACCTAGACAATCTGATAGATGACCTTGATGAAATTGAAAATTCTATAAGTGTAATCAAAACAGCAAATTTCTCCTCTTTGGATGCAAGACATGAAAGATTGGGGGCTACTTTGCGAGCGACACCTTCCAGGGCTAATCTCCAAAACTTGTTGAATTTCTATCTTCAAGTGATTGATATGATCAGAGATACCATAGAAGTAGGTGATCTCGAAAATATTACCATAAGAAACAATTCAGGTCAAGGGAATTTGTTTGATTACTTGGTTTCCGAGCTAGAGGAATCTGAAGATAGTGGATCTATTCATCACATTGTTTCTGAAATCAGAAAAATGATTTTTGATAGTACTCCAGCAGATGCTACATTGGCACAAACAGTGGTGGTAAGTTCTGCTTCTGGTTTAGACTTAAGTGCAGATGATACTTCATCAGTTTCCTATTTTGGAATTGGTGATACAGATGCCGAAAGAATCATGCCTCATGTAAACTCTACAATTGGTTTTTGGCCAGTCTTAAGATCATCAGTTGATTTAATTACCAGCACTGCCAAAAACATGATCAGTACTACTGAAGGTTCAGCGGTAAATGCTATTCCTGCATTAAAAAATATTTTTGTCGCTGTTTCCAAAGAATATTTAACACTTCCTCCAAGTGCTGCCATTGCTGGTGTCTATGCAACAGTAGATAGCGAAAGAGGTGTATGGAAAGCTCCTGCAAATGTATCTCTTAACAGCGTAGCTGATGTAACTACATTGATAGACAGACAAATTCAAGATGGATTAAATGTAGATACAGTAGCTGGGAAATCCATCAATGCCATTCGCCCATTTACTGGAAAAGGAATTATGGTGTGGGGTGCCCGTACACTTGCAGGCAATGACAATGAATGGAGATATGTGCCTGTAAGGAGGTTTTTTAATATGGCTGAAGAATCCATCAAAAAAGCAACTGAGCAATTCGTATTCGAACCAAATGATGCAAACACTTGGGTGAAAGTCCGTGCAATGATCGAAAATTTCCTTACTCTTCAATGGAGGGCTGGAGCACTTGCGGGAGCTACGCCTGACGATGCATTTTATGTCAAAATCGGTCTTGGCCAGACGATGACTTCTATGGATGTCCTCAACGGTTACATGATCGTCGAAATAGGAATGGCTGTTGTCAGGCCAGCTGAATTCATCGTTTTGAATTTCTCCCACAAAATGCAGGAATCATAATCATTAAATTCATTTAAACATAATTCAAATGAGCTATCCTTTATCCAAGTTTCATTTCTCTGTAGAATGGGGTGGAACAAAAATAGGCTTTACAGAAGTCTCAGGTCTAGATTTAGAAACAGAAGTCATTGAGTACAGACATGGCGCCAGCAAAGAATATGGCAAAATAAAAATGCCAGGGTTGAAAAAAGAAGCCAACATCACCTTAAAAAGAGGAACTTTTGCTTCTGACAATGAATATTTTGCTTGGTATAAAACTATCTCCATGAACAAAGTAGAGCGACGTGATATCACGATTTCGCTACTCAATGAGGAACATGAACCTGTAGTAGTTTGGCAAGTGAAAAATGCCTGGCCTACAAAAATCCAATCCACCGATTTGAAAGCTGATGGCAACGAAGTCGCAATCGAATCCATGGAATTGGTACATGAAGGACTTACCATCAACAACGAATAATCATGACCTACTACCCTCCTGTCAGCTTTCATTTCAATGTAGAATTTTCGGGTATTACTGCCCAAGAATTTGATATGCAGTTTCAGTCAGTTTCTGGGCTGACAGCAGAACTTGATGTAGAAGAACTAGCAGAAGGAGGTGAAAATAGGTTCAAGCATACTTTACCTGTCAAAAGCAAGTATTCAAATCTCGTCCTAAAGCGGGGAATTGTCATTGATTCCAAACTTATAGATTGGTGCAAAAAAGCTATTGAAGATTTTGAATTCAAACCTATTGATTTGACAATCAAACTTCTCAATGAAAATCACGAGCCACTTTTAAGTTGGTCTGTTGCCAATGCAATCCCTGTCAAATGGGAAGTTGATGAATTCAATGCGATGGAAAGTAAAGTAATGATGGAGTCCTTGGAACTCAAGTATAATTATTTCAAAGTGATCAAGTAGTGTATGCCTATAGAAATCAGAGAACTACACATCAAAATCAATGTGTCTCCTGAAAAAGAAAAGCCAAAATCAAAAGGAGCCAACTCTAATGGAGAAATGGTTCAGGAAGTAGTAGAAGCTGTTTTGGAAACTTTAGAACGTAAAAAAGAAAGGTGATGGTAAATTCTGGTTCATTAAAAAAAATGTTCATCAAAGCTTTTAGCGATGAGGAATTCAAAAATGAAGTTCCAGATGGAACCTATACAGCACTTGTCAATCCTGAAAGTTACTCTTTCAATTATACTACGGTACAAAATGAAGATCAAGCTCCAGGAACAAGCAGCACACCTCCGAGGTTTAACAAAATCCTTCCCCAAGAGCTGACATTTGAGTTTCTTTTCGACAGAACTGGCGCCATCAAAGACAGTCCAGCCGATCCCAATGGCATAATCGATGACATTGAGCATTTCAAGAAAGTCACATTCGATTATCAAGGTGATCAGCATCGGCCAAACTACCTGAAGATTGCCTGGGGTTCTTTGCTTTTCAAAGGTGTATTAAGCAGTCTGGATATCAACTTCAAGCTGTTCAGGGCAGATGGAACACCGCTAAGAGCAACAGCTAGTCTTGCAGTAACTGGTTTTGTAGAGGACAATTTGAGAGTGGCTTTGGAAAATAATCAGTCTCCAGACTTGACCCATTTCAGAGAGGTCAAGCACGGAGATACACTGCCCTTGATGACAAATCGAATCTATGGAGACTCCAAGTACTATTTGGAAGTAGCTAAAGCGAATAGGATCTATGATTTTAGAGGTCTGAAAGTTGGAACACAAATCTATTTTCCACCAATAGAAAAGTTAAGTAAATGAGTAATTCCGAAACCATCAATACAAGTAGAAGTGCAGATTTGGTTACAGTCACTGTTGCTATCGATGGAACAGAACTGTCGAGTGTATTTCAGCTGCTGAATGTCACTGTCCACAAAGAGGTCAATAGAATTCCGATGGCGAAGCTTATATTTTCTGATGGTGATCCCGCTATGAGGGATTTTGAATTGAGCAATATGCAGGAAATGATGCCTGGAAAACAGATTGAAATTTCCGCTGGATACCACAAAGATGAAGCTGTAATATTCAAAGGCATCATCATCAAGCATCAGATCAAAGTCAAGGGAACATCCTCGTTATTGATTGTAGAATGCAAAGACCAAGCAGTCAAATTGACTGTAGGCAAAAAGTCCAAGACATTTCATGACATGAGCGATAGCGATGCTATCGAAGCTATACTTTCCAATTATTCTTTGACTTCTGAAGTTGCCTCAACAAATTTTTCGAATAAAAAATTGGTGCAATACGACAGTACGGATTGGGATTTTCTAGTATCAAGAGCTCAAGCTTGTGGAAAATTGTGTTTTGTGTCTGATGGAGAGATCAAAGTGTCTGCTCCTGATGTGGATGCAGATATAATCCAAAAGGTAACCTATGGAGCAAACATTCTTGATTTTGATGCAGAAATGGATGCTAGAAATCAATTTAAAAAAATCACTGCACAAACTTGGGATGGTCCTAGACAAGAAATTATTGAAGTAGAAAAAGAGCTTGAAAACCTTTCCCTTCATGGAAATTTCAGCAATTCAGACTTGGCAAATGTCATAGGTTTGGAAAAACTCGAATTAAAAAATGGTGGAAATATTCCTGACGAACTTTTGCAAGATTGGACTGAAGCCACCATGCTTTATCAATCCCTTTCAAAAGTAAGGGGAAGAGTGAAATTCCAAGGAATTCCAGATGTCCTTCCAAACACCTGCATAGAACTCGAAGGTTTGGGAGAAAGATTTTCTGGAAAAGCGTGGGTTTCTGGTGTTTTCCATCAAATTAATGATGGCAACTGGACTGTTGATGTACAGTTTGGATTGAATCCAGAATGGTTTTCAGAGACCTATCCAATCCATTCATCGCCAGCTTCTTCCCTACTTCCGGCTGTCAAAGGCTTGCAAATTGGCTTAGTAAGCCAGTTGGAAGATCCCGATGGAGAAGATAAGATTTTAGTCAAAATACCCATTATCAACGCTGAAGATGAAGGTGTTTGGTGTAGAGTTTCTTCCCTAGATGCAGGTGAAAGCAGAGGTGTATTCTTCAGGCCTGAAATTGGTGACGAGGTGGTTGTTGGCTTTTTGAATGAAGATCCAAACCAACCAATTGTATTAGGAGGATTGCATAGCAGTGCCAAACCAGCCCCCATAACTGCAAATGATGATAATCACGAGAAAGGAATTATAACTCGGAGTGAGTTGAAAATTACTTTCAATGATGAAACCAAGGCAATCACGATAGAAAGTCCAGGAGGAAAAAAAATTATACTGGATGAAGATGCCCAAAATATATCCATTGAAGATGAAAACAACAACCAAATCATCTTAGACGCGGATGGAATTCAGATCATATCAGGTAAAGACCTTCAAATCAAAGCGTCAGGAGACATAAATATCGAAGGGACGAATGTGACAGGCAAAGCAAGTGCACAACTCACAGTCGAAGGCAGCGGCGGTGCTGAAATCAGTAGCAGTGCCTCAACAGTAGTCAAAGGAAGTATTGTTCAAATCAATTAAACAAGATTCAAATGGGAATGCCAGCAGCTAGAATCAATGACATGCATGTTTGTCCTATGGTAACAGGAACTGTCCCGCATGTGGGAGGCCCTATTCTTCCACCTGGAGAGCCAACAGTCTTGATTGGTGGCATGCCAGCAGCGAGAGTTGGTGACATGGCTACTTGTACTGGGCCACCAGATAGCATAGTAGCGGGTTCGGCCACAGTCTTGATCGGAGGAATGCCAGCTGCTCGATTGGGTGATAGTACAGCGCATGGTGGCACTATCGTATTGGGTGAGTTTACAGTATTAATTGGATAATCATGGATGATAACAAGCCGTTTTTGGGACGAGGATGGTCTTTCCCACCTACATTCAATAACCGATCTGGCTCGCTTAAAATGCTGAGTGGTGAGGAAGACATAGACAGTAGTTTAGAAATCTTACTTTCTACCAAACAAGGCGAGCGAATCATGCATCCCAATTTTGGATGCAATTTGGAGGAATTGTTATTCAACCCACTTGACAGGACTTTGATAACTTATGTGTCTGATTTGATCAAAACGGCAATTCTGTACTACGAACCAAGGATAGAAGTGCAGAAAATCGATATCTACGAGGATGACATCATCAATGGGAAGATCATTATCGATGTAGAGTATCTCGTCAGAGCTACAAATTCAAGAAAGAATAAGGTTTTCCCTTATTATAAAGATGAAGGAATAGAAATCTAAGGCAAATATGAGCAGTAGCGATAGCAAAATATTGAGCATTTTGAAACGAAACGGAAGTAGTCAGTCTAGCCGTTACAGAAAAGATCTTGATCCTGATCAACTTGAGCTTATGGGCTTTGGTGTAGAGGATTGGATTTTATTTGCCTACAACTTTGCCCAAAAATTAAATTTCTATAATAACAACAATGAAATTGAAGGAAACTGGGATAAGTTTTTTCAAGAATTTGATTTAAACCCTTCTAAGTTAATTTATCAGAGCAATTTTGATTTGGAGGAAACCAAAACTCAACTTAGGTCAATCATTAGTCAGTACCAAATCAACGGAGAGCTCTCTCCACATTTGACTTTATTTGTTTCATTTTTGAATGTTCTCGAAACAAGTAGAAGTAAATTCAATCAACTGACTAAAAAGCACTTGGACTTCTACTACACTGAAGTACTGAAAATGGAAAAATTACCTCCATCATCTGATAGTGTTTATGTGATCTTGGAATTGGCAAAAAATGCCCTAAACCAAAGAATTGAAGCACAAACACGCTTCAATGCAGGAAAGAATAAAGATGGAAAACCACTTTTATATGTTAATCCTGAAGAAAGTAGTATCAATTCAATTGCTGTAAAATCCATCAAAAACATTTACCACGATCGAAAAAGAAAAAAAATCAAACAATCAATTTTATTGGATGAAAATGATGGTCAAAGCGAAACGTTAAAGAAGAAACAAAGTTGGTGGACATTTGGAAACGCTGATACAAATGATGTTCAGTCTGGAAATCCAACAATTGGCTTTGTTGTATCATCCAATATTCTCCATTTGAATGAAGGTAAAAGAACAATTATTTTAACTTTTTCTTTTGCATCTGATATAAAATTCAGTTTTGATCAGTTTATTTTATTTACCGAAATCTATATAACAACAGAAAAAGAATGGACTCAAGTAGATAATTTACATCTAAGTAAAGTTGGTGATTTGACCAATCCATTTGCATTGAAGATTGAATTTGCGAGTAGCTTCCCTCCTATAGCGCCATTTTTATCCGATGATTTAATATTTGACAAGCTTAATTCTTTTCCATCCATAAAATTCATATTTGATACTTCCTCCCCAGTGGGCTATGAAATTTTTCAAGAATTGAATACCAACGAACTCAAAAATCTAAAAATCCAAGTAACTGTAGAAGGAGTCAAAAACATTCACTTAGAAAATGATCAAACCATCTTAAACCCGCAAAAGCCCTTTTACCCATTTACTACCAGACCTTTCAAGGGATCAAGCTTCAGCTTCTCATATCCTGAGGCGTTTGGCAAAAAATGTACTAGGGTTGAATTGAAATTTGACTGGAAAAATACACCTGAAGATTTTTTCGAACACTATGAAACTTATGTAGAAGAAGCCAAAAGCAATATATCTTCCAATATTTTTATTTTACATCAAATGTCAGCCTACAAATTCAATGACCTTACTATCAAGTTGCTAAATGACTTAGATAAAAAGGAAATTGAGGCTACTTCTGAACAAAAACGGAATTTATTGAGGCTAAGAAGTAGAAAGGCAAACAAAAAAATCGAACAACCAGAAGCGTCAGTAGCTCAAACACAAAGTGAAAATCAGATTGTAAATGGAAATTCCTATTTCAAATACAAATATGAAATTATCCAAAATGGTATAGCTATTGGCAATCAATCAAATTCAAATTCAATCCTGTTCAATCCTGGTGAAGACAACAATTTCTCATTTGCTTGCATCTTAACAAATCAAATTGACAAAATTCCAAATGCCAAAGTTAGGGTAAATCTTCAGCAGTCATTTCTCCATGAGATTTTTCCTAAAATCTATGCAATGGTGTTGACTTCTGATAAAGATGACAAAATCATCCCCAATGAACCCTACACTCCTCTTGGAGCAGACTTAACCCTTTCGTATTCCGCCGAAGTTGATTTTTCCAATAATTCAGAGATGAATAGAATTATTCATATCCATCCTTTTGGATTTGGGGATCAAGATAATAAGTGTCTATTGAGTTCTCAATATCACCAAGATGGCTTTTTGTTTATTGGTCTAGAAAATGCCAAGCCTCGTGATATTCTATCACTTCTTTTTCAATTGGATGAAGGCACAGAAAACCCACTTTCTGTGGATATGGAACCAATTCAATGGGCGATATTAAGTAACAATACTTGGCAAGATTTACCTAAGGAATCCATTTTGTTGAATGAAACATCAAATTTTCTGAGAACTGGAATAGTCAAAATTGAGCTACCATCTGTAATCAATACAAATAATACTTCGTTTGCTCCTGACTTATTATGGATTAGAGCTCAGCTTTTGGGAGCGCATGATGCCGTTTGCCGTTGTATAAATATCCATTCACAAGCAGTCAGGCTTCAAGCTTTAGATTCATTTCAAGCTACCCACCTTCCTGGGAGATTAGAAAATGGTGTGATTTCCAAATTTGAAAAAAGAGTTTCTCAATTTAAAAGTGTAAGTCAGCCATATGCTAGTTTCGGAGGTAGAGGACTGGAAAATGACAGCGATTTTTACAGAAGAGTTTCTGAAAGGCTCAGACATAAAAATAGAGCTGTAACCCAATGGGATTATGAACATTTGATTTTAGAAGCGTTTCCAGATTTGATTCTTGTCAAGTGCCTCAATCATACAAGACCCACCTGCTTCAATGCTCCGGGTCATGTTACAATCGTAGTTGTTCCGAGCATTAAGCAGATTGATACGGAGAAGATAGTCTACCCAAGGGTAAGTAGTGGAAAGCTCGAGGAAATAAAAATTTTTGTTAGCAAATTCATCAGCCCTGCCATGGAAATCCATGTAATCAATCCTGAATATGAAAAGCTAAGCGTAACGGTAAATATAAAGATTCATCAAGGATTGGATTTTAATTTTTATCAAAATCAACTCAAAAAAGACATAACGAATTTTCTTTCTCCATGGGCTTTTGAAAACAATGTTTTACTCAATTTTAACAAAGAATTCCATAAAAGTCAGATTTTATACTTCATTGAAAATCTGAATTATATAGACTACATATCAAAGCTTGAATTGAGGCTTGACAACAAGCCAATAGAGAACGCTGTAAGGGCAACTTCCCCAAGTAATATTATCGTGAGTGATGAATCTCATTTGGTATCTCCGTCCATTGATAATTGTTCAAAAGTATAAAAGTATGGCTATTCCAGATCTCAAAATATCAAAAAATATACAGACCCAAGATGATCTAGACTTTGATTTCCTCAAGAAAAAGGGAATAGAATATATCGAGCAGTTTGGCCGAAAACTTTGGACGGATTATAACACCCATGATCCTGGCATTACTACGCTTGAGATATTGTGCTACGCCATTACTGATTTGGGACTAAGGATTAGCATGCCTATTCAAGATTTATTGAATTCTGATAAAGGTGGAGATCAGTTTTTTGAAGCACATAGGATTATGAGTAATCAAGCTTTGACTGCACTCGATTACAGAAAACTTTTCTTGGATATTGACCCTCTCAAGATCAATAATTGCTTTTTGAGGCCTTTTTCCAAAAAACTATTTATCAACTGTCGGGATGCAAAAGTCAATCTCTTGGCAAAAGCTTTTGAAGATGTACCTAGAGAATTACGCAGGGATACTCAGATCAAGGGATTGCATACACTTTGGGTGGATTTTGCCGATGATGTGGTCAATCCAAAGCCATTGATTGAACAAATTAGAAAGACTTATCATGCCAACAGAAATCTCTGTGAGGACCTTATTGAGATCAAAACGGTGGAAAAACAAGAAATTAGAATTTGTGCTGATATTGAAATCAATCCACAAGCAGATGAAAACCTAATCAATGCGAAAATACTTTTGGCAATTGAAAACTATTTTTCACCAAAGGTAAGATTCCATTCTTTGGCAGAAATGACAGCTAAAGGATATGGAACAGAAGCGATTTTTGAGGGTCCTCTTTTGAAACATGGGTTTATTATCGATGAAGAGCTTAGAAAAAATGAATTGAGATCAGAGGTTCGAATGAGTGATTTGATGAATATCATACTCAAAGTAGAAGGTGTAATCTTGATCAATGATATGAGCATTAGTTTTTGCAACGATAAACAAGAGCAAGATGACCTTTGGAACCTTTGTATCAAAGCCAACCACAAGCCGATTTTGTGTAAAGGCAAGAGTGTCTTTTCCTTCAAAAAGCAAGGTCTTCCAATTAATATGGATTCCCAAAAAATCCAAAATTACAGGAAGATTTTGATGCAAAGTATAGCTAATAATCTAGAAATAACAGCAGCTAACAATACCCTTTCTTTTCCCAAAGGGAATAATTTCAAAATTGGGAATTATCAAAGTATCACTCATAATTTTCCTGAAAATTATGGGATCGGCAATCATGGGCTTTCGAAGAATCAACCCCGTTTCAGGCACGCCCAAGCAAAACAATTGAAGACGTATTTACTTTTTTTCGATCAAATTTTGGCAAGTTATTTCAAACATCTTGAAAATGTAAAAGATCAGCTTTCAATTTCAGGAGGACTTTCCAATAGCTATTTTTCCCAAACAGTTGCTGATATCAAAGGAATAGAGGATTTGATTATAGATTTTAAAACTTTTGATCCAAAAGATTTACTCCAAAATTTTGATGATCAAGAAGTAAGAAATTCCAAGATCAAGGATCATTTGATTGCTAGATTTTCAGAAAACTTCGGAAACTATGCTTTTCTTATGAAAAGTATATATGGCGATGCGTCAGAGGAAATTGTTCATGACAACAAGCAGGCATTTTTGGAAAATTACGACCATATAAGCAGTCGCAGAGCATCAGCTTTCAACTATTACAAACAAACAGATCAGACAATATGGAACAGCTCGAATGTGTCTGGCTTGGAGAATAGAATTGCTGGCCTTTTGGGAATCAAAATGGCTGAAGGAAATTCATACAGAAGGGAAACCATCACTGAAAAATTTGTAGAAATCTATAAAGTCAATGCCAGTGAGTACCGATGGAGAATAATAAACAGTGAAAACCAGATCGTTCTTACTGCTACAGAAAATTACAACACATATCGGGCAGCTGAAAGAGAAATGTATCAGAGTGTTTACAAAGCCATAAACACAGACAAAATAGCAATCTCAAATATCAAAAACACGAATTTCAAAAGAAAAACAGTCAACGTAATCGAAATTGTAAAATCAGATTCTGGAAAGTATTCTTTCAATATCATCAACCCAAACATTAAATCTTTCAGTGATCCAAAAAGAATAATTGCCCGTCAGTACCGATTTTTCAATTCTATTGATAAAGTGAGGGATGCAGTGTTGGAGACAATAGAATTTTTTGTGAAAGAATTTTCAGATGAAGGAATTCACTTAATAGAACATGTGCTTATGCTTCCTGAGGGTAAAAATCAGAAAGATGAAAACTATTATCTTCCTATTTGTGCTGATGATTGTGGTCAAGGATGTAATGCCGACCCTTATACATTTAGACTTAGTATTGTTCTTCCAGGTTATACCCAAAGATTTTCAGATATCAATTTCAGGAGATTTGCCGAAGACCTGATTCGTAAAGAAATTCCAGCCCATATTTTGGCTAAAATATGCTGGGTTGGTCATAGAAAAAACACTGTCGAAGATAGCAATAACGATTTGCTTCAATTTGAAGAAAATCTCAGGAAATTCCTGATAGAAAAAACCAATGGCAAACAAGACTCCTTGCCTCTACTCATCAAAGCTATAAATAACCTGAATAATTTCTACCTCCCTGGTCAATTGCATGATTGCGATTCTAATGAGATTGAAGGAAAAATTATTCTTGGTAGAACCAATATTTAAAATTTTAACCATCAAGTCATGAAACTTCAAAATATCACTTCAGACTATAAATCTTTTGCAGATAATCAGCTTTTGACAGCAGCACAGCTCAATCTGCTTGTACAATATCTGGACAATCAAGACAGGTTATCTAGACTTGCCCTTACGGGTGCTGGTATTGTCTGTGGCATGGAAGTTTCTGGTTCCGATTCTGTTTTGACCATAAGTCAAGGTACTGCTTTGACTACAGATGGAGATTTGATCAAGCTTAGAAATAAAAGCTCAAATTCAAAAAAATCACCTATAGCTATTCAGAATGTTGATTTCGTAGCCTATTTACCTTTCAGTAATCACAAGGTTCATTATGAACCATTTATGGAATCAAAGGAATCATACATCCCAATTTTGGAATTGCTCACAGAAGAAGAAGCCAAGAGTTTTCCATCTTCAAAAAATATATCAGAAATCAAAATCAATAATTATGTAGTCGTTCTATATCTGGAAAATTATACAAAACCTTATGATGTCTGCAACGAATCTGATTGTGATAGCCAGGGAATTCCTGAGATTTCTAGACTTCGTTATTTTTTGATAGATAAAGAAAATGTAGATAAAGCTGTTCTAAAAAATGACACTATTTTCAAACAATTTAGAAATATCAAAGAGCTCTCAGGAAAAAATGTAAAAATCGAAAGAGTGATTGCTCCTACGCTTATTCAAAAAGAGTCCATTTATTTGGAAAAATACAATGATATAGCTACAAACGCTAGACTTATATTCAATCAAGCTTGCAAAGAATTATTTGAAGTTTTAAGTAACGAACTTGGTTTTGATTTGCCTTTATCTTTGAAAGTTAGAGACATTTTTGTTCCAAAATCTTTCCCAAATGCTCAATACAACTATGATTTTTTGCTTGACTTATTGGCTACTTATGATGAAATCAAAGATTTGACACTTAAAATAGATTCTATTTGCAACCATAATATTGAATCATTTCCAAAACACATCATACTGGGGTCTTTGGATGATGATTCTTTAAGGCACAATTTTTACAAATCTTCAGCTTTGGCAAATGACCAAAACATCAAGGGTAAAATTAAATTGTTGTTAAACAGGTTTGATGCCTTGCTAAAGAATTTTAATGGAAAAAGAAATAACGATATACAGATTCGGGCATCTAAACTTTGTGGTAAACTCAGTGATAAAGCAATACCAACATATTATCAAGATGATTCTCAAATAAGAAAAAACTGGAAATTTGGAACAACTGAAAGTGAGCAACAAGAAATCAATAGTGAAAAAAACTTAGGTTTTGACCTTTCTTGCCATGATTTCTTCAGAATTGAAGGAGCTTTTGATTTAAACTGGGCTACCGCATTGGATGCTATCCTTAAGAAAAAGGTAGAATATGGATTGAATTTCGATGTGATCTGCCTCAATTCTGAAATGGAAATGAAGGATTTGGATTTAAATGATTTCCCGGTTTTATTTCAAGATCTTCAGACAAATCTATCTGCTTGGAGGGCACAACAGATTTGCTTACTTCAAACAGCAACTACATTTTTGACAGGTTTCAGCACAAAAGCAAATGGTGGCCATAATCATATTAGGGACTATTTTATAAGAGAAACTTTTGTGAGTAGTGTATACGAAAATCCAGTTGGTTCATTTCGGGATATTTATGGGATGACTTCCAGTATTGAAAAGGCAAAAACAACTGAGGTTAAATCTGAAAAACTGAAAGAAGAATCAAGAAAAGAAAGTATATCAAACGCTGATTTATACAATGTAGTCAACATTGCAGGTACTAGAAAACTTGATGTAATTGAAGAAGTTCATTATTACAAACAACCTACTTCTTATTTCCCAATTACAAAAGGAGCAGAAGACATAGGAAAGGGATTCGAGTCTTTCAATGAGGTAAAAGGAAATTATTCATTCCATGATTTAGTCGCCATTTATGAAGGTCAGCTAGTCAGTGTAATACCAGATTTGAAAAATTGGGCTGGTGTAGATAAGGAAATGAGAGTTACCTTCCCTACCAAGCTGATGGCAGCTATTCAAACTTTGAATAAGGAATTTCCAACAAATATCAATTCAATCAACGAAGCTAAACTTGGGGCTTTTGAAGCTGCATTGGAAAACTTATGCAAATTGACCAATGAAGCATTTAATTTCATTTCAGAAACTATCAATGACGCAGGAAATAATTATGTCAAAAAGGATTTTGAAGACCATTATTTAGCTATATTAAATAGGTTGAAAGAGAATTGTTGCGCTGGTGATTTTTTGAAAGTGATATTCCAAGAAACAATTTCTAGAAAAAAGAGAGTATTAGAAGATTCCAGCTTTACAAATTTTGTAGCCAAGCATCCAGGTATGGAACATATGGCCGGTGTGCCAAATGCAGGTACTTTTGTTTTGCTCTACAATCCCAAAACCAATAGGGTTATTGCGGATTTTGCCCTCCCCTATATTTGCTGCTCCAAAAATGCTCCGATTGCATTTATGGTCACGCCACCTATCGAAAACAAAAAAGACGTTCAGTTTGATATAGAATCTACGATCTGTAAGCAAGATAAAGAAACTGTTAAAGTTCCATTTGAAATCATTCCGGAAGATGCTGAAATTGCCACAGTTAGAGCGTATGAAGGAATTGTGATCAAAGAAAATACACTCATCATAGATTCGAGCTTTAAGGATTTTGAGATCCCAATTCAGTTTCAGTCAAAAGGGAAGTTACTTGAAAAATCAATCACTATTCTTCAAAAAGGAACACTTGAACTTAGTTACGAATATGTTAAAGAGGAAAAATCCCATGTTGTCAAATCAAATGTATTTTCGGAAAAATTCCAATGGACGATAAATGAAGAGGAATTTAAAAGTAAAAGCTCAGAAACCCTTGTAATAGAGAAAGAATTCCAAAAAGAAATTATCGTTTCTTTGGTAGTTGTGACTGCTTGTGGAGAAGAAAAAGCACAAATATCAATCACTCCAATTGCCGAAGAAGAATCTGTTCGATTTAGTATTGAACCTTCTATTTGCAAAGATGCTGACGCTACAGCTTCTATTCCATTCACATTAACTCCAAAAAGCACAGAAATTAAACTTGAAAAATCCTATCCTGGATTAAACATCAGTGGCAACGAACTCACTGTAACCGCTGCTTTCAATTCCTATGATATCCCAATTACGTTTATTATCAATGATGAAGTTTCGAGCCAGAGTATTACCATAATCAAGAAAGATGTTTTGGAGCTTTACCATAAATTTTATCCAGATCAAAACATTCATGTAATTACGTCAAATATCCAATCAGAGAAATTTTCATGGATGTTTAACAAAAGTAAAATCGCTGCTGAAACTTCCGAAAAATTAGAAATCACTGACATTGCTCCAGGATCAAATTTAGTGACCTTAACTGTTCAGACCAAATGTGGAAATTTGACCAATGAAATAACATTTGAACATATGGGAAAACAAGAAGGTGATTGTTCTTCCAAGGCCCTAGGTCAGATCAAGGATTCGAAATCAAGGCTTGCAAGACTAGTGGGTAGATCACCGATAAGAGAAACCATTGAAAATGATCTAAGCTTCCTAAATCAAGTTGTACAAGATTTTGAAAAGGACCCAGATAATCATATTAAAGGCAATAATTTGGGGAATTTTGATATGATCCGATACACTTTTGAGAGTTTGAATAGCAGACTGTTTGATGAAAAATTCAATAATCAAAAAGAATTGATTTTTGAAGTTTATAAAATAAGCATGGAAATGGTATATGCCATGATAACGTGCATTGATGGGAAAGTTTTGGAAGAAATGTCATGGGCATTTAATATGCTTTTCAATACCCTTGAAAACCATCTCAAAAACCCTGAATACACTAAGATGTTGCTTGCATTGCGAAATCTAATCGAAGAGTTAATTGAATTCAGAATAAAAAATGGAGCAAATGATAAAGCCGATATTTTGATCATCCATTTACGTAGGCTTCTTTCTATTCTAAAAGAACTGGGATGAAAGAAGAGAGGATCATTGTTGAAAAATTGGCAATTGACTTACAGTATCAGTCCAAATTAACTTCAAAACAAATTATGAAGGATGCAGAGCTGTTTGTATACAAACATGTCCTACCCCTTCTAGAAAAGATTCTACTCAATTATAAGTTTAAAGGAAATTTAAGGATAAATAATGCTGAACTTGAGATTGATCTCAAAAGTCTGATCACAAATAAAACTGTTTTTGGGTTTAATGAAGCACAGCTTGAAACAGAATTGAAAAGAAAGCTAGACCAACTAATCCTTTCTAAAATTGATTTAAAAAAGCCGATAGCTGAAACTTCAAATAGCTTTATTGAAATATTGATATACTTTCTGTCAAATGGCTCCCTACCATGGTTTGCGCCAAGAAATTATAATTTGGATACGGAATTAAGGCTGTTTTTGAAAATTAAAAATCCAAAAACCTCCCAAAAGAAGTTGATTTCACAATTAAAAATCACCTTCCAAAAGAATCCTAAAACCTTTCTAAGATTCATCAAACAGATTGAAAATGAGTTGTTACTTCAAATTTTGACTTTTGGTCAAGAAACTGCATTTTCTTCATTAGAAAGCAAAACAATCTTAAAGCAAACTCAATCAAAAAATAGAGTTTTGGTTTGGGCATTCGTATTTTATAAATCTTGGTTTTTTCCTCTCAAATCAACAGCAATTTTAAACGATATCATTCCAGATTTCATAACACTTGAGTACAAGGAATTCATAAGATTGATAAAGTCACTATCTTTTATAGGCAATAATGCACAAGACAATTCTTTCAGTCCAAATTCATCCTTACTAAAGTTAACTGACTTTGTAATTTTTCAGCAACTTTTCAACCCGAGGTTACGAGAAAAAGAGTATTTTGAATTTTTCAAAAGTGAAAACAAAAGTAGAGTCAAAGAAAAACCAAAAGAAAAAATTGAGGAGAAAAAAGCAACTGAAAAACAAGCAACAATTTATATTGAAAATGCAGGATTGATTATCATCCATCCTTTTCTCCTTAATTTCTATAAAAACATCGGTGTTTTAGATCAGAAAAATAGAATTCCAAAAGAAAATTATGACCTCGTAATTCATTCGTTGCATTATCTCTCAACTGGAAAAACCTATGCATATGAGAATAGTTTGTTGTTTGAAAAATTCCTATGTGGTGTTCCAATAGATTTTGCGGTTGATAGATTTTTTGAATTAGAAACGAATATAAAGGAGGAAGCAAATAGTCTTTTGATGGCTGCAATAGGTCATTGGGGGAAATTAAAAAACACATCACCTGAGGGTTTGAGAGAGATGTTTTTCATAAGAGAAGGAAAACTTGAATTAGAAAGTAAAAGATTAACGATCAAGAGAATGTCTCAAGATATTCTACTTGAATCATTGCCCTGGAATCTTACAATCGTAAAGTTTCCTTGGTTGAAGAATAGCCTATTTGTTCATTGGTAAATAAAAAATGTCAGTTGTAGCAAGCCATATAGAAAAACCAAAAACTAAAAATCGGTCAACTAATTCTCCAAATAAGGAAAGTCAGTCATTGATCGATTCAAAACCTATATGGTCTGAAAACTCAATGAATTTGGATCAAGATTCGCTCTTGGATGATACATCCAATTCATTTTTGCTCCAAGATTCCCTTTTTCCTGCTACCGAATCTGATGCATCAAGTGGTAAAGCAAATTCCTCTCCTACTTCAGAAGCAGCAAGTTCTTCCTCAGAAAATACAAACCAACCAACTGTAGAAATTCCAGAAATGGAAGTTTTGCAAGGCGAATCAAATACTGAAGGTCAAGCCCTTGAAACTTCAAATGAAGAAGCTATTTCCTATCCAAGCTCTCCTTATGAAGACCCATCTTTCAACGCGCTAGTCAATGCCAGTGAGCAAGTTGCAACACAGACTTCCCAACATGAAAATCCTGAAGTAGAATCTCAAAGAGCCCAAAGAGCTGCTCCTATCGCAGCAAACGAAAGTATGGGTGCTGCCCAAACAAGTCAGGTTGAAGCGATGGCTGCCCAAGAGCCTAATGAATTTGATGCAGCTGGTTTCAAAGCAGCCTTGATGGCTCAGATTGTGCAGATGCAGCTACCTGCAAATGCCGAAGAAGCTACAGAATTTGATCAGCACAACAACCTCTCAGAAATTCAAAATAACGCTACTTCACAAGTAAACCAAGAGCAAGAACAATCAGCTGGGCCAATAGCAGCAACAAGCGAAGCTGAACCGGCTGTGGATGCAGTTGTAGCGCGTGAAATCGAAGAAATCCCTGATCCAAATATCGGTGAAACTCCAGCGAGCATCTCTGCAAATCGATCAATGCCAAGCCCAAGACCAGAGGGTCAGGTGAGCACTCCACTTCAAGACAATGTTCAGGAAGTAGAGCAACAGATGGAGAGCAATAATATCAGTGAACAGCAACTTGCAAATGCAAATGAACCTAGTTTCACAAATGCTTTAAATAGCACCGAATCAGTTCGAGAACATGCCGACTCAGCTCCTGACCAATTTAGAGCTGGAGAGCAATCCACCCTAGGTGCTACGGCAGAATCTGCCGAAAATATCAGTCAAAGCCAGCTTCAAGAGATGCATGGAGACAGGCAAGCTTCTTTCGAAGGATTGGCACAGACACAAGAGCAAACAGGTGCAAATGATTCCGCTGAAAGAACAAGGATTGCAGCTGACATCAATGCGATTTATGAAAAGACAAAAGCCAAAGTGGAAGGCATTCTCCATACTTTGGAAGAAAAAGTCACGCAGATGTTCACCGAAGCCGCTACCAAAGCGAAGCAACTATTTGAGCAATATGTGGATAGAAAAATGCGCGCATATAAAGCAGAAAGATACAGTGGGGCTGATGGAGCTTTGAGGTGGGGCTATGATAAGCTGGCTGGCATGCCTGATGAAGTCAATGATTTTTTCACTGAAGGAAGACAAGTTTACATAGATTACATAGACAAGGCTCTCGATCCTATAGCGGAAAAAGTAGCCAATGAACTCAATCTAGCTAAGAACACCATTCAGGAAGGGCGAAATGAAATTGCGAAATATGTAGCAGAATTGCCTGAAAACTTACAAAGTATCGGTACAGAAGCTGCCGAAACTATCCAAAGTCAATTTGATAGCCTAGATGACAGTGTCAATGAAAAACAAACAGCATTGGTAGATAGTCTAGCTGCGCAATACATGGAAAGTTTGCAGGAAGTAGATGCCCGTATTGAAGAAATGCAAGCTGAGAATCGAGGTTTGATAGATATGGCTATGGATGCCATTGGTGAAGTAATTGGAGTCATCATTGCACTGAAGGATATGTTCCTGAATCTTTTGAGTGCTATTGCGGATGTCGTAAATACCATCATTGAAGATCCAATTGGTTTCTTGAAAAACTTATTCAGTGGTATAGCTTTGGGATTGGAAAACTTCGGGAAAAACATTCTCACTCACCTTCAGGCAGGATTGATAGGTTGGCTCACAGGAGCCATGGGAAATGTTGGAATCCAAATGCCAGAGGACATATTCTCCCTGAAAGGAATCTTCTCTTTGGCAAGTCAAATCCTTGGATTCACATGGGACAGAGTCAGGGCTATTGGAGTCAAGGTAATCGGTGAGCCAGTGATGAAGGCATTCGAAACTGGCTTTGAAATCATCATGATTTTGAAGAATGAAGGCCTGACTGGACTTTGGGAATACATCAAAGAGCAGTTCAATGACCTCAAAGAACTGGTGATCGAAGGAATCAAGACCATGATCCGAGACACTATCATTGGCGCTGGTATCAAGTGGCTCCTTGGTTTGCTATCTCCTGTTGGTGCATTTATCAAAGCTGCGATGGCAATCATAGATGTGGTCACATTCTTTGTTCAAAAAGCGGCACAGATTATAGAATTGGTCAGTGCATTTGTGGAAAGCGTAAGAGCTGTAGCATCAGGAAGCATCACAGCAGTAGCCAACGCCATAGAAGGCGCACTTGCCAGAGCCATTCCTTTGGTAATTGGGTTCTTGGCAAACCTTCTAGGAATCGGAGATCTCGCCAACAAAGTAGTCGCCATCATCACCAAAATTCAAGAAAGAGTCGCAAAATCAATTACAAAACTTTGGATGAAGATTAAGGAATTGGGTAAGAGCTTCTTGAAGAGATTAGGGTTTGGAGGAGATAAAGATTCAAAGAATGATCCGGAGAAAGACAAAAAAATAGCTGATGGTGAAAAATTCCTAATTGAAGAAGATAAGCGCCAAGATAGAGATGGTGATGGTAAGTTGACAATTGATCAAGTTCAAGAAGTAGCCAGAAAAACAAAAGCCCAACATCCAGTATTTAAGTCAATTACTCCGAGGCTTGAAGGTAAAGAATGGAAATACGACTGGAAAGGAAGTGATGGAACAACTGAACCAGGTTCAAAAACAGATGGAGATAGCACCAGTAATCCAAATGGCTTACCATTGTTAGATATGTATCTTAAGAAGGTGATATTTGATGAAAATAATGGTGGCCTTTCCCAAAGTTTTTCGAATGCAGTAAATGGTGAAGGAAATCTTGTTGAAGGGAAAAAAGTTTATTTTACCCAAGAAAGAGTTGTGGGCGGAATCCCATGCATCTTGATTATGAGAGGAGCAAACATGGCGGATAAAGGCTATGAAAAATTAGCAATTGTAGATAATAAGCTGGTAGTGGCTGAAGAAGGATATCATAGAAATTATATTCCAGAGACGATCTCGGTTTCTAAGGAAGGTAAGGTATTCAAGGCCCAATACAAAACCAAAACATCTAGAGGAGAAGAAGGACCGTGCTTTGAAGTGAAAGTCAGGTTTGATGAGATTTCTAAAGAGGTACCTACCCAAATCCAAAACAGAATAGTTGAAGGAAAGGATTTAAGATTCAAAGAAAACGGCATTCCCCGTGGAGCAACAGATTCAGCTGGCGGAGGTTTTGATAATGCGCATTTGGTTGGTGACAGATTTGGTGGCTCAGGAAGAAATGCAGCATTGAATATTTATCCATCTTCTCCTAAATACAATAGGCAAATAATGTTGAGTAAAGAGAATTTGATGGCATTAAGACTTCCTAGGAATATGCCTTACAACCTAAAAATATCTGCATATATTGAAGAAAGGAACTTTATAAGAGCTTCAAATCTTCAAAAGCTCCTTACTGAAAAATTTGATAGCCAAAATCCAGATCCTCAAAATCCAAATATCGAATTAGATTTGAAAAATGAAATGCAAGCAAACATAAATAAAGATCTAAAAGATCTACCTGGTCAATTTGTAAGAGTTGATTACCACTCTCCACAATATGGAATAAATGAAAAAATAGGTAAAGATGAAGATTATGAAAAATCGGTTGAGGAATTTATAAGTAAAAACAGAGGGGTATAACATCTTTAAGTAAATCTCATAGACCAAAAAGAATCACATCTAATTATACCTTTGCATTGATTTCAAAATAATGACTTTTTGATTTAACAGCTTTGTTTTTCTAAATTATGCAGAGAAAAACTTTAATTAAGGAATAAATTACAACAGAGACAAAGAGTTCGAAAAGAAATCCCTCTGCGTCCTCTGTTCCTTTGCGGTAAATAATGATTGTAAAATAATTTCTCTGATTCAAATAAAAATATAACTGCGCAGACAAAGAGTTCGAAAAGAAATCCCTCTGCGTCCTCTGCTCCTTTGCGGTAAATAATGATTGTAAAATAATTTCTCTGATTCAAATAAAAATATAACTGCACAGACACAGAGTTCGAAAAGAAATCCCTCTGCGTCCTTTGCGCCTCTGCGGTAAATAATGATTGTAAAATAATTTCTCTGATTCAAATAAAAATATAACTGCACAGACACAGAGTTCGAAAAGAAATCCCTCTGCGTCCTTTGCGCCTTTGCGGTAAATAATGATTGTAAAAAAATTTCTCTGATTCAAATAAAAATATAACTGCACAGACACAGAGTTCGAAAAGAAATCCCTCTGCGTCCTTTGCGCCTCTGCGGTTCAAAAAAATAAATTATGACCGAAAATGAAATTTCACAAAAAATAGTTGGTGCTGCTATAGAAGTACATAAACAGTTAGGACCTGGTTTATTAGAAAGCAGTTATGAAGTATGTTTGGCCTATGAACTGAGGCAACTAGGATTGAATATTCAAACTCAAGTAACGCTTCCTGTAATTTATAAAGAGGTGCAATTAAATGCTGGTTATAGAATAGACATATTAGTAGAAAATAAGGTCATTATAGAAATCAAAGCTGTTGATGCTCTTGCCGATATTCACACAGCACAGATTTTAACTTATTTGAGATTAAAGGACTTGAAGCTTGGATTGCTTATAAACTTTAACAGCGTAAGGGTAATTGATGGTTTAAAAAGGATAGTTAATAATTTATAACCAGTAACTTATAAAGTAATTTCTTGCTGCTTTTTGAAAAGATAAACCGCAATGGCGCAAAGGACGCAAAGTAAACATTCTCCGTCCTCTGCGCCTCTGCGGTTCAAATTTAGATATTTTAAAAAGGAAATTAATAATTTATAACGAGTTGCTTATAAGGAATTCTTTGCTGCTTTTTGAAAAGATAAACCGCAAAGACGCAAAGGACGCAAAGTTAACCTTCTCTGCGTCCTCTGCGCCTCTGCGGTTCAAATTTAGATATTTTAAAAAGGAAATAAATAATTTATAACGAGTTGCTTATAAGGAATTCTTTGCTGCTTTTTGAAAAGATAAACCGCAAAGACGCAAAAGACGCAAAGTTAACCCTCTGCGTCCTCTGCGCCTCTGCGGTTCAAAAACTCACAGCCAATACTTCATCTTTCCAATCTGCACTTCCAAATATTCTTTTAGCTCCTCTCCTTCTATCACAGCTATTTCTCCTGGTAATCCTAAAATAAATCTTGCGATTCCAGGGAGTTGTGGAATGTCACCTTCGAAGAAATACTGATTGCGGTTTTTGGTGTACACGAAAGGCTTTGCATCGGGATATTCTTCCATCATCAGTTGATACGCCCGCTTGCTTAATCTCAAATGAATATGGAAATTATTCTTTCCCGAAAACCCAAATAACCCTTGCTCTAAGGGTTCATGCAGTGCCTCAAATTCAAAATTGGTACTGGTCAGTTGAATCTCACCAATTCGCTCTATTTTGAAAACTTTCATCATTTTACTTTCTATCTCAAAAGCATGGATGGCATCAAAATTTTTGTTGAATGAAACTGGTTCTACTAATCTATCCAAAATAGAATCACTGCTGGGTGCGTAGTAATCCTTTAGTATCACTTGATTTTTTCCCTTGATGGCATTTACAATCAAATCTACAAACCTCCCTAGATTTGCATTAAACAATTGATTTACACTTTTTTGAAAGTCAGATCTTAAAGTGATTTTTTGAAGAATAGAATCTTTAAGAAGATTTTTCTTCGGTTGTTTTTTGATCAGATTGCCAACAAAATTTATCTCCTCCTCTGAAAAAGTCCCCAAATTATAATCATCAGGATTTTCAACTCTATCAATTATTCTAAATTTCGAATGTTTTTTTTCAATCTGAAAACCAAGTGCTTCCAACAATTTGAAATATCTATAGATTGTACGTGTATCAGTACCCAAAGTCTCTGCAAGCTTGTGAACAGGCTTCCCGATATTGCTTCTAAGCAAATTGATTAACTTAAATATTCTGAGGATCTTCTGTTGTTCTACTTGGGATGATTGTGCCATAGGTAAATTTTAAAGCCAAAAGATACTTTTAAAAAATCTAAATTCCCATAGATCTCAATTCCTAATTGAATTCTTGCTACTTGAAAAAAAGCAATGCTTCTAAAGCAATGTACCAAGTACCAAGATTTACCACATAAAAAAATTACTCAATCAACCAATAACCTAATCACTCAATAACCTAATCACCCATTCAACCAATAACTCAATACCCTAATAAATTAATTACCAAATCACCCAATCAACCAATAACTCATTCCACTAAAATTTAATTATCTTCTCTTCCTTCCCGTGGCAAAAACTCGATTCACATTGAATCCAATTCTGAATTCTTCTCCAATTCTTCCATTTCCTGCCGCAAGGAGGTATTGCTCGTTGAGTGCTTGGGATGTTACAAAGTACATTTGAAATACGTGTCCACCAGCTTCTACATCAATGCCTACCCCCACATTGTTTCTTAGATCATTATTTAGATTCGGGATATACTGAAAAGTTAAGGAAGATCTTCCTGTAATTTTATATTTCCCACTGAGACCTACTGCCAGATATAAATTTTGATCTCCTTCGATAAAAAATATTGGATTTGGGTCTGTAAAGTATGCCATCATTGGCGAAACCTGCACACTTAATTTATCGCTGAATTTTCTAGCCATCATCAGCTGAGCTGCGAAACTTGTTCTTTCACTAAAGCTTGGGTTTTCGGTTTGTAGAAAAGTATAATCAGATGTATTTACACCGGCACCTCCCATCATTGAAAGGGAAATGGGCATGGCATCGTCTTGTGTTTGCTTCAAAAGATGATATCTTCCATAAAGATTGTAAAACTTATCTCTACTAGATCTTGATGCACCCAATGAAAAATCTTCTCCTAATGCATATTCAAAACTAAATTGAATATTCGCACCATTGTCCAAGCCAAATAGATTTTGAACTCCTCCATTCAAAGGCCCAAAAGTGTGCATAATTGCAAAGTGCAAGGTTTTCTTATCCAGTGGTTCTACTGTAAGCAAATTAATATGTCTAGGTGCATGAAAAATCAAATCTACCTCTTGGGTTTCATTGGCCAATTTCCTTTCCAACTGTGCCATTATTGGCTGAGAAAGAAAAAACATCATTAGTATAAATCTTATCTTCATAACCTATTTTTTAAGTGTTGTCGAAATGCTCACTGTTTGCTCTTCTGCCAGTTCATAGAAAACAACTTTTGGTATTTCAATTTTATAATCTGACAACAAAACTTTGAAACTTGCTTCTAGTTTGATTTCATTGCTTGAAATAGCCGTGATTTTACCTGGTACTTTAATTTGCTTTTCTACACCATGTATTTTGAATGTACCAACCGCTATTACGTCCTTGCTTTCACCTGATTTGAGTGATACCTTTTCATTTATCTTTCCAACAAATTCTGCAAAGGGGTACTTCTTCGTTTCAAGGTAATTCTCCCTCATATGTCGATCCCGAAGCCCAATGCCAGTTTTCAATGTATTTAGATCAATAAAAAAATCTAGATCATTTTTTTCAAGATCAATCAATCCATTGAGTTTATCAGATTTTCCTGTAAACTCATTCAAGGGAGCTTTCGAAAAGAACTCCACATTACCACCTTCAGTCTTATACACTTGTGCAAAAGCTTCCCTTGAAATTGTAAGTACAAAAAGGAAAAAGAAAAAAACGATTTGGTTTTTCATTATCCTCTATTTATGGTAAGTATATCACCTGACCTGCTATTGGAGAAAGATGCCAATGGTCTTGTAGCGGGACCTTGGACTACAGCCCCAGCCGTAGTAAATCTAGAGCCATGACATGAACATATAAATTGATCATTGTTTAGTGCCCAGTTCCTATCACAATTCGAATGAGTACAAACTGACGTCAAAGAACTGAATCCATTTCCTGTGTTTACAACAAGCATTCTTGCTGACGTGATCAAAATCCATCCTCCTGCATTGTTAAGATTTGAAACTTTTGTTAAATCTATAACTACAGAATCACTGTTTACAGTAATTCCTTCTGAAGGAGTTGGTTGATTTGGATTGTTTCCAGATGGATTGGTATCATCATCACTTGCGCATGAAGTAAAAAATCCAACTCCAAACATGGACATTACTGCCAAAGAGCCTGTTTTTTTAAGGAAATCTCTTCTTTGTACCGAAAGATTGCCTATTTTGTTTGTATTTATTTCTTCCATGTCCCCAATTACGAGTTTAAAGTTTGCTTCGGATTACAAACTTCAACAAAAAATATTGTGGAAAGTTTAAATGAAAATGTTAAACAAAAAATTAAAAATGTTTTTTATTCAGAATTTCACTTAAAATAATTGCATCTCTTACTGATTTTGGATTTGAGAGCATTTTTTGATACCGATTATTCTTTGTCGATTTCCTTTTGGAAGTTCTTGATTCACTTACTTTCAATCCTGTTAGGGAAGAATTGATACTTACTTGCTCATCGAGTGTTTTCAACTTTGGAACTTCATTACTTGAAATAGAACCTGAATAATCTCCATACTTGTCATTTTCAGGTTGATTTTTCCGTAGTTTATCAGCACTGGTTACATATTTTTCGGGTTCTGGAGACATTACAGGTTTTGACCATTTTCTCTCTTCTATGACAGTACCTTGCCCAGAATGTTCCAAATCTCTCTCTCTTTCTTTTTGACCTCCTCTTATTTCCTTTAGAAGATCCTCAAAAGAAACAGGTCTTTGTCCTGTATCTTCATTAGGAACTTGATCTGGCAAATTGACATCTTCATTCTTTTTCCCCTTCTTTACAGCGGTGTAAATAAAGTAAATGATTACTGCTACTATATAAATTATATTACCTGCGTCCACGATTTTTCTTTTTGATGATTCTAATATAGTTATAAATTTGTTTCTTGTTCACAATTAATCCGAATAAAGCATGCTATTAAGTAAGCTAGAGATAAAAGGCTTCAAAAGTTTTGGTGATCGTATGGTCATCCACTTCGACAAAGGAATTACTGGTGTGGTAGGTCCTAACGGGTGTGGAAAATCCAATGTAGTCGATGCTATTCGCTGGGTTTTGGGTGAGCAAAAATCTAGAATGCTCCGATCTGATAAGATGGAGAATGTTATTTTTAATGGAACAAAAAATAGGAAACCAACTAATTTGGCGGAAGTTTCATTGACTTTTGAAAACACAAAAAACCTTCTTCCTACAGAATATACCCATGTCACGATTACAAGAAGGTACTACAGAAGCGGTGAAAGTGAATATTTGCTGAATGGTATCGCTTGTAGGCTTAAGGATATCACCAACCTTTTCATGGACACAGGGATCAATTCCAATAGTTATGCGATTATTGAATTGAAAATGATCGAGGAATTATTGAATGACAAAAATAATTCAAGAAGGGATCTATTTGAGGAAGCGGCTGGAATCTCAAAATTTAAGGCTAGAAAAAAAGAAACACTAAGGAAACTAGAAGATACCGATGGCGATCTTGATCGTGTGGAAGATGTACTTTTTGAAATCGAAAAAAACCTCAAAAGCCTAGAAAAACAAGCTAAGCAAACTGCCAAATACTTTGAAATCAAGCAGGAATACAAAGAAGCAAGTATCAACTTAGCAAAAAAATCTGTAGCAAAACACAGCGATACTCTGATAGAACTCAGTAAAAAAATTGAATCAGAGAGTGACAACAAAGTCATGATCAATGCCAAAGTTTCTGAAAAAGAAGCATTTTTGGAATTTAGCAAGGCAGATTTGCTCCAAAAGGAAAAACTACTTTCCTCTAGACAAAAGACGCTCAATGATCATGTGAACAAAATCCGTCAATTTGAATCTGACAAAAAGATAAAGAATGAAAGGTTAAGGTTTCTTGAAGATCGCGCCCAAAAACTGAGAGAACAAATCGATACTGACCGAAAGTCAAATGATCGTGCAGGATTCAGTATCAGGTCATTGGAACAAGAGCTGGATAGTGCCAATAAGCTGCTTGCTGAAAAAGAAGTAACTGTGGAACAATTGCGGGAAGCATTTGAAAACCAAAAGAACTCACAAACTTCCATTCAGGAAAAACAAAAAGAGATAAGCAAAGATTTTTCCATCAAAAAGGATGCTGTCTATCAGCTATCCAAAGATCAGGAGATCAAGCAAATCCAACTATCAACACTGAAGCAAGAATTGGAAAAAACTGCTTCAGATGATAATAGCCAAGAAGCAAATTTGGCGGATTTTGAAGATAAACTACATTTGCTAAAAGAAGATTTGGACAATAAATCATCAGAATTGGCCAAAATCAAAGCCAAGGAAGAAGATCAAAACCAAAAAATCGAAGATCATAATAAAGTCATCGAAATGATCCGTGAGGAAGTCACTCAAACTTCACGAAAATTAGATGCAAAACAAAATGAATTTAACCTAACCAAATCACTTGTAGAGAATTTGGAAGGATTTCCAGAAGCGATCAAATTCTTAAAGAAGAACTCAAATTGGGGCAAAGACACTCCCCTGCTTTCTGATATTTTGACAACTGATGAAAGATATAGAGTGACGATAGAAAACTATCTGGAAGGTTACATGAACTATTATGTAGTCGATACACAAGACCAAGCCATTATGGCTGTCAACCTTCTAAGTGATGCAGCAAGAGGTAAGGCTAATTTCTTTGTTCTGGAGCATTTTGACAGGTTTCAAGCGTCCCAAAACAAGCTTTTTTCAAATGCTATAGCAGCAACTGAAATCATTGAGTTTGATGAAAAATACGCCAAACTTATCAGTTTCATCCTTGATGATGTCTATATCGTCAAAGGTGAGTACCATGACTTTCCAGAAGACCACAATGCAATATTCATTACTGAAAGCGGCAAATTCACTAAAAGGAAATTCAGTATTTCGGGTGGATCAGTGGGATTGTTTGAAGGAAAAAGAATCGGTAGAGCCAAGAACTTGGAGAAACTGGAAAAAGAAATTAAAGAACTCAACAAAAAAGTAAGCTCCACAAGATCAAATCTTGATAAAAAAATAAGCGATCTTCTAAAGTTGAAGGAGGTTTCGTATAAATCAAAAATAGAAGCATTACAACTGGAAATCAATGAAATAAATCAGGAGTATGTTTCGATTAGAACGAAGAAAGAGCAGCTCAGTGAAATGCTTTCTTCTAATGCCAATAAAAAAGAGGATATTCTCGATAGAATAGAAGAATTGCAAGAAAGTCTTTCACAGATCATTCCCCAATTGGAAAATGAAAAGGCGAAATTTGAATATTTGGAAATAGAATTAGAAACCTTGACAGAGCAACTTCAAGGTGAATCTGAGAGCCTCTCACAAAAATCAGCCGCGTTCAATCAAGAAAATATTCTTTATCATCAGCACCTCAATAGAGTCACAAGTCTTGAGCAAGAAATAGAGTTCAAAAGAAGTGCTTTCGAAGGTAGTAAAGAAAGAATTGAAAAATCTCAAGTTGAACACAGTTCAATAGATCAGGAAATCAGGTCATTGCTTGATAATAATGAAATCAAAGATGATGAATTGATTGAGCTATATACAGAAAAAGAAAGCATAGAAAAGGGAGTAAATGAAGCAGAAAAGGAATATTATGCTTCAAGGGGAGAAATAGATACGGCTGATAAGCAGATCAGGGAACTGCAGAAGAGTAAGGAAAGTATGGATACCATTATCCAAGAACTGCACAATGCACTCAATGAAGTCAAGCTGAAACTTAATAGTATGAAAGAACGATTGAGCGTTGAGTTTGAGATAGACTTGGACAGCTTGATGGAAGAAAATCCTGAGGTGGACGAAACGTACTTGAGTTTGGATGATTCCGAAATCCGTCAGATTGTGCAGAAATGTAAAGAAAGACTCGATAAGATTGGCCCAATCAATCCAATGGCAATGGAAGCGTATGATGAAATCAAAGGAAGGCATACTTTTATCACTGCTCAAAAAGAAGATTTGGTAAAAGCCAAAAATTCATTGATGGAAACAATCAAAGAAATCGATCAGGTAGCAAAAGAGACGTTTTTGGATGCTTTTGGGAAAATCAAGGAGAATTTCGTCAAAGTGTTCAGGTCTTTGTTTACTGAGGAAGATGATTGCGACTTGAAACTAGTAGATCCAGATAATCCATTGGAGAGTCCAATTGAGATTATGGCAAAGCCAAAAGGCAAAAGACCTTTGACAATCAACCAACTTTCGGGTGGTGAAAAAACTTTGACAGCCACTTCACTCCTATTTTCAATTTATCTATTGAAGCCTGCGCCATTTTGTATTTTTGACGAAGTGGATGCACCGTTGGATGACGCAAACATTGATAAGTTCAACAATATCATACAAACTTTCTCGAAAGAGTCACAATTTATCATTGTCACCCATAATAAACGCACCATGGCAAGTACGGATATTATTTATGGAATCACGATGATTGAAGCTGGCGTTTCCAGAGTTGTACCAGTTGATTTGAGAGAATTGGTTTAAGTTAGCATATTTAAGGGTTCACCCAAGCGAAATGTTATTCTAAAAAAAATCCATCCAATAAAATGAGAGCAGAAGGTTGGCGAATTCTTCATGAATTTGACTTTTGACTTTAACCCTTGCTTCTAATCAGGTAATCCTATGAATTTTCACCATTAATTCCAGAATTTGTTAAAAACCAATAATAATTATGATTTTTAACATTTACTGGTTAAATTTTAAACCAAAATTAACTCATCTTAATACCTAACACTATGAAAAAGCATTCAATATTAATGATGGCCTTGACATTTTTGATTTTTAGTTGCGGAAAAGAAGAAGTTTTCAACCCTAAAGTCATTATTGCTGGTAAATTATTAAATACAGAAGTAAAAGAGATTAACATTTATCAAGATCAAGAGATTGCAAAGACTTCAGTATCTGAAGATGGAAGTTTTCAACTTGAATTTGATGCAGAATCATCCGAAAATTATTCGGTAAGAGCAGGTCGCGAAGGTTTTAGTCTATTTTTAAGTCCCGGAGACAGTGTATTTGTTGAAGTTGACTCTGAAGATTTCAAAAATTCATTTAAACTTCACGGAGATCATGTTTCTGAAAACACTTTTATTTTCGAGAAGGATAAACTCTACAGGGACAGTGGAATGGGCAACATGATGGAATTGATGAAGTTGGATAAAGAGGCTTATTTTGCAAAAAAGAATGAATTCTTTGCTACGCTTACTTCACAATTGGAAGATCTTAACCAAAAAGAAGGAATTGATGAAGAATTTGTAAAATTAGAAGAAGCTTACATCGAATATCAGCCATTACTTTTGGATAGTCAATATCCTATGTATCACGCATATGTCAATAAGGTTAGTCAAGATTCTGTTGATTTTCCGAAAGAGGAAGTGAAAACAAAAATTGCTGCATTGGATCTAAACAGATCAGATTTGCTGAAGTCAGGATCCTACAAAGCATTGATAGACCGTAGAATAGGTGACACGGTAAGCGAAATAATGAAGCAAGATACAACACTAGCAAAAAGCTCAGAGGGATATGAAAAAGCGAGATTTATGGCGATGGACAGCTTGCTACAAAACCAAGAAGTCAAAGATCAGTTTTTGTTTGATTACATCAAATCTAACTTAGAATACAGAGGTCCTGTTCATGTCAAATCTTCCTATGACAAGTTTATAGCTGAAAACCAAAGTCCAAAACTTCAATCAAAACTTGAAGCCATCAAGCAAAAATGGGATCCAATCATGCCTGGACAGGAAGTGCCTGATTTCAATTTTGTGAATATGGAAGGAGATGAAGTGAAACTGAGCGATTTGAAAGGAAATTTGGTGTATATAGATATTTGGGCAACTTGGTGTGGACCTTGCATCGCTGAGCACCCACATTGGGACAAGATGAAAGAGGAATACAAAGATAAGGACATTTCATTTTTGACGGTGTCTATTGATGATAGTAAAGAACCTTGGGAAAAAATGGTCAAAGCCAAAAATATGGAAGGATTGCAGTGGTTCACAGAAAACGCTTGGAGATCTGAAATCGCACAACATTTTATGGTGAATGCAATCCCAAGATTTCTACTTTTGGACAAAGAAGGAAAAGTCCTAGATCCATCTGCTGATAGACCATCTGGGAAAATCAGAGAAACTGTTGATAAACATCTCTAATAGAAACTCTTAATATTTAAAACATTAACTAGCAAAGGGGAAAAGCTTTAAAACTTTTCCCCTTATTTTTTATGAAAAAAATTTTAGGTCAATGCATTTTTCTATAAAATTTTTGTGGTAGATTTTCGGTAAAATTTTAAAGATCATTTATGAAAAAAACGCTACTTCTACTTAGTTTAATATTGCTTACAAATCAGTTGTTTAGCCAAGAAACTATCAAATTCAAAAAAGGATTTATTGGAATCAGTTTGGGTACATCAATTTATGTGGGTAGTGAGTACAGGGTTGTAAATGATGTTGTAAATACTCCAAGTTATGGCAATAGCACAGATTCTTTCCGCCCAGCTTTAGCTATTAGACCAGGTACATTTGGACTCAATCTTAACTTGATAGATGCTGGATATGATATTTGGAAAGGAATTGGGCTCAACCTTAGATGGCAAGGTGGAGCTTATGTAATTTCAAAATACAATGAAAATTTAATAGTAAACTACGGTGGAATTATGGTTGGTCCAATGTATTCTATCTATCTAAATGAAGAATTGACAATTGACTTGAAAAGTAGGTTTGGACGTTCATATTTTGGTTCGTCACATGAAGTAGATTATGGTTATGGTAATGGAAAATTCAAGAATGAATTCAATTACTACAATCTCTCAGTAGATGCTGGAATAAGCCTAAGATATAATTTTGCAAAAAAATGGACAATAATCAGCAATTTGGAATATCAATATTTTTATTCTGGTATGAAAGAAAGTTTAGATAGAATAAATGTATCTACAGGTATTGGGTTTAGATTTTAATCGGTGATACTTCTTTTTGTCATATACAAGTTAAGCAGTATCTTGGGAGCCTGATTTGAAATAAAATTATGCTTGAAGCTCTTGATAATAGCACCCTGAATTTTAATCAGGATTCCCTTTTGCTTTTGAATATTTCACTGGCTGTCATTATGTTTGGGGTTGCCTTGGATCTCAGGGTTTCTGATTTCACTGCAATATGGAAAGAGCCAAAATCATTCCTTGCAGGAATTCTAAGTCAGTTCCTTTTTCTTCCATTTTTGACGTGGATATTCATATTGATTATTCAACCTCCGCCATCTGTAGCTTTAGGGATGTTTTTGGTGGCAGCTTGTCCAGGTGGAAATGTCTCCAATTTTATAAGCCACCTAGCAAAAGGAAATTCGGCACTTTCTGTAAGCTTGACAGCCTTTTCTACCCTTTTCTCTATATTTCTTACCCCATTCAACTTTAAGTTTTGGTCTAGTATTTACGATCCTACAGCAAAGATTCTTCGGGAAATCAACCTCGAATACTTAGACATTTTCCAAACTGTAGCACTCATTCTTGGAGTTCCATTGATTCTAGGAATCCTGATAAATAAAAAATTCCCGACTTGGAGTAATAAAGCGACCAAAATCCTTAAACCATTAAGTATTTTGATTTTTGCAGGATTTGTTGGGATAGCATTTTTTGGTAACTACCAGCTATTTATCCAGTTTATTGGATTGATTTTCCTTTGGGTATTAGGGCATAATTTCTTGGCTCTTTTTTCTGGGTACTCTTTGGCAAAATTTTTCAAGCTCAACTTGCCCGATACCAAGACATTAACTATAGAGACAGGAATACAAAACTCAGGATTAGGTTTAGTTTTGATATTCACCTATTTTGATGGTTTGGGAGGAATGGCTATTATTGCTGCATGGTGGGGAATTTGGCACATCATTTCAGGAATGAGTATTGCGTTTCTATGGAAGAATTCAATATAAATCCATCTACAGATCATCATCTTTAATACATGAAATATATTGTCAACGAATTTCTGAGGATAATTGTCAAAATTGCACTAAACATATATTATAAAAAAATATATGTAGAAGGAAAGAGTAACATCCCAAAAGGAAAAGCTGTATTAATTGTTAGCAATCACCAAAATGCATTGATTGACCCTCTACTCTTGGCCACGCATGCAGGCTTAAAACCATATTTTTTGACAAGAGCTTCAGTCTTTGGAAGTCCATTTGTTGCCAAGCTTTTAGATTTTATCCAAATGTTTCCAATCTATCGAGTAAGGGACGGGGTCAAAAACATGGAGAAAAATCAGGTCACTTTTGACAAAAGTGTGAATGTTCTGTTGAAAAAAGGAACAATGTTGATCTTTGGAGAAGGGAGTCATAGCACCTTAAGAAACTTGAGATCTTTGAAAAAAGGGTTCTCTCGAATTGCATTTCAAGCGCTTGAAAAAAATGACGCCTTGGATTTGGTAATACTTCCAGTCGCTATCAATTATAGCAATCACAATCATTCTGGAACGAATGTTCGAATCAGCTTTGGGAAAGTGATTGACCCAAAAGTATATTTCCCCAATCATGACGCATTGATTAAAACTACCTCTGCCTCACTTGCACCATTGATTGTAGAAATACCAGAACATAGCTATCATAAAGATTTACAATCACTGATTGACCATAAAATTGACATCACTTCACCACAAGCTGTTTCAGGTTTTTTGAATCAAAAAACAAGTATTGAACAGCCATCAAAGAAGGTGAAAAAACCATATCTGCGAAACAAACTTATGAAACTTTTTCACCTTCCAATCTACTGGATTTGGTTGTGGATGTCTCCCAAGGTAAAGGATATTGCATTTATTGCAACTTTTAAGTTTGTCATAGGTTTGGTAGGACTTCCAGTTTGGTACGCAACAGTTTATTTTTCACTGACTGCTATTGGCCATCAAGACTGGGCTATAACCTATTTGTTTTTAGCCATCTTATTCCTATTTACAAACAAAAATGGACAAGCTTAAAAGTTTACGAAGATCAAAGTAAAAAGTATAATTTACATAGAGATTAGAGCGATCTTAGATCGTTGCGTCAGCCAATTTTCCAATCTTGAAATTTTCTAATCTTAAATCTGTACGAAGTACAAAGTATAATGTACAAAGAGATTAAAGCGATCTTAGATCGTTGCGCCAGCCAATTTTCCAATCTTGAAATTTTCTAATCTTTAAATAGATTCCCCCACTCCTAAGTATATTTTTTTATCTTTGTAGTATTAGTATAAACCCAAATTCTTAGAAAAATGGAACAAGATTTTCTCCCATTGTTAGGGACAGACTACATCGAGTTATATGTAGGAAACGCAAAGCAATCAGCACTTTATTATCAATATGCTTTTGGCTATGAGCTGATCGCTTATGCAGGTCCAGAGACTGGCATCAAAGACAGAGCTTCTTATGTTTTGAAACAGGACAAAATCAGACTTGTGTTAACATCACCGCTTCACCAAGATCACCCAATCGCTGACCATATCAAAAAACATGGTGACGGAGTCAAAGTACTGGCTCTTTGGGTAGATGATGCAGAAAAATCATGGAAAGAAACAACCTCCAGAGGTGCTGAATCCTATTCAGAACCACAAATAATTTCTGATGAAAATGGTGAAGTCAAAATAGCATCAATCAGAACATATGGAGAAACTATCCACACTTTTGTGGAAAGAAAAAATTACAAAGGTATCTTCCTACCTGGATATAAACCTAGAAAAAGCGAATATAAACCCACATCAATCGGCCTGAAATACATCGACCATTGTGTTGGAAACGTAGGCTGGGGTGAGATGAACAAATGGGTGAAATTCTATGAAGATGTCATGGGTTTCAAATTGTTGATCACATTTGATGACAATGATATCTCTACTGAGTATTCTGCATTGATGTCCAAAGTAGTCTCCAACGGAAATGGCTATATCAAATTTCCGATTAATGAACCTGCTGAAGGAAAGAAAAAATCACAAATAGAGGAATACCTTGATTTTTACAATGGTGCTGGTGTGCAACATATGGCTATTGCAACCGATGATATTGTCCATACAGTAACCGAATTGAGAAAAAGAGGCGTTGAGTTCTTGGAAGTACCTAGCTCGTATTATGATGATTTGTTGGACAGAGTTGGTGAAATCGATGAAGATCTCCAACCTCTGAAAGACCTCAATATCCTTGTAGACAGGGATGATGAAGGTTATTTGCTCCAAATCTTCACAAAACCGATTCAGGATAGGCCTACCCTATTTTTCGAGATCATTCAAAGAAAAGGTGCAAAATCTTTTGGCAAAGGTAATTTCAAAGCGCTGTTTGAAGCTATAGAAAGAGAACAAGAGTTGAGAGGCAATTTGTAAAATGATAAACTCCGGGGATTTTTTCTCGGAGTTTTTTTTCTCACAAAGGTTGAGAAGGTGTAAAGGATGTTGAGTTTTGTTTGGTGTTTGTTTCAGACAAAGGAGTGAGCAAAGACGCTGAGGGATGTTTGTTTGAGATTATAATGTCATAAGCCTTCCAATAAGGATACGGAACAGACTTTTCAGTGCAAGTCTTGCTTTTCTAATTTTTGCCTTCTGCCTCTTGTCTCGAATCTCATTTTGAATGTCTCTTAGTAAGAAAAGCTATTTTTCTAAGTTAAATTCATTTAAACCTTTTACATTCCTGCTATAATTTCTAAATTTAAAATTCATTCAAACTTTTTCCAAAAATGACAAATACAGATCCAATGATCATCGCCAAAGCAGAGTCTTGGCTAAACAGTAATATTGATGCAAAAAGCAAATCAGATATCCAAGCGTTGCTGGCATCGCCTGACCATACAGAATTGATAGATTCCTTCTATAGAGATTTGGAGTTTGGCACAGGTGGATTGAGAGGTGTCATGGGTGTAGGATCCAATAGAATGAATGTCTATACCATAGCAATGGCTACACAAGGACTGGCTAACTACCTTTTGAAATGCTTTCCTGGCGAAGTGATCTCAGTTGCAATAACACACGATTGTCGAATTAATAACACCTTGTTTGCAGACACTACGGCAAATGTCTTTACAGCTAATGGTATCAAGGTAAAATATTATCGAGAAATGAGGCCTACGCCAATGCTTTCTTTTGCCATTCGTCATTTTGGGTGTAAAAGTGGTGTGATGGTAACAGCTTCTCACAACCCTAAGGAATACAATGGTTATAAAGCATATTGGTCAGATGGAGGTCAAGTAGTCGCTCCTCATGACGTAAATATCATTGCAGAAGTACAAAAAATCACTTCAGTAGATGATGTCAATTGGAACAAAAATGACGCATTGATAGAATTTATTGAAACTGATTTTGATTTCGTATATCTCAATGAAGTCAAAAAAATGAGTCTTTCACCGAACGAAATCATGTTGCAGAAAGATATGCCAATCGTGTTCTCCCCTATCCATGGAGCATCTGGAAAAACTGTACCTGCTGCATTGAAGATTTATGGTTTTGAAAACATTCATATTGTCAAAGAACAAGCAGAACCTGATGGAAATTTCCCTACAGTTATTTATCCTAATCCCGAAGAAAAAGAAGCGCTAAACATGGCGATTGAATTGGGTAAGAAAGTAAATGCTGAATTGGTCTTGGCTTGTGATCCTGACGGCGATAGGTATGCAGCGTGCGTTCCTGATGGAAATGGTGGATTCGAACTATTGAATGGAAACCAAGGAGGTTCACTGATCACCTATTATTTGTTGAGCAAATGGAGGGAGCATGGAAAATTAACAGGAGATCAGTTTATGGTCAATACCATTGTGACCACTGAATTGATCAATGAAATTTGTGCTGGATTCAATGTGATTTGTTACAATGTCCTTACCGGATTCAAAAATATTGCTGCAATTATCAAAGAATTGGAAGGTAAAAAGCAATTTATCGCTGGTGGGGAAGAAAGCTATGGCTACATGGTTGGTGACTTTGTAAGAGACAAAGATGCAAATTCAGCTGCAGCAATTTTTGCCGAATTGGTAGCATATTATAAGACCAAAGGTCAATCTGTACAAGATGTGTTAGCCGAAATCTATATGGAATATGGATTTTACAAAGAGCACCTGATCTCTGTTACTAAAAAAGGTAAAGATGGGGCTGAGCAAATTCAAGCTTTGATGGCTGGATATCGTAATGATAAACCAAGTGAAATCAACGGTGTGAAAGTTGTCAAAATAGTTGATGTAAAAGAAAGTAAAGTATTTGATCTAAAAAACAATACAGAGTCAGTATTGGAGATGGATAAATCAAATGTGATTCAGTTTTATTTGGAAGATGGTAGCAAAATTTCTGCACGACCATCCGGTACAGAACCTAAAATCAAATACTACTTCTCTGTAAATGAAAAGCTTCCAAATCGTGACGCATATAGAGCTGTTGAAGAATCATTGGACAAGAAAATTCAAGGTTTGATGACATTTTTCAGCTAAAATCCTCAAACTTTTTAGATTTAGTTGATTCTCTTTTTATTAAAAGAATCAGATAGGATAAAATCTGGAAGTTTTTTGTTTCTATAAAATAGCTGATCATAGGAAAGGATCTTAGTAATTTCGAATTGAAACTGATTTTCAGTAAACTCGGAAATACTAAGATCCTTTTTTTGGATACTAGCTTAATTACCTATCTACGGGTTTTTCAGATCCATCCTCTTGGGATATTTCTCTTAATTCAACTTTAACAGCCTGAGGATAAGGAATAACACCTTTCCCTACTTTTTCAGCGATATAATAGGTTATTTGTGCTCCAAATAAGAAAATTACCACTGAGTAATAAACCCAAATCAATAACACTACAAGTGATCCTGCGGTGCCATAAGCAGATCCAAGATTTGAATTCCCCATGTATATCCCGATCAGATACTTGCCCAATGCAAAGAGCAGCATTGTGACAAATGCACCTGTCCATGTGTCTTTCCATCTAACTTTGGCATCTGGAAGGATTTTGTACATCAATGCAAATACAGCCACCAAGATTCCTTGGGCAATAATTATATGGCCGACCGAAGCAAGTATTACGGCAATCGACTCAAGGAATTCACTGAAATAATTGAAAATCACAATAATCAATGCGTCCAAAACGAGTGAAACCAATAAGATAAACCCTATAGATGCAACCATAGAAAAACTTAAAAGTCTATTAATTGCAAATTTCAAAAGTCCTTTTTCAGGTTTTGCCTTAATGTGCCATATATGGTTTATAGCATTCTGTAAACTCACAAAAACAGTTGTGGCACTAAATGCAAGTATTCCAAATGCGATAAAATTTGACAAAACTCCCTCACTTTGCATCGTGAAATTGGACATAATGTCTGCTAAAGTCGCAGCACTTTCTTTTCCTGCAAGATTTTCCACTTGAAGAATAATTTCCTCCTGAATTTCTGATTCTTGATAGAATGCAGTGCCTATATTCAATATTATAATTAATAAAGCAGGCATACTAAAAATTGTATAAAATGCGGTACTTGCCGCAAAACTCATGGAATCACTTTTTCCAAAATCCTTTACACTGTCAATGATAATTTGAAAAAAGGTAAGCTTTTTTAGTTTTTTGATCATAATATTTTGGTCCTTAATTGAAAGTTACATGTCGGCGAGCCTAAACTTTCCTTGTTTCTACAATAGAATGATTGATTTCCTATTGAAAAATTTCAATCGATAAATTCAAAAATCAATCTGATTCCCAAAGATCACTCAATGTATAGGGACTTTTCGTACCAGTGAAAAAAGTCCCGTCAATAAATCTATATTGATCTTTTATTTGCAACAATTGATCCAAATCTCCTTTATCAAGTATCAAATTTCCAGAATGGAAATTTTGGATTATTCTTTCCTGATTAACTGATTTTGGAATAACAGCTATGTCTCTATTTGTAGAAAAGGCTATTAATACTGCTGCAGGATTTACTTCGTATTTTGAGGCAATCGATAAAATGATTTCATTCTCAAATAACTTTGGCTCGTCTGCTTTTTTTGAAGATGTTGACCTATCTCCTGAACCAAGAGGTGAATAAGCAGTCATCAAAATATTGTTTGATTTACAAAACTCAACAAGCTTTTCTTGCCTCAGAAAAGGGTGCATTTCTACTTGATTCATTTCAGGACCATCCCCACCTATTGCCAATACTTCTTTTAACTTTGAAATATTGAAATTGGACATGCCAATATGTTTGGTCAATCCTTCAGATTTCAGACCTTGCATTCCTTGCCAGGTTTGGCTCAAAGGCACATCTGAGTAAGTGAAATATTGCTCTCTGTTCTCTGCAAAGCCTACTCCTTTTTTGAAACTGATAGGCCAATGAATTAAATATAAATCGACATAATCCAACTGTAAATCCGATAAACTCTTTAGAAAACCTTTTTTGACATCCTCTTTTCTATGACAATCATTCCAGAGCTTTGAAGTAACAAAAAGATCTTCCCTTTTTACCAATCCATCAGTCATTGCTTTTTTCAATGCTGCACCGACTTCTTTTTCATTATTATATATTGCTGCACAATCAATATGCCTATATCCTGCCTCAATCGCCCATAATACGGCTTGATAAACTTCTCCTGGCTTAGATTTCCACGTTCCTAAACCTAAGACTGGTATTTTATCACCATTATTGAAAGTCAAAGTTTTCATATTTATATTTAATCAAAATTGGGTTAAATCTTCTGTAATTTACGAAATGTTTGGTTGGGATAGCCCAAACTTCTAATCTTTAAATTTTACAAGATATTTCTTGAAATTATTCATCACGAATAAATGTGCCCTCGCTTGCGTATTGATGTAAAGAAGCCACGGAAGCCGTGGTACAAATTCATGAATTGCCGAAATCATAAATTTTCCGCCTAATACCTCTCTAAATTCCAACCATCCATAATCGAACCGCTTTACCAACCATCCTCCTGTAATATAAAAAAGTTGTCTTTTAATATCACTTCTATCAGGTATCCAAGTTAGCTGTAGCATCGGCTTTTCGATATTCAACAAGTGAAAACTAATATCACCTTTCTCGTTTGCCTGAGCCCTAATCAAAAACCTGAAGAAAAATGGCAACCAAATCTTGTATCTATTTGCAATCCAAAGCGCACTGTGATGTCTTGTATTGGGCATCCTTTGTATACTCCGTACAGTATTTTTGACTTCTTGTTTATTTTTGAATTTAGGTAGTGGTGGAAGAGAAATCGTCGGATCAATCGCGATTGCGACACTTTCCTTGTAACTTAAGTAGTCTATTTCCCTAACATTAAATTCCAAATCTTTTCCAACCGTCAAGGTATGTTTCAAACTTTCTACAAGTGGGTAAACAAGTGTTTTGGGACTTTTTCCAAAAAAACTCACCCACAATTTTGAGAAACCGACAGAAAAAACTGGAACCGAAAATACGAGTCGTTTCACCTTCATGATCTCTGCCGTTTGCTCTAGCATAGATTTATAGGTCAGCAATTCAGGATTTCCAATTTCGAAGGATTTTCCATAGACTTCTTCATTTCCAATACAAGTGTCGATGATAGTCAGTGTATCCCTCAAAGAAATGGCCTGGGTATTGGAGAGTGTCCACTTTGGACAAACCAAGACAGGCAGGCGTTTGACCAAATTGTAAATCATCTGAAAAGAAGATCCACCTGGACCTACCACAATTCCCGCACGTAGCGCTGTCACAGGAATTCCCCGCTGCCCCAATGTTTGCTCTACTTCTAGCCTACTCCGTAAATGTTTGGACATCTCGACTTCCTCGACTTCTTTAGGGAGAATTCCTCCCAAGTAGATGATTTGTTTGATCCCATTGCTCTCAGCTGCCCTTGAGAAATTATCTGCCAACAATAAATCTGTATCTTCAAAACTCCCTTGATTCAACCTTGTGGAAGCACTCATAGAGTGAATCAAATAAATAGCATAATCAACACCCTTCAAGGCTTCGATTGTAGATGTGATAGAATACAATTCTACACTTCTCCATTCCACTCCGGGATCAGGATTGGAAATGGCTTCTCTTCGACTTAGTGCAATGATATTGTATTTATCTTTGAATTGGTTGATAAACCATCTTCCTACGTAGCCCCCTGCTCCCGCTATTGCGATTGTCTTTTTCAATTAGTGTCTATCTTGTGTGGTGAGTAACATTGCTTCTACAGCTTTTCTTCCCGAAGTCATTGCTGCATTGATAGAGCCATTTAGCAAATAATCCCCTGCAAGAAATATATGATCGTAAATTTTTGAATTTGTAAAGGGTAAATTTGATTTCATATCATCTACATCTGGTAAAGCTTCATTGATTTTATAGGTCTTGATATGCTTAAAATATTCTGAGCTGATTCCGGAAAGCGCTTCCAACTCTACACTTACCAATTTTTCCAGACTTGCGGGTGTTTCTACATTTTTTACAACCGAAACAGACAGTAAAGCTTTTCCATTTTTACTGTAGACTTTACTTAAATCAGTCATAAATACCAAGTTATTAATCAGAAACTTATCATCAGGAATCAAACCAATAATCGGTCTTGCCAAAAAAGATTTCTCAAGAGAAAAATACATATTATAAACAGATCTGTATGGCTTCAATTGCCCTTGCATTTGTGCCAAAATCTTATCTGGACGGCTGGCTATGATGATTTTGTCAGCTTGAAGAATTTCCCCATTTTCCAATACTACTTGATGGCCTTCAATCTTTTTAACAGCTGTATTTAACCTTAAATCTGTTTGCTGTAATTTTTCCTTCAATTGTTCTGAAATCATCTTCATCCCACCTTCAGGAATTGCAGCAAAGCCTTCTCCAAACATTTTGAAAACAAATTGAAACATCCTTGAAGATGTGCTCAACTCGTTTTCCAGAAAAATACCTTTGAAAAATGGCTTGAAAAAATTCTCGATAATTTTGTCCGAAAACCCGTATTCCTTGAGATATGAAATTGTAGAGATATTTTGTGACTCAAAAATCTCATCAATTGTTTTTTTCTTCAATTCCCTATTGAGCTTGAAAATCTTCAGTTTGTCAAATAAAGTACCTACAGGAGAAAAAGCCATACCCAAAATCGCCGTTGGCTGTCTCATCGGATCTTGAATGGTAAATGAATTCCCTGGATTCAAAATTATTGCTCCAGGATCAAATTTCTTAAGCTTTAACAGTTCAAAATCCAAATACCTTTTGGCCTCAGGATAGGCTGTGAGGAGAACCTGAAAACCTCTATCCAATAAAAATCCATCTACTTCATCAGTCGTAACTTTTCCTCCAACTCTATCTGATGCTTCCAATAAAATTGGACTAATCCCAGCTCGCTCTAGTTCATAAGCAGCGATAAGTCCAGATATGCCGGCTCCAATAACAATAACTTTCATACTTTTTTTTCTGCTGTTGTTTAACAAATAGACCAAATTCAACTCAAATTGTTTCGCAATTCTAAATTAAGTTTTAAATCTTACCAATTAAACTCATATCTGGATTATCCTGTAAAAATCTTTTGATGATGTTCCTTTTCCATCTAAATTTCATTTCAAACGCTTCTATATGAAATCAAAGTCCTTCCTACTCGCCTTCTTTCTATTCGTTTCCTTCTATAGTTTTTCACAAAAAAGGTACTTTCCTGATACCGATTCTTGGATCAAAAAAGAGCCTTCAGAACTAAAAGTTGATCATGAGCTATTAAAAGAAGCCATTGATTTTGCGATTAATACAGAGAGCAATGCTGATAAAAACCTGAAAATGGCACATTATCAAAGTGCTTTTGGACGTGAACCTTTTGGATTCCCTATCGGCCCCATGAAAGAAAGAGGATCTGCTACGGGATTGGTGATCTACAAAGGTTATGTCATAGCAGAATGGGGAGACCCAAGGCGTGTAGACCTAACATTTAGCGTTGCCAAAAGTATTCTTTCCACAACTGTTGGTTTGGCTGTGGATCAGGGATTGATAAAAAATGAAAAAGATTTAGTCTATCCATACATGGCGCCAATTATACCCTATGATCCCTACAAAATTTTGATGAACAAAGCTGATCATGTAAATAGTGAAGATGTCTTTGAGCTTTTTGATTCAGATCACAACAAGAAAATTACTTGGGAACATCTTCTCCGCCAAACTTCAAATTGGGAAGGAACTCTTTGGGGGAAACCTGACTGGGCAGATCGTCCACAAGGGAATTCTTCTACTTGGCTGGATAGAGAAAGAAATGAACCAGGTACAGTTTACAAATACAACGACACAAGAGTGAACGTTCTCGCACTTGCAACTATGAATGTCTGGAGAAAACCTCTTCCGGTAGTTTTAAAAGAATATGTAATGGATAAAATTGGCGCATCACCAACTTGGAGATGGACAGGCTATGAAAATTCTTTTGTGATCATCGATGGACAAATTATGCAAGCTGTAAGCGGAGGATCCCATTGGGGAGGTGGAATGTTTATTTCTGCATACGATCAAGCAAGGTTTGGCTATTTGACTTTAAACATGGGAAATTGGAATGGGAATCAAATAATTTCTAAGTCATGGATAGAAAAATCACTTACTCCTACTGCTGTTCAAACAAATTATGGATTTATGAATTATTTTCTCAACACAGACAAAAAAGAAATTCCAGCTGCTCCAGAGTCAGCTTTCTTTCATCTTGGTGCTGGGACTAACATGATTTATGTTGATCCAGAAAATGATCTTGTGATCGTAACTAGATGGATCGAAAATAGCAAAAAAGCTGAATTGATTGAAATTGTTCTGAAGGCTATTGGGAAGATTTGAGTCTTTGAGAATGAAAATACTTGTTCTTCATGGTAGATTGTAAGATTGGAAAAACTTGTCTTTTGTATTGGATTTTGAATCTTAGGTTAGCCAATTTATTTTCTGTGAAATTCTACAACTGTGCCGTGTTTTTGATTATGAAATATATCACTTTAATCTTCCTACTACTTCTTTGACGATGGAAATGACACTATTAATTTCTTCTTTGGTAGTTGTTTTTCCTATGCTAAATCGAACTGATGCTCTTGCCAAATCAGAATCAATTCCCATTGCAGCCAATACATGAGATGGCTTTGGAGAAATGCTGGTACAAGCTGAACCTGAGCTCACTGCAACTTCACGATTAAGTTCACGAAGCAAGTCTTCTCCTTCAATTCCCTGAAATGAAATATTGGAAACGTTGTTCAACCTATTTGTTTGACCACTGTTCAAAGTCGTTCCTTCAATTTCCAATATACCCTTTTCTAAATGATTCCTTAAACTTCCAATTTTTTCAAAACGTTCTTTAAAATGACTATCTGCTAATTCAGCGGCTTTACCAAATCCTACAATGGAAGGCACATTGAGTGTGCCACTTCGAAAACCTTTTTCATGACCGCCTCCAACTATTTGTGAAACAGGTTTCGGTAGTTCATGATTATGTCTAATGTAAAGTGCACCTACCCCTTTCGGTCCGTAAATTTTATGTCCGGATAGTGCCAGCATATGGATTCCAGAAACATTGATTGGCAACTTTCCTGCAGCTTGAACAGCATCTGTGAAAAATATTACCTGATGCTTCTCTGCTATTTTTGCAATCTTATCGATAGGATGAATTAAACCAGTTTCATTGTTAGCCCACATCAAAGCTATCATTTTCGTATATGGCCTAATACTTGACTCTAGTTCAATCAAATCAATTTGTCCTTGAGAATCTACGGGCAAAAAAGTAATCTCTGCTCCTCTTTCTTCTATACTTTTTAGGGTGTCAATTACGGCTTTATGTTCTGTTTGACAAGAGATAAAATGCTGTCTTTCATCTCCATAGTGATCAAAAACCCCTTTTATTGCAAGATTGATGGCTTCAGTAGCACCAGAGGTAAAGATAATCTCTTTTGTTCTCGCACCTATCATTGATGCAATACATTCCCTTGCATGTTCAACAGCATTTTCAGCCATCCAACCAAAAGGATGACTTTTGCTTGCTGCATTTCCATAGTGATGAGAAAAATATGGAATCATCGCACTTACTACTTCATCTGAACAAGGAGTTGTAGCATTATAATCAAGGTAAATCGGATAATTCATTTGAATAGTTTAATATTTGGATAATTGTATTTGAGAATTAATGAGTTTTAAAAATTTTTATTGACTCACTTATATTGTGTTATTCTTAAAGTGCTTAAGTTTTCATTTTAGTCTATAAATTGCAAAGTTTATCCTAAAATTTTTTTGACTTAATATCCTGGTAGAATACTATTAAATAGAAGTTCATTCAATTCAATGTTTATAAAAATTCAGCATTGAATTATTCTGATAAGTGCACTGTTTTAAATTTAATCTCCAACAAATATTTACTTCAAATTTCAGTAAAAAAATCAAACAATTCCGAATTATGCAAGAAACTTGGATTTTCAAATTAGAATCTGGTAAAATTATAAAAGAACAAGAACTCAAAATTATTTTAGAACGAGAGCACAAGGAACTTGGGATTTTTCTTTCTTATTACTTCAAAAAGGAAGGCGCATTGGCAGAGAATGCAAGATTGAAAGATAATATAGATTTTCTCGATGAAAACCATGGTAAGTTCAAATTAGACTTTGATTTAGTTCATTACAATGCATGTCTGAATATCCACGACACGAAAAGAGACGAAATTCAGATTAATTTTGAGATTTCAAAAGAGAAAAATGAAATCAAGTTAATTGGGCCATTTTTTCCCGAAAGAGGAATGGATGAAATTTGAAATAGAAATAATTGGTATTTTTTTCTATCTCAAAGAAATCTATTATCAATCTTCATCTAGAAGACCTTCGATATCCTTCTTTTTTTACAAAGTCATATCGAACTTGAGTAGATTGTTCCGTAAAAATGCGGATAGACATTTTACTTTATTCGATATGACTCTGTGGTATCACTTTTTTATTTTGCATCTAGCTTTATATCTCTTGGTACTCACCTAAAGTATCACTTAACCTCTCCTAATCTCCAAATTCATATCTGAATACTCTTTTTGCTCTACAAAAGGCTGACTTCTTAGTCTTCTGCCTGTAGCTGCAAAAATTGCATTAGCAATAGCTCCTCCAGTAGGTGGTAAAGCTGGTTCTCCCAAACCTGTTGGGTCATAGCCACTATCTACATAATGCAATTCAACCTCAGGAACTTCCTTCATCCTTATCAGCCTGTATGAATCAAAGTTTTTCTGTTTTGGAAGTCCATTTTCGAATGTCAGGTTTCCAAACATCGCATGCCCCATCCCATCTACTATCCCACCTCTTACTTGGTGGTTTGCTCCAGTTGGGTTGACTACGATACCACAGTCAGTAGTTGCGATGATTTTTTTGAGAACTGGCTGATTGTTTTCCATTTCTATATTAGCTACCTGAGCGACATAAGATCTGTGGGAAAAGTAAACTGAGAATCCTTGTTTTACATTGCTATTTTTACCCCAATTTGACTTTTCAGCCACATCTTTAATCACTCCGATCATTCTATCCACATCATAGTTTACCGACCCTACAGGTGAGCTTTTTGCTTTTTGTAAAAGGTCTAATCTAAACTTAACAGGATCTTTTTGAACTTCATGTGCAACTTCGTCTAAGAATGATTGTTCAGCATAAGCCAAGAAATTAGTAATAGGCGCTCTCCAAGCATTGGTTGTTACCGAAGATTCATAATTGACATTTTCGATCAAGACGTTTTCAACCGCTCCTGAAGGGAAATTGTCCTGCCTTACAGAGTTTCCGGCATTCATACCTACCCCTCTGAGTTTGTAACCTATCATATTTCCCTCTACATCCAAAGCTGCAGAAAATCTATACCTAACCGCAGGCCTATAAGCTCCACCGGTCATATCATCTTCCCTACTCCATGTCACCTTCACTGGAGCATTCATCTTTTTGGAAATTTGCACAGCTTCTAATACATAATCAGCTCTCAATCTTCTACCAAATCCACCACCAAGTCTTGTTATTTCTACACTAATATTTTCTTTTGGAATACCCAATAAATCCGCCGTTTGTACTCGAGCTGAATCTGGAGTCTGTGTAGGACCTATTAGCTCCACATGATCTTCTTTTACGTGGGCGAAAAAATTCATCGGCTCCATTGGTGAATGGGATAAAAATGGGCACTGGTACTCACTCGTGATAACTTTTGATGCATTTTTGAATGCAACTTCCACATTACCATCCTCACGCATCACTCTTGCATCTTTGGAATCCAAGAGTTCTTTGAAAATGCGATCGTGATCGGCTGTGCTTTCTACATTCCCTTCAGGTTCATATGAGATTTTCAGGAGCTTTTTGGCTTTCATTATCGGCCAAGTAGAGGATCCAACAAGTGCAACATTATTATCATATACAAATACCTCTTGGATTCCTGAAACATTACGCGCTTCTGAATCATCTACAGATTTGATTTTCATGCCAAAAGGTGGTCTTTGTACCATTGCATGAAGCATACCTTCTCTGTAAAAATCCAATCCGAAAAGTGGTTTCCCAGTAAAAATGTCCTTATTGTCCACATTTTTGATTGGAGTTCCTATGATTTTGAAATCCTTTGGATCCTTGAAAATCACTTCTTCAGGAGCTTCCAACTGTGCTGCATCTAGGACCACTTCCCCATAATTAAGTTTTTTACCACTTGATTTATGGTAAATCACCCCTTTTTCTGTAGTGAGTGAATTTTTATCTACTTCTAAACGTGTTGCCGCAGCAGTCAAAAGAAGATCTCTTGCTGTTGCACCAGCTTTTCTCAATCTTTCCCAAGAATGAGGCATCGCACCTGATCCACCCGTCAACTGTCTTTCAAATTTATCAGTATCCAAATTAGCTTGCAAAACCCTGACCCTTGCCCAATCTGCATCCAATTCCTCTGCAACCACCATCGGAAATGATGTTTTTATATTTTGTCCCAATTCGGGATTCGGTGAATAGATGACTATATCGCCATCGGGTGTGATAGAGAGAAAACTGTTGAAATCTGTAACTTTTGCAAGTATTTCTTCATTGCTAAGAACTTGCATCTTTGGTGAATCACAGCCCGACCAATAGAAACCAATAAACAATCCTCCAGTCGCAGTAGCTGCCAACTTAAGGAAATCACGTCTGTTTGTTTTTGATATATCTGCCATGGTTATTTAGTTTTTGTAGCTAAGGCAACTGCTTCTCTGATTTTATGATAGGTACCGCAACGACAAATATTCCTATTCATGGCGTCATCTATTTCGTCTAATGTCGGCTTCGGGTTTTTATTCAAAAATGAAGCTGCATTCATGATTTGACCAGCTTGGCAATAGCCACATTGTGCTACATCTATCTCGTTCCATGCATTTTGTACAGGATGATCTCCATCTTCTGAGAGTCCTTCTATCGTAGTCACTTTATCATCTCCTATACTCGAAACAGGCAGAACGCAAGAAAATGTAGCTTCTCCATTGATATGAACTGTACAAGCTCCACATTGTGCTATGCCACAGGAGTATTTGGTTCCAACTAGTCCAAGATGATCTCGCAGCACCCATAGCAAAGGGGTGTCCTCTTCTACATCTACTTCATACTTCTTACCGTTTATTCGGAGATTATAGTTTGCCATAGTTTATTTTGATTTATTCAGTATATCAATTTAAGCAATTATAATTTTCAAACTAAGCCAGTTCATATTTTGTTGCCGTTTTTTTTTATAAACCGCAGTATTGAAATTTAAATGGAAAGCCTTATAAATTTAATAATCGACTGTAACTTCTTAATCTCTTATCCCATGTCTATTTTAATCTTCTAAAATTATCTATTGAAATTAATCGCTGGTTGAAGAAAATGTGGAGATTTAAAGGTTAAAAAAAGAACTTGGCTTATATTTATTTTTTAAAATCAATTCAATTTACAAACTATCAAACCTTAATATGAAAAAAATACAAGCTGCAATCGTTGGTACTGGATTTATAGGGCCAGCTCATCTGGAAGCATTGAGAAGATTGCCAAACATTGAAGTAGTTGCTCTTTGTGAGGTCAATATTGATTTGGCAAGAGAAAAAGCAGCCATTCTTGGAATTCCAAATGCATATACTTTTGAAGAAATGCTTCAAAATCCTGAAATAGATGTAGTCCATATTTGTACGCCAAATTTTCTTCATTACTCCCAATCTAAAGCGGCTTTGTTAGCAGGCAAGCATGTAGTTTGTGAAAAACCACTTGCAACAAAGATTGAAGAAGCAGAAGAGCTTGTAGCATTAGCCGAAGAAAAAGGTCTCGTGAATGCCGTGCATTTCAATCTCCGCTATTACCCGATGGTGAGACAAATGAAGACCATGCGAGAAAATGGTGAATTGGGTGATATTTATAGCATTATGGGTTCTTATCTTCAGGATTGGTTATTTTTGCAAACTGATTATAACTGGAGATTGGAGCCTGATAAATCTGGAGACTCTAGAGCAATAGCTGATATAGGATCACATTTGCTGGACTTGACTGAGTATGTGACGGGGTTGAAAATAACTGAAGTTTTAGCTGATTTCTCTACAGTGCATAAGACAAGGTTGAAGCCCTTGAAACCAATTGAAACTTACTCAGGCAAGATGCTCAGTCCATCTGATTATGCAGAGGTTCCAATCAATACGGAGGATCACGCTACAGTTCTTTTGAGATTTGACAATGGAAACAAAGGTTCTGTAACAGTGTCCCAAGTAAATGCTGGAAGAAAAAACCGCCTAAACATAGAGATCGCTGGAAGTAAATCAAATTTTGAATGGTGTTCAGAAAAACCAAACGAAATGTGGATTGGAAAGAGAGAATCAGCAAATCAGCATTTGATGAAAGATCCTGCTCTTTTTTCTACAGAAGCGGCAAGATTGATAAGTTTTCCCGGCGGGCACAACGAAGGATTTCCTGATACCTCAAAACAAATGTTCAAAGAAGTATATGCTGCTGTAAGAGAAGGAAAACAACCATCAGCGCCAACTTTCCCAACTTTCAAAGATGGACTTAGAGAACTTTTGATTTGTGAAAGGATTATTGAAAGCCACAGAAAGCAAATTTGGGTGAAAATATGAGATCAAATATGAAGTGTGAAATTTTATCTTGTTATAAATAATAAAACAGACTAAATTTCAACAGTTTAAATAACTCATTATAAACTCAAATAAATTATATGAAAAGATCAATCTTTAAAAAATTTGGCTTGTTGACCTTATTGTTTGCTACAGTATGTCTTTTTGCAAATGCGCAAGATGAAAAGCCTAGTCCAGCAAAAACAGCCGAAGGGGAAATCAATGGTTCAAAAATCACCATCAACTATAGCAGCCCAGCTGTGAAAGGCAGAACCATCTGGGGTGATTTGGTACCTTTAGGTCAGGTATGGAGAGCAGGAGCAAATGACGCTACCACGATTGAATTTAGCAAAGATGTCAAAATCCAAGGTAAGGATTTACCTGCAGGAAAATACAGTTTCTTTGTAATTCCAGGAGAAATGGAATCTACTTTCATCTTCAATAAAGTAGCAAAACAATGGGGCTCTTATTCTTATGACGATGCAGAAGATGCTTTACGAGTAAGTGTTCCATCTGGACAAAGTTCTAAAATGGAAGAAAGATTGGTATACGAAGTGACTGAAGGAGGCTTCGAAGTTCGTTGGGAATATGGAAGAGCAGCTGCAAGGGTTGAATAATAGTCAATTTTGAAAATTTAAATTAAAATTGAAAACTTACAAATCTATAAAAGCTTGAATTACTTTGCGGCAATTAAAATCTTAGAGATTTTGTTGCCGCAAAGTGGTTTTGAATTACCTAAGATTTTTAAAATAAAACGAATAACAATCCCCCCTTTGCGAATCCTAGCGGCACTTATCGGCAAAACCTTCTTAGTTATTTTAGCCGCAAGGGAACGCTGAGGTACGCAAAGATTTATATAATAAAATGAATAACAATCCCCCCTTTGCGAACCCTCGCGTTACTTAGTGGCAAAACCTTCTTAGCTGTTTTAGCCGCAAGGGAACGCTGAGGTACGCTAAGATTCTTTAAAAAATATGAATAACAATTCCCCCTTTGCGATCCCTTGCGTCACTTAGCGGCAAAACCTTCTTAGTTATTTTAGCCGCAAGGGAACGCTGAGGTACGCAAAGATTTTTAAATAAAATGAATAACAATTCCCCCTTTGCGAACCCTCGCGTTACTTAGTGGCAAAACCTTTTTAGCTGTTTTAGCCGCAAGGGAACGCTGAGGTACGCTAAGATTTTAAAAATAATGTGATTAATAATTTCCCCATTGCGTACCCTTGCGTCACTTAGCGGCAAAAACCTTCTTAGCTGTTTTAGCCGAAAGGGAAAGCTGAGGTACGCAAAGATTTTTATAATAAAATGAATGACAATTCCCCCTTTGCGAACCCTTGCGTCACTTAGCGGCAAAACCTTCTTAGCTGTTTTAGCCGCAAGGGAACGCTGAGGTACGCAAAGATTTTTAAAATAAAATGAATAACCCCCCCCCCCTTTGCGAACCCTCGCGTTACTTAGCGGCAAAACCTTATTAGTTATTTTATCAGCAAGGGAACGCTGAGATACGCAAAGATTTATATAATAAAATGAATAACAATCCCCCCTTTGCGAACCCTCGCGTTACTTAGCGGCAAAACCTTATTAGTTATTTTATCAGCAAGGGAACGCTGAGATACGCAAAGATTTATATAATAAAATGAATAACAATTCCCTCTTTATGAATCCTTCCGTCACTTAGCGGCAAAACCTTCTTAGTTATTTTAGCCGCAAGGGAACGCTGAGGTACACAAAGATTTTTAAATAAAATGAATAACAATTCCCCCTTTCCGATCCCTTGCGTCACTTAGCGGCAAAACCTTATTAGTTATTTTAGCCGCAAGGGAACGCTGAGGTACGCAAAGATTTTTAAAAAATATGAATAACAATTCCCCCTTTGCGAATCCTTGCGCCACTTAGCGGCAAAACCTTCTTAGCTGTTTTAGCCGCAAGGGAACGCTGAGGTACGCAAAGATTTTTAAAATAAAATGAATAACCCCCCCCCCTTTGCGAACCCTCGCGTTACTTAGCGGCAAAACCTTATTAGTTATTTTATCAGCAAGGGAACGCTGAGATACGCAAAGATTTATATAATAAAATGAATAACAATCCCCCCTTTGCGAA
>NZ_JAKZGS010000013.1:0-8743 GCF_022549695.1 Belliella calami | reverse complement strand
GAACCCTCGCGTTACTTAGCGGTAAAACCTTATTAGTTATTTTATCAGCAAGGGAACGCTGAGATACGCAAAGATTTATATAATAAAATGAATAACAATTCCCTCTTTATGAATCCTTCCGTCACTTAGTGGCAAAACCTTCTTAGCTGTTTTAGCCGCAAGGGAACGCTGAGGTAAGCAAAGATTTATATAATAAAATGAATAACAATCCCCCCTTTGCGAACCCTCGCGTTACTTAGTGGCAAAACCTTCTTAGCTGTTTTAGCCGAAAGGGAACGCTGAGGTACGCTAAGATTCTTTAAAAAATATGAATAACAATTCCCCCTTTGCGATCCCTTGCGTCACTTAGTGGCAAAAAAATGTTCTTAGTATATTTAGCCGCAATCAGATGCCGAGGTATGCTAAGAATTTTTGTTATTATGACTTGAAATTTTACCTTTGCTACAAAAAAATAAGATTTGAACTTTGATCCATTTTCAATAGACCTACCCGTAAGGGAAATTATTCCACAGGTCATACAAGAACTGAATACCAACAACACATTGATCGTGCAAGCTCCTCCGGGAGCTGGAAAAAGCACACTTTTACCTTTGGCTTTGCTTGAGCAATCATTTTTGAAAGGAAAGAAAATCTTAATGCTGGAACCAAGAAGGCTGGCCACGAAATCAATAGCCTTGAGGATGTCCGAACTTTTGGAAGAAAAAGTTGGGCAAACAGTTGGCTACAGAATTAGATTTGAAAGTCAAGTTTCTACCAATACTAGACTCGAAGTATTGACTGAAGGAATTCTTACCAGAATGCTCCATTCTGACAATGCTCTAGAGGATGTTGGTTTAGTTATTTTTGATGAATTTCATGAGAGAAATATTCATGCTGATGTTGCAATGGCTCTTTGCCGAGAAGCGCAGCAGTTGCTGAGACCTGACTTAAGAATCATGGTTATGTCTGCGACATTAGATATGAAGCAACTTTCATTGCTCTTAAAAGCACCTGTCATTTCAAGTGATGGAAAAATGTTTCCAGTAGAAATCAAATACGCTGGAGATATCGATCCATGGTTGATGCCGGAAATGGTTGCAAAAAGCGTCATAGATGCAAGTAAGAATGACAAAGGTGATATCTTGGTGTTTTTGCCTGGTCAAGGTGAGATCAAAAAAACAGAAGCCATTTTAAGAAAGCATTTACCCGAATTTTCAATCCATCCCCTATACGGTCAACTTTCGCCTACCGCACAGTATCAAGCGATTATGCCAAATCGATCTGGTAAAAGGAAGGTTGTCCTTTCGACTTCGATAGCAGAAACAAGTTTAACGATTGAAGGAATCACGATTGTGATTGACTCCGGATATGGACGAACATCAAAATTTGACCCAAAGTCAGGTTTGAGCAGATTGGAAACTATTAGGATAGCAAAGGACTCTGCGGATCAGCGAGCTGGTCGAGCTGGAAGACTTCAACCCGGTACCTGCTATAGACTTTGGTCAAAAGCCACCCATGCCAATCTAGCCGAATTTAGAACTCCTGAAATATTGGAAGCTGATTTGGCATTCATGGTATTGGACATGTTGGAATGGGGTATCAAGGACATCAGGGAATTGACATGGCTAACACCACCTCCAGTAGGGACTTTGGCTCAGGCTTTTGATATTTTGACTCAGTTAAATGCGGTAGAAAATAGCAAAATCACCCCACATGGAAAGAAAATTCATGCAATTCCGGCACACCCTAGAATTGCCCACATGCTAGTGATTGCTGAAAATGAAGATAAAATTTCCTTGGCAGCAGATATTGCAGGACTTTTGGAAGAAAGAGACCCATTAGCGCCAGACACTGGAGTAGATATCAACCTCCGTATTGACGCATTAAGGAGAGCTAGAAGGGAAAATCTATCAATCAAAGGATTGAATAAAATTGAAAAGATTGCTTCAAATTATCGCAGGCTTTTCAAAGCGGATATCGACAATTCGATGGTAGATTCATTCGAGACAGGCTCGCTTATCGCTTTAGCCTATCCTGAAAGAATAGCTTATGCGAGGCCAGGAAACAATGCCCAGTTTCAATTGGCAAATGGCAAAATTGCTATGATTGGCCATAAAGATGATTTGGCAAATGAATCATGGTTGGCTATTAGTCATATTGATGCTCGAGAAGGAATGGGTAAGGTATTCTTAGCTTCCCCTCTTAATCCAAAAGACCTTGCGCCATTTGTCAAAGAAAAAAGAAAAGTACTTTGGGATAGTAAAAGAGGAGGATTGGTGGCAAGCTTGGATCTAAGCATTGGAAGTATTGTTCTAAGATCTTCTCCTATTAGGGACTTATCAGAAAGCGATTTGATGGAAGCACTTTCCAATGCCATCCATCAAGAAGGACGCAAACTTCTTGATTTTTCTGCAAAGGTGGTCAATCTTCAAGCCAGAATGCAAAGCCTTAGAAAATGGAGGCTAACTGAAAATTGGCCAAATTGGTCAACTGAAAAGATCATTGAAAACCACAAAAGTATTTTGGGGCCTTATCTGAGTGAAGTTAGAAAACCTGAAGATTTCAAAAAGCTTGATTTAGCTTCTATCCTTTATCATTCATTAAATTTTGATCTGCAAAACACATTCAACAAATTGGTTCCTGAAAAGATTGAGGTTCCAAGTGGTAGCAATATCAAAATTCAATATTCAGAGCATGGTGATAATCCTGTACTTTCGGTAAGGCTTCAGGAAGTGTTTGGTTGGCTAGAAACTCCGCGAATAAATGATGGAAATGTGAGTTTACGTTTACATTTATTATCTCCGGGTTTTAAGCCCGTTCAGGTAACTGAGGATTTGAAAAGTTTTTGGGAAAACACTTATTTTGAAGTTAAAAAAGAGCTTAAGAGACGATATCCTAAACATTCATGGCCTGAGAAACCATTGGAGGCAGTCGCTGTCAGAGGGGTAAAAAAGAGTTAGAAAATATGCAGATGCTATATTTAAATTAGGTAGATCACAAACTCTCTAGATGTGCCAACAAATTCAAAAAACTTGCAAGCGTAAATGGAGTGACCATCATTTCTTCAAGTTTGTCAAGATATGCTTTCTTAGTGAGTTCGTATTCTTTTGAATTATACAATTTGCATATAGTAATTGCCCGTGCAGATCTATAGGTGAAATTCTGTGTAGTGAGCTCTTGATCCGGATTACTATTGAATAAAAATTCCAAATTTTCGGGAATGGAATAGTAATCTAACCATTTGAATCCTTCTTCAATGAAGAAACTTTCTATTTGCCCAAAAATTTTGTTTAAATCTAAATTGTTGTCTAAAAAATATCTTCTTGGAAAATCCCTATTTATTTGATCCAACGGTACAACATGTGTTATACTTCTATCTTTGAAATCTCCCAATGAAGGAAGAAATTCATTAATGATATTTTCTACTTTATCCAACCTGACACCCAATTGATATTCTATGTAATTGGCATCGGGATTTTGAATATGATGAAAAAAAACAACTTGCTTTCCTTCAGGTATTGATTTGGTGAAATAGAAATATATAGGATCAAAAACAAACCCAAAATCCAAAAAAAAATCTTGATGAAGTGATAATAATTTTTCTATTCGCATAGTTTATTTAAACTCTCATAAGTTTGAAAGGTTGGTCAATCTTCAAGAAAAAGATCTTTGATTTCCTGAAGTATTGTTTCCACTTCATCTTTTTTGATTAAGAAATCATCACTATCATGGGAGATGTTATTTTCATAATGCTTCCAATGTTTTTCTGCTTTTTTGAGTACTCGTGGGGTCAGTTCAAACTCCACATAATCCAAATAATATTTTGCTAAATTTGAAGATTTAAAATTTCCAAACAAGTAAATTCTAAACAAATCAACAAAATTATTGCTTAGATCAAAGCCTTCAAGTGCTTGAACAAACTGTCCATTTTTGTTTTTATTTTTACTATCATGTATAGCTTCAAGAATTGGATCAAGTGCTTTCTGATTATTTTCAATCTTACTTAGAGCTCTAGCCGCCAGATATGCATTGTCTAGATCCTCCCCTTTTATGATTTCAATCAATAGATCTACAACTTCTTCAGTACCAATCTCTGCCAGCTTATCTGCATAATCAAAAGCCTCGCTTTCTGATTTGTCACACATTTTCTCCAGTAGATATGGTATTTTATTATCCATGCTTTTATACATTAGTGTTTTGGCAAATATAAGATCTTTATCAGGTCTTTATTAAAATATTTATGATGAAAGTAGAAGGATTCGATAATAGTTTGATTTTCAGTTTTATTGAATTTATGAAATCTAAGGGTGCTACCCTCGAATATAATAATAAAAAACATCAACTTGATTTTTTAATAAAAAAAGAAGTTATCATCATAATTCGACTTCCTCTAGATTTTGAATTAGATTTTGAAAAACTAAAGTCAAAAGAAGCAGATTTCAAAAATTATGTACTTATCATGATTCGCTCTGGAATTGCATCTGTAGGCTTTTTTGAAAATTTCGAATGTCATCAACACAAAGTTTTCCGTGCTTACATGACTAGAAAGAAACAAGGAAAAAGCCAAATCAAACATTTGAAAACCAAGGGAAAATCTAGAGCAGGTTCAAGGATCAGGTTACAAGAAACCCTGGAGTTCTTTGACCAAATAAACGAGCGATTACAAGAACATTTTGATGAATTTAGAATTGATAAAATCGGTATAAGCTGTTCAGAAACCTTGATTCCATATTTTTATGGAGGAAAAATCAAAACTCCATTTGATAAACAAGATCCAAGAATCTTCAAAATCCCAAAGCATATTCAGAATCCAACATTTGAAGAATTGATTGCAACAAACAAATTTCTCTTGCAAGCCGAGATCAGAATTTCAGAAAGTGGCGCTTTGATTTATCAGGATTTTATGAAAGAGATAAAACTGAAAAACTCTTCGCTAGAAGAGAACAATGATGATTGGTAAGGAATATGGAATAGTTATTGATCATTTGAATTTTTCTTTCAAGGAAAAACTAAACCCAAAGATTTACAATCACTTATAAATTAGAATATGATTCAAAAATTCACAACTTTTCTCCTTTTATCTTTCTTTCTATTTTTCAGTAATGTGACCTTTGGTCAGCGCTATGGAACAGCTGCTGGATTAAGACTGGGATCAAACGATTTTAGCAGGACAGTAGGAATTACTGCGCAGCAAAGAATCTTAAAACACGTTACCTTGGAAGGCATCATTCAATCTGACTTTAGTAGAAATACTACTATGCACCTTTTAATTGAAAAGCATAAACCTATCATTTCCAAAAGATTCAATTACTATTATGGATTGGGTTATTCTTTAGGTTGGGAAGAAAGCAATGTCAAAAATCCAGCAACAATGGAAGTTGTTACTACTTATGGAAATAACACCAATGGGATTGATCTAATAGCTGGGATTGAGATGACTGTGCTAAACACCACGATTTCTCTTGATTATAAACCGAATTTCAACATGTCGGGTAGAGAGGAATTTTACAGAGGCCAAGTAGGAATTTCGGCTAGAACGGTGATCGTAAAGAGTAAGGCGCAAGACAAAAAGAGAAGAAAAAAAGCCCGTGCAAAGAGAAAAAAGAATAGGACACCAGTTTTTGAAGGATTGAGAGAGAAATTTAAAAGGAATTAAAATCCCTAAATATTATCTGAAATTACTTCAAAACAAGTATTAAACACTTGATATTTAAACAAATTGTTAACTGTCAACAGCTATCAATCAAAAGAAATATATTGCTACCTTTTCGGCCGTTGTCAAAGGAATAAAAATGGAAACTCATAAAGTCCATTCATATAAATATTTCCAGAATAATGTTTTAAATTTTTTATCTTTATTTTAATTAGAGTTGTTCTCTTTAGACTATAAAAGAATTTATTGGATGCAGCGTTTATCTCTAAAAATTTTTAAGAGTTTTAAATAATTGACAATATTATTAATACCTAATTAAAAATATACCAAATGTTGAAAGACAAAATAAAAATAGTTTTATACAAGACACAATTGGTCGAATGATTAGTTGTTTTTGCCTAAATTCAACAACCACCCAATTAAAACTAAAATCCTGATATGAAAAAAATTTATTTCCTACCAATCTTGTTCTTGCTTTTTGGGCAAGTTATTGCTCAAGAAAAATCTGTATTGCAACAACTCGATGAGATTGCAATCATTGACCAAAAAGTAATGATGCCGATGCGTGACGGAGTCCGATTGGCGACTGATATTTATCGTCCAAAAGGAGATACACCTGTCCCAATTATTTTTTCTAGAACTCCCTACAACTTCAATTCATACAGAGATGGAGAATTGACTACAAGAACTTTACAAAGTGCATTGGAAGCAGTAGAGAAAGGTTATGCCTATGTAGTTCAGAATGAAAGAGGAAGGTTCTTTTCTGAAGGAGAATGGGATATTCTAGGTACACCATTGACAGATGGATATGATGCATTCGACTGGATGGCTGCACAAGAATGGAGCAATGGGAAAATCGGTACAATCGGCTGTTCATCTACTGCAGAATGGCAGATGGCTGTAGCAGCGATGGACCACCCAGCACATGCAGCATTGGTTCCTCAGGGATTTGGAGCTGGAGTAGGTAGAATCGGTGATTACTTCGAACAAGGCAACTGGTACCGTGGTGGTGCTGGTCAGATGCTTTTTACTACCTGGCTTTATAGCACTCAACATGATCCAATGGCGCCAAGATTGCCAGAAGGAATCGATCAGGAGGATTTATTGAGGTTACAAAGATTCTATGACATGGCACCTAGATATCCAAGAGTTGATTGGAAAGAAGGATTAAATCACCTACCAATACAGGATATCATCAAAAATGTAAATGGCCCAAAAGGTATCTATGAAGAAATGATCACTCGCAAGCCAAATGATCCAAAATGGTTTGAAGGAGGACTCTTTCATGATGACATGGAATTCGAAAAACCAAGTTTCTGGTTTGTGTCATGGTATGATGTAGCTTCTAGTCCAAACTTGGCTTTGTACAATCACGTGAGAGACAACGCAAAAGATCCGAAAATAAGGGAAAACCAATATTTGGTGATCGCTCCTACCCTACACTGCGCATATACACGAGCTACTGACAATACGATTGTTGGAGAAAGATCTGTAGGGGATGCAAGATTGAATTATAATGAACTGACTTATGCTTGGTTTGACTTCTGGCTGAAAGATGAAAAAAACCAAATCAAAGAAGAAATGCCGAAAGTACAGTATTTCACAATGGGATCTAACAAATGGCAGTCTTCAGATACTTGGCCTCCTAAAGAAGCAGAAATGACAACATTCTATTTGGATAGTAAAGGTAGGGCAAATTCCAGATTGGGAGACGGTTCATTGACTAAGAAAAAGCCAAGCAAAGACAATCCTGACAGTTTCAAATATGACCCTATGAATCCGGTGAATTCTTACGGAGGAAATGTATGCTGTACAGGAAATGCCATTCAAGGAGGCTCTTGGGATCAACAAGAGATGGAGTTGAGAGAAGACATTCTGGTTTACACTTCAGAAGTCCTTGAAGAAGGAGTTGAAATTAGTGGATTTATAGAATCAAAATTGTTCCTTTCTACTGACGTAAAAGACACTGACCTTACGATCAAACTGATTGATGTTTATCCTGATGGAAGTGCCTACAACCTCGATGAAACAATCCAAAGAGTGAGGTATAGAGAAGGATACGAAAAAGAGGTTTTCATGGAAAAGGGAAAAGTCTATGAAGTGAATATGACCCCAATGTCCACTTCTAACTATTTTGAAAAAGGACATAAAATCAGAATAGAAGTATCATCTTCTAACTTCCCAAGATTTGACAGAAACATGAATACAGGAGGAAATACTTATGACGAGACAGAGGGAAAAGTTGCCACCAACAACATCCATCATTCAAGTAAATACCCTAGCAGCATCACATTACCGATCGTAAAGAAATAGCACGATTCAAAAAGGGGGCGTTAGCCCTGTTATCTTCGTAGCAAATTTCAAGACATCCACCCCACGAGGGGCGTAGCCCTGAATTCTTACATTTATCTGCAGGAATTTAGAAAACAGGGCTACGCCCCTTAATTTTTGATTTCTAATACCTTTTTTCTACCAAGAACTAAGGGCTCTGCCCTTGACGTAACATTAACACAAATACCAATAGAGAAATCAGAATTGATTTTTTTAATGAAGGAAAAGCTTCATAATGAAATAGCACGATTCAAAAAGGGGCGTTAGCCCTGTTATCTTCGTAGAAAATTTCATAACACCCCCCCTACTAGGGGCGTAGCCCTGAATTCTCACATTTATCTGTAGGAATTTAGAAAACAGGGCTACGCCCCTTAATTTTTGATTTCTAATACCTTTTTCTACGAAGAACTAAGGGCTCTGCCCTTGACGTAACATTAACACAAATACCAATAGAGAAATCAGAATTGATTTTTTTAATGAAGGAAAAGCTTCATAATGAAATAGCACGATTCAAAAAGGGGCGTTAGCCCTGTTATCTTCGTAGCAAATTTCAAGACATCCACCCCACGAGGGGCGTAGCCCTGAATTCTTACATTTATCTGTAGGAATTTAGAAAACAGGGCTACGCCCCTTAATTTTTGATTTCTAATACCTTTTTCTACGAAGAACTAAGGGCTCTGCCCTTGACGTAACATTAACACAAATACCAATAGAGAAATCAGAATTGATTTTTTTAATGAAGGAAAAGCTTCATAATGAAATAGCACGATTCAAAAAGGG
>NZ_JAKZGS010000012.1 GCF_022549695.1 Belliella calami | reverse complement strand
TTTACTAGTGTATCTCACTCTACCTTCTCGTCTCTCGCTACTTAATATTAAATTATCAATAATTCATTGTTCGACCCTTCAGGGTCGTGTGACACAACACTTGTTTTTTCATCCCCCCGGTTTCACCTAGGGCTATTGAAATGTTAAAGCCCTTCAGGCTTGCATCTTCTTATTTGTATCTCGTACACTTAATCTTTACTAATGTATCTCACTCTACCTTCTCGTCTCTCGCTACTTAATATTAAATTATCAATAATTCATTGTTCGACCCTTCAGGGTCGTGTGACACAACACTTGTTTTTTCATCCCCCCGGTTTCACCGAGGTCTCCGCCACAGCGGACAAGTCATTGAAATGTAAAAGCCTTTCAGGCTTGTATCTTCTTATTTGTATCTCGTACCCTTAATCTTTACTAGTGTATCACAATCTACTTTCTCGTTTCTCGCTTCTAGCTTCTCGCCTCTCTCTTGAGTCTTGCATCTTGTCTCTGTCTTAAATCTCACGTCTTAAGTCTCATTTCTCACTCGTTTCTAGCCTTTCGCTTCTCTTTTTCTAGCTTCTTTACGAAAACCCACCCTCCTCTTATTCCAAATTCTCTGCATTGGAAGTAACAAAATCGGTAACAACATCAAATCTGCCAAAACTGCAAACACCAATGCAAGGCTAATCAAAAGACCTGTATAAAATGTAACTCCAAATTCACTTAAGGTCAAAACCAAAAAGCCTGAAACCAATATAACCGAAGTCAAAACAATCGCTTTTCCAGTTTCCAGATAAGTCCTTTTCAGTGCATATAGTATACTTCTACCCTTCTTCAGCTCTGCCTGAAGCTTTGTCATGAAATGAATACTATCATCCACAGCGATCCCAAACGCTACTGTAAATATCACGGCGGTTGTCAATTTCAAATCAATATCTAGAAACCACATCACTCCGCACATCCACAACAAAGGCAGGACATTTGGTAGCAATATCAAAAAGGAAATTCTCCACGAACGAAACAAAAAACCGGCTATCAACCCCACCAAAAGAATTGCAACACCCAAACCTTTTGTCATCTGATCTGATATTGTCACATGGCTTTTGTCTATCAAATTGGAAGTCCCTGTTAGTCTCACTTTGAGAAGCTTTCCGTCTATTTCGTTGTCAACAAAAGATTCCAATGCTTTCTTGATCTTAGCACTTTTGTAACTTCCTATGTCTGCTGTTCTTGTGGAAAGTCTCCCTTGTCTCTGATCTTCAGAAATCAAAGAATAGTCTGCCTGACTAATTGCTTGACTGAGATAAGGTTTTAATCTCTGATATTGTCCTTGCGAAGGCATGGCAAATGCTTTGTTGTTGCCTGAATTTTGAGCTTGGTTGAGTAGTTTTACAAGTGAAAAAGGAGAAATAATTGCCCCTGATTCATACGACTCCTGAACAAAATCTTCAAGTTTTTCGATTTCTTTCAAAACTTCATATTGGAAAATCTGATCTCCATCTTCACCTACTTCCAAAAAAAACTCAAGTGGCTTAGAACCTCCAAATTCTTTATCGAAAAACTCAAACTCCTGCACCAATTCATGTTCCCTTGGCAAATTATCCAAAAGGTACCCATTGATTTTCAAATTAGCCAAAGCCACAACAGACAATATGGATACAATAGAAAAAGAGGCCAACACCAATACTTTATGACTCATAATCCATCTGAAAGCAATGGCCAATATCCGTTGCCAAAAACCTACCGGATTGCTTCTTTTCATCACTTTGGAAGGACTAAATAAGTATAACAAACCTGGTGTAATCAAAATGACTGCAACAAACATCACCATCACTCCCAAAGCAGTATAAATCCCAAACAACTTTAGACTAATTGCACTTGTAAAATACAAAGTCGAAAAACCCAATGCTGTGGTAAAACAAGTCAGGAAAATTGCCAAAAATAGGTTTTTGAATGTCAATCTTATAGCTTCATCTTTTGGGATTCCTAGTCGGAGTTTGTACATAAATAGCGTCAAGTAATGCACTAATGCACTCAATCCAATCACCAACAAAATAGTCGGCTGCATCACAGACATCACATCCAAAGCTTTTCCCGTAAGAAGAATGATCGCAATCGTCCAGCCTATCCCAAATAACAAGACTATCAATGGCAACAATACCCCCCACCATGTCCTGAAAATAAAAAGCAAAAGCAACATGATCAGTACGATGGAAATAGAAAGAAAAAAAGCAAATTCTTCCTGGAGCAAATCCACAAATTCACCCTGCGCTTTGATTTTTCCGGCTGTATAAAACTTATGAAAATCTGAATCCCCAAGTATCTTATTTACTTCCTGATACAATAAATCCCCATCTTCCTTCGATATCAGCTGCTCATTTCTCAAAACCAACAATAAATATCGACCATCTTCACTGATCAGATTTCCTGAGTATTGTGGATGGGATGTTAAATTCTGCTTGGACTCCTGCAAACTTTCTTCACTTTCCCAATCCAAAACTGATCTATACCTTACACCAAAAGCATTGATAATTGGCTCCTTTAAGGTCAACAATGACACGATTCTTTCTGTAAATTCAAGCCCCTCTAATTCCGTTTGAACATTCATTGCTTTATCCAAAAAAACTGGATCAAAAATGCCATTTTCCGTACCCAATGCAATTAGAAGATAGTCATTGTCGTTTTCGAATTTTTCTCTGAAATTTTGGTAAAAAGTCAAATCTTCATCCTCCTGCGGGAAAAACTGTTCAAAATCATAATCAAAAACCACCTGTGGACGGAGTAAAACCAACATCACGCTGATCGACAAGGCAATTCCGAGTCCGATTAAAGAAGCTTTTCTTTCAAACATATTTTAGATTAATTATCGAGTCCAAAGATATAAACCATAAATTCGCCTTTCTGATTATTTATAATCTTTTTATCTTGCCAACTTCTAATAAATTCAAAGCCAAAAATGAAGCAATACCACGATTTGATGAGACACATTTTGGACAATGGAGTCCAAAAAGGAGACAGAACAGGCACAGGAACAATCAGTGTATTTGGTTACCAAATGAGATTCAACCTACAAGAGGGTTTTCCATTGGTCACGACCAAAAAATGTCACCTCCGCTCAATCATTATCGAATTGCTTTGGTTTCTCAATGGTGATTCGAATATCAAATACCTCAATGACAACAAAGTAAGCATTTGGAATGAATGGGCTGACGAAAATGGAGATCTTGGCCCTGTCTATGGCTATCAGTGGAGACACTGGCCTGATGGAAAAGGTGGTGAAATCGACCAAATCAAAAATCTAATTCATCAAATCAAAACAAAACCGGATAGCAGAAGACATATCGTGAGTGCATGGAATGTAGCAGATGTGGACAATATGGCGCTTCCTCCTTGCCACACCATTTTCCAATTTTATGTAGCGGAAGGCAAGCTCTCTTGTCAACTTTACCAAAGAAGTGCAGATGTATTTTTGGGTGTACCTTTCAACATTGCTTCTTATGCACTCTTCACCATGATGGTTGCGCAGGTCTGTGACCTAGAGCTTGGAGAGTTTATCCATACTTTTGGAGATGCACATTTGTATAGCAACCATCTAGAACAAACGCAGCTCCAACTCTCCCGAGAATGCAGGCCGTTGCCAACTATGAAAATCAATCCCGAAGTAAAGGACATTTTCTCTTTCAAATATGAAGATTTCGAGCTTGTAGGTTATGAACCCCACCCGCACATCAAAGCAGCTGTAGCCGTTTGATATGGTGATAAAGCATTGATTAAAAGAATTTTGACCTTTAATCAATGCTTTTCTTTATCAAAATAAAAAATTCAGGATTGAAAGACACATTTTCAAAGCTCCACAAATCTGTTGTATCACTTTTTGAATAGTTGGCAGTAAAGCTAATTTTATAAAACACGACCTTAAAATCATAAGAATCCATCGAAAACTCGTAGAAAAGATTGTCTTTGTAAAATTCTTTCCGGTTTTTTGGTTCTATCACATTTGATTTATAAACTTCATTGATTTCTCCAATCAAATCATATGCGCCTAAAATTTCCCCATCACGATTTTTTATTGTGAAATTCAATCTTTTTGCACCAGAATGACTCCAATTATTTTGGTCTATTTCTAAAAATTTTTCTTCAATTTCAATATTTTCATTTTGGTAAAAATTTATAGAATTGATGATCATATCATAGGATTCCACATTCAAGGCCTTATTTTTATAGTATTGATTTGATTCAATCACTACTTCATAAATATCAGAATAAGTATCTTCATAAATGACATTTTTAAATTCATTCCTAAAATTGTAAAGGGAAGAATATTCATTTGAAAATATGGAGTCTGTGGATTTTTTATCCAAATGATTATTCAGATAATCTTTTTGGCCATTTTTGTATAAATACCAAACAACACTGCTGAGTTGATCCAAGTCTTGACTTTCTATCTCTTTCTCAAAATCGATTTTGCCATCTTCCAACAAATCAAATTCATCAACCAATATTCTGAATTGGTTTTTCTGACTTCTATTTGATACACTGAATGCATTAAAATATGGCAAAGCAATACTAATCAAGCCAAATACAAACAAACTGATAGGGATGGTCTTGATCGTGGGATTTTTGAAAAATATAAAATAAAGACTAACCATCGAGATCCACAAAGCAAGAATCAAGACAAAATACCTGTTTGGCGTGACTCCATACTCAAAAATCCTTGTGAAAATAGCTACAAAAAGGAGAATCAAAAATGGAAGTAAGGAATAGTAAAATATCCGATCAAACCAACGAACCCATGCTTTGGTAGTTTGTTTGGAAAGAGGAAAAATCAGCAAAAGTGAAATAAATCCCAAGAAACTGTAAGCAATTACCATGTAACTGACCCATCCTTTTGGAAGGGACCAGTCTATCAAAATCTTGGCTCCATATGCGTACAAAATGACTGCATAGATCAATAACAATGGAATAATAATGTACTGAACAAAGAATTTCTGAACTGAAGGGACAAGTTGATCATTGACCATTTCTTTGAACCCATCAAGTGCAAAAATCAGGAAAACGAAGCAGGAACCGAAAATACTTGAGAAGAATGTCACATAAAGGTAAAGCTTTCCACTTCCAAACCGAAGATTGAAAAGATTTTCAACTGCTGCAATGGCCAAAAGCAAACCCGCAGTAAGCACTCCCACAAAAAGGGCTGTTTGTGCCAAATTGGTGAATAGTGATTTATTGTAACTCCAAAAACCTATTTCATCTTTTCGGGAGAAGAGAAATGGTAAAATTGAGACAGCAAGATGATGGAGTATACCAAAAACAAAAATCAAAGTGATGTGATAACTTGTAAAGTTACTTTCATCATTTGGAAACAAAAAATAATATCCCGCCACAACCAAAACTGCAAGACCTTCTAGCCAAATCCATTTTTTGATTTGCCCAACCATTGCCAGAGCAAAAGAAAGAGAGATCCCCAGAAGTGATAGAATAGTTAGCTTTACAAATGGCAACTTACTAATAAAAGGAAACTTCTGAATAGTATTAGGGTGCATCGAGTAATCAGACATCTCTGATGCCAATATCGCAAAGATTGTAGCCAATAAGGCAAATACAATTGTAGTAGGATAAGTTTTGAAGACTTTTCCAAAATTCTGAGAGAGGTGCGCTATTTTATTTTTCATATCTAGATTTTAAAAATTGAAGAGTGCATTCAAGTCACTGAAAGTTTGTTGACCAAGCATTTCCCCTTCTAAATTAGACAAATAACTGATGCCGGTCACATTACTGACAAAAACAGAATCTGCATCAAAAAGGACTTCTTTCTCAAAAAACCCTTCCTTGATTTCTATATTTCTGCTTTTCAAATCTTCTATCACTATCCTTCTTCCAATCCCTGAAATACAGCCTGTAGCTAAAGAAGGTGTGTAGAAAACGTCATCTTTACACCAAAATATATTTGCAGCCCCTGCTTCGGATACATATTTATCATAATTTAACAGAATAACCTCATCCATACCAATAATTGCCCTATCCCTATTTGCCATGACATAAGTGAGTGCGTTGAGTGTCTTGCAATGACTCCAAGGTGAATGGTTCAAAAAAATTTCTTTGTGAAAATATGCCGAATGCTTGGTTGAAGGTGCTGGAGAAAAACTTTGAATCTGAATCGACTCCTCAATAGAGTCTGTTTGTGGAGTGTATTTTCCTTGCCCACTCCGATAGACATTCCACCTTACTCTTAAAGTACAATTCTCTCCAAACTGACGGACCAAGAACTGGTTTAATGTGTCAATTGAAGTCACTGATTCAGGGGAAAGGCCAAGAACTTTGCAACCTTCAAAAAGTCTTTCAAAATGTAGCTTTCCATATCTGATTTTCCCATTTGAAAACACCATCGTTTCAAACAAACCATCGGCAAATAAAAATGCCCGATTAGCAATTTGAACATCTTCTGTTACCCAATCGGACAAATTTCTCTTTTTCAAGTAGATTGTTTCAAAATCGGTCATCTTTCTGTGCGTTATCGGACAAGTTTCTGTTTTGTAAATCAAACATAGAGTTAAAATTAATTAAATTCTCAATAATACTAGCCTATTTCAGCTCCCTATACTTTATTTACATGCTGTACTAAAATTAAAGTATTATTTTAGCACAGTAATTGAAATTATAATCATTATGAGTGGTAAAAGTAGTGTTTTTGATATGATTGGACCTGTAATGATCGGCCCATCCTCTTCACATACCGCCGGGGTGGTTAGAATTGCCAGAGCGGCTATCAGAGTTTTGGGTGGAAAACCCGACCATGCTGACATTACATTCTACAACTCTTTTGCGAGGACTTACGAAGGGCATGGAAGTGATAAAGCGATCATAGCGGGCTTGATGGATTTCAAAACAGATGATGCTAAAATCAAGCAAGCTTTTGAATTGGCAGAAGAAAATAAGTTAACTTACAAATTCAAATCGATAGGAAATGCATCTGTCTATCATCCTAATACTATAAAATTGAATCTTACAAAAGGTGAGCAAAAGGTAGAAGTAATAGGAGAAAGTTTAGGTGGAGGATTGATCAATATTTCTTTTGTAGATGGCTTTATTGCAGACTTTTCGGCACAATCACACACTTTGATCATCAAAGCAAACGATACTTCAGGGGCAATCGCATTTATCTCCAGTGTCATTGCACAAGAAAAGGCTAACATCGCAACAATGTCTGTTTCAAGAAAAGGAAAAAATGACCAAGCTTGTCATGTTATTGAAATGGACTCAGGACTTCAGCCTATTACAATCGAGTATTTGAAAAGCTTACCATGGATAAAAGAAATTATTTATATACCGGATATTGACTTATAAAGAATGAAAAACAAATACACTTTAGCATTATTGCTTTCCTTTTTTTTATCAAATCTTGAATTAAAAGCGCAGGATAGCAATTACAACTCATTAGATCTTCAATCTTGTATTGAGATCGCATTGGAAAACAACCTGACATTGAAAAGGAGCGAAATCAACTTAGCGTTGAGCGAAGCTACCTTATTAGAGAGCCAAGGGCAAAGATTACCTTCTTTGAATGTTGGCGGCAGTGCTGGATATAGATGGGGTCGTTCAATCAACCCACGTACCAACCTTTTTGAAAACACAAGAATTGGTAATTTCAATCCATTTGGAAGTACAGACTTAACAGTTTTTGCTGGTCAAAGAATTACAAATACCATAAAACAATCAAAAACTGACATTCAAGTTAACCAATTGAATGTCAAAACCACTGAGAATAATATTACTTTGAATGTGATCAATCTCTTCATCAATGTAATATTCTCGGAAGAGCAACTCAAAATAGCAAGAAATCAACTGGCTTCAACAAAAGAGCAACTAACCAATACTACAAAGCTCGTAGATGCTGGATCCCTCCCTTTGGCAAACAAACTTGACCTTCAAGCTCAAAATGCAACCAATGAATTGGAGGTATTAAATGCTGAAAATTCATTGAGAGGTGCGAAGCTTAACCTTCTCCAAGCAATGCAATTGCCCTTTGACCCAAATTTTGAAGTGATCGCTCCTGATCTTTCTGTAGAGAACATAGCACTATCTGGACAGAGTGTTGATGAAATTTACAACTTGTCAAAAGAGATTTTACCGCAAATCAAAGCTGCTGAACTTGCTGTAGAAAGTGCTGAATATGGCGTCCGAGCAGCAAAAGGAGCTTTTTACCCTACTTTGGGAGTAGGTGCTGACATATTTTCCAATTATGTTGATCTTATCCCTATCAATAACCAGCGAGATCGTTTTTGGGTGCAAATGGATGAAAACCTTTCTCAATCAGCTAGTATTAGGTTGAATGTTCCGATTTTCACCAACTTTAGAAATAAGTCATCACTACAAAGGGCTAGACTTCAAAAGAACCTAAGCGAAATCACAGCCTTTGAGACGAAAAATGAACTAAGACAAGATATTGAAGTGGCTTTTACGAATGCGATAGCAGCCGATCAGTCTTACAGATCATCTTTGGTAAGAGTGGCTGCTTTGGAAGAGTCTTTCAGAATATCACAGCAAAGATTTGATGCTGGAGCTATCAATTTTGCTGATTTTCAATTGGCACAAAACAATTTGTTCAACGCTCAAGCTGACCTAGTTTCAGCCAAATACACTTACATCTTTAGAGTTAAAGTTTTGGATTTTTACATCGGGAACCCGCTTAATTTATAATCAACATCATGGCAAAGAAAAAGTCAAACAAAGTCCTTTATATCTTACTTGGTATAGTAGGAGTACTTATAGTATTCGCAATTATAGGAAAATCTGCTGGCTGGATCGGTGGAGAAAAAGAAGTAGCAGTAGAAACTACTGTGGCTAAAAAATCAAGTATCATTGAGAAAGTTTCAGCTTCTGGAGTAATCGAACCTGAGATTGAAGTGAAGTTGAGCCCTGATGTGGCTGGAGAAATCATTGAACTTAATGTAATGGAAGGTGATTCTGTCAAAGTGGGTGACTTGCTTGTCAAAATCAGACCTGACAACTTCATTTCTGCACTAGATAGAGCAAGAGCTAATCTCAATCAACAGAAAGCAAACCTTGCTCAAGCTCAAGCCAATCTGAAAAGATCTGAGGCTCAGTACACAAGAGCAGATTTGGACTACAAGAGAAATGAAAAATTGTACAATGATAAAGTAATTTCTGATTCAGATTGGGAATTGGCACAATCCAATTTCCTTACTGCCCAAAACGACCTTGAAGCCGCTAAGCAAACAGTCTTGGGAGCAGAATATATTATCAAAAGCTCGCAAGCTACAGTAGATGAAGCAAACGAAAACCTAAGATTGACCAATGTATATTCCCCTGTAAACGGGACGGTTTCTCAACTTTTGGTAGAAAAGGGAGAAAGAGTAGTAGGAACACAGCAAATGGCAGGTACTGAAATGCTTCGTCTTGCTGATCTCCGCAAAATGGAAGTAAGGGTAAATGTGAACGAAAATGACATTGTCAGAATTAGCTTGGGAGACACCACTTTGATAGATGTGGATTCTTATGCTTCTGTAGCAAAAAAATTCAAAGGAGTCGTGACTTCAATCGCAAATTCCGCTAATACCAAAGCAAGTATCGATGCTGTAACCGAGTTTGAGGTGAAAATAAGAATCATCAACGAATCTTATGCCGAGCTGGTAACTGAGAAAAACAGATTCCCTTTCCGTCCAGGAATGACAGCAAGTGTTGATATCATTACCCAAAAGAAAACCGATATACTTACTGTTCCTTTGGCTGCTGTCACTACGCGTGAGGATCAAAAAGACGAAAGTGCAGATGGTACAGTTAAATTGAAAGAATTGATATACGTGGTAGAAGATGGAAGAGCTGTTCAAAGAGAAATCAAAACTGGTATTTCTGATTTTGATAATATCGAAATTATTGAAGGTGTGAATGAAGGTGATGAACTTGTTTCAGGTCCATATTTTGTAATCAGTAAACAACTGAAAGATAAAGACCTTATCAAAACGACTAAAAAGACTGAATAAAAAGTAAAAAAATGATTAAAGAGATTCGGATATATTCTGAATCTCTTTTTTTTGCCAAAAATTTAAAAAATTGGATTTTTTTCGAAAATTATGTCGAATTCAGGGCTAGAAGAATACAGGACTACTCTACATCTCTTGCTAGATTTTCTTGGCTTCCGAAATTAAGTGGTTCAATTCGAAAAAAAGCCTTTCCAAATACTCCATTCCAGTCGATTTCCTACCTAAATCAGCTTAAACGAAACCTTGGGGGGCATAGCCCTTAACTCTTCGTAGAAAAACAAAATCTAGCCAAAAACAAAGAGGTATTAGCTTGATTTCTTTTTTGGCAAGTTTTAGACTAATCCCAATTTCTCAACTGATCATATACCAAATGTACCGGTAATCCCATCACTGTATAAAAAGACCCCTCTATCCTATCCACTGCTATGTAACCAATCCATTCCTGAATCCCATAAGCTCCTGCTTTATCAAATGGCTTGAATGTCTCGATGTAAAATTCAATCTCTTCCTTATCCAGTTTTTTGAAGCTTACACTGACTGTATCCTGAAGTGTCAGTTGCTTTGTATTTGTAGTAAGTGTGATACCAGTAACGACTTGATGAACTCCATCAGATAATAACTTGATCATTTCAAAGGCTTCATTTTTGTCAATTGGCTTTCCCAAAATCTGATTGTTCACTATCACTACTGTATCTGCAGTAATCAAAATTTCATTTGCTTCAATTTCTTCCAAAAATGCATCAGCCTTTTTCTTGGAAAGAAATCCTGCTACCTCAAAAGGGTTCATCTCAGATGGAAAACTTTCATCAGTATCCTTGGTTCTCACTGTAAAATCAATACCCAAACCTTTCAAAAGTTCATTTCTTCGAGGCGATTTTGAAGCTAAAACTACTTGGTGATTTTTCAAATTGATCATGACTGATACATTTGGTAAGGAAAAGCAAATTCACTTTCTTCAATCGACGCAAACAGCAGTCCTGAAAGTGTTTTAGGATAGAAATATGTTGATTTTTGAGGCATGGTGTGTCCAGATTTACATACTTCCAAAACTTGATTCATAGAAATATCCTTCGTGATCAATGAAAATGAGGCTTTCCCAGAAATAGTCTTCAAAACACATCTTCTTAGATTCCTTTCATATTCAATCTGATCTGAATATCGCTGCTTTTTCAAAGGTATCCCCAAAACTTTTTCCACAAAAAAGTAATGCAATACCATCAAGTCAAGATTTCTGATCACTTCAGGAATCTCTGATGGCATTAGGTTAATATGTTCCTCATTAAGCCTAATCTTGTAAGCATGCTCTCCTATAATCAATCCAAAAGCCCATTTTTTTTGTAAAATTAGTTCTTCGATTTCTTCTACATCATTCAGCTTTTTGACAAAAAAGAACTCGCTAATCTCCTCCAAAAGAGCTTCTTCTTCAAATTGAAACCCCGTAAAAATCCTATGTGTTGGAAGGATTCTCAAATCTTTTGAATGTGCATTGGTGAAATACATCATATGGTAATTATATGATTCAAAACCAGTATGTGAAGGATTTATCTCCAGACACGATTTCCGATATTCAATCGCTCCTTCATATCGGTGGTGACCATCAGCCAAAATGATTTGCTTATCTTTTATAACTTTTATGAATTTTGCTATTATTTCAGCATCTTGAATGACTGCCAAAACTTCTCTGACACCTTGGTAATCCTCTAAATCGTAGATAGGGTCTTCTATTGCCTTATCCATAAAAACCTCCAGTGAATGGTTCTCATCTTCATAGAGTCCATGTGTTGCACTCGGCTGAAACTTGGTTGCTTTCAAAAGTTCAACGCGATCATTTACAGCTTTTGCAATGGTGTTTTCATGCCTAAGCACGACACCCTCATCCCAGTCATATGCCTTGATATGGGCTACAAATCCTTTTCTACAAGATTCATGTTCTTGACCAGGCAATCTGAAATATTGGTAATAGACATAGATTCCTGGCACTTTGTCTTGCACAAGTACCTTGTCTTTTTTCCATTTCTCCAAACACTCTGCTGCATTCTGTGCGGGATTTTCTCCCAAAGGGACTGATAGATGGATACTATTTAATGGGTTGTTATAAAGAGCTTCCCGCTGTTTGGTTGATACTACATCAAATAGTGGAGAAGTCAAATCCTCAATCTGCTTGGTGAATTTCTCATGGTATCTCCAAGCCTTGATAGGTAATATCTCTGCCATTAAAGTAGTCTGTTTTTCCAGTTGGTTCTTGGCAATGCATCATTCTGCAATGATTTCACTCTGCGCAAGTCTGTTTTTTGTTTTTCATAAAGTGAAACAGCAGCTGCTGAAAGTAAGGCAAGCTCTTCTTCAGTCCACTGAATGTCCAATTTGTCAGGAGTAAAATACTTTTCTACAAATTTGGTATCGAAATCCCCTGACCTAAAGGCTTCATGCTCCATCACGAACTTACAGAAGCCCAAAGTCGTCTCAATTCCAGTAATCTGATATTCTTCAATCGCCCTAATCATCCTGTCCATTGCCAATTCTCTAGTATCTGCATGTGTGATTAGCTTTGCGATCATTGGATCATAATAGATTGGAATATCCATGCCCTGCTCAAAACCATCATCTACCCTGACACCGGATCCTTGAGGCCTGATGTAAGTTTGCAGGTTTCCAATATCAGGCAAAAAGTTATTCCTCGGGTCTTCTGCATACACCCTCACCTCTACTGCGTGTCCATGAATCTTCAAATCCTCTTGGGAAAAGCTCAATGGATGACCTTCGGCGATCAGAATCTGTTCTTTCACCAAATCTTTTCCAGTGATCATCTCAGTGACAGGATGCTCTACCTGAAGTCTGGTATTCATTTCCAGAAAGTAAAAATTCAATTTTTCATCAACAATAAATTCTACAGTACCTGCACCATAATAATCACATGCCTTTGCAACTTTCACTGCTGCTTCTCCCATAGCTTTACGCATATGGTCAGATACTACGGCAGAAGGAGCTTCTTCAATTACTTTTTGATGCCTCCTTTGTACCGAACATTCTCTTTCAAACAAATGAATGACATTTCCATGCATATCTCCCAACACTTGTATTTCTATATGTCTGGGAGAGGTTATGTATTTTTCAATAAAAACTGCACCATCCCCAAAAGCAGATTCTGCTTCAGAAATAGCCCTGTTCATCTGTTCTTCAAACTCACCTTCATTTTCAACTATTCGCATTCCTTTTCCACCTCCACCAGCACTTGCTTTTATTAGAATCGGATAACCAATTTCATTAGCTTTGACTTTGGCAGCAGGGATATCTGAAATCGCATCTTCAGTACCTGGTACCATCGGAATATCATATTTCGATACAGCGTGTTTTGCAGCAAGCTTGGACCCCATCACTTCGATAGCAGCTGGAGATGGCCCTACGAAGATGATGCCTGAATCAGTTACTTTTTTGGCAAAAGATGCATTTTCAGAAAGAAAACCATAGCCAGGGTGGATTGCATCAACATTCAAACTTTTGGAAACTTCTATAATTTTATCCATCAAAAGATAAGATTTGGAAGAAGCAGGAGGTCCTAAGCAAACGGCTTCATCAGCAAATTTTACATGAGGAGCATTTCTATCCGCTTCGCTATACACAGCTACCGTCTTGATTCCCATCTCTTTGGCTGTGCGCATGATCCTAAGGCTGATTTCACCTCTATTCGCAACCAAAAGCTTTTGAATTTTTTTCATATTTGGGTTTAATTAATATCCATAAAAAGCATAACTCACGAAGTAAAGAAAATTTAGCGAGTATGTGAAAGATTATTTGAATTGAGGGTCAAATTTTGCAGGGGTGGGCAAAATGTGTTACTTTTGGCGAGTTTAGCGGAAAGTTCCGCAACCAATAAAATGTAAAACTTAAACGTTTTTAACTTTGGATTTATTCGAAAAATTAAATACCAATCTTGGCCCTTTGGGCAAGCATTCGGAATTATCAGAAGGATATTTTACTTTTCCAAAATTAGAGGGAGAGATTGCTCCAAGGATGAAATTTAAAGGCAAAGATGTCTTGACTTGGAGTCTAAACAACTATCTAGGATTAGCGAATCATCCTGAAATAAGAAAGGCAGATGCAGATGCTGCTGCCAAATGGGGAGCCGCCTACCCAATGGGAGCGAGAATGATGTCTGGTCAGACGGATCTTCACGAGCAGTTGGAAAGAGAGCTTGCCGAATTCGTTGGTAAAGAAAGCTCTTACCTATTGAATTATGGCTATCAGGGAATCATGTCTGTGATAGATTCCTTGCTTGACAGAAAAGACGTAGTAGTCTATGACAGTGAGTGCCATGCCTGTATCATTGATGCGCTTAGGATGCATTTGGGAAAAAGGTATGTATTTCCTCACAATGACATCGAAAACTGTGAGACACAGCTAAAAAGAGCCACCAAACTAGCTGAAGAAACTGGAGGAGGAATTCTTTTGATTACTGAAGGTGTATTTGGAATGACAGGTGATCAAGGCAAACTTGCTGAGATTGTCAAACTGAAGGAGAAATTTGATTTCAGAATACTTGTAGATGATGCACATGGCTTTGGTACTTTGGGCAAAACAGGTGCAGGGACAGGGGAAGAGCAGGGAATCCAAGACCAAATTGATCTTTACTTCTCAACTTTCGCGAAGTCTATGGCTTCTATCGGAGCATTCATCGCTGGAGATGCAAATGTGATCCATTATCTAAAATACAACATGCGTTCTCAGATTTATGCAAAATCTTTACCGATGTTATTGGTAGAAGGTGCGCTAAAAAGACTGGAAATGCTTAGAAACAAACCAGAACTGAAGGAAAATCTTTGGAAAATAGTAGATGCTTTGAAGTCAGGATTGATAGAAAAAGGCTTCAGTATCGGCAAATCCAACTCGCCTGTTACCCCTGTGGTATTGAATGGCACTGTTGGCGAAGCTGCTACTTTAAGTAAGGATTTGAGAGAAAACTATAGCATTTTCTGCTCAGTAGTAATCTACCCTGTAGTACCTAAAGGCATGATTATCTTAAGATTAATCCCTACTGCTGTACATACTCTGGAAGATGTAAATGAAACCATTGCTGCTTTTGAAGCGGTAAAAGAAAAGTTAACTAGTGGATTCTACAAGAGTTCAGATCTTGCTATTTCGTTTGGAGAATAAAAAAAACCTCAAAAAATAGCTTTAAACTGTTCTTTTATAAACATTTTGCATATATTGAACAAAAAATAAACTTATCATCAACCTTAAAATCAATTTTTACTATGAGCAAATTTAGCGAAATTAAAGATCTTGTAATGGGTCTTGAAGGTGACTTCGAAAAATTCTACGATAAAGGCAACCAAGCTGCCGGCACAAGAGTAAGAAAAGGAATGCAAGACCTTAAGACTTTGGCGCAGGATATTCGTAAGGAAGTTCAAGATAAAAAGAATGCTGGCTGATCCTAGCATCATGTAATCATAAAAAAAGGCAATCAAATGATTGCCTTTTTTTATGATTACTGAATTCAATTCAATTTTAATTGAATATGATTTATGAGTATCCGCAATGTTGCACGTTAGGTAATAAGTAGCTTTGTAAGTTGCGGATACTCGTCAGCATACAACAGTTCACTGTCAACAGAACCACAAATCGTTCATCCGACCATCTATTGTTTGGTTACGTACAAGAAAGCGGTGGATAGTCATAATATGATTATTTCACTTCAAACAAAAAAATAAAGCCGTAGATTATGATTCATCTACGGCTTCTTTTTATAAAACAGAAAGCTAATTACTTCTTCTCCATTTCCACAGACACTTCCAGTTTGTTGTTATCTCTATCCACATCGGCCATTCTCATACTTGGATCGATTTCTACACTTTTGACTTCTGAAATAGGTCTTGCTAATTTCACTTCAGTAGTGTAGTCCGTCCAAGGCCACTTTTGTGTCAAAACTCTTTTAGGCATACCTGATTCTTCTGGCTTCTCTCCTCTTTGGATTACCAATGGTAAGTATATCAATTCTTGCGATCCATCTTGATATGTAACTACCACATCAAGAGGCATAGGCATCATTCCCTTGCGTTCTAATGTGATTTTGGTATCATTTCCAGCAGCTTCCACAGCCTTGACACCATAATCTATTTGCTTAGTAGATGCAATAAAGTAATCATAATACCAATCCAACTCCAAACCACTGACTTTTTCAAAAGTCCTGATCACGTCATTGCCATTAGGGTGTTTGTATTGGAAATCGTTCCAAAGCCTCAGCAATGCTTTGTCAAAATTTTCTTTTCCGACTACATAAGACATTTGCTCTACGAACACCGCGCCTTTGTTGTAGGTACCTGGCCCATATGCAGAATTCAAATTATAATGGTCACCATGTGTCGTCAAAGGCTCTTCGTAACCAGCTCCTGCCAGTCTAAAATATGATCTATAACTTCCGTTATGAACAAAATCAGGGTCTTTTTCAAACACCGCATCCATCACCACGCTTGTTCCCCAAGTGGTAAAACCTTCATCTAGCCATGGTTCTGATGATTCGTTGAATCCCAGTACACCATAGTACCAGCTGTGTATCAATTCGTGAACTGTCACACCAACCAAACTTCTTAGGTTTCTGTGGCCAGTGATCAAAGTGGCCATAGGATATTCCATCCCTCCATCACCACCTTGTATTACTGAATATTGATCGTAAGGATACTTACCAAAATTCTCACTACAATACTCAATAGCATCAATCGTGTACTGCATCAATTTCCCCCAATTCTCTTCCGTCTTTTCATCTTTCACATATAGCAAATGAACCATTGGACCATTTTCCATCTGTTTCTTTACCAAGGTGTACTTTGGATCAGCTGCCCACATGAAATCATGCACGTTTGGAGCAGTGAAATGCCATGTCAATTCCTTTGATTTTGTTGCTGGAACTTTCACTCCTTCATCTTCATATCCTTTACCTATCTGATTTGCATTTTCCAGATATCCAGTTCCTCCCAAAAGGTAATCTTTGTCAATCGTGATCTTCACGTCGAAATCTCCAAAATTCCCATAAAACTCTCTTCCGATGTATGGATTTGCATGCCATCCTCTTACATCATAGGCGGCCATTTTTGGATACCATTGAGACATTGAGTAGCGGATCCCCTCGGCATTATCTCTCCCTGCTCTTCTTACTTGAAGTGGAACTTGACCAAAAAATTCCATGTCAAATACAACAGTCTCTCCCGGAAGAATTGGATCTGCAAGGCTTACTTCGAGAATCGTCTCTTCATGATCAAAATCAACGATTTTACCATTCATTTTCAAAGATTTGACTTCTAATATTCCATACTCCTCAGGAGTAAGGTTTTGAATCCTATCCCTAACTCTCCTATCTGGATCGGCTATGGTTCTTGATCTTACATCCATCATACTGTTTGGCTGAAAAGCATTGTAGTACAAATGATAGAATGCCCTATCCAACGTATCAGGTGAATTGTTTGTATAATGAAGCTTCTGTGTGCCGGTATATTGATTTTTCACAACATCCATTTTCACATCCATATCATATTTCACTTTCTGCTGAAAGCGGTCTTTTTGCGCATGTGTCAATGTAGCAATCCCCATTAGGGAAAGAACACCAACGGCAAACCTTAATCTCTTAATCATATTATTTAGGTTTTTTTGCTAAAATAATCCAAAATCCATTTGCCATAAAACCGTTGATAAAATATCTAGGAATTAGAGCTTTCAATTCAGGAAAATTCATAAATGTTAGCGTCTCCATTTTTGCCGTTTGCTAATGCAAATTGGAAAATTTGGATTTCAGTAATCTCATTTGTAGCGCTCTTGGTAGTACTTCTGGTAATCCCCTGATGTTACACTATTCAGCCAATCTTCATTGTCCAAATACCAATCTATCGTCTTTGAAATACCTTCTTCAAACTGTAAGCTTGGCTCCCAGCCCAGTTCATTTTGGATTTTGCTGGCATCTATTGCATAACGCATGTCGTGCCCTGCACGATCTGTGACATAGGTTATCAGCTTCTCTGAAGACCCAGTTTCCCTACCCAACTTTTCATCCATTTTTTGACAAAGCAATTTCACGATATCGATGTTTTTCCATTCGTTGAATCCCCCGACATTGTAAGTTTCTCCAACTTTCCCCTTATGAAATACCATATCAATTGCCCTAGCGTGATCTACTACAAATAGCCAATCTCTTATATTTTCTCCTTTGCCATATACTGGAAGTGGTCTATTGTTTTTGATGTTATGGATACAAAGTGGAATCAATTTTTCAGGAAATTGATTTGGACCATAGTTATTGGAACAATTCGTGATGACTGTTTTCATCCCATAGGTATTTGAATAGGCTCTCACGAAATGGTCCGAAGCTGCTTTGGAAGCTGAATATGGAGACTGGGGGTCATAAGGAGTCGTTTCAGTAAAAAAACCACCATGATCTAAGGAGCCATAAACTTCATCTGTAGAAACATGATAAAAAAGATGGTCTTGAAGATCTCTCCAATAGGTCTTTGCCACATTCAGCAAATTCACCGTTCCGATCACATTAGTATTTACAAATGCTAGTGGATCAGAGATGGATCTATCTACATGGGATTCTGCTGCAAGGTGAATGACATCAGTGACCTGATGAACCTCAAAAACCCGCCTTAATTCGTCAACGTCCAAAAGATTTACTTTCTCGAAAATATAATTCGAGGCATTTTCGACCTCTTTTAGATTCTCTAAGTTTCCTGCATAAGTCAAGCAGTCCAGGTTTATAATTTTATAGTCAAGATACTTTTCTACAAAAAGCTGCACAACGTGACTCCCTATAAATCCTGCCCCTCCGGTGATTAAAATACTTTTAGACATTATATGATTAGTTAAAGGTTAGATTATCTGATCTTTATTTTTTGAAATATGTATTATACCAATCGAAAAATTTCGCCACTCCCTCTTCTACTGAAGTATTGGGACAATAACCTGTGTCCCTTACCAAATCACTTACATCTGCAAAAGTGGCTGGAACATCTCCTGGCTGTATTGGTAACATTTCTTTTTCTGCAATTTTGCCCATCGCCTTTTCCAATGCCTTTATATAATCCATCAATTCTACTGGATTGCTATTTCCGATGTTATACACTTTATACGGTGCTTGCGAACTTCCTGGGTCAGGATTGTCACCTTTCCAATTTTGATTTGCTGAAGCCGGCTTATCAGAAACTCTCACGATGCCCTCCACAATATCATCCACATAGGTGAAATCCCGCTTCATTTTCCCATGATTGAAAACTTTGATTGCTCTCCCGTTGTCAATCGCATCAGCGAAAAGAAACAAAGCCATGTCTGGTCTTCCCCAAGGCCCATATACTGTGAAAAATCTTAAGCCCGTAGTTGGGATTCCAAACAGATGGCTATAGGTATGCGCCATCAGTTCGTTAGCCTTTTTTGTAGTGGCATAAAGGCTGACCGGATGGTCAACATTGTCTGTAGTAGCAAATGGCATCTTGGTATTGGATCCATATACTGAGCTCGATGATGCATACACCAGATGCTTCACAGGGTAGGCACGGCAAGCTTCCAGTATATTCAAGAAACCTTGAATATTTGCCTGAATATATGCATCGGGATTTTCCAATGAGTACCTTACTCCTGCTTGAGCCGCAAGATTTACCACAACATCAATATTTTCATTTTTAAAAATATCCAACAATTGGTTTTTGTCAGCAATGTCCAATTGCATAAAGGAGTAACCTTGAAGTTTTTTTGACTTTACTACCTTTCCGAATGCGACTTCTTCCTTACTTATCCCTGCCTCTTCAAGTCGATTATACTTCAAGTTCACGTCATAATAGTCGTTGATGTTATCTACTCCAAAAACCTCATCACCTCTTTTAATCAAGGCATTTGTAAGGTGAAATCCGATAAATCCGGCAGTCCCAGTGATAAAATATTTCATATTCTTAAAATTAGATAATTAACTATTTGATTCAAGCCTCTCCCTCCAAATGTCTGTAATATTGCTTCAAAATGTTTTGATGCATGATCTTCCTATCATATTTTGCGATTACTTCATGATAAAGATTGTCTGCCAAACCTTGCATGAATTCTCTTTTGACGAATGCAAACTCCAATGCATCTTTGATGACATCAGTTTTGCCGACAGGAAACATCAACCCTGATTTTCTATCATTCACGATGTCTTTATTGCCAATAATATTTGAGCAAATGATAGGCAACTGCATTGCCGCCGCCTCCAAAAGAACATTCGGAAAACCTTCTCTATGGGAAGCATGAACCAAAATATCCGAAATGGCCATATAATGGGACACATGATCTGTCCATTCTATTTGTATGATTTTTGGATGGTCTTGAATCTGTCTCAAGATTTGATCATCTATTGGATCCAAATCCTGCTCAAAGGAGCCCAAAAGAACAAGTTTCGATTTGTTGACAATCTTGGATGACAAAAACGCCTTCACCAAATCCTCTATCCCCTTATCTTTTACCAATCTACCAACCCCAAGGATTATAAACTCATTTTCACCTGGCAAAATCCGCATCGTCGCTGCTACTAGATGATTTTCTTTTAAAGACTGCCTATTGAAAACATTGAGGTCTACCCCATTGCTAGAGCCTGATCCAACGATTCTTACTTTTGAAGAATCCACCAATTTCTCAGACAAAATAAATTTTTGGAGAGATTCTGAATTAGGCCAAACTTCGGTAGCGTAACTAAACGTCCACTTCTCGGCTTTCATCAAAAGGCTTTTCTTGTTTTTATCAGCTGCCATATAAGGCATCCCTGCCACAGTATGGATCCTAATTTTGACTCCAGCAAACTTGGCTGCAATCATACCAAGCAAACCTGCTTTTGGAGTATGGGTATGGACTATGTCTGGCTTTTCTTTTCTGAAAAGCTTGAACAGTAACCAGAGGCAGTATAAATCCCAAAATGGGGTAATACTTCTTGTAAATGGAATGATGTGGTGGGGTGACTCTTCCTTTTTGGTGATTTCTTGAATCTCTCTTCCATCAGCACTCACCATCAGCACTTCCCAACCTGCATCCTTCATAAATTTCATCTGTCCAGAAAGCAAAAGTTTGAGTGATATAGGGACAGTTGTTATTCGAATTAATTTCGGCATTAAATTTCTGTGTTAAAACTTCAAAGATAGCGTTTTATTCCTTTTTAATTTGAATATAAAGCCATGACTTTTCCACAAATGCAAAAAACGGACTACTTACCATAGATTTCAAAAAATTTATTTTCAGATTCCACCGTACCAATTAAGATTATCTCAAAACTTCTCTTCAAAATGGTTTCTGGTTCAGGATTGATTTGTATTGAAACTTCATTCCTAATACCGATCACGGTACATCCTGTTTCTTTTCTGATTGAAGATTCCATAATTGATTTACCCTCCAATTTCTTTGGAACCCTCACCTTTATCAGGTCAAGTCCTTCAGCTACCATCAATATATCTGACCTTTGTAGCAAATTCAAGATAGTATTGGCACCCATAGAAGCATAAGACATTACAAAATCAGAACCAGCTCTATGCATCGTCCCCAAATTCCGCTCCAAAGTAGATCTTGTAATAATCTGGATATCTGGCCTCAACATTCTACAATAAATAGTTAGATATACATTGACATCGTCATCATGGGTAGTAATGATCACGCAGGGAGAGTCATTTATCCCTGCAATTTTTAGAATTTCAAACTCTGCTGCATCTCCAAAAACAGTTTTTTCTCGATCAAAAATCCTTGAAACATCTTTTTCTACTATTCTATAATCAATATTTCGCTTTGCCAAGGCCCTTCCTGTAGCCCTCCCTACTCTCCCTCCACCGATTATTATCACAGGAGAATTAAACTCTGATTTGACCCCGTGGGCTTCATTGTAGCTGTTTATTTGTTCTTTTGAACCAGCTAAAACCAGAACTGTACTTGCTGAGATCAAAGTATCAGGTTGAGGAGATTCGAATTTCCCTCTTTCCCAAACACCTACCACACTTACTCCAATTTCTTGCCTTAGATTGGTTTCTCTGAGTTTTTGACCAACCAAGGAAGAACCTGTCACCATGGCCTCAGCTATCTGCAGCTCATCAAATCGACCAATTACATGAGCACGTGCATCCCCACCATTGGCACGGCGGGAAAGAAACAAACCCATAATTTCACCCAAATGAAGCACATGATTACTCCCTGCCAGTTTGAGGATATCATCCGAGTGCTCAAAACTACAAGTTGAAATAATAGGGACTGTTTTCGAAATCCCCCTAACCGTAAATGCTACGTTGGTGTTCAACACATCAGATTCGGTCGTAGCTACAAGTGCGGCTTTTTCTACCCTTGCTGCTTTATATGCTTCAGGATCTACCAAACTACCCAACATTACCTTTATCCCCAATTCTCGCAAGCGCAATCCTTCTGCAAAGTCCTCTACCAAGACAACATATTTATAATTGAATCTATTGAGCTTTTTGATCAATGCCTCTGTCACTGGACCGTAACGTGTCAATATTACATGCCCACGGGTATTGTTAGGTAGCTCACTCGGCACTTTAGCTTGTTCTTGCGCCTTCATCCATGGAGAATAAAAAAAGTTGATAAAAGTAAATGGGAACAAAACCAATAAAAACAACATCCCCGACAACAACACAATAATGGAGAACAATCTACCTGCATCACTATGAAAAGTAATATCTCCAAAACCCAAAGTGGACATTACAGTCAAAGTCCAATAAAAACCTGTGATAAATGTGAAAGATTGTCCTTCTTGAATCATCAAAAAGTGAAAGATGATAGAAAAGACAGTTATCATTACAAAAAGAACCAAAATAAACTTAAAAAGAATTTTCAGGTTCCTACGATCCGGTTTGTTTTTCAATAACAATGTTACCTGAGCTGAAAGAAATTTCATTTTTTTATTAATTATCCGTTTAAAATTTTCAATTGCAGAAATATAGGTATTATCTACAGAAACATGAAACTGACTCTCTCATGTCACACGATTTCCCAAACAATAGAATACTTTTAAAATTACTGATTTTATAACTCCAATTATTTGTATTTTTATAATACTCCACACATAAAAATGTCAATGATATGAATAATCTAAAAATTGAACTTAAATGGGCTGTGATTTTTATCCTAATGGGATTGGTTTGGGTATTGTTGGAAAAGTCTTTTGGACTTCATGACAGGTTTATATCCAAGCATGCTATCTACACAAATATAGTCGCCATTCCTTCTATTGCTATATACATTTTTGCACTCTTGGATAAAAGAAAAAATCACTACAAAGGACAAATGACTTACTTACAGGGAGTTTATTCAGGACTGATCATTACGCTATTCGTCACACTTTTGACTCCTATTTCTCAATTTTTGACCACCATGTACATCACACCCGATTACTTCCCAAATATCATAGAATACACAGTGAACTCCGGACAGATGACTCAAGATGAAGCCAAGGTATACTTCAACTTAGAAAATTATATATACCAAAGCGTCCTTTTCGCCCCAATTGTAGGCACGATCACAACTTTAGTTGTGGCTATTTTTACAAGAAAAAACAAGGGCTGAAGGAAAATTCCAACAGCCCATTTTGTCTTTCAATAATAGGAATAACTACAATGTATTATTAATAGGTCTTAATTTTTCTCAAATACACGAACATAGTCCACCGCCATTTGCTGAGGTAAGATTGTCGTTCCGTCAGGATTACCTGGCCAATTTCCACCAACCGCCATATTGATCAACAAAAAGAATGGTTTTCTAAATTCATCCATCGCTGCAGGACTGATATCTTGTTCGTGAAACACCTCATCATCCAGTAACCAAACAATCTTATTTTCATCCCAAATAATGGAATAAACATGGAAATTGTCTGCCAACTTTGCTGCTCCAGGGAGAGTCAATTTCCCGCCCTTGTATGAATAGCTCCCATTGTTGTCCCAATGAAGTGTGCCGTGCACAGTATCATCCCTACCACTTGCACTTCCTCCTACCATCTCCATGATATCAATTTCTCCACATGCTGGCCAGCTGATGTCTGTAATACTTTCGCCAAGCATCCAGAAAGCAGGCCAAATCCCTTGACCTTTAGGTAATGCTGCACGAATATCGATCCTACCATATTGAAACACTTGTTTACCTTGTGTTTTCAATCTTGAAGATGTATAGTTTCTACCACCAATACTCTCTTGCTTTGCCGTGATTACCAAATAGCCATCTTTGAGTTCTGTATTTTCTCTCCGATAGTATTGCAACTCGTTATTCCCCCAACCACAAAGTCCGGGACACCCGTCTCCGATCTCGAAAACCCAATCACTGGATAAAGTTGAAGTATTGAACTCGTCACTCCATGATAAAGAGTATCCATCATAAGTTATTGGAGACTCAAATCCAGAAGTAGGAAATCCAATGCCAAGAGATTGCTCAGTGATAGTTACGGTTTCTTCCTTTTTGATGAAATCAGCCTCTGTGGCATGTGCCTGAACAGTAATAGTGTATTCTCCGACCTGATCGTATCTATATGTCACCTCTCTGCCTGAGACAAGCTCAGGAGAGCTATTGTTCACACCGAAACTCACTCTGAAGAAATTCACTTTTTCAGCTGAAAAACCTACTTTAACCATCCCGTTTTCCAGTTCAGTAATAGTCACTTCCAAGTTAGTAGGAAGGATAACTTGTTCATCAACTTCGTCTTGTGTGCAGGAATTAGCACCAACAAGCGTTAGAAAAACGAACAAGAATTGAATCATTTTAAACATAACTATCATTTTTAATCATTATCAGGAATCAAAACAAATGACCAGAATATACCATCTGCTTCATTAATATTGATTGTGATGGTTAATTCTTCCTGACCTCCTTCATTGACATAACCAATCACATCATATGTAACTGATCTATTTGCTTCAGGAGGGCCAGCACCGTATTCCCCACCATTAAATGCTTTTGGAAGTACGATAAAAGCACCAGTACCTGTTACCGTAATCTTTGCTGTTTCGGTAGCAGTGGCTTCTGTTAAAGAAAACGAATGTGTACCTGGCCCCCAAGCTTCACCTGGAGTACCCACTAGATTGGAAGCTGGCTGACAACCTTCACTTCCAGTACCCATGTACGACTCTGCGAAAATATCACCTTGGGGATCGTAAGAGAATTGACCTCCTTCGCTGAAAATAAATAGATCATTGAACAAGCAAGCTCTGTCTTCAGAAATATCATTTCCATTAGGGAAAAACGCATCACTGCCAGGCCCTGGCCCAACACCAAAAGCCCCCGCTGCTGGCTTTAGCCTCCATGCTTTTGTCCCATCTCCAATCAAACTCTGCAAGGCGAATACAGTAGGATCAATAGGCTCAGGCTCTGGTTCTGGCTCTTCCCCAGGATCAAAATCCTCCGGGATCAAACGGATATACCATGCCAGTTCTGTATTTGCTTGATCTACCATTCTCAAAAACAATTCATTCTCCTCAATATTGATTATTTGGTAAGTTCTACCTCCGGCAAAATATCCCAAAAATCCTCCTGGAGAAATAGTCAATTCAGGATACGCCCCTTCAGGTTCGATTATGCTCCATTTTAAATTATCAGGAGCTTCATATGGAGCAGAAAGATCTCCTACACCTGGATCGAAAGCTCCTGGGAAACTACTTCCTTGAGCTGCATTCAAATAAACAAAACCGTTGGTCTCCATATTGAAATTGAACCCATCCAAGAAGAAAGTATATCTATCAGTGTACATTCCAGAACCTTCTTTTTCGTTGGCTTGGGCTGCATACCACTCAGGGAAATCTCCCGCTGCAGATGGGTTTGGCCCTACACCAAAATGTCCAGGACGAGAGGCGTCAATCTTCCAAGTTTTACCTTCTGTAGCTGCAGCTCCACCTGTTAGAGCATTAAATAATGGCTTATCCAAAAGAAGAGGATCTGTCTCCGCGATTTCTATTTCTCTACTAAATGATACATTTCCTGCATTATTGAAAACTGTGAGCGTAACCGTATAAGTACCTGCCAATGGATAAGTTCCTGTCACGGTTTTACCTGTTCCTGTAGCTCCATTTCCCAAATCCCAATTCATAATGAAAAAGTCATTATCAGCAGTAAACTGGAGAATATTGTCACTAGTGGCTGTTGGCTGGAAGCCGAAATTTGCCTCTGCTTCTGTAGGTGGGTTTCCTTCTAAGGAATATTCCTCCACACAGGCTGCCAAAACCAATATTGGCAGCATTAACCATATATATTTTAAATATCTTTTCATGTGATTTTTGTTTTAATAGCCAGGATTTTGATTCCAAATACCACCAGCAAGATCAATTTCAACCTGAGGAATGGGAAACAACTCGTGTTTACCTGTAACAAATCCATTGATTCTGCTAGCAGCCTGACCTGTTCTTACCAAATCAAAGAATCTATAACCTTCCCCAGACAACTCAAACCTTCTTTCGTTGAGAATAGCTTGGTAAAGCGCGTCACCTGAGCTATTCACAGCAGGCATCGAAACCCTGCTTCTAACTTTATTCAATTCAGTTCTTGCCCTTCCATCATTTCCTGACCTTTGAAAAGACTCCGCAGCCATCAACAATACATCAGCCCATCTGATTACTCTATAATTCAAGGGGCTTGTAAGGTCATCATCAGGAAGCCCTCTTTCATTTAACCTTTTGATATACTTATTGTTGAAAAAACCTGTATGACCACCACCACCAATTGCATAGGTGATCTCTGAAGCATTTGGCTGTGCTGCAATGAACTCATCAAGATTCAAAGCTGTCGCATCTCGTCTGATATCACCATCTGCAAAAGAATCATACAAATCTTGAGTAGGCAGATTATAGCTATTGCCATCTGCATAGAGTGGGCCATTATATAATCTTATACTATGAAACCCTACTGCTGCATTTCCATTCAGACAAACCAAACAACCATAATCTCCACCTTGGAGTCCACTGAACTGAATTGTCAATACGTCCTCTGCTATATTTTGATTAGCTGCATAGAATAGTGTAGTATAATCCGAAAATAAACCATACCCACCCTGATTGTTATCTATTAACTCGCCCAAAACAGTAGCTGCTTCAGCATATTTGTTTTGATACAAAAGCGCCTTACCCAATAGTGCTTTTCCTGCACCACTTGTCAGTCTACCTGTTTCATTGACAGTAGCAGGAAGCACTGCAATGGCATCCCTTAAGTCTGACTCAATTTGCTGATAAATTTCAGCTTTTGGAGCCCTAGGGGTATTAGACACTTCATTGATAGACAACCTTCTATCTACGATCAAAGGCATATCTCCAAAATATGTCACCAAATTGAAATAGAAGTATGCACGCATCATTTTTGCTTCTGCAAGAATTAGATCCTTACCTGCAAAATCAAGATTATCTTGATTTTCGAAAATATAGTTAGCCCTTGCAATACCTGTATAATTCACTCGCATCACTGCTCTCAACTCTTCATTGACCCCGCCATGAGTCATACTTTCGATCTCATGAAGACCTCTACTGTCATTGACACTTTCTCCACCAGCTATAGAATTGTCAGATGCAATCTCACCTATCCACATATTCAGATATGCTGGCTGCATCATGTCATAAACCCCAATGATCGCCCTGTTAAAATCCTCTTCTGTATTGAAGAAGTTTTCTGCATCCTGGGTAAACTCAGGATCTATATCCAATAAACTGTCACATGCGGTAAATATCCATAAAGGCATGAATAGTAACCATTTATATGTATTTTTCATGATTTTTAAAATTTAATATTTAAACCTGCCATAAATGTGCGTGCCTGAGGATAAATCCCATTATCTACACCTGCAAAAAGTGGATTTCCTGATCCCACATCCGGATCAAATCCTTGATACCTTGTCAAGGTAACGAGGTTGTTGGCGGCTAAATAAAACCTGAAATATTGAATGCCAATTTTTTGGGAAATTGTATTTGGAATTGTATATCCAAGCTGAACATTTCTCAATCTCACAAAAGAACCATCTTCTACATAGAAATCTGAAAAAACAGTATTCCTAGTAGCTCCTGTAGTCAATCTTGGGACTTCATTTGAAGTGCCTGGACCTGTCCATCTGTCAATATTGTAAGCAAGCTGGTTTGCAAACGGCTGCTGTCTTTCATAATTTCGGATGATATCCTGCCCCAAAGCAGCATAAACATTCGCTCCTACGTCAAAACCTTTGAAATCAACATTAAAGTTGAAACCCATTATCATATTTGGAATTGGAGAACCAATCATGGTTCTGTCAGAATCATCTCCAAAATTGATTACTCCATCACCATTTTGATCGACAAATTTCAAGTCACCAGGCTGTGCACCTGGCTGGGCTACTGGACTGGAAGCAATTTCTTCCGCTGTTTGGAAAATACCATCTGTCTGATAACCCACAAAGTATCCTATTGGGAAACCTTTTTGGAATCTTGTAGCTACATTTCCGCCGACACTAAAGGCAGCTCCTGGGATAAATTCAAATCCTTCTGGCACAGCTGTAACTTCATTTTTCAAAAAAGTCACATTATAATCAAACCTGAAATTCACTCCTTCACTCCTATTGGTGCCATATCCTAGTTCCAATTCAAGTCCTCTATTCAACACATCACCTGCATTAATCACGGGAGGTGAACCACCTGGCCCATAAGAACCTAATAATGCTGAAACATCTGGCTGAAACAATAGGTCTTTCGTGTTTTTGATGAAATAGTTTGCTGTGAAATCTAAGCTATTGAACAATGAAAAATCCAAACCAATATTCGTTTGGTAGGTCGTTTCCCATTTCAAATCAGGATTACTAGTATTTCCAATAGCCGCACCATTGACGATCAAGTCATTGAAAACATAAGTAGCAGAACCATTCAGCAAACCACGATATCGAAACAAACCAATCTGATCATTTCCGGATACACCAAAACTGGTTCTTAGCTTCATGAAATCAATCGCCTTCACGTTGAAGAAAGACTCATCTGAAATCAACCAAGCACCTGAGATTGCGGGGAAATAACCGATTCTGTTGTTTGGCCCAAAATTGGTTGATCCGTCTCTTCTCAAGATTGCAGATACAAAGTAACGCTGCTTGTAATCATACTCACCTCTAACAAAAGCCGATGTAAGCCTTTGTCTGCTTTGGAATGACCCCACATTATTTAAGAAACCACCTGGAGCTTGATTTGCAGAGATATCTGCAAAATTCAAATCATTGTTAGGTATGTTGAAACCTGTGCCGTTTAGTCCTTCACTTCTGTTTCCTACCAAGGAAAGTCCAAACATTCCTTTCACTCTATGATCTTGACCAAAAGAATTCTCATAGTTCAAAAATGTTTCAAGATTGTAATCCAAAAAAGTATTTCTGGACTCAGACACACTTGCACCTCTCTCAATCTCTAAACCTCCCACATCTACCAATACCGGATCAAGGTTTTCATTTCTGGCAGAGTTGGCAAATTTACCAGGTCCATACCATACCAATGGGTTGAAAGTCTTGGAATCTACCATTGCGTAGTTGTACCCTACACGCCCAGTCCAAGTGAAATTGCTATTGATTTTGTACTCTATCTCTTCTTTACCTACAAGCTTATTTACATAATTGTTGTTGTAGGTATTCTCCATCTGAGCAATTGGATTGATAATGTCATTGACATTTTCCAAATAAGAGTACCTGTTTCCAACTCTGATAGTTTCTGTAGGATAGGCATTGATTGTGTTATAGAGAACCGAACCAATTCCACCTTGAGCTAATCCACTGCTTTCTTCTCTTGTAAACAATAATACATTTGTGAATTTCACTCTTGGAGCCAATTCAGTCGTAAAGTTGATTCTGGCATTGTAACGCTCAAAATTCGCCTTTGGACCTCCAACTATTCCTTCTTGCGCAAAATAAGAACCCCCAATCGAATAAGAGGTCTTTTGAGTCCCGCCTGTTACGGTCATATTATATTCTTGGATAGGTGCTTCTTGAAACACCGCATCCTGCCAATTTGTACCTTCACCCAAAGCGGTATTATTGAAAGGCAAAGCCTGTCCACCTGCTGCAAAAGCTTCATTTTTAAGAATTGCATATTCTCTTGCATTGAGCAAGTCTAGTTTTCTAGCTGTTTCCTGCACACCATAATAGGCATTAAAATCAAGTCTCGGTTTTGACCCTAGGCTACCCTTTTTAGTTTCGATCAAAATCACACCGTTGGCGGCCCTTACACCATAGATACCGGCCGTCCCATCTTTTAATACATTGACAGATTCAATGTCATTTGGGTTGAGCGCATTTAACCCAGCTGCATCGTAGATGACTCCATCTACCAAGATAAGCGGGTCATTGTCTCCAAAAGTACCTATACCTCTAATTCTGATATTAGAAGTTCCTCCAGGAGCACCGGAATTTGTTGTAATGTTTACACCGGCGATTTTCCCTTGAAGTGCCTGATCCACACGAGGCATATTCATCGCCTCAATCGCTTCACCTTTAACTTGTGACGTAGCACCTGTCAACTCCCTTTTAGTAGCAGAACCATAACCAATAACAACCACTTCATTCAAATTGGTTAGATCTTCTTCCAGAACTACATTGATTTCGCTACTACTTCCTACAGGTACAACTTGGGATTTGAAACCTATAAATGAAAAACGAAGCTCATCTCCTGTCGCAGCATTGATACTATAATTCCCATCAAGATCTGTGACAGTACCAACGGTTGAATTTACTTTGAGTACACTGACACCAGGAAGAGGAAATCCCGTTTCATCTGTAACCTTTCCCTTGGTTAGTGATGATTGAGCCCACACTCCATAACTCAGAGCAAAGGCAAAACACAGTAATAAAATTTTTCTCATTTGTTTTGGATTTATTGATAGTACAAGTAGTAAATATCTTTAATCAAATCAAAAATTAGCTATACATCATTAATACATCAACATGAAAAAAATCATTTCACAAAAACACTACATATAGATCAAAAATACCTTATAAATGAAAATTGAGGGCGTTTTTTTCTTACTAAAAAATGCAAAAATATTTTTACTGGAATACATCAACCAAAAATTATTATATTGCTTTGGTTAACAATTCAAACCCAAAATGAAAAAATATCCTGTATGTTTAGTTTTATTGCTGTTTGGCATAAATGGATTTGCCCAAAACTTAGGATTACCATTTTCAAAGTACTATTCAAGCCAAGACTATCAAGGCGGTATTCAAAATTATGCAATCGCTCAAAACAATGCTGGTATCATTTATGTCGCCAACAATTATGGACTTTTAGAACATGACGGAACCACATGGAGAAGACATGCTATTCCCAATGGTGCTAAAACAAGACATGTTCAGTTAGATCAAAAAGGTGTTGTGTATATTTCTGGTCAAGGTGATTTCGGATACTTTTCAGTAGATGATTTTGGCCAATTCGTATTCAATTCACTTAAATCAGAGCTCCCGGAAAAAGATCGAAATTTAGAGGAAGTGTGGAAAGTCTTTATTTCAAATACTGAAATCTACTTTTGCACATTCGAGAAAATTTTTGTTTTTGACGAGGAAAGAAGGTTCAAGTATAGCATTGAAAGTAAGACAAATTTTGAAAGTTTTCATTTCAGCAATAATCAGCTTTACATAAACGAATTTGGTGCTGGTCTGAAAAAATTACAAGATGGAAAATTTATAGATTTAATGAATTCTGATTTTTTTGGAGATAAATTAGTCACTGGAATAATTAAGGAAAGCACAGAAAAATACTTGATTTTCACAAGAGATGAAGGGGTGTTTCCTATCACGACAAATGGCATTCTGGACAATTCATGGAATGAAAGTAAAAACTGGAAAATCAACACTTCATTAATGCTTAGAAATGGCCAAATTGCAATAGGAACACAGCTAAATGGCTTGATGATTTTTGATTCCAATGGAAAGAAAATAATGCAATTGGACAAAAACAATGGGTTGGACAACAATTCCATCATTTCGCTATTTGAAGATCTGTCAGGAAACCTCTGGATTGGGCACAACAACGGGCTTACCATGGTGCAATTAGGCTTGCCATTTAGAAGAATCAATCAACACTCAGGACTGACAGGCACTGGCTATCATGGCACCTTTGAAAAAGGGAAAATCTATTATGGAACCAACAATGGTGTCTATTTTCAGGAAGAATTGAATAATAATTGGTCGGACATCAACTTGGTTCAAAATTCTACTGGTCAAGTCTATCAAATCAAGTCTATTCAAGGTGACCTATTGGTGGCTCACAATGATGGTGTCTTCGTAATAAAAGATAACGAAGCAGTGAGGATAGAAGGGCCATCGGGGATTTGGAACTTCCAGCTTTTGAAAAATCATCCTGATCTAATCCTGGTAGGCAGTTATTCAGGTCTGCATTTGTATCAAAAAACTCTTCAAGGCATAAAATATTTAAGGCAAATCAATGGTTTCAATGGATCAAGCAGGGTCATTGAGCAAGATGAAAAAGGAAACATCTGGGTTGCACATGGTTATAAAGGTGTCTATAGGTTGAAGTTGGATGAAGCAGTCCAAAATGCGGAAGTCGAATTTTTTGGGGCAGAATCAGGGTTATTCACAACCAACCTCAATAATGTCTGGAAGATAAACAATAGGTTAGTATTTACGACACAAGCAGGGATTTTTAGATTTGTAGAAAATGAAAAAAAATTCGAAAGAGACGATTTCTTTAAAAACTATTTTGAAGATGATTTTTTGATTCACTACTTGGTAGAAGACCAAATTGGGAACATATACTTCATTGGAGAAACAGAAATCGGTGTGTTAGAAAAAAATGTAGATGGTTCATACACTAAAACCTATCAAATATTCAATCAATTACTCCCACTTCTAAATGATGACTTACAAAACATTTCTGCGTTTCGGGGAAATGAAATACTATTTGGGGCGAATGGTGGATTTGTGCACTTTAATCTCAATGAAAACAATATCCATTCGACAAACTTCCCTACGTTGATTCGAGCTGTTTATTTGACGGGGCCTTCTGATTCATTGTTGTTCCATGGAAATTCTTATTCCGAAAACAAGCTAAACCTGCATCAGTCAAGAAACAGTATTCCCAAAATCCCATATAAAAAGGGCAATATCAGATTTGAAAGTACCAACCCTACTCCAAATAATGAAAAGGACTTGCGATTTCAATATTGGTTAGAGGGTCTTGAAAATGACTATGGTGAATGGGTCGATAAGCGAGAAAAAGCCTATACTAACCTAAGAGAAGGTAATTACACCTTTCATGTGCGTAGTAAGAATCTCTTTGACGAAATCAGTCCTGTGGCGAGTTATTCGTTTGTAATCTTACCTCCTTGGTACCGAAGCACCATCGCATACTTTCTTTACACCGTAATGGTGATTGCAGGTATTTATTTAAGCTACAGAACGATAGAAAAAAGGTATCAGAAAAAGGCTCAAAAATTAAAAACGGCCTCCCGAAGAGTCATCGAAGAAAAGGATTCTGAACTAAAAATCACACAAGAAGAGGTGGAAAAGTTGAGAACCGAAAAACTCAAACATGAAATTCAAATCAAGGACAAAGAACTCGCTACTGCTACCATGCATCTGATCACAAAGAATGGATTTATAGATCATATGAGGAGTAATTTGAATTCGATAATCAAAAAGAGCCGAAACCAAGAAGTGAAAAATGAACTTCAAAAAGTGATTAAAAACATAGAGAAAAATATTGCCGAAGATCACGATTGGGAACAATTTGAAATCCATTTTGATCAAGTTCACGGTGATTTTATGTCAAGATTCAAAAAAGAATTCAACACCCTGAGTCCCCAAGAAATCAAGCTAAGTGCATATTTGAGAATGAATCTTTCTACCAAAGAAATTGCATACTTAATGAATATCTCTATACGTGGTGTAGAGATAGCACGGTATAGACTCCGAAAAAAACTTAATCTTGATCGCTCAGAGAATCTTCAAGAATACATATTGAAGTTTTAAATCAACGGACAACTATCAAATATTTACAGAGTAGAAAAATCAATGCCGTAAAAAACACAATTATATTAATATGAAACTATGCATAAGCATTTTTAGGATTATGAGTATCCGCAATGTTACACCTTAGGTAAAAATAACTTTTTAAGTTGCGGATACTCGTCAGCAGACAACAGCCCACTGTAAACAGAGCCACAAATCGTTCATCCGACAATCTATCGTTTGGCTACGTGCAAGAAAATGGATAGTCATTTTTAGGATATAAAACCTATCCGAATTCAACTTTCAGTCATGCAAATTTCAGCAAAAAAATAATCTGCTTTACCTTAAAAAGTCGATAATTGAGACTAAATACCTCTACTAGATAACAATTTTGTGGTAGAAATTACATTTAACTTTTCTATGGCTTTGTTTTTGGCATGATGCCTAAATATCAAAACAAACCAACTTATGAAATCACAGATGGTGAAAACGAATCAAATTGAGTTCATTATCAGTCATCAGAGGTTCCATAGCTTGTCCCGACTATTCGGGGTAAGAATTTAAAAACTAAATAAAAACACATGAAAAGAATCATTTTAATCACCTTAGTTTCAGGATCCCTGATGGCATCCTGTGTATCCAAAAAGAAATATGTAGCACTTGAAAATGATTTGAACACGACATCATTTCACCTTGCTGAAACAAAATCAGAAAAGGAAAAGCTAGAAGAGGAAAACAGGATCTTGGAAGAGCGATTTGCCAGAATCGAGCAGAGAGTTGAGGAGTACAATGCCAAAATCAATTCTTTAAGAGAAACGAGCGATTCAAAATTCAGCTTGGATGGTGCTGTGCCAATGTCCAACAATAGTAGGAAAAAACTAGAAGCAACTTTAGCAAATGTTGATCCTGAAAAATTAGCAAATGCAAGAACGATGGAAGATTCGGTAAATTTGGCGATATCTTACAATTTAAAGAAATCAATATCGGATGGCTCTGCTGAAGAGAATGAAGATATCACAATAGATATAGACAAAACTGTTGTGATGATTTCAGTCTCTGACCGACTTTTGTTCAATACAGGAAGCTTTGTAGTTAGTAGAAACGCAGATGGACTCTTGAAAAAATTAGCCGAAGTCATCAATTCGGAACCTAGCATGGAAGTGATGATTGAAGGCCATACAGACCCAAGAAGTATCTCTACATCAGTTTTACAAGATAATTGGGACCTTAGTGTAAAGCGAGCTACTTCAATAGTAAGGGCTTTAGAGTCTAAATATAATGTGGCTCCAGAAAAACTAATCGCAGCTGGAAGAAGTAGTTATTCACCACTGGTAGACAACGACAGTGCTGAAAACATGGCCAAAAATAGAAGGACGAGAATCATCATTCTACCTGATTTGGACAAGTTTTTTGCTCTGATGGAATAAATTCTAAGTTCAATAACTTGAGATTTTAAATTGATCAATGACAAAAATTTAAATTTTCTAAATTCTAGATCGGATCCATCTCCTAAGATTTTGTCCGAACTTAGAACATTTAGCAATTGAGACACGAACACATTTAGAATCAATTAGCCTTTAGGATTCTGTTGAATGACAGATTTAATAGAATCCTAAAGGCTTAAAACTACATCTACTAACATTACATAAAGATTCACTAAAAGAGCTATTCATAAACAACTTCTTTTTTTATCTTATTTTTAATAAATTAGCTTTATGGAATCCAAAGATCACAAAAACTTTTTAAATGACCCTGAAGCTCTTTACGGCAAGTATTCCTATGCAGATTACCTATCATGGAATATTGAGGAAATGGTGGAGCTCATAAAAGGCAAAGTTTTCAGACAAGCCGCTGCCCCTAGAAGGATTCATCAAGAGGTTTCAGCTATTGTTTCAAACAAAATCTTCAATTTCCTTGAAAACAAAAAATGCAAAATATTCTCAGCCCCATTTGATGTTCGACTACCTGTTCACTCCAATCTGAATGAAGACATTTTCACTGTAGTACAACCTGATATCTGTGTAATCTATGACATGTAGAAGCTGGATGAAATGGGTTGTGTCGGAGCACCGGATCTGATCATTGAAATTCTCTCTCCTTCAAATAATCAAAAAAAATTGATCAACAAATATGAGGTCTATGAAGAAAGTGGTGTAAAGGAATATTGGATCATTCATCCTTCTGAAAAAACACTTTTCATATACACTTTGATCGAAGGAAAGTATATCCCTTCCAAACTTTACACCATGGGACACAAAGTGTCTTCGTCAGTCCTCAAAGGATTTGTATTGGACTTGGAGCAGGTTTTTGAGGGGTTGGGTGAGTAGAATTCGAAAATTTGAAAAAACACTCTTAAGTAATTGCCGTATAATCAAACTACGTATTTTCGGCACTATGAAAAAATCAATCTTACTATTACTTGTTTTTTTTTATTTACTCCCACTAAGAGCCCAAGACATGCTTTGGGGACTTCAGTTCAAAAGTGGCATTGCTACGCAAGATTTCCATGAAGTATCAGGAAGGTTGGTAGTACCCGAATTAGCTGTTTTCACCAATTATCAAGTTCCAAATTTACCTTTTGAAGTTGGCGTGAGCTTGGGTTTTGGACTTTATGGAACACAATTGGAAAAAAGAAATGACCTATACGTAGGTTTCAATGATGAACTTCGACTTAGAAGGAACAACAACACTTTGAGCATGGCCGGAGTATTTAGATTTTTTCCACAAGTCTATGGGAAGGTTTTTCCATTTATGGAAGCTCAAATAGGAGCTCTTTATGGCTACACCCGCTTCAAAATCAGGGAAGACGCATTTTCAGAACCTATCGAATTAGAAAGAGACATGGGGAATTGGACCAGGTTAAGTCAGCTAGGAGGTGGAGTGATGATTCCTTTGGGTAGTGAAATCAATGCAAACCTTGAACTTCGCTTGATGTATCAAAATACGGGAAGATTAGAATATCTTACAAAAGGCGATGTGAATTATGTTCCTGATCCTGACGGGCAAGTGAATGGTACTTTTGAATATTCCCCTCGAAGATCTACTTTCAATATGATTCAACCATCTATTGGATTAAGTTTCTATTTCGATTAATATTTTGGCATGGAGTTTGAAAAATAATTAATGAATCTAAACCAACTATACATATATAAAAAAACGGCCGGGGATTAATTTCCCAGGCCGTTTTTGTTTTATAGCCTTTACTCTTTGATTTTGACTTTGTAAAAAAGATTATAGTCACGTTCTACTTGTGGACTGATATTGTCATTGATATAAATAACCCCATTTTTGTCCAAAAACTCTACTGTCCCATTGACTGGAAGTTCATTGATAATACCAATCTGTTTTCCATTTTTAACTAAAATAAAATATGGCTTCACATATTGTTTAGATGCCTCTTTGTATTCTGGTGTGGTAAAGTATTGCTCAGAAAGCGCCTTAAGCTCAGATACTTTTGCTTCTGGAATAGTAGAGAAAAACTGAATAAGACAATAATCCCCTGCGTAAAGAACATTGCTAAAGGAAGGGAAATCAGAGTAATCCGCATTGGTGTCAGGTGAAATTGTGGGTGCTAGTTCTGGTCTCTTTGGATGTTGCAATTGAACTTCCCCCTTGAATGTGACTTCCTTTCCCAAATCGTAGAAAAAAACTTGAGATCCTTGAAGAGGTAACAATGCAAAAGATTTTTTGGAATCATGCAATGCTAGAAATGAAGTTTTTGAACCAACATACCTGTTGTTTACTCTTGGTTCCCAAGTAGGAGGAAATGACTCCAAAATTTCATTTTCTTGGGTTTCCAGGTTGTACCTATAAGTAGAACTAATTTTCTCGTAAAATTTTGTCCCAAGCACTGTAGGATCCATCTCTTCGTCAGAGAAAAAATTATGCTCTTCACCTATCATCATCATTTGATCACCATCCATGTAGGGATGAAAAGTTGTCCTATTTCTGTAGAGCATCATTCTATAAAGTTGATCTGTATTGTAAGGGACTTTTTTCACTTGCTTCCCCTCAAAATCATAAACAAAATATGAAGTAAAAAAACCTTGAGCCACAAACTTATCCTCTCCCAAAAACTTATATCCAAAAGCTCCATTCCCCCCGACTCCATCAGGACCATCATTTGATAAGGAATATTCTTTTAAAACTTCTCCCATTAAATCTGTCAAAAAGACATTCTTACTCTTGGCTACCAATAAGGCCTTTCCTGATTCCAGATTGACATCCTGAAGTGTCAGTGGCGATAATTCATCTACGATCAAGGAATCAATCAATTCTAGCACGACAAGATCTGAAGGATTTGATTCGGTTTGCTGCTCACTCCCAGAGCAAGCTATAAAAAGTGGTGCTATTAATAAAACAACTAAATAATAAAGATTTTTCATTTTGTCTTTGGATGATTAATTCACAGCTACATCAGTAAGGAATTCGTAATAACAAAGGCCTACTTTTACTCCGTCAAACCAAAACATTGTCTATTAAGGCAGTACAATTTGAAGATCCACGAAAATCTTACTGATATAATTGTGAGTTGTAAAATAAAATTAAACTAATCATTAGTGTCAAAAAACTGACTTTATATGACCTATAATAAAAAAAATTATAGATTTTTTTCACCACTTAGTTTATGGGCAAAAGTGCATTATTGAACTTTTGCTTTTTTCACTTTCCTCCACAAGAATACAGGTAGTCCAAGGAAAACACCTACCACACTGAACACCAATCCTCCAATCGTACCAATCGCCAGCGAGAACCAGAACACTTCATTTTGTCCTTCAACAACAAAAGGAATCAAACCAAAACAAGTCGATAAAATGGTCAGCATGATTGGGATCGCTTTGCCTGCTGCTGACTTGATGACATTTCTATTGTAGTTGACTGGGCTTCCGGATTTTCTGTTGTTCAAATCATTGACAATAAATATTGCTGCATTCACAGCCAAACCACCCAGCATCACAAATGCTGCCCAACCTCCCTGATCGTAATAGAAATCGAACAGTGAAAAGATCAAAAACAACCCGATAAATGAAAGTGGAATAATGGCTATGATGTAAAAAGGCTGCCGAAGATTTTCAAACAAAACAGCAGTGATAAAAAATACACCAATAATCAGAATCCCCATCAAACCATATTGTCTCTTGGCTTTTCCATAACCCCAAGACCAAGTCTGTTTGCTTGCAGAATACCCAATTGGCATTGAAGTCTTCATTTCTTCCAATATTTCGTCCAGATATTCTTCCCCAAACTTTCTTGACCCCATATATTCAAAAGCAACAGACCTGATATACTGTCTATCTTCTTTATGAAGCGCATTTGTAGTAAACTCCTTATTTAGCGTACCAAAATTACTTACTTTAAAAATATTATCTTCTCCTGTAATCAAACTATTTTCTTCCAAATCGAACTTTGAAAAACTACTGGAATTGTTTTCTCTAACTACTACGCCATAGTTTTTCTCGTCCAAGGCAACATATGCCGATGGACCAGACGGCTTTGATACATCATTGAGAGAATTGATCAGTTGATATTGATTTACGCCTCCCAATGCAAGGCTTGATTGATCCAATCTCAACACATACTCTTCTGTCTTGGATTCATTATAACTCAACCTTTCATTGGTATTCACTTCTTGGATTCTTTTGTGCTGAAGAAGCTTCTCGGCAAGGACTTCAGATTGCTTCTCAAGTTCATCAAAATTGTATCCTTTCATGGTGACATTGAAAGATGGAATACCTTCACCACCTCCACCTGTGTAGAATCCTTGTCCAACTCCATAAATGTTCCATCTGGCACCTGACCAATCAGTAGATTTGACAGATAATCTTCCCTTTAACTGATATGGGAGAGCTGATTTTTCATAAGCCTCCTTGAATGTAATTGTGATATTTGCAGATTGGCCAGATTGGACATATGTCACGAACTGATCTATCCCTTCCACTCCTTTCAGGAAGACTTCAAACTCCCGCATAATGAAATCCATCTGATCTAAAGTGTTTCCAAATGGCAATCTTGCCGAAACATATAGCCTGGTTTTTTCAGCCTCCCGATAGGCTGATTTCTCATAAACTCCCCTTACAAACATTCTCAAGGAACCTCCAAGTGCTTTGTCCACATAAGGCCTGATATCTTCTTGATAAAGCGTAGAGCCAATTGTTTTGTTATACCATTCTTGCCCTTCCCATTTTGCAGGTAGGAAAAACACTGGAAGTCCAAAAAGCAAGACCAATAATGTAACAAAGGTCTTTCTGTATTTGGCAGTAAAGGCAATACTTTTACTATAAATCCTGAAGGCCTTTACTCTTTTTCTCAACTGGGTAACAGTCAAAACCCTTCCTTTTTGGCCTTTATTCCCAAACAAAACTGCATACATAGCAGGTGTAAAAAGCAAAGCTACAACAAGAGAAACTCCCAACATGGTTGCCACTACAATTGAGAATTCTGTTAGATTCTTCCTATCCTCTTCTGGGAGAAAAAACACGATCATCAAAGCAGCTATAGTCGTCAAGGAGGCAGCCAATAGAGCCAAAAACACTTTTCGATTTCTATGTTTGTGCAAATGATCTATCATGATAATGGCATTATCCACTATCAATCCAAAAGAAATCGTCAACCCAGCGAGTGAGTAAAGATGAATATCAACTTTGAGAAAATAAAGGATAATCCCAGTTACACTCAAATTGATCACAATGCCCAAAAACAGAATACTTAGATACTTCAGGTTTCTATTGATGATAAAAATAAATACAATCAAAATCAGAATAGAAAGCCCAGACCGCTTGTAGATTTTATTCAATTCCTTTTCTAAATATTCCGTATCATCATTCTCCAACCTTACTTCAAAGCCAGCAGGCAAAAGTGGTTTAGAATCTTCAATTGCTTTTTTGATGTTTTGAGCTAAAAGCACTTTGTTGACTCCATCCCTATTGATGACCGAAAGTGTAACTGAGTTGTTTCCATTGATTCGGTAATAGCTATTGGCTTCAGCTTCTTCGAGGGTCAATTTGGCTACATCCTTCAGGTAGATTTCACTTCCTTCCCTGGTCGTTAAGAGAAGATTCTCAATTTGATCAATAGTAGATAAAGACCGATCCACTTGGATAAAAAGTGTCTCTCCTCTATTGTTGACAAGTGATCCTGGAAAATTCCTTCCAAATGAAGAGGATATTGCTGAGTTGATATCTGACCTTGTAAGTTTTAGTGCTTGTAGCTTTTTGATATCATAAGTGACATATAGCTGAAGGTCATTTGCTCCTCGAATATTCACTTCCTCAATTTCTTCAAATCTATTGAGGGAAGATTTGAGCACATCCTCTGCGATTTTTTTGATTTCGAATGAAGCAAATGGCCCATTAATACTGTAAGTAAGAATTGGAGTCTTTTGATCCGATCTCCGAGCTTCACTTTGTGTGACCAATGGATAACTCACATTTTGATCTAAAGAAGGATAAACTTGACGGATAATGGAAGCGACTTCAAATTTTTTGAACTCCATATCAGTTTCTTTATCAAACCGAAGTGTGATAGAGCCTTGGTTGTAGTTTGAAATCGAATTGACCTTCTTGAGCTCTGCAAGTTGGGACAATGCCCCTTCTAATGGGGAGGTTGCGAGCTTTTCGACCAATTCGGGGGAAGATCTCTGAACAGAATAACTCACCGTAAGCACGGGTTGCTTTTCTCTTGGATTGAGATCTACAGATAGCTTTGGAACCAAGGCAAAGCCAATGATGGCCAAAACAATAAATGATATAATAATTCTAAATGGAGTCATAATTGTCTATTCCTTTTCCTTGACACTTACTTTTCCACCCATAAACCAGTAAGCCAAAGGCACAAAATACAATGCCGTAAATGTACCGATCGTCAGTCCTCCAATAACAGAAAACACCAAAGGCCGCTGAAGATCTGCACCAAGACCTGAGCTAAACACTACCGGCAATAACGCCAATATTGTGGTGATAGAAGTCATCAAGATTGGCTTCAGCCTAATTTCCCCAGCCTCATATAGGGATTTATCCAAGATTGTTTTTTCATCCAAATCAGTATTCTCCGAATACCTGATTCTCAACCTGTTCACTGTATCTATTTTCAAGATGGCATCATTCACCATGATACCGAGCATTACTACCAAACCAATTGCCGACATGACATTCAGGGAAGTTCCTGTCAAAAGCAAAACGATAAAAGCTCCACCAATCCCAAGCGGCAGGGTGAAAATCACTATCAAAGGCTGGATAAAACTCTCAAATTGTGCAGAAAGGATAAAATATAGCAACAGAACAGCAATCATCAGAATACTGACCAATTGACTGATGGTTTCACGGTCTTTGAAATATTGGCCAAAGAAACTGATACCCAAGTTTTTTTCAGCTCCCCAAAGATTGATTTCACTGTTGAACTGGGTTGGGTTTTTATCATTCAACAATACGGATTGAAAAATCCCTCCTTTGTCAGCGGTGACATATTTGTAGTGATTTTCGTAATCAAAACTGATGAAATTATTCAAAGCATATTCATTTCCATCTTTGCCAATAATATTGCTTGTCCTCAAGATTTGTTCAAAATCGGAGCGTTCGCCTTTCATTCTAATCGGTGTGATTTCACCAAATCGCTTGATCTCAGTGATTGAAAAAGTCCCGAATAGCTTTTGAACCTGATCCTGAACAGCGGAGGATTCTATTCCATAAAGTGCCATTTTTGCTCCATCCAGCCTGAAGATAACCGAAGCTTCTTTTTGTAGACCAGGACCTCTCTCAAAATCTTGAGTAGGAAATTCAGCTAGCCAAGTATCCATCTTAGCTTCTTCCACTGGACGCTTTGTGCCCAGATCCTTCCATCTTACCTCATAATATGGGAGATTGGAAGCAAAAAGCTGATCAAAAGCATTTGGAGCATCCATAATGTTCAAATTCGCATCTGGAAAATTCTCTAGAAGCAAATTTCTCAACCTTTCCATTTCGGATGATTTTTTTTCTTGTGTTTCAAACAAGAAATAGACACTAGCTTGCTGGATGGAGTTTTCACCATCAAAAAGCAAAAATTGCCTCACCCCAACATCCGATTCCGCTTTCAAGTAATCTCCATCCAAAGATTGGAGTATGCTCAGAAGTCTATCTCTATTCTGCTCCACTCCTATGGGTTCATTCCAATCTACCTCAACCAATGCATCAAATTTCTCAATCGGTGGAAGTCCCTCTGTATTTAGCAATTGACTTACCAGCAAAGCCAAAGGAATGAAAATCAAAAATATGATAAAACTTAGTCCACGTCTTCTGAAAATTATTTGATAAAGTTTCTTATAGCCTCTCAAAACCACCCCAAAGAACTTGCTGTCTTCCTTTGCCAATTCTTCAGCAGATTTGTTTCTGAAAAAGAAATGATAAAGCATCGGTAAAAGAATAAATGCTACCAAAAGAGATACAAACAAAATCGCCGCGACAGATACTGCCTGATCATAAAACAAAGCGCCTGAAATCCCACTTAGGAAAATCAATGGAATAAATACCGCCAAAGTTGTCAAAACAGAACTGATCAAAGCGGACATCACTTCATTTACTCCTTGCACACATGCTTCGAATATCTCTAATCCCTCTTTTCTTTTCCTTGTGATATTGTCCAATACAATGATGGAGTTATCTATCAACATCCCTAGACCCAAAGCTAAGCCACTGAGAGAAATGACATTGATGGAAATATCGAAAAAGTAGAAAACCAGAAAACTGATAACGAGGGAAGATGGCAAACTGATTCCAATGATTACGGGTGTTCTATAATTTCCCATAAAAATAAACAACACTCCAAAAGCGAAAAGACCTCCAAACAAAAGTGATGTTTGGAGATTGCTGATCCCTGCATTGAGCAATGTTGATTGATCTTGTGTCAAGTCAAATTCAACCTGAGGGTAATCATTTTTGAAAAACTCCAGAGACTCATAGATCAAAGGCATCATTTCGTTCATTTTGGCTGAAGCCTGTTTGTGAACTGTAATCACCAAACCTTCTTCTGTACCAAAATAATGATAGCCAAGCACATCTTTGTTTTCATACTGCACTTTTGCTACACGGCCTAAATCCACGGTAAGACCAGCATCATTGGTCACCGGAAGACGCATAATATCATCAGGAGTATCTACCCTTGTAGCCAATCTCAAATAATATCTAAACTGTCCATCTTCTACACTGATCCCTGGCAACTCTTCGTTACCGAAGCGAATCGCACGGATAACATTCTCCTCAGTCATCCCCAAAGCCCTTAGCGCAGGTTTATCTGGCGTAACGGTGATACTCCTTTCCTTTTTTCCATTGATATCTACCAAAGAAACCCCTTGCAATTGCTCCAACCTTTTTTTCAAAACATTTTCTGCAAGCAAACTTACCTCAGTGTAATCAATTCCTTCCTTTGGTATTACCTGAACTCGAGCAACTGGAATATCATTAGTATTGATTCGAATTACTTGGGGTCGATCCAAGTCTGAAGGAAGTGAATTGGTGATTCTATCTATTTTTTCATTGACATCAATGTATGCCAGCTCCATCTTAGTACCGTAATCAAATGTCAGCCTGATTGTACCAACCTCACTGCCGGATTTGCTATCCATATCTTCGAGGCCATTGAGCGTCATCAATTCATCCCGAATTCTTGCCAGAACATTTTGCTCTATTGCTTCTGGCGAGGCATTGGGATAATTGACCTTGATGACTATCTGAGGTACATCTATTGGCGGAAGAAGTGAAATGGGCAATGTCCTAAAAACAATGATACTGAATACCATCAATGCCAAAAAAGTCATCAAAACCGCAATAGGCCTCGCTAATAAAAATCTAACCATAGCGATTAATCTTTAACAATTTGGATGGGTGCCTGATGTGCAAGCTGCAAATTATTGGTGGTAATCACAGTGTTGTCAGCTTCGATTCCTGAAAGAATCTCTACTTCTTTTCCATTGTCTTTGCCTACTTCGACATAGTTCCACTTTGATTCATTATTTTCTATTGTAAATACCACAGCCCTACTTGATCTATAAACCAAAGCTTGTTTTGGAATAACGATACTGTTCGTTTGGGGTGCTCTGATAATTGCTCTTGCATTCATTCCTGGCAACAACCCTTTTGATCCACTCACTAGAAGACTGACTTGAACCAATCCATTTTCATCAACTTTGGGATTGATACTTCTGACTGTACCAGTAACTTCGATATTGGAACTACTTACTGGATAAACTTCCGCTTTTTGGCCAATGGAAATCAAGTTGATATCAGATTCCAAAACCTTCACTTTCAATTCCAATGTGTTGGTGTTAATGATCTCCATAAAATCCTCACCACTGGATACAAGACTACCTTTTTTGATTTTCAAATCAGCAACACGTCCCGAAATCGGCGCTTTGATCGTTGACTTTTCAATCTCAAGTTCAGCTTCTTTCAAGTCAATTTCAGCTGAAAACAGACCACTTTTTGACTTCAATTGATCGACGAGGTTTGTTTTTCTTTCATTATCTTCAGATTCCATAATGGAACTAAAACTCAATATGTCTGAATCGTAATTCACCTGTGAATTTTTCAAGGCAATTTTGGCTTTTTCCAGTCTGAATTTGGCTTCAGAATCATCCAGCTTTGCCAAGACGGTACCTTTTTCTACAAAATCCCCTTCCTTAACATTGAGCTCACTAAGGATTCCTTGTCGCTGGGTTACGATCTTCACCTGATCCATGGCATCAATTTTACCAGTAGCATTGATGAGGTAATCAAAAGTTCTCTTTTCAGCTTTCGCAACCCTCACCGGAGTCGCAGCGACTTCACCTCTAAAGGATTCTGATGGGATTTCTTGGCTTTCTTTTTTCTCCTCTTCACAGGATAAAGTTGTGACCAAAAGCACAGCCACGATAAAAAACAGTCTAAATTGCTTCATATATATCAGGAATGATCTATTTAGCCAACAATAAACTAATTTATTAAATAAGATCAAAACAGCATGATGTTAAAAAATGAAAAAATGTGATGAAGTATAAGTCTAGCCAATATTTTTTCCGGAATGAAATGTTTAAACAGAAAACAAATAAATCTTTTCTATCAAAAAAAACTAAATGCATTTTTAAAAGGAAAATTTCCTATTTTAAGACCTGCCAATTATCTTTCAGTAAAAAACAATTGTATGGCTAAGATCTTTTTCTCAATCTTTCTGGGACTACTCATTTCATTTAATGTTTTTTCCCAGACACCTTGTAATCCTCATCCTCTTTTCAATATGTTACCACAACATAGTATCTCCGGTTGTGAAGAAAAAGAGTATGACAAAATCAAAATTGACTTTACAGATAAAGATGGTACTTGGGTACAATACGAGAAAGCTGGATATTTTCTAAAAACCTATTACAGCTTTGATGGAGACTGGGAAAAAAGACCTTCTAATGCGATGATTTTTCAAAACTACATCCAAGCAGTAGCTTCCAAAGGTGGGACTGTAATCAATGAATCTAAATCCACTGTTTTTTTAACTCTGAAATCAGGAGGAGCAACTTGGTGGATAGCGATAAATAGTGATCAAAGTGGCACTTTCTCTGTAAGCACCGTTATAGAAGAAACAATGAATCAATATATTGTACTTTCCGCAGAGGATATTGCCCGCGAAATCAAGGCCAATGGAAAGGCTGCTTTTTACGGGATTTACTTCGATACAGACAAAGCAGAGATCAAACCGGAATCAAAAGAAACACTGGAAAATATCGCTAAGTATCTAACCCAAAATCCGAAAGTAAATGTTTATTTCGTAGGACATACCGACAATACTGGTACACATGAACATAACCAAAAGCTCTCCGAGGAAAGAGCCAGATCTGTAGTAAAGGAACTGACAAGCAATTATAATATACCTACTTCGAGAATCAGTGCTTATGGTGTAGCATCATTGTCACCTGTGGCTAGTAACACATCCGAAGAAGGAAAAAGTAAAAACAGACGAGTGGAAATGGTCTTAAAATAAGCTACATGAATTAGCGTCTATATTTGGTTTTTTGAGAAAAGAGAAAAAACAGGAATATTGATTTCAACCTTGATTAAATTCAATAATCTGTAATTTTTCAATTTTCTCAATCTTTTATCCATACAATCCATGTTATCTTTTCCTTATCAATTTGAAGTGAATCAGAAAGAAACCAAATATTATTCCTACCTTTGCACCTTAATTCAAATTTACAATGCAAAGTATTCGGAATATCGCGATTATCGCACACGTTGACCACGGCAAGACCACTCTCGTGGACAAAATCATTCATCTCTCTAAAATCTTCCGTGAGAACCAACAGTTTGACGATCTTATCCTTGACAACAATGACTTGGAAAGAGAAAGGGGTATCACAATTCTTTCTAAGAACGTATCCGTAAGATATAAAGACACCAAAATCAATATTATTGATACTCCAGGTCACGCAGACTTTGGTGGTGAAGTGGAAAGAGTTTTGAAAATGGCTGATGGGGTTATCCTATTGGTTGATGCCTTTGAAGGCCCTATGCCACAGACAAGATTCGTATTGGGCAAAGCCCTAGCACTTGGATTGACTCCAATTGTGGTAGTCAACAAAGTGGATAAAGAAAACTGTCGTCCTGACGAAGTTCAGGAATCTGTCTTCGAATTGATGTTCAATTTGGACGCTACAGAAGAGCAGTTGGAATTCCAGACCCTTTACGGTTCTGCCAAAAACAACTGGATGGGTCCAGATTGGAAAAACCCTACTGATACCATCATTCCACTTTTGGATGCTATCATAGACCATATTCCGGCGCCAAAAATCGACGAAGGTACGCTACAAATGCAAATCACTTCCCTTGATTACTCTAACTTCGTAGGTCGTATAGCCATCGGTAGAGTAAAAAGAGGTTCCATCAAAGAAGGATCTCAATTGACTTTGTGCAAGGCGGATGGTGTTTTCAAAAAAGTAAAAGTAAAAGAACTTCATGTATTTGAAGGTCTAGGAAAAAATAAAGTAACTGAAGTAGTAGCAGGAGACATTTGTGCTGTAACTGGTATTGATGATTTCGAAATCGGTGATACACTTGCTGATCTTGAAAATCCAGAAGCGCTACCAAGAATCTCTATAGATGAGCCTACTATGAACATGCTCTTCACGATCAACAACTCTCCTTTCTTTGGTAAAGAAGGAAAATTTGTGACTTCCCGTCACTTGAGAGACAGATTGATGAAGGAAATGGAGAAAAACTTGGCTTTGAGAGTTGAATCTACAGATTCTGAAGACAAATTCTTGGTTTACGGACGTGGCATTCTTCACTTGTCAGTTTTGATCGAGACGATGAGAAGAGAAGGTTACGAGCTACAAGTTGGACAGCCTCAAGTGATCTACAAAGAAATTGACGGTGTAAAACATGAACCAATTGAAGTATTGGTAGTGGATGTACCTGAGACGACTGCAGGAAAAGTAATCGAATTGGCTACACAAAGAAAAGGTGAACTCCTTGTAATGGAGCCAAAAGGTGATTTACAACATTTGGAATTCAGAATCCCTTCAAGAGGTTTGATCGGATTGAGAAACAATGTACTGACAGCTACACAAGGTGAAGCAATCATGAACCATAGATTCTCAGCTTACGAGCCATTCAAAGGATCGATCCCTGAAAGAAACAATGGTTCATTGATCTCTATGGAAGGTGGACAGTGTACCGCTTATGCTATTGACAAATTGCAGGACAGAGGCACATTCTTCGTTGAGCCAGGAGAAGAGTTATACACAGGTCAAGTTATCGGCGAAAATTCCCGTGACAATGACATCGTGGTAAACGTTCAGAAAGGTAAAAAACTAACCAACATGAGAGCTTCAGGTTCTGATGACAACGTTAGGATTCAGCCTGCCAAAAAATTCTCTTTGGAAGAAGCTATGGAATACATCCAAAAGGATGAATACCTAGAAATCACTCCAAAGTCCATCAGAATGAGAAAAATCTATTTGGACGAAGGTGAGAGAACAAGAATGGCGAAGAAAGAAGCTTAAAATTTGTACAAAGTACAATGTACGATGTACCAAGACTAGACCCCGAAGGTTTTCGAAACCTTTGGGGTCTTTTTTTGACCTTTGAGGTTTCCAAAAACCTCGAAGGTCTCCTTTTCATCAGAAGACTAGACCTGCCAGGTTTTGAAAACTTGGCAGGTCTTAATGTAAAAGATGAAAAGTCACGACCTTTACCTTAAATCCTTCCTGCTTAAATTCATCTTCTTGGGATAGCATGACCAAAAGTGCTTCTTTTTTATCAAAAAACTTCATGGCCTCCCAAAGTCCGTTCAACTCCCTTTATAGGTTTTCTGAATTGAGATCACAGCAAACTTACACCAACTCTGCCAATCCTTCCATATCAAAAACTACAAAGTCACAACACTAGTATTGTTTAGTAAACAATAAAACGAAATCAAGATTAATTATGATACTCAATTAAACTCATATACATCAAAAACCACCTCATCTTCATTAATTCCCTCATAAAAAGGATTGGTGCGGGAAAGGTAAAGTCCTTTTTCACCAACAAATGATTTATAAGGGTAATGAATTTTTCCGGGAAATCTTTTTTCTGCCAATAGATTGAAATCCTTATCCAAAACAATGATGCTGAAATCATTTTTTAAATGAGGAAATTGATCTTCTAAATCGTCTTCATCCATATCTCTTCCAATATTGACAAACCTATAATAAACTTCTCTATAGGCATCATAAAAAATGTATGAATATGTTGTTTGGGAAACGCGTTCTTGGATTTGAATATCTTTTGGCAGATTACTCCCAGAAGTATATTTCAAAGGCTTTGCAAATTCACTTTTGGCATTTACTGATTTAATCAAATCCATATTTTCATCAAAAACCAACAAAGAGTCCATTCCTGACCATGAATATATCCACAAATCACCTTGTCTGATTCTTGAAAAATTTCCCAAATCCATAGGCCATGATTTCCCTTCATAAAAACTTGGCAGTCTTATTTTATCAATCAAAGTCACTTCATTCTTAACCAAATCGACTTCTACAGCAGGTCGGAAAGCTTCCATCGCTTCTGGGGAACTTAAAAAACCATTCAAACTCATGTCTGAAAAATGCAATTTGCCTTTTTCATAAATAGTCGGATTGGCAGATCTTGAATAATGATTAACCATACTTTTCATTATTGCTTGTGGACTACTTCTGTCAACTTTTTGAGGATTGAACTGCGTCAATATCTCTCCATTTCCATTGATCAATGAAATCCCATTTAATAACATCTGATTAAATAAGAAAATAGAATCTGAATTATGATACCAAAACCCATACAATGCTCGAATAGGAAATTTTTCTTCTTTTTGGATTACTGTTCTTTTTACTTTTTCTCCGGATATCAAATCATAAAAATCAAAAGAAAAATTAACCTTGTTCATCACAAGTAGCATTTCTTGCCCTGAATCTTGGATCACCTGAAACTCTGGAAAATTAAAATCAGACAAGGTATCAATCTCTAATTTGACTTGACCAACTTCAGTAAAACTATTGGTATAAACTTTACCAATAGAATCGGCTCCTTTGTCAGAGCACGCGATTAGACAAGGGAACATGATAAGGAGTAGAAGATTTCTCATAACATAAATTGAGTGAGCAATCAACTAAGTTAATAAAAATTACAAACTAAGCAATTATTCTTCACTTATTTTTCTTTTAGTGCTTTTAGCTTATTATAAACCATTTCTGTCTTTTCTTTCTTTTTGAAATTTACATATACCACTTCTTGGTCTTTGGTACTGATCATTACAAAAGGCCCATGGTAACTATGTAGGAGCAAGCGACACTTCCCTTGACCTTCTATCCTGAAAAAACCCTTTCGAATCGGTCCAAACCCAAGACCATTTGTTCGGGCTTTGACGGAAGGCATTTTGTTGATCAAAGAAACTGTTTCAATTTTTGAAATCACTATCTCTGTACCATACATTCCAGAAAATGTCACACGATCGTCGTTGAGTTCATAGCTGGAAGGTATAAGACCATAGCCAACACTTCCTAAAGCAAAAACTAAAATCACTATTGTGAACACGCTCTTTAATTTGGATTTAACCAACCCGCCCTCGTTTTGGTCGAATTTTTTTGCTCTAAAAACCAAAAAAAACACCCCTATCAAAATCACTCCCGGAATAAAATATCCCAACAAGACATCCTGGCCTGCCCACTTCAAACCATGATAACCAATAATCACGACCATGCCCATTAAAACAAGCCCATTGCGCATAAAAGTAGATAATCCTTCTACATCTACATTGTCTTTTTGCTTCTGCGACATGGTGTTGTACCCTGCGATCAAATTCGGAAAAGCTTTCACCAAAAAGCCAATCCCTATCAAAAACAATCCTGTAATGATCATAACATCATCATTTTTTATGTGTTTTTGTCAAATCATCTGATCTATCCAAAACAAAGCCCACTATCAATTCAACCAGTTGATTTGCTATGGGTATATCGGGATTATTGTATGTAGCCAAATTTGCTTGTTTATCTCCTTCCACTATTTTGAAAATATGGTTCATATTCTCAATAAGAACCAATTGTGCATCAGGATTCGCCTTTGAAAGATCTTGTCCATCTTCCACAGTCACTTGGATATCATTTGTTCCTTGGATTATCATTGTCGGAATATGAAGTGCACTTATCTCCTCCTGAGGATCATATTTAAACCATGAAATCATATAAGGTTGAACACTTGGTCTAAACAATGAATAAAGCATGGGATTTACATTTTCCACTGTTTTCCCCATTTTCAAACTATCAATAACCGGAAAGGATATATCTTGAACTTCTTTTGGCTGTGCACTCAATTGTCCTTTTATCAATTTATCTGCAGACTGTCCTGCTCCAGCGATGGAAATAAACCTATTTGCATTTGTTGCCGCTATCATTCCAATCAATGATCCCTCACTATGTCCAATAACCACTATTTCTGAAAACCTCCCATCTTGCTTTAGCAATGATATCCATTCTTGTACATCATTGATATAGTCATCAAACCGAAGATCTTCCTCACTTTTTCCTGCTAGTTTACTTTCTGCAATCCCCCTCTTGTCATATCTCAAAGTTGCTATGCCGTTTTTGGATAAAGCATGGGCAAGCATTTTCAAGGAATTATTTTTCATCATGGGATTATTCCCATCCCTGTCTGTCGGTCCAGATCCAGCTATAATCAAAGCAACAGGAACATTTTCAATTTTTTCAGGGCTTGTCAAAGTCCCGAAAATTTCTCCCGTTTTAGTTTGCAATGTGATTTTTGTTTCTACAAAAACCGTATCTTCTTTATTGGCAGCCCACAGAGAAGTGGAAAATAGGAACAAGACTAAAAGTGAGATTGATTTTTTCATACTAATTGATGTTTAAAATGAGTATTTTAGACAGATAAGTTAAAACCACCATGGAGAAAATCATGACGATAATAAATGACAAGATTAGTTTAGTCCCTTTCAAATTTGCAGAAACTTTGAAAGCATTATACATTAGCATCACCATCCAAATGGTAAATACCAGAGAAATAAACAACAAGAATACAGCTATCGATTTCTGGATTATTGTAATTTCAATAGGTTCACCATAGCTCATAAATGTCCAAAGCAAATACTTCCCAAACAGATCCAAAGACTCTGAAAAATTAATAAATGAAACAAAAAAATAGGGAAACCTTGCCAATGCTTGTGTGCCAAAAATATCCAGCATTCGGATTTTTGATTTTGACAAAATCATAGCCATAAGGTGGAACAAAATAGAAACTACAAACCAATTTATGAAATTTTGAGCGATAGAGCTCAAAATAGATAAATCAACACCCATTTTAACTGAAATAATATCCGGGAAATAGGTCTTACTAAAATACGCCACAATAGAGGTCCCAAATATGGTAAGCAAGCCAAGAACTAGCGATTTTGAACCTGCAACATATATAAAAGGGTTGGTTAACTTTTTAAACATCTTGCTCTAGTTTGTCGATTTTATAGATTAAATCATCCAACATATTCCTAACAGTTGGATAGCTCAGGTTAAGTTTGGACGCCATGATTTTTAGACTTCCACTACATCTTATGAAATCCAAAACAAAATCCAACTCAGTCTTTTCCAACCTTAATAGCACAGGTAAATTGAATTGACCAGTTATTGTTGTTTCGCAGCTATCGCAATGGAGACTTTTGACCTTCAAACCAGAACTGCAACTAGGACAAATTATCGGTAACTTTTTATTCATTTATTTAAAACTAAGAAATCAAATATAATACAATTATTAAATATTATTCAAATAAATTGAAATAACATTAAACTAAAAATAAACAAAACATAAAACTTTATTCAATAAATTAAGTTTAACAATGATAAACAAGAACAGTTTTTCTGATAGAAAAAATATTGAAAATAGAAAGTGAAAATAGAAATTTCAACCATGAGATGCCCAAAGAACATCACCAATTTCCCCAACAATGAAAAAAGATATCTTTACATATAATGTGGACATCCATAATTTCTTGATAGTAAAAATGTCTGCCCTACAATGTTTTGCGAAATGTATGAATAAACCTTAGAGTCCTTCGAATTTGTAAATTATATTTTTTGAAACATCCCCATCTTCCACATTCAACTCTGAATAGACAAGGCTGAGTATTTCTTTTACTTGTAAATACACTTCATAACTTACCTCCTTTGATGCAATGAGCACTATCCCCTTTTCATTTGGGTCGATTTGTAGAAATTGATGAGCCTTTTGTTTCAATTGATCAAAGCTAACGTAACTACCATCAATCGTTATTCGGTTGGTATCATCTAAAAAAACTTCCATGATCTCAGAAAAATCAGCCAAACTCTTATTTGCCTCAACAAAATCCATTATAGAGCCTGTTTGGGATATTGTATAAAAAGCAATAAGCGATGATATTTTATAAAACTCAAGATCAAAATCTTCATCAAGCAGGTTATCTAGAATTCTTTGCGCTACTATTCCAGGTGTTATCTCATCGTTATTATTCTGAACTATTACTTCAGCGGCATGCAAGTGTCTATCTGTAAGTTTGCCAAAGCCTTCAGGATCGAGAGCCTTATAGTAGCACTTCGAATAAATCTTAAAGCCTAATTTATCAAGAATCTGGAAATCTCTATCAATGTTAAAATATAGGTCATTGTCCATGGCTATTTGCTTTAAGACCTCAATATAGCTACTCCCACTTTTGTCTTTCAAAAGACCCTTTTTCACAAAGTAGTCTTCAAGTTCTTTAAGTTCCTCACGGAGTTGGATAGCTTGTTTATCTGAGACATTACTTTCACAGTAAGCAATATTTTCCTGGACAAAGTATGGATATTCTTGAGAGAGAAGGTCCAAATTCACAACTAGTGAAATGATAAAAAGAAGAAAACCCTGTTTCATTGATACTAGAATTCGATCATTTAACAAATTAAAAACATTATTAAAATTTACTTAAATCTAATTAGAATTTCTTAAAACATATATTTCAACTCGTTATCATTTGCCTATTCTGAAAAGTTATTGATCAACCCACTCTACGTCTAGCTGATCCAAAACAGAGTTCAAATCTGCAAGAGAACTTTCATCGATGATCTTCACTGAGATCTTCATATTCTCCTGTGCTGTTTTGAGAATATATTTATCTTTCCCATAACTGATAAAATTGATCGCATCGAGTTTCATTTCCTTGCCGAAGAGAAGCCAGTTTTGCTTAATCAACCCATTCTCAATGTTTAAGTATTGTTTCTTTTTTTGGTTGAGGTACAAAATAAAATAAAGTCCAGAAAGCACTGTCGATGCAATACCAAGCAGCATTCGATCAAATACCAACATATTCAAAAGCCCAAATCCCAGCCACATTATCCCAAAAAATAGATTGAGCTTTACTTCGTTCTTTTTGTAGTATATAGTCATAGTATCGATTTGAGTTTATTTGATATTCAGAATTTTACTTTTAATGTAATTCCAATTTTACTCAGTTTCATTGAGGGTGATTGAAGTAAAATGATTCAACTTGTGGTCGGCGGGCCTGCATTCGTAGTCGTTCATTTCCAGCCTACTCCTAACTTCTTAAAGATACTAAACTTTCTATTTACTCGGAACTGTCCGCCTACCTGCGGTAAGCAAGCTGTATCCAAGGTGAAGTTGGCTTCAGCCTATAATTGTAATTTTCAAGTCATCTTTAGTTCCAAATTGTCGGTCAGAACCTGCAGATGTCAGTTCGATAGATTGGTCTCCTTTATTAGAAAGTCTGTAAGGAGTTCCCCAATAATCTTCGCTCCAATCTTTTCTTAAAGGATTCTTACCAATGAGTTCCTCAATAGAATCTGGAAAATCCTTGGTGTCCTTTTTATACTTCTTTATAGACGTTTTTATCTCTGTCATTTCTTTTTCAGTTCTCTTTTGACTCATTGGAAAGCTGTTGCTAAAAAACATAACTATTCCAAAGATTCCGACTATTAGGAGTCCAAAAAAGACGAAAATATCACTCGGAAGGATCCAACCTGCGAACCATGGTAAGTTCTTTCCTTTTTTTCTTCTATATCGATACCAAATACAAAGAATCAAAAGGTTCAAAATGAGAATTAGTGCGTACCTCATTTTTTAATTGATATCAAAAGGATTCTGCTTGGAGACGGCGGTCCTGCATTCGGAGTTGTTCATTTCCAGCCTACTCCTAACTTTTTTAAGATACTGAACTTTCAATTTACTCGGAACAGCCTGCTGAACCTAATGTGATGTTACAGCCAGTAGTTCCTTACTTCCAATAATAGCTCCATCTAACCCGAAAGGTTTGGTCTCCAAAGAAAAGATTTAGCTTTGATTTGATTTTTTCATCCTCCCAAATCGCTTCTCTAAAGTAAACTTCTACTCCATTTTGATTTATGCTTTTTTCTAATTCCTTATCTTCAATCATAGGTAAGGAAAGCAATGCAATTAAATCTTCTTTTATTTTTTGATAGGCTGAATCATACTGAGTTAACTTATTACTTTCCGATTTCCATAAATTTTGTTTTGCTTGGTAACTACCAAATAGGTCGTGCTCCCAATTATAGCTTACGTATTGAACAATGGAATCTTCACGCGTAAAAAAATATTCCGCATACAATGGGATAAATTCCCCTTCTCTTTTTACAATTAATGGAAGTTCTATATCAAGTTCATCAACTTTTGGAAATACGGTTGAAGAAAGAAAAACTTTTTGTTCAATAATTTGGGTGTTATAATTTAATGATTTTTCAAACTTAAGGACTTCATCTATTTTAGATTGATTGATCCAAAAATTATTTTGATTTGGTTTAAAATCACAACCTAGGATTGCAATAAAGATTATGGCTAAAAGTAATTTTTCTAGTGTCTGCATTTTTTCCTATTGGCTGTAATATTTTGGCGCTTGGCGAAGGTGGCGATTTATACCACCAAACTTCATTCGAGCACTGAACTTCAAATTTAGTAAAAACTGTCATACGAAGCACTTAACCGCTACTTTTGCCAAACACCTATTATGGCACGTTTTCATTTTCACAGTCTTTTCCAAATAGGCAAATTATTCGTCCCTTAAATGTTGTCGTGTCGATGTTGTTTTTCAGACAGTCTATAAATTTCAGAAACTCTCTATTTGAATAAGGATAAGCACCGTTTAACCAATACATTTTATAGTCAGAAGCAATTACATAATCACTAATTGGGCTTAATCTCCACTTCTGATAGTCGTCACTGTCAGGAGCATTTATAGAGTCGTTCATAGTCTTTTCAAGTTTTGAAATCACTTTTTCCAAATGCTCTTTATTCCTATATTCTGCTTCGACTAAATATATCCTAAGTTGTTTTTTTGTATTTGGAACGTAAAGATGATGCCTCACTATTCTTTCAGAAGTGTCTTGATATAATTGCCAAAAAATCCCGTGTCCTTTTGTAAAAGTTTCAGGATTGTCTGTCCTGAAGTCGAAAATGTCAGTATCTAATTCAAAGAAATAATTTTCACCCTTTAAAGATTTCAATAAAGAATCTGATCCTTTCTTAAATCTCCCAATGTCAATTCCGGTATTTTTTGTTTTAGTTGTCTCTTCTTTTGTCAAAGTGTCGTTTGAATCTTGCTTTATTTCAATTGGATGTTCATCATTTTGTTCTCCTTTGTTATCAACACAACCAAAGAGTAAAAAGCAAGTTATTATGTTGAATATCGTCTTCATTTTAAATGTGCCATAACTGTTTGCGTATATGGTTTGTGGCGAGCATTCGGAACCGTTCTCTTCCAGTCTACTCCTAACTTCTTAAAGGTACTAAACTTTCAATTTACTCGGAACCGCCCGCCGTCTTCCAAGGTGATGTTAGAGTGCGTTATTCCTTTCGAATGCTCACAGGAATGTTAACCCAATTCTTTTATTCAATCCTTGTTCAAAAATTCGGATCAAAGTTGACAACTGAATATTTCCTTTACCATTTTCAAGCTTTGAGATATAACTTTTCTTTGTTCCGGCCTTTTCTGCCAATTGCTCTTGAGTCAGGTTAGCTTCCTTTCTAGCATCTTTCAGCATTTCGCTGATGATGAACATCTGGGAATTCTCTTCATACTTGTTCCTGCTTTCACTTCCAATTTTTCCATGTTCCAATTCAATCAATTCATCGAATGTTTTGACTTTGCTATAATCCTTCATAAGCCTATTTCTTTGTTTGAAAATATTCCTTCATTAATCTTTCTGCCTTCTCAATTTCATTCTTTGGGGTCTTTTGGGTCTTCTTTTGAAAACCATTGAAGAGCACCACCAGCCTTCCTTCATCAAAGCAACAGAAAATTCAATAAATGTTTGATTGAAATTCTACTCTTATTTCAAATAACCCTTCAGTTCCTTCCAGATGTTTGAGAAACTTCTCTGGTACCCTATCCACTTGCTTTATCAGCTCAAATACGTATTGAATCTTACTTTTAACCTTATCATTCTGGTTTTGATAAAATTCAATAAAGTGGTTTTCATAAAAAATTATCTTCCTCAACATATCCATAAAGTTATCTCAAATGATAACATTTTCCAAAAGTATGGCTTCTTTTAATACACTTCAATCGGGTCAGACGAGGGAATTGCACCCCCTCCTTCCCACAGAACTCCCGTAATCGGGACAGGCTGTGCGTGAGACTCTCATCCGCCGCGGCGGACTCTTCATGTTTGCAAATCGCTTCGGTTCTAATTTACCTAAGGTTGAACCAATTTCCAATGTTCAAACAGGTTTGGGGTAGATTTGTATTGTGGCTTTAGCCATCTGACTGCCCCCATTTGTATAGCCCCTTCTCCCATTTTACCCACTTGAGCAAGCGGTGGTTAAGTTGGTTCCATACTTCACGTATGGATTCTCCTCTAAACTTATGATAGTAATTGAGCAGTCCCCTGATGACAGGATTCAAACGATTAATATCTGTCACACCATTTTTAAACAAAAGTCTTTAACATGCATTCGATTGATTCCCTTGTATGTTGATATTTCAGTCAATTCATCCATTGTAACAACATATTTTGGAAAGTTATCCGATATTTCCAGTAAATTTCCGTATTCTCGTTCTATTGTTCCCTCATTTGTCAACATGTAAGCAACTTGAACATAAATTTTTTCTCCAGCTTTTTGTGCGATAAAATCAATTTCTTTATTCCCCTCTTGCCCAACAGTTACAGAATATCCTGCCATTCGTAAGTGTAGATAAACAACGTTTTCCAATATTTTATGAATATCACTTGTCTTATATCCAACAATTGCATTACGAATACCAATATCCTCAAAGAAATACTTTTCACCTATTTCAAATATTTTTTTTCCCTCTATTCCTGTTCGTTTTACTTTGAAAATCAAAAATGATGACTCAAGATACCCAAGATAGTCGATAACAACTTGAGGTGATATGTTTACTTTTTGAGATTTTAGATAATCACTGATTTTCTTAGAGGATACTATACTTCCAATATTATCTGCTAGGAATTCAACCAAATTTTCTAAAAACTTTACATTTCTAATTTTAAATCGTGTAACAACATCTTTGAGCAATATGGTATTATAAATGCTTGTTAAATACTCATATGCAACTTGTATTTCAGTATTTAAATTAATTAGGTATGGTAATCCTCCGAATTTTAGATAGGTTTGAAATGTTGCAACTGAATCCTGCAAATTATAAAACACCAGAAACTCAGTATAGCTTAAACCAAATACTTTAATTTCAATATATCTACCACTTAAAAATGTAGCGAGTTCGCTTGAAAGTAAATTAGCATTACTTCCCGTGCAATAGATATCGTAATTACCTCTCGTTGCAAGGTCTCTTAATGTTATCTCGAATGATTCAATATCTTGTATTTCATCAATAAATAGTGCTACATTGCCGTTCCCCTTTACATTTTCTTTCAAATAGAGAAAGAGGTCATCTGAATTTGTTATTTTCGAGAATTCATGTTGCTCTTTATTGATATAAATTATTTGAGTATCAGGGCTTTGTTTTTTAATAAGGTCTCTCAATTGCATTAACAGATAGCTTTTCCCAACTCTCCGCTGTCCAATTAATACCTTTATCAATGATTTACCAATAAATGGTTTTAATCTATCAATGTAAAGTGGTCTTTCGATGTATTTAGCCATTTCATCTATATCTTAAACTTTATACAAATATAGTTAATTTTTCAATCATATTTGAATGTTTCAATAAATAGCGATATTTCTTAAATCATAATTGAAGAATTTATGAAAAATCCAACATTCTTCAATTATAGATATTGTGGGTTTTAAGCTTGTTGACAACGGGATTCAGCTTGGAGATGGCAGGCATGTTGACTTCAGGCGGGCATTCGAAGCCGTTCTCTTCCAACCTACTCCAAACTTCTTAAAGACACTAACCTTTCTAATTTCTCGGAAACGCTCGGCTACAGCAGACTGTATCCATGGTGATGTTGTGGGCTTTATTCCTTATTAAGAGACTTTCAAATCGATTAAAAACTCTCTGAAGTATAAAATAATTTCCTTCGAAGAGACCATTCTCAATTTTAATTATTTCATGGTCTGGGTATTTTGGTCACAGTTTAATGAACTATCCCCTCTAATCATCTAAAAAAATAAAACATTTCGAAGAAATGAAAAACAAAAAAAACCGAGCATCTCTACCCGGTTTTTAATTTTATTCTGTGAAATTCCTCCTTCTGATTTCCTCCTTCATCCTTTCATTTTATTCTCCCTGTGCCAAGCTATATGCTCTTACACCATCGAAGGAATAGAGATTTTCTGTTTTGATAAAGTCAAAGCCTAACTTGGCAACTTGATCCATCAAGTCCAAAATCTGTGCGTGGCTGACTGGAGACTGACCTGCATTTTGGAACCTGCATCTCCAATGATCTGTGCAGAAAGTTTCACGCATTCCGCCTGGGAATACCTTTACTCCCCTGTTGGTGATCAATGTCAATTTCAGTCCATCAGCATCTGCCTGTCTGAGTTTTTCACCGATGGCATTTGGGTCTCTACCGTCTTCATCCCAATCTACAAACACATCCACACCGATCAATTCTTTCTTGGACTTGGTTACTGGAGATAGTTTGATGTTCATTGGCTCAGTAGCTGATTTATCAAATACTGTTGGAATCATATTCACTGGTTTCTGTCCCAATCTTTCTATAATTGCCTGGGCAAACTCCTGCGTACCGACTTTTTTGGATGACAATCCTTCCTGATAAATATCCCCCGTATGGATCCCATCTTCCAAAGTTCTCATCCATGCATTGGCGATTTTCTCTGCCACATCAGGTTGACCAATATGTACCAACATCATCACGGCACCGTTCAGCAATCCAGACGGGTTAGCCATGTCCATGCCTGCAATATCAGGTGCAGATCCATGGATCGCCTCAAACATCGCCACTTCTTCACCGACATTTGCCGATCCTCCAAGACCGACTGAGCCAGTCACTTGTGCTGCAATATCAGAAATGATATCACCATAGAGATTCAAAGTTACGATCACATCAAAAGTCTGTGGTCTTTCTGCGATCAATGCGGATCCGATATCGATGATCTTATGATCTGTCTGGATATTTGGATATTCTTTGGCAATCTCATCAAAAGTCTTGTGGAAAAGCCCATCAGCCAGTTTCATGATATTGTCTTTGGTCATACAGGTCACTTTCTTTCTGCCATATTTCTTGGCGTACTCAAACGCGTATCTGATGATTTTCTCAGAACCTGGTCTTGAGATCAATTTCAAACTTTGCACTACCTCTTGGGTTTGTCGATGCTCTATCCCTGCATAAAGATCTTCTTCATTCTCTCGAATGATCACCAAATCTGTTTCGGGATAATGTGTTTTGATATAAGGTGAGTAAGCTTTGCAAGGCCTAACATTCGCAAAAAGACCAAAGGAAGTCCTTGTAGTCACGTTCAGACTCTTAAACCCTCCACCTTGTGGTGTTGTTATTGGAGATTTTAAAAATATTTTTGTCTCTTTCAAGGATTCAAATGCACCAGGCTCCATTCCTGAGCTAATTCCTTTTAAATATACCTGCTCGCCAATTTCAATGACATCGTATTCCAATTGAGCACCGGCCGCTTCTAAGATATTCAGCGTGGCTTTCATGATTTCGGGACCGATTCCATCGCCATAGGCTACGGTAATTTTTCTTTTTGATGACATATATATTATATTTTGTTGAAAATTCTTATTGTGACAAAAATAGGAAAAAATGGTGGAAGGGAATGGTCAAACCTATTATAAATTAGCAGAATATCCAACAATTTGGAAGCACTCACTCTTACCAAAATTTCTTCTTGGAGTTTTGCATCTATGTATTTTCCCGACAATTGCTTGGGGAATGCTTGCACTACTTGTATATTTGACGCTTAACATTCACCAATAACACATGGCTGAAACACTAAATATTCTTTCTGAAGAAAAGGAAGGTATTCTCTATCTTACAGTTAACAGAGAATCCAAGCTGAATGCACTGAATTTTGCTACCCTGGAAGAGATCAGGAATATTTTTAACGAGGTCGTTGATAACAAAGAAATCAAAGGCGTAATCATCACCGGGTCTGGAGAAAAAGCTTTCATAGCAGGTGCAGACATAAGTGAAATCGCAGAACTTAACGAGCTGAATGCCAGAAAATTTGCAGAAAATGGCCAGGAAGTTTTCGGCTTGATCGAAAACTGCCACAAACCAGTGATAGCAGTAGTCAATGGTTTTGCCTTAGGAGGCGGCTGTGAACTGGCAATGGCATGCCATATGAGAGTGGCAGTAGCAAATGCTAAATTTGGGCAACCTGAAGTAAACTTAGGCATCATCCCAGGATATGGAGGCACCCAACGCTTGACTTACCTTATAGGAAGAGGAAAAGCAAATGAGTTGATGATGACAGGAGATATGATTGGTGCAGAGGAAGCAAAAAAGCTTGGTCTTGTCAATCATGTACTCGCTACCAAAGATGAATCTATGGCAAAAGCCGAAGAAATTCTAAAGAAAATAATGACCAAAGCACCTTTGGCAATCGGCATGATTGTAGATTGTGTGAACTCGGTCTATATTCCAGAAGAAAATGGCTATCAAACTGAAGCCAACAGCTTCGCAAGATGTGTCAAATCCGGAGATTACAAAGAAGGGACTTCTGCTTTCTTGGAAAAAAGAAAACCAATATTCAAAGGGGAGTGATTCCCCTTTACTTTTTTTGAAGGATGAGCCAACTGAAAAAACTTGCCGGGCAAACGGCTATCTATGGAATCAGTAGCATTCTTGGAAGAACGATAAATTTTTTCCTTATACCCCTTTACATTGTCTATCTAGACAAAGATGCAATGGGATCATTTACGAATATTTATGCGTTCATTGCGTTTTTCAATGTGGTATTCACTTATGGAATGGAAACTACTTTTTTCAGATTCTATACCGGAAAGGGTCTAGATCAAAAAAAAGTCTATTCACAGATCCAATCTCTTTTGCTCGTCAGCTCATTGTTTTTGGGTTCAATGATTTATTTCAGTTCAGAACAATTGAGTATTTGGTTAAACTACCCTGAGAAAGCTTACCTTTTCAAATGGGTGGCTGGAATTTTGGTTATAGATGCCATCTTAGCAATACCTTATGCCAAATTACGGGTAGAAAACAAACCACTGAAATTTGCCCTTTCCAAACTCGGAAACATCATAATTAATGTTGCACTTAATATCCTTTTGATTGCTGTCAGTTACCACATTTGGAAAGGGGATTATTTAACAGGGCTTCAAAGTTCAATAGGTGCTCTTTATCAACCCACCTGGGGGATAGAATACATTTTGATTTCCAACTTGATCGCAAATGCCTTGATGATTCCAGTTTTATTCTACTTTAGTGGGTTTTTCGCTTTCAGAATTGAAAGGGAATTTATCAAACCAATGTGGAAATATGCCATCCCACTTTTCTTTATGGGTTTGGCCGGCGTTACCAATGAAGTGTTTTCAAGATCGATTTTTGAATTTGTCATTCCTGAAGATTTTTATCCAGAATTGACCCCACGGGAAGCTGGTGGTATTTTCGGAGCTAATTTCAAACTTGCTATCTTTATGAGCTTGATTATCCAAGCATTCAAGTTTGCCGCTGAGCCTTTCTTCTTCAATCAGTCAGAAGACAAAAACAGCCCTAAATTATTTGCAAGGGTGATGCATGCATTTATCATATTCTGCTGCCTTCTGATGATTACTGTCTCTGTCAACCTAGATCTTTTGGGGAAATTCATATTGGTCAAAAATGAATATATGGAAGTAATGTACATAGTTCCTGTTCTTCTTTTGGGATATTTATTTTTGGGAATATATTTCAATCTCAGCATTTGGTTCAAACTCACCGACCAGACCAAATACAGTTTCTATTTCACTTTGATTGGAGCAATCGTGACAATCATCGTCATAATGGTTTTGGTTCCCAAAATCGGGTATATGGGAGCAGCGCTAAGCACCATTTCATGCTATTTTATCATGTCAGCCCTTTGCTATAGTTATGGTCAAAGATATTTTCCAATACCTTACCAGTTGGGAAAAGGTCTTTCCTACATCCTACTTGCTGCTTGTCTAAGTTATGCTGGTTTCTTCTTAGAGACAGATAACCAAATTTTTCAATTTATACTCAAAAATCTGATGGTCATTCCTTTTGTTATCCTAATTTTGCTTTTTGAAAGAAAGGAAATCAAAACGATATTACTCAAAAGAAATTCAAAATAGAGCCATGAAAGTAAAAGTCATCAACCAATCGAAGCATTCACTTCCCGAATACCAAACACCACATTCAGCAGGACTTGATCTCAGGGCAAATATTGAAGAAGATATTGTTTTGGCTCCTTTGGAAAGGAAACTTATCGGAACTGGCTTATTTTTGGAATTGCCAGAAGGATACGAAGCACAGATTCGTCCAAGATCTGGATTGGCGTTCAAACATGGCTTGACTGTATTGAATAGCCCTGGCACGATCGATGCCGATTATCGGGGTGAGATCAAAGTTCTATTGGTAAATTTATCTAATGAAAACTTTACAATAGTTGATGGTGAGCGAATTGCCCAGATGGTAGTCGCCAAGCATGAACATATAAGCTGGCAAAATGCAGAATCGCTCTCCGACACAGAAAGAGGAAGTGGTGGATATGGAAGTACAGGCAAATCTTAGTAGTTTGAAGAACAAATTGCACCATTTTAGCTTATTTTCCGTTATTGGATTTGATAGATTGCCGGAGTGAATAAAAGGCATTATGTTTGCACCAGAAATGTAAATCTGTCATTAGCAAGACCTATTCATTACCAAAAAGTTACGAAATGAATTTCCTTTTTCCTGACTTTCTTAAGCCACATTAATTCAAATAAAGTGAATTTATTTAAATCTATCTATCTCTTTCTAATTCTTGGCTGTATCACGCTGCACCAAGTCTCTGCCCAACAAAAACTTTCAAAAAAAGAAAGAAAACAGGCTATTGAAGAGACAAAAGCAACAAGACTTTTTATAGAAGGGCAGAAATTTCTGATGCTTGAGGACTATGACAAATCATATTTCTATTTCCAAAAAGCCAGAGAAATCGCTCCGAACGAGCCAGCTATAAGTTTTAAGATAGCAGAAATCTACCTAAAGGCCAACAAAGTTGATGATGCTTTGGAGTATGGATTGATGGCTGTAGAAGCTGATCCAGAAAACAAATACTACAATCTGATGATGGCTGAGGTATATTCCAAAAAAAACCAGCCCATCAAAGCTGCGGAAATTCTGGAAAGCTTGATGGAAAATTCTGATGAAAATCAAAACTACATTCTCGAATTGGCTTCATTATACCTAGGAGCAAACGAATACGACAAAGCACTTGATGCACTGGATCGTGCAGAAGAGTATTATGGGGTTGTAGAGCAACTCGTTGTTCAAAAGCAAAGAATTTATTTAAGAAAAAACAACCTTCCAAAAGCAATTGAAGAAGGAGAAAAGCTGATAAATGCACACCCTGGCAATTCTCAATACGTATTGGGCTTGGTGGAAATCCTATTCAACAACGGAAGGACCAAAGAAGCAATCGCAGCCATAGAAAAATCCCTAGAGGCTTATCCAAATCAACCTGATCTACAGATGGGTGCATATGCCCTTTACAAAGATTTAGGTGAATTTGAAATCGCAGAAGCATTGATTTTAGATGCTTTTGCTAATCCAGATTTGGATGGAATGGTAAAAGCGCAAGCTTTCTCTGACATCCTCCAAGAGATCAAAACTGAAAAAAGAGATCAACTTCTGGACAAATTAGAAGTCTTTATGCTTGAAAACAACCCCAAAGACTCTAATGTACTCACTGTAGTAGGCGACAGAAGATTGTTCAATGAAAAAAAAGAAGAGGCACTATCATTCTATAAAAAGTCCGCTGAAATAAACCCTGACAATCCACAAGTATTGCAAGGAATCATTACGATAATGTTTGAAACAGGCGGAGATTTTTCTGAGATAGAAAAATACACAATCATTGCTGTTGATGAATTTCCTGAAAGGGCTGAATTTTGGTATTTTGACGGCACTACAAAGACCGCATTGAAAAAATGGGAAGAGGCTAAGGAGTCATTGAAAAAATCCCAAGAAGTAAACAAAGGCAAAAACAAACAACTAGACCTGCTTGTCTATGGCCAAATAGGCGACGTCTACCACAGTCTCGACCAAAAAGATGAAGCTTATGAAGCTTATGAAAAAGTCCTGAAAGAAAGACCTAATGACGAACATGTGCTGAATAATTATGCCTATTTCCTTTCCTTAGCAAAAAAAGACCTTGACAAGGCTCGTTCGATGTCGGAAAAACTTGTCAAAAATTTCCCAGACAACCCCACATATCTTGATACGCATGCATGGGTTCTTTTCCAACTAGAGGATTATCAAAATGCTAAAACCTATATGGAAAAAGCCCTGAAATTTGAAGATTCACCAAGTGGAATTATGCTGGAGCACTATGGCGATATTTTATACCACTTAGGGAATAAAAGTGAAGCATTGAGCTTTTGGAAAAAAGCAGAAGGAGGCGAAGAGACGACAGATGTATTAATCAAAAAAATCAAGGACCAGAAATATTATGAATAGGGTGTTTTTAGGAAGTTTTTTACTTCTTTTACTTGTCGCATCAGGCTGTGCCAAAAAGCCCAATCTTTACGTTTCTGACGAAGTCATGCAAGAATTTGAACCAGCATATTTTGACTTCAACTATCTAAGTGCAAAAGCGAGGATAGTGATCGAAGACCAAAATGGCAAAACAACAAGAGGTTCATTGAATATTCGAGCAAAAAAAGACAGCGTGATTTGGTTCAGTGTCACCCCTGGACTTGGTATTGAAGCTTTGAGAGGTATGATCACTGCGGATAAAATCAGGGTAAAAGACCGAATCAACGGAGAGGATGTGAATATGAGTTATGCCGAATTCGAAGATAGATTTGGTCTAAATCTTTCTTTATCAATTTTCCAAAACCTACTTTACGCCAACATACCTCAAGAATTTAGCTACCGAGATCGGCTATTGAGAATTGGCAAATTCTTTGAATTGACCCAAACAAGAGGGATCATTAGATACCATACAAAAATCGGAACTACCCATGGAAAAGTTGAGGAACTGTCGGTTACTTCTATGGACGATAAAGGAGCCTTATTGGCCAATTACCCAACATTTCAGGATGTAAATACACAACCATTTCCCAATGCGTCCCTTTTCAAGACTTCATTTTACATAGATGGTCAGATACAAAACTCTATCATACATATAGATATCTCTTCCATAAGCGTTACAGATACACCAATCAGTTTTCCTTTTCAGTTTTAATTGATGAAAAAAATATTTTATATACTTTTCTTTTTTATTGGACTCTGCGCTTTTCAAGCAAACAAAGGTTTCGCGCAAACTGCAAAATCTAGGGCACAACTTGAAAAGGAAAAGGAAGAGGTTCAGAAAAAACTATTGGAATTCGACAAAATCTTAAAGCAAACAGCAGAATCAAAAAAAACAACAATAGGTCAACTCAATGTTGTAAACAAGCAACTTGAGACCCGTGTGACATACATCAGGACATTGAGCAGAGAAGTAAGTTTGATCAATAATGAAATTTCAGATACTGAGAAAAGGATCAAGTCATTGGAAAATGACTTGGAAAACCTCAAAGAAGAATATTCTCAAATGGTCTATACTTCCTCAAAGCTGAACCAGGGCCTGACCATGACCACATTTATTTTTAGCTCTAGCACTTTCAAGCAATTCTACATGAGGTTAAAATATCTCAAACAATATACAGATGCCAGAAAAAAACAAGTAGAACAAATTGAGATTGTCACAAAAGATTTAGCAGACCAAAGGGTTCGACTTGAAAACAAAAAAATCGAGAAACAGCAGGTTATCAATCAAGAAGAGCAACAAAGGAAACAACTTGCCAAAGCTAAAAATGAACAACAAAGTATTGTAAGCACGCTTACAAAGCAAGAAGTTGACTTGAGAAAGAAAATTGCGCAAGCTAAAAAACAACAAGAAAATCTCAATAACCTGATCAAAAGAGCGATTGAGGATGAGATAAGAAAAGCAGAGGCTGAAGCCAAAAAATCAAACTCGAAAACTACCAAATCATCTGGATCTAGTATTCCGATGACTCCAGAAGCAGCCGCATTGTCAAATTCATTTGCTGGAAATAAGGGTAAATTACCATGGCCGGTAGCCACAGGATTTGTATCCAAAAAATTTGGAACCCATCCCCACCCTACACTCAAAGGTATTGTCGAAGACAATGATGGTGTTGACATTCAAACAACCCCAAACTCCAGCGTAAGATCAGTATTCGATGGTGAAGTAATCAAAATAGGTACCATTCCAGGTTACGGAGGCACCATCGTAGTCAAACATGGGGAATATTACACCATGTATAGCAAACTTAAAGTAGTGTCAGTCAAAACTGGGGACAAAGTAAAAGCCAAACAGGTGCTGGGGCAAGTTTATACCAATAAAGATGGGATTGCTGAAGTACACTTTGAGACTTGGAAGGGACTACAACCAATGAACCCATCATCTTGGCTTGCGGGACAATAGAAATTATTTATTCGTATATTTATAAAAAAAGAAGAATAACAGCACACTAATCCTTTGTGTTAGCGTACGACTGTTATATCTTTGTATCAAATTCAAAATCTAAATTAAAAGATCATGACAGCATTAGGTTTTATCGGAGGAATGAGTCCAGGATCTATGATTCTAATAATCTTGGTAATTGTATTGTTCTTCGGTGCCAAAAGAATCCCTGAATTAGCAAGAGGGTTGGGCAGAGGAATCAGAGAATTCAAGGACGCTACAAAAGAGATCCAGAACGACCTTGAAGACGGGTTGAAGGATGACAAAAAGAAGAAAGACTAAAAAAATCAAACATTGGAAAAATTCCTTTCATTTGACGAAATAAAAAAGTCGCTAGAAAACAAACATACTGATTGTACAGCGATCGTAAATTATTATCTCAACAACATCCAAACGAAGGCGCACTTAAACGCCTTCGTTGAAGTTTATACAGATTCTGCATTAGAACAAGCAGCCAAGGTTGACGAGAAAATCAATTCCGGCAACACTGGTCGATTGGCAGGAATGGTGATTGGGATCAAAGATGTCCTTTGCTACAAAGGTCATGAGTCCAACGCTTCCAGCAAAATCCTTGAAGGTTTTGAATCCCAATTTACAGCAACAGCTGTACAGAGGCTTATAGATGAAGATGCCATTATCATTGGAAGATTGAATTGCGATGAATTCGGTATGGGTAGTTCCAATGAGAATTCCGTACACGGAAAAGTCTTGAACGCAGCTGACGAAAACCGTGTACCAGGAGGTTCTTCCGGTGGATCGGCAGTAGCAGTTCAAGCTAATCTTTGTACAGTTTCATTGGGGACTGACACGGGTGGATCGGTAAGGCAACCTGCAGCATTCACGGGAATCGTTGGGATCAAACCAACCTATTCAAGAGTTTCGAGATGGGGATTGATCGCATATGCTTCTTCATTTGATACCATAGGTATTTTCTCTAGGAATGTCCCAGACAATGCCTTGGTCATGGAAATAATGGCAGGATCTGATGATTTTGACAGTACAGTATCTAAAAAACCCGTTCCACATTACAGTGAATTACTGCACTTTGAAAAAAGGGTGAAGATTGCATTTTTAAAGGAATCCATAGAATCACCAGCTTTACAACCAGAAATCAAAGAAAATACTTTGACTGTATTGGAAAGATTGAAAAATGAAGGACATCAAGTAGATGAAGTCAATTTTCCACTTTTGAAATATATTCTGCCTACCTATTATATCCTGACTACTGCAGAAGCCAGTTCGAATTTATCAAGATTTGATGGAGTGAAGTATGGTTATAGAACGCCAAATGCACATAATTTGGAGAGTATGTACAAACTTACCCGTTCTGAAGGATTTGGTGATGAAGTCAAAAGAAGAATTATGCTAGGCACATTTGTACTGAGTGCAAGCTATTATGATGCTTATTTTACCAAAGCCCAAAAAGTCCGTAGATTGATAAAAGAATTTACTGAGGATTTATTGAATAAATATGACTATATTATTATGCCAACTACACCATCTACAGCGTTTAAGTTTGGAGAACATAGTAATGATCCCGTAGCGATGTATCTTGAAGATCTTTTCACGGTACAAGCATCAGTTTCTGGGGTCCCTGCAATTTCAATCCCAAATGGATTTGACAAGAGTGGATTGCCAATTGGCCTTCAAATCATGGCTAATTCTTTCAAAGAAGCCGAGCTCTACGCATTTGCAAACTATTTGTCTACAACGAACAATAAACAATAAATCCCTGACCATGAAAAATCTGATTTCCTCCATCTCCCTTACTATGTTAATGGTTTTGTCTGGTAATTCTATTCTTTATGGTCAGGATTTTTTTCAATTCTATACTGAAGAAGAAGAAAGCATCTCGCCAAATTATTCATTCGACTATATCCCTGATTTTACTTACGATCAAGTAGCTCAGAGAATCAAGGAAATGGATACAGAAATGCCTTTTGAACTCAATGATAGAATCTTTTCTTTTATCAATTACTTTGCTGTAAGAAATAGGGACTATGCCAAAATGGTATTGGAAAGACAAGCTACTTTTTTCCCACTTTTTGAGCAAACCCTTGCACATCACAATATGCCAGACGATGTAAAGTTTTTAGCAATCATAGAATCTGGATTAAATCCAAAAGCCAAATCAAGAGTCGGAGCCATGGGTCTTTGGCAATTTATGCCTGCTACAGGCAGGATGTATAACCTGCAGGCAAATCGTGACATTGATGACAGAATGGATCCGGAGCTTTCTACAGATGCTGCTGCAAAATACCTCAAATCCCTATACAAAATGTTTGGAAACTGGGAATTGGCATTGGCTGCTTATAATTGTGGCCCTGGAAATGTCAGAAAAGCAATTAGAAGATCCGGTGGTAAACAAACTTTTTGGGGAGTGTATGACCACCTGCCAAGAGAAACCAGGAGTTATGTCCCGCAGTTTCAGGCAATGATGTATATATTGAGATATGCTGAAGAGCACAATCTGTTTTTGGAAGAGCCTACCTATCCTATTGCGTACAAAAAAATCCAGTTTAACCAAGAAGTAGATTTGGATCAGCTTGCCCAGATTTCGGGATTGTGCATTGAAGACCTCGAGCAGTTGAATCCGTCTATATTGAATAGGATGATACCAAGTTCACACAAACATATTGCGCTAAAAGTACCTGCTTCCAAAGTCGATTTTATAGCTCAAAACCAACAGGAGTTCAAAAAGGCAGTAGCCTTGACAGATGAAAGAGTAATGGAAATCAGGGCTTCTGAAAGCTCACAAAATCTAGCTGGAAAAACTTCAGCAAATACCAACCCTGAATCGCTGCTTACATATAGAGTTAAATCAGGAGATGTTTTGGGGAGCATAGCTCAAAGACATGGCACCTCGGTTACCAACATCAAAAGCTGGAATAACCTCCGATCCAATACCATAAGAGTTGGACAAACATTGAAGATATACTCCAACAAATCAGTTCAAAACACAACTTTAGCAGAAAACACTACAGACCTCCAAAATGGATCAAAGCTATATACAGTACAACCTGGAGATTCCTTGTGGTTGATCACAAAAAAGTTGAACGGTGTTACCATTGATCAAATCAAGAAATTGAATAACCTAAATTCCAATCAGATCAAGCCCGGTCAAAAATTAATCATAGGATAAACTAATTTAATAGTGATTTTATTTTTCTTTCTTTAACTAATCATTAAATTAGGCCTAAACAATAATCATAAAGCCATGAAATCATTCAATAAACTACTTTCCATAGTTTTAATCGTACTTTCTATCATAGCATTTGGGGCATGTGATGAAAATTCCGAAAACTCAAATTCAAAAAAACCTAAAGCCAGAGGAGCGATAGGGGAAATCATTCTAGCTATAGATTCCACAAAATGGCAAGGCCCTGTTGGTGATGCATTGCAGGCTGTTTTCTTGGAAGATGTAAAAGGACTTATCAGAGATGAGCCTATGTTTTCAATAAGGAGAATTGATCCTCGTGCGATGAATAGGATTTTTGAAACTGCCACCAATATAGTCTATGTCACTACTTTTGATGATCGCAAGGCAGGGAGTCAAAACATAAATGCCCTATTCAGCAAAGAAGCAAAAGAAAAGGCAAAAACAGACCCTTCCTTGTATTTGTTAAGAAATGAGGATGAATTTGCGGTTGGACAAGAACTGATATATTTATTTGGCAATAATGAAGAAGAATTAATCAAGAATTTAAACGCCAACAAGGGAAAGCTTCAAAACCTATTTCAGGTTCGGGAAAGAAAGAGACTCGAGAAAAATTTGTTGAATAGGAAAAGTGCATTGGCTAGAAATGCAGGAGAGAAATTAGGACTTACCATCAATGTGCCAGCTTCTTATCAAGTTGCGAAATCAGAAGATGATTTTTTGTGGCTAAGACAACCCACACCTAGACCAGACAGAGCTGACATCAGCCTGTTCTTTTATGAGACAGATTATTCTTCTGAAGAGCAGGTTTTCCCCGAAAATGTCATTAAACTTCGTGACCAGATTGCCCAAAAGCATCTTTATGGTGACCCAAACAACAGAGAATCCTTTTTGGTCATCGAAAAAGTAGATCCCACACCTGTATTTAATAACTTCAATATAAATGGTAACTTTGCCGTGGAAGTCCGAGGTGGATGGAAAACAAACAATATTTCAATGGGTGGTTCATTCCTTGCCTACGTGATTGTAGATTCGGAAAAAGGAAAACTCTACTACATGGAGGGTTTTGTATATTTTCCAAATAAAGAACATAGAGAAGCGATAAGAGAAATAGAAACCCTACTTCTAGCTACAAAGCTTCTTCCAAAATCAGGGGAAGCGAGCTAATTAACCTTAATAATTAACCTTTATGGCGATTAAAATCAGAAAAGAAGACGCTTTAAATTATCACACACAAGGAAAACCTGGAAAAATCGAGGTTATCCCTACCAAGCCCCTCTCAAGTCAACTTGACTTGGCATTGGCATACTCACCGGGAGTAGCAGAGCCATGCAAAGAAATAGAAGCAGATAAGGAGAATGTTTATAAATATACCGCCAAAGGTAATTTAGTCGCTGTAATTTCCAATGGAACAGCTGTATTGGGACTCGGGGATATTGGCCCTGAAGCATCCAAACCTGTCATGGAAGGAAAAGGTGTGCTTTTCAAAAAATTCGCCGGTATCGATGTGTTCGATATAGAAATTGATGAAAAAGATCCTAAAAAACTTATTCAAATCATCAAGTCTTTAGAACCAACTTTTGGAGGTATCAATTTAGAAGATATCAAAGCCCCAGAATGTTTTGAAATAGAAACGACTCTCAAGAAAGAAATGAAAATCCCTGTCATGCATGATGATCAGCATGGCACAGCTATAATCTCAGGGGCAGCATTACTGAACGCTCTTGAGGTAGTAGACAAAAAGATTGAAGAGATCAAATTAGTTGTAAATGGTGCTGGTGCATCTGCGGTATCTTGCACTAGATTCTATATGAGTCTCGGAGTCAAGCGTGAAAATATCGTCATGTGTGACAAAGAGGGTGCTATCCGAATGGACAGGCCGGATTTAGACTCGATCAAGCAAGAATTTGCAACAGCTAGAGATATAAATACTTTGACAGAAGCTCTATCTGGTGCGGATGTATTCCTTGGCTTATCGGCAGGGAATATTGTCTCTGGAGATCAAATCAAAGTAATGGCACCAAACCCTATTGTTTTTGCCCTTGCCAATCCTGATCCTGAAATCCCCTATGATGTAGCTATGGCAGCTCGTGAAGATTTGATCATGGCAACGGGAAGATCAGATTATCCAAACCAAGTAAACAACGTACTAGGTTTTCCATATATTTTCAGAGGAGCATTGGATGTCAGAGCGACTTCCATCAACGAAGCTATGAAGCTGGCCGCGGCAAAAGCGATCGCCAAGCTAGCAAAAGAACCCGTTCCTGAAATTGTAAACAAAGCTTACGGGGACAATAAATTGGCATTTGGGCCAACATATTTGATTCCAAAGCCTTTTGACCCAAGGTTGATCACCACCATCGCTCCTGCCGTCGCAAAAGCCGCTATGGAGTCAGGTGTTGCCAAAACAATGATAACAGATTGGGATGCCTACGAACTTGAACTTCAGGAGAGAATTGGCATTGATCAAAGATTGATGTCTAGAGTCATTTCGAGGGCCAAAAAAGATCCAAAACGTGTAGTATTTGCAGAAGCTGACAATATCAAAATATTGAAAGCAGCTCAAATGATTCGTGATGAAAAAATCGCCATCCCAATTTTGTTGGGTAACGAAGAAAAGATCATGGAAATGATCGAAGAAAACAAGCTTGATCTCAATGGAGTAACTATCATTGACACTTATAAAAATATTGAAAAGCTTAACGCATACGGCGAAGTTCTATTCAAAAAACGTCAGAGAAAAGGTGTGACTTCGAAAGAAGCTGTTAGACTGATGCGAGACAGAAACTATTTCGGTGCCATGATGGTCGAGTTAGGTGAAGCTGACGCATTGATCTCAGGTCTTACAAAAGATTATCCAAAGACAATCCTTCCCTCACTTCATGTAATCGGTGTAAAACCAGGAACAGAAAGAGTTGCTGGGATGTATATCATGAACACTGACAAAGGCCCATATTTCTTTGCCGACACGACAGTGAATTTAAATCCAACAGCGGAAGAATTGGTGGAGATAATTGGTTTGACAGCCAATGGCGTCAAGTTCTTTGATATTGAACCAAGAGTAGCAGTTCTTTCTTACTCAAATTTCGGTTCGGCAAAAGGTGAAACAGCATCTAAGACAGCCAAGGCAACTACTATTGCCAAAGCTAAATATCCTGAATTGATCATCGAAGGGGAAATGCAAGCAAACGTTGCATTGAACGAGGAAATCCAAAAAGAAAACTATCCATTCAGCGCTCTTATAGGAAAAAAAGCAAATACTTTGATCTTTCCTGATTTGAGTTCTGGAAATATCGCTTACAAATTGCTTTCTGAAATCGGAAATGCTGAAGCAATTGGACCTGTTCTTTTGGGAATGAATAAACCTGTTCATATATTACAGCTTGGAAGCTCGATCAGAGAAATTGTCAATATGGTGGCGATTGCTGTGGTAGATGCACAAACAAAAAGCTAAAATATGATCGCATATCTAAAAGGCAAATTGGTCTTCAAAGACCCAACTTTTGTAATAATTGATATTTCGGGTATAGGGTATCACGTAAAGATATCCCTTCAGACCTATTCAAAAATCAAAGATGAGGAGCAAGTTATGCTCCTCACTTTTTTACACATCAAAGAAGATGCTCACACACTTTATGGCTTCAAAGAAGAGGCAGAAAAAAAACTTTTCTTAAATTTAATTTCAATTAGCGGAGTGGGTCCAAACACGGGGTTGATGATCTTGTCTTCACTCAGCTCTGAAGAACTTGAAACTGCTATTATACAAGAAGATTATAAAACAATCCAGAATGTAAAAGGTGTAGGTGTGAAAACTGCACAAAGAATAGTTTTAGAATTGAAGGATAAAGTCAAAAAAGACTCAACACTAGATATTTCTACCAACAATTCAGGTTTTTTACATCAAAACAATAAAGTGAAAGAAGAGGCGTTACAGGCACTGATGACTCTTGGATTTCCGAAAAACACGGCAGAAAAAAATATTGCCACAATTTTAAAAAAAACAGGGACAGAAATTTCATTAGAAGATTTAATTAAAGCATCTTTAAAGTCCACATAATCCTTTAATTGATAAAAAATTGAACTTTTGCTTTAGCTATTTTTTACACCTAAAAAGTGTTCGTTTACTTCCCCCAGCAATTATTCTTTTATTGTTGGGAGGTATCTTAATGTCTAGCGCGAATGCGCAGCAGACAGCTCAAGACACAACAGTGAGCAAGGTTGACTCCCTAAACAAACGGAGGGTTCTACCCTCTTTCCTTTTATGGCAAAACTTAAACACGAATCCTTTATATCCAAATCCATACCAATTTAGAAATATTCAATCACCTTTCTACCCTTCTTCGCCAAGACAGGAGAGAGTTCAGGTAGAACTTGACACCACACTCAAATACCGTATCCAAAACCAGCTTGATTCAACAGAGGTCAATACTGGCTATGTATATGACTTTGAAGAATATTCAAAATTAGAAGAATTCAGGTTAAGGCAACAATATTGGAGAGATCGCTCTAGAGGTGCTGATGGTGAAAGTGCTGTAAGCGGCAGAGGATTGATCCCTCCAATAACGACAAGCCCTAGTTTTGACAGGATTTTTGGCGGTAATGAAATAAATATAACCCCAAATGGTTTTGTAAACCTAGACCTCGGTGCAATCTTCAGAAGAGTTGACAACCCTTCCATTCCTATTAGGCAGCAGCAGAATGGTGGCTTTAACTTCAACCAGCAAATACAAATGAGTGTAAATGGTTCTTTGGGTCAAAAAGTCAAGCTTGGAGCAAACTTTGACTCCAACAACTCATTTGACTTTCAAAACCAACTCAAACTGGAATATGCTGGCTTCGAAGAGGATATTATCAAATCAATAGAAATTGGAAATGTGAGTATGCCTGTTCAAAACAGTTTGATCCAAGGCGCTCAAAATCTTTTTGGTGTAAAAACCCAACTACAGTTCGGCAAACTCTTTGTCACAGGAGTGGCTTCCACCCAAAGAGGACGAAGAGATGAATTGATCATTGAGGGTGGTGGACAAGGTAGGTCATTTGAAATTCAAGGTTCAGAATATGATGAAAACAGACACTTTTTTTTAGCCCATTTTTTCAGGGACAATTATGAAAGATGGCTTCGGGGATTACCACAAGTTCTTTCTGGGGTAAACATTACCCGTGTCGAGGTATATATAATGAACAGGGCCAACAATACAGAAACGCTAAGGAATTTTGCTGCATTTATTGATTTGGGGGAAGGTCAGAGAATTTTCAGACCCGAAAACCCAAATATCGGAACTGGAACCCCAGGTGTACCTGCAGGAAACAGATCGAATCTACTTTATAACAACTTGAATAGTAACCCTGGATTTAGACCTTTTGATACAGGATCAGCGGCTATTGAATCAAATTTGAATTTGACAAGAGGTTCAGATTTTGAACAAGTTAATGGAGCGAGACAACTTGCCCCAACCGAGTTTATGTTCAACAGGGAATTGGGATATATTTCATTGACCAGAAAACTTCAAAATGACGAAGTTTTGGCTGTAGCTTATGAATACACCTATAATGGAAACGTCTATAAAGTTGGTGAACTTTCGGAAGACTATCAGAATAGACCTGAGGATCAAATCATTTTCATGAAAATGCTACGACCTGCTAGGATCAATACAAGGCTTCCAACTTGGGACCTAATGATGAAAAATGTCTATAACCTGAATGCAAACCAAATTCAGAGAGATGGATTTCAACTTCAAGTGATTTACAGAGATGACAGAACGGGTCTAGATAATCCAAGCTTACTTGAAGGCCAAAATGTCAAAAACATACCCTTGATTCGCTTAACTGGTTTAGACAATCTTAATCCGCAAAATGATCCATCACCTGATGGGAATTTTGACTTTGTTCCAGGTATTACCATATTTCCAGAAAGAGGGATGATCGTCTTCCCTGTCTTGGAGCCTTTTGGCCAAACACTCCAAAACCTTTTCTTGCCAAATGAAGGTGCATTGGTTGATAAATTTGTATATGACACTTTGTATAGGACTACCCAAGCAGATGCAGAATTAGTTACTAGATTGAACAAATATTTTATAAGAGGAAGGCTTACCGCTGGATCTGCATCTGAAATTATGCTTCCTGGATTGAATATTTCTCCTGGATCGGTAGTCGTAATGGCAGGAAACATCCCACTTACCGAAGGTGTTGACTTTACGATTGATTATAATATAGGCCGACTTAACATCATCAACGAAGGAATTCTCCAGTCAGGAAAAAGAATAAATGTAAGCTTTGAAAAAGCAGATTTGGTTTCATTCCAAACCAGAAGTTTGCTAGGGACGCGATTAGACTATATTTTCAGCGACAAATTTAACCTTGGAGGCACATTCCTTTACCTCAATGAAAGACCAAACATAACGAGGATAGCAGCTGGCAGTGAAACATTGAGGAATAGTATGTGGGGATTGGATGCCAACTACAGCGATGAATCAAGATTTTTGACGAAGCTTGCAGATGCCTTGCCATTTACAAATACAAAGGAAACATCTTTGGTTCAATTTAGTGGTGAGTTTGCTCAGCTTATACCCGGTACTTCTAATAGAGTCAATGGAGAACAAGCAGCTTATATAGATGACTTTGAATCAGCAATCACTGCATTCAACTTAGGTGGTGCCGCTGCACAAAATTGGCATTTAGCTGCCACTCCGAAAACAGAGGACAATGAATTCGATCTTAGCGCAACCACGGAAGACAGACTTGGGAATGCCTATAGAAGAGCAAAAGTCGCATGGTACAATATTGACAATATCTTTTACAGGGAGTCTGGACCTGGTGTCCCCTCCAATATATCCAGAGAAGATCGTCAAAATCACTATGTAAGGAGCGTTATCCCTCAAGAAATCTTCCCAAGAAGAGATCGGGACGTTATCATTGTACCTGAACCTTTGTTCGAAATGGCATATTTCCCAAGTGAGCGCGGAATGTACAATTACAACACCAACCTGACAAGTGATGGCTTACTACCAAATCCAAGAAATAACTATGGAGGAGTGACCCGTGCCATCACTACAGAAGTAGATTTTGATAGAACCAATATAGAGTACATCGAGTTTTGGCTTTTGGATCCGTTTATTGCTGGTGAAAATGGACGTGTACTTGATGGGATTTTCAATGAAAATAATACAACAGGAGGAAAATTAAGGATCAACCTTGGTGATGTATCAGAAGACATCATCCGTGATGGAAGACATAGTTTTGAAAATGGACTTCCAGCAGATGGTGACCCCAATGCAACAGCAACTACCGAATGGGGCAGGATAACGAGGGAGCAATTCTTGATTCCTGCTTTTGACAACTCGGCAGAAGCAAGAGAAAATCAAGATGTAGGTCTTGACGGATTGAAAAGTGACGAAGAAGTTGAGTTTTTTAGAGATAGATTTATCAATAGGCTTAATGTCAATCAAAATGCACTCAATAGGATTCTTCAAGATCCATCAGAAGATGATTTCCAATATTATTTAGATGAAAATCTTGACCAAAACAACATTAAAATTTTAGAGAGGTACAAAAAATTTAATGGAATGGAAGGCAATACACCGATTACAGCCAACCAAAACCTAGCATTTACACCTTCCGGTTCAAACCTTCCAAACAATGAAGATTTGAACAATGACAACACCATCAACGAATTGGAAAGTTATTATGAGTATGAATTGGATTTGCGTCCTGGTCAACTTGAAGTGGGTAGAAATAACATTGTCGATAAAGTAACCACTAATCAAAGTGGCGATGAGGTCAACTGGTATTTGTTCAGAATTCCAGTTAGAACTCCAGACAGAGTCGAAGGAGATATCTCAGGATTCAAATCCATTAGGTTTATGAGGACGTACCTCACTGATTTTGAACAGCCTGTAGTAATGAGAATGGCAAATTTCAGATTGGTTGGATCACAATGGAGGGTTTTCCAAGAATCTCTTTTTGAAAGAGGCTTTTTTGAAATTCCTGAACCTGACGTTTCTAATCTGACAGTGGGTGTAGTCAATATTGAAGAAAATAGCCAAGGTAGTCCTACACAAAGCCCGTATGTACTTCCCCCAGGCATCAATAGGGATCGTGACAACCTTTCAACAGTAGAAAGGCAACTGAACGAGCAATCCTTGAGACTTTGTATAGATGATCTTCAAGCTAGAGATGCAAGAGCTGTATTCAAAAATACGAGACAAGATTTAGTACAGTTTGGGAACATCAAGATGTTTTTCCATGCAGACAGTGATGACGCTGAAGATGGAGAGTTGACAGCTTTCTTAAGGTTGGGAACAGATTATACAGACAACTATTATGAAATAGAGGTTCCTCTTTTGATTACTCCAAAGGGCACTCGTGATCCGAGACAGATCTGGCCATTGGAAAATGAAATCGATATTGCAATATCAGAGGTAGTTGGTGTAAAAATCGCAAGAGACAACCAGCAAGTACCGTTGAACCTTCCATTCACCCAAGAAGTAAGACAATACAAAGTAACGGTGGTAGGGAGGCCAGAAATCAGTTTGGTACAAGGTATGATGATCGGTGTAAGAAACCCTGGCGAAACTGGTTCTGCCTCAAAATCAATATGTGTATGGGCAAACGAACTTAGGGCTACCGGCTTTACAGAATCAGCAGGCTGGGCGGCAAATGCCATACTGAATACAAAAATTGCAGATGTAGCAACAATATCAACATCAATTCGCCATAACTCGATAGGTTTTGGAGGATTGGAAACTAGATTGTCACAAAGAGCCAGACACTCGACCACACAGTATGATATTTCTGCGAATGTAGCATTGGAGAAACTTATGCCAGAAGCACTTAATGTAAGCATCCCAATGTATGTGAGTTTGGAAAATTCAACCACCAAACCAGAATTTGATCCGCTCAATGCCGATGTGCCATTCGAACTTGCATTGAGCAAATTCAATACAGATGCAGAAAGAGAGCTTTACAAATCGCAGGTATTAGATCAAGTACGAAGAAGAAATATAGGGTTCACCAATGTTAGGAAAAATAAAAATCCAGAGCGGGAAAATTCCAGAGTTTATGATTTGAGTAATTTCTCCTTCTCATATGCATATGGTTCGGTAAGGCAAAGTAATATCAACACTGAATCTTATGATTTCCAAACATACGTTGGAAATATTGCTTATACCTTCCAGCCGAAACCTGTGACATTTGAGCCTTTCAAAAACTCTAAATTGTTCAGTGGGTCTTACACCAAGTTGATCAAGGATTTCAATATTAATTTTGTTCCAAGCTCTATATCAGCGAGAATAGACATGGACAGAAGGTACATGCGGACCCAATATCGGAATGATGACTTGACCACTGATGGCGTAGATCCCTTTTTCCAAAAAAGCTTCTTCCTCAATAGATTCTATAATGTAAATTGGGACCTTACTAAAAATCTCAGGGTTGATTTTACAAGCATGGTGTTAGCTGTAGTTGATGAGCCAGAAGGGGCAATTGACACAGAGGCGAAACTTGATTCGATTCGAAACAATATTAGAAATTTGGGTAGAACAATGAATTACAATCACCGAGTAGATGTCAATTATAAAATCCCATTGGATAAGATCCCTTTGGCAGATTGGATCAGTGCAGATGTCAGGTATGCAGCAGACTATACCTGGCTGACTGGAGCTATTGGACAAAGGGATACGTTGGGAAATGTTATTCAAAACACTAGAGACAGGACGGTCACTGGAAAATTTGATTTTGTAAAGCTTTACAACAAGAGTGCAAAATACAAAGCCCTGACAGCACCAAAAAGGCCATCAATCCCCGGCCGAACAGTGGTGAATGCTGAAGATACTATTGGCACTCCATTTACAAACAAACTGCTGAAGTTTGTCACTATGATTAAGGATATCAATTTCAGGTATTCTATCATAGAAGGCACATTTCTGCCAGGTTACATGGAAAACACCGGACTTTTGGGGTTAGACAGAAGCTTCATGAATCCCGGATTCGGCTTTATAATGGGTAGCCAAAATCCAAATGTCAGGTTTGGTCTAGCAAACAATGGACTTATAGCTCCAAGTACAGAATTGACCCAACAGTTTAGACAAAATCAGGCAATAAATCTACAAGTAGCAGGTATTGCAGAGCCATTTAGGGATTTCAGGATTACATTTGAAGCCCGAAAAAGAGAGTCTGGAGAATACACTGAAATATTCAGGAACTCGATAGATTCACCAGGCCAGTATAGCTCTTTAAGCCCAAATAGAATGGGTGGATATAGTATTACCTACTCTATGATTAAGACCACTTTCGCAAGAGATGATCAAAATAACAATTCAAGGCTGTTTAATAATTTCGCAAGTTATCGAGAAATAATTCAGTCCCGTCTAAATGCATCTAGCCCTGGCAATGGGGAATACGCATTGAATGGACAGGATGTGCTTGGTCTTGCGTTTATTGCTGCTTACAGTGGAAAAGATCCAGAAAGCATGAATTTGAACCCCTTCCCGAAGTTTCCAATTCCAAATTGGCGTTTGGACTTTAAAGGCCTTACACAAATTCCTGCATTGAGGGAGCATTTCTCTAGCATCAACATAACGCATGGCTACTCCTCTACTTATGAGGTAAGCAACTTCTCTAATTCCTTGCTTTATCAAAATGGTTTAGAGCTTTATAATTCTATCCAAAACATCCCAGGTGCAAGTTTAACAGATGATTTTGGACTATATATCCCAATATTCATCCTCAATCAAGTCATTCTGACAGAGCGCTTTTCGCCATTGATTGGCGTAAACTTCCTTACAAAGGATAGATTGAATATATCGATGGAATATAATTCTGAGAGAAACCTAGGATTGAACTTTTCAAATGCACAGGTGACAGAGCAGAGAAGTAGGGATTTTGGTTTTGATTTGGGATACACAAAATCTGGTGTAAAAATCCCATTCAAAATTCAAGGGAAACAAGAAGTGTTAAGCAATGACCTCCAACTTAGAGTCAATACTAGGGTAGTAGATACAAGGCAGGTCCAACGCAAAATCGAAGAAGGAAGTACAGTGACCAATGGCAATCTGAATATCCAGATCCGTCCTACAGTTGGCTATGTGATCAATCAAAACTTGAACATCACAGTTTATTTTGACAGAACGATCAATGACCCAAGAGTCACTACTGCATTTAGAAGAAGCTCTACAGCCTTTGGTGGACAATTAAGATTTAATTTAGGCCAATAGGTTTTATCATTAGAGTAAAGCTTGTATTTTTGAAAGTCTTAAAAAAAATAATATGAATTTCCCTAAAGAACTCAAGTACACGAATGACCATGAATGGGTAAAAATCGACGGTGATGTTGCCACCATAGGTATCACTGAATTTGCCCAAAGAGAATTAGGAGATATTGTCTATGTCGAAGTAGAAACAGTCGGAGAAACTATTGCCACAGGTGAGATTTTCGGTACTGTAGAAGCTGTAAAAACAGTTTCTGATCTCTTTATGCCGCTCGAAGGAGAAATCATTGAATTCAATGAAGAACTCGAAGCTGCACCTGAAGTTGTCAATGAAGATCCTTATGGCGCTGGTTGGATGATCAAAATAAAGATATCTGGAGACCTTCCTTCTGATTTGCTTTCATCAGAAGCATATGCCGAGTTGGTTGGTGCTTGATAAATTTCAAAATTCCAGAGTACTTCCAGCATTGATATGGACGGTATTATTACTGATTGCAATGCTAAGTCCTGGGGACAAATTCCCATCAACGCCACAAATACCTCATAAAGATAAAATAGTCCATTTTATGCTTTTCTTTATCCTTAACTTCCTATGGTTGAGAATATGGATGAACGAAGCAAATAGCAAAAAGAAATACTTAAAATTATTTACTAGCTATTTAGTTTTTGGAATAATTATTGCTATATTAGTAGAGTATTTGCAATTGTATGTACCAAATAGATCATTTGATTACTTTGATATTGCCGCAAATATGCTTGGAGCAGCCTTTGGGATAATTTGTTTTTATATTTTATACAAGATGGATTCTAAACTTGTATAAGTAAAAATAAATAACTAGAATTGTTATCTCCAAACAGGAATAAGTTAATAACCTTAATAAAGTAAACAACCATGGAAGCTAAGAAGACACCAGAAGCTGACTTGACCAAAAGATCAGGAATGTTCCTGAATCTAGGTCTACTAGTTAGTGTTGGTTTAGTTCTATTTGCTTTTGAATACAAGTCTTTTGACGACAGGGATTTGAAAGATTTAGGACAGGTATCCGATGATTTTGAAGAATTATTGGACATTCCCATCACTGAACAACCACCACCCCCTCCACCTCCAGTGGAGCAACCGGTAATCCAGGAAATTCCCGATGAGGTAGAAATCGAGGAAAAAATCGAAGTTAACTTCGATGTGGATGTAAAAGAAGAAACTGTCATTAAAGAAGTTGTGATTTCTGATGCTCCAGTAGAAGAAAAAGCCGATGAGATTTTTGACGTTGTTGAAAATGCTCCAAATCCTCCAGGAGGAATGGAAGGTTGGAATCAATATTTGAGCAAAAACCTTAAATATCCAACCCAAGCCCGTAGAATGGGTATCGAAGGAACAGTGTATGTTGTATTCGTAGTAAATACTGATGGAACTATACAAGATGTCGATGTCCTAAGAGGAATCGGAGGAGGCTGTGATGAAGAAGCTATGAGAGTAGTAAAAGCAGCTCCGAAATGGGAACCAGGAAAACAAAGAGGTAGACCGGTAAGAGTTCGAATGAGATTACCAATCAGATTCAAACTTGGTTAATCAAGAAACTAAAAAAGGACTTCGGTCCTTTTTTTTTTTGCCTATTTTTTTTGAATAAGCTTAATGGAAAACCCACATATTTTAATATAACTATTCCCAATGGTGCACTTTGGCTAAGAAGTGATTTTTCATATTGCTGGTTCTAGTCATCTGACAATAGTCAACAGAATCTCAAATCATTCAACCAAAGATATATTTTTGATTCTTGTTAAAAAGTGGACAGCTCAATTTAGATCACCTGACACCCTAGACTAGGAAAATCATAGTTCCAAAAGGCAATTAGAATATAGAAAAATGAATCCATTAAAAATAATTGAACTTTTTATTATTAACTTATTAGTTATTTAAGTTTTTTATAACTAACTTTTGTTTATTAAAAGCAAACTCCAATAAAGCATAGACTAATCACACCAAGCTGCTAGGTCTAAACACATTGAAGAAAAATTTCCTATATGAGTATCCGCAATGTTGCAAGTAGGGTAAGAAGTAGCTTTGTAAGTTGTGAAAACCCGTCATCACACAACAGTTAACTATCAACAGAACCACAAATCGATCAACCAACATTCTATTGTTTGGCTTCTTGCATGAAAGCGGATAGACATAAAATCCTAACATCAAATTAAAAGAAAAAAAATCATGGAACTTAAAAAAAATCCTAACGCAGACCTTACGACAAAAACTGGAATGTTATTTAATTTAGGTCTAGTAGTAAGTGTTTCTTTAGCCCTCTTTGCTTTCAACTATAAAGTATATGACGCTAATGGTACAATTACCCACATCCAACTAAACACAATAGATGATGACTTGTTGGACATACCAATTACTGTACAGGAAACACCTCCTCCCCCTCCTATAGAACAACCTGTTCTCAAAGAAGTCCCCAATGATATCGAAATAGATAAAATTGAGTTTGTAATCGATGTAGATACAAAAGACGAATTGGTCATACAAGATATTGAATTAACAGAAGCCCCAATTGTAGAAGATGCTGATGAAATTTTTGAGTTTGTAGAATCTGCGCCAACACCAACTGGAGGCATGAGCGCCTGGAACAAGTATCTACAAAAAAACCTGAAATACCCAACTCAGGCAAGACGCATGGGAATCGAAGGTACAGTTACAGTAGTCTTTGTAGTCAATACTGACGGCTCCCTTCAGGATATTGAAATCCTTCGAGGGCTAGACGGAGGATGTAACGAGGAAGCTATAAGAGTCATCAAAAACGCCCCAAGCTGGCAACCAGGAAAACAAAGAGGTAGACCAGTAAGGGTTCGAATGAGAATGCCAATAAGATTTAAACTAGGCTAATACGATTTAAATAAAAAGCAAAAACCCGAGTAAAGCTCAAAGACACTTTACTCGGGTTCTTATAAAGAAATTGATAGAAAACACACAAATCAATTTCTTTTCAATTCATATAGATAAAAAAAGCGACTCGTTTATAAAATTTGTATTCGCTCATTGATTTTAGTAGCTAAACATATTAATATTTTTTGAGTCAATTGATGCATTAAAAACTAACTCCATAATCCTTTGAGCTGAACGACACTTGGAGTAAGTAGCCATTTCCGCATGAATTTTCGGAAGAATCAAATACTAGTGTTATTGTTGAATTCCTAATTACAGGATATTCAATGCTTGCTCCTTGATTTTTTCGAGCTCATCTTTCATTACAATGACATGCTTTTGAATACTTGCGTCATTTGCTTTTGATCCAATCGTGTTGATTTCCCTACCTATTTCCTGACTGATAAAACCTAACTTTTTACCCTGATTGGTATCCTCTTGAAGGTTTTTTTGAAAATAATCTAGATGAGTGCCTAGTCTGACTATTTCTTCGGTAATATCTACTTTTTCGAAATAGTAGATCAACTCTTGCTCAAATCTATTCTTGTCAAAATCATTCTCCTCCAGCCAATCTTTAAAGTTATTCCCTATTCTCTGCCTAATTCTATCTTTGCGGACAGGGTCTTCTTTCTCAACATTCCGGAGGCCTGCTTTAATAATATTTAAATTTTCATTGAATTTTTTCTCCAACACATTTCCTTCATCTGACCGGAATGCATCGCATTTCATCAACGCTTGGTGGATAACTTCTTTGACAACATTCCATTCTTCCCCTACGGAAATTTTCTCTGTGGATTGAGTCATTACATTTGGTGATTGGATTGCGAGCTTGAACACGTCACTTGTATCTGCTCCAACCAAATTTGCCAAAGCCAAATACCTATGGTAGTAACCTGCAAAAAGAGTCTCGTCAATACCTACAGGAAGCTCTTCACCAGACTTCCTATTGAATTCAATAGAGATATTAACTTTGCCCCTTTCAAGTATGGAACTGACTATATTTCGAATTTCAAGCTCTTTATCCGAAAATTGTTTTGGACTTCTAATTGAAAGATCCAAAAATTTTGAATTTAATGTCTTCACTTCAACACTAACCACAAACGAATCATCTTCAAAACTGGCCAGACCGTAGCCTGTCATTGATTTAATCATAAATAAGAAATAAGTAAATTAGAAATTATACCCTAAGGTAACATAAAATTTAAGATCCCCAGACTCGTAATTCCTGATTGGCCTAGCCAAATCAAATTTGACATAATAATTCAAAAGAACTGTCCGAAGTCCCGCTCCATAACTTTGAAGCCATGGATTGTTGAAGTTATTAAGTGTAATCAAAAATGGAGAACCTTCGGAGTCAATCACTTCGGTATTTTGATCATTGACACGATCCCATGGTGGAGAGTCATTCCATGAAGTCCCAACATCATAAAAGGCTACCAGCTGAAAATTTTTGATGAAATTTGAAGTAATATTTCCCCTAGACAAATAAGAGAAAAGAGGAATTCTCAATTCTGACGAGAATGTCAAAACATTCTTACCTCGAATTTCATCATAATCGTATCCCCTCAAATCAACGAATTCTGCAAAGAGTATATTAGAATTTTCGAAACCGCCAGAATTTCTGACAGGAGATACTTCTGGCCTATTTGTAGGAGGACTATAAAACTGATTGAAAAGCCAGTTATCCATACCACCTACGAGATATGTCTGAGGATTTTTTCCAAAAAACGATCCTGCAAACAGTCTTGTAGCGAAAGTAATATTCTTGTGGATCTTTTGATAGTTTCTCAAATCCAAATAAGCATTTGTAAACGACCTTTCACCGTCATTCATCCCTTGATAATGAACAGCTCCAATTTTACCTTTCAAACCTTGCTGCATATACAGCCCAAGCTGTTGAGTTTTATCTACTACAAATTCAACCTTGGCACCGGCATAGTTTACATCAAATCTATTTTGCTCTGGTACTGTGCCCCGCAAAATCGAATCAGAATTCAAATTAAAATACTGACTCTTTGCGAAGAATGGCGCGGCCATCACTCTACTGTGTACGGTAAATGGATAAGAAAAACCCAATTCAGCTTTAGTCAATACATATTTCTGGAATGTCAAATCTCCTTCTGTTATCTGAATAGATCTTCTGTCAAACCTTGCCCTAACATCTACTCTTTGTTTAAGATATTGATAGTCAAAGAATATATCACTTCCAGACCTAAAATCCAAGGTGGTCATAATACCTCCTTCGAATAGATGGTTCTCAAGCAAATCTGACATTTTACCATTCAAGCTAATCCCAAACCCTCTTAAAGGATCAACCACAAAGGTGGTTTTCAAGCTACTCGTAATGAATTGAGGAGTCATTCTTTGAGGCCCAGTCACTAATCTCCTCAAACTCTGTTTTCTAAAATTATCCAAGAGGCTACTCCTTGCCTGCAATTGTGACAAACCTGAAGTTGGTTGACTAATTTCTGGAATAGTATCAAACGAATAGTTTTCTGTATCAATCCCTCCCCTTCTTTCAAACCTCAACCTTTCTGTATTGATGCTACCTGTGGTATTTCCTGTAAAAGGGGGTATAGAGTCTTGGACTAATGGTATTGGAGCTGTTGTTTGTGGCGCTCTATTGACTCCTGTCGAAGATTGTGGAGTTCTTCCTCCAATCATCAGATCTTCCAATCGTATATTTAAAGTAGTATCTCTTTTGGCTTCTTCTGTCACAATCCTTCCCCTTGCATCATCAGGCCTGTCATTTCTAATGTCTGCTTGTTGCTCTGTCCTACGGGAACTCAACCTTTCATTAAGGACTTTTGCTTGCTGAAGCTGAATTCTCGGTGTGCTTGGTGTGAATTGATCTGTATTTGAGTAAGGCTCTACTACCAATACACTTTGGTTGCCATCCCTATAGGAATAAGCGATTCTATTCAATCTTGCTGAATAATCAAATGCCTCCAAGCTTTTGTTAAATGATGAAACTTGACTAGAAATAGCTCCATTTACACTCATTCTCATCAAATTCATGATTCCACTCTGATCACTTAGGTGGAGAACAAAATTGCCATTTAATACACTTGTTTTGATATTCTTATTATTGCTATTGGTTAGTTTGGTTGTGATTTCCGTGGAATCAGTAATATCTATCTTGAAGAGATTAAAATAATCAGGTAATTCTCTAACATCTGGATATCTAGTCAAAACAGAATCTGGTAAATCCGTGAAATTTGAAGAATAAATAATTGTCGAGTCATTCAAAAATACGGGATCGATGTTGTCAAAAACATTATTTGTCAACCTTTTCCCGACTCCTCTTACATTAAGTGAGAAAATATCTGTTTTTCCATTGTTGGATATTGCTGACACCACCATGTTTCTGCCGGTGGAGTTATAATCAATGCTCAATATCTGTGTTATATTTCTTAAGTAAATTTTATCTTGGCCAGAACCATCTATTGCCCTCAACACCAAAGAAGTAGTGCCTCTTTTATAAGTAGCTATGGCAAGGTTTAGCGTATCCTTCCATGCCAAAACTGGACTTGTCAAGTTAGCAGGCTGATCAGCAGATTTGCTTCCTCCTGATAGGATTGTCCTTTCTCTTTTGGTGGCTAACTCCTGTACCTGCACTTTAAACTTGCCACCATTGTTAATAACATATGCTAAATGTTTACCATCAGGACTAAACTTGATGTCATTTATAATCCCCAATTGTGAAGCTTTTGTTCTGTTCACAACATTACTTTCATCAAATCCTTTGAAAGTAGTCAATACTGGTTCGTTAATCTTGGTATAAAACTCCTTCCATTGCTCACGGAATGCATTGTAATTCAAACCAATTGTATTGGCAATACTATTTTCCTCATTCCTATTGATCCTACTGAGATTCAATATACTGGAGATGTATCGTCTTCCGTACTTTTCAGCTATAAAATTCCAAATAGATTGCCCAACCAAGGCCGCTTCTTTCTCCCTAAGTCTATGGAATTTGTTTTTTTTCTCATCTTTAAAATAATGCCTGATGTAATCATCCATTTCCATTCCCCAGCCATGCGCCAAATACATCGCGGCCCCTTCTATATACCATTCAGGGAAACTATTTATCAGATTGGACTGAAAAGCATCTGCTATGGTAGAACCATATAGCATTTCTTCAATGATAACTTTCGAAGTCCCATATATCAACTCTTTTTTGAAACTCTCCCATTCCCCAGTAAAAGCAACTTCACCAAGAAGCTTGCTGAAAAAAGTTTGACCATCTACAGTAAAATCGTCTTTGTTGAGATTGAGGTTACTTTGCAGTAGTTCTTCAGGTGAATTATAAATAAAAATCTTGGGCTTAGTGTAAGCTACATAACCAATCATTTGCGTCAATCTATCGAACTCATTTTCCAAATAATCGATTGCCATCCTGGCGTTGGTCACGCCACCGTCATAGTAATATACCTCAAAGTTATTTGAGCTAAATAGATACCATTCAATATTTTTATGTTGAATTCTGTTTTTGCCAAACCTTTCTTGATCAAATTGAGCAAAGGATTTTAAACTAGGCAAAATAAGCCCTATAAGGAGTGTTAAGTAGAAAATTCTTTTTTTCATTAGTTAAAGATAACTTACGTTTTAAATATACTTAAAAAAACGACTTATATTAACATCAATATGGGGTTGATTTTGATTCACCAATAAATCTATCATCATTTTGCTATAGTATGGTATCAACGAAACACCTTTGGCTCCAAAACCATTGAAGATGTAAACGCAATCATGGTCAGGATGTTTACCTAACATCGGTCTCCTATCTTTTGTTGCAGGCCTTATTCCTGTTTTATGTACGACGAGCATTTTCTTTTGGATTTTCATCAGATTATCCAACCTATCATACAATTCATTTTTTGCCCTTTCTGTAGGTCCTTCATCCAAATCATGCCATGAATAAGTCGATCCTACTCTTACTAGGCCATTCTCTAAAGCAATCCGGAAAACACCCCTGTTTATGATCTCTTGAGGATGGAACTCTTGCTCTAAATCCAATATTTCTCCTTTGACTGGTGCAAATGGAAGGAAATTAAAGTAGACACTTTTCATTGCCCCCAAGCCATTACAATATACAATTCCTTTAGCTTCAATGTCTCTATAGATTACTTTCCCTCCACCAATGACAAGTTCATTTTCTTCAAATGACTCTGTCCTAAGTGCACCCTTATTTATCAGGAAATTTGAAGAAACATCCAGCAAAGTGTTTATATCCAAATAACCTGACCCTGCGAGCATTACTCCCCCGAATTCATTTACAACTTCATTGAAAAGACTTTTAGTATGTATTTTTTCCAAATAAGATTGAAACTTTATATCACTGCTGTTTCCCATCCATTCGTTTTGTTCCTCAATGGATAAAAAAGGACGGTAAATTGGCTTTTTGTACAAAAACTTACTCTTTAGCTCCTGCTCCAAGGATTCGTACAGCGGCTCAATCTCTGGAAACAGTAAGTCTGCGTTCCAAGTCTTTACCATCTTGCGACCTGTAAGTGGATTATAAAGCCCCGCTGCTACCCTACTACTATTGTTTGCCTCTGGTTGATCGATTACCAATACGGAATATCCAGATTTGATCAACCTGTATGACAAAACAGTGCCTGCCAATCCTTGTCCAATGAGTAAAAAATCTACTTCCATGCCCAAAAATAAATTCTTTATTCGTTATTTTGATGCTTTCTAGAAAATGTTTGCCAATATGCTACAATTAAAATCTTTTACTTTCAATCCTTTTATGGAAAACACCTACGTCCTATTCGACGAAACCAAAGAAGGTATAATCTTTGACCCTGGGTGTTACGAAAAAGAAGAAAGAGAAATTTTACATAATTTTATCCTATCTGAAGGCCTCACGATAAAATATTTAATCAATACTCATTGCCATATAGACCATGTTTTGGGAAATGCATTCGTCAAAAGACAATACAATGTCCCATTACTTATCCATCAAAACGAGGTTATTGTGTTGAAATCTGTCTCTGCTTATGCTTCCAATTATGGATTTCCAGGGTATGATGAGACTGAAGCAGATCAGTTTATTGATCAAAATGACCAAATCAAATTTGGCAACACCACATTGAAAATAAAATTTGTCCCTGGACATGCCCCAGGCCATTTGGTTTTTTATGATGAAAGCTCAAAAATATGCATTGCGGGAGATACGTTGTTTCTGGGTAGTATTGGGAGGACTGACCTTCCAGGAGGAGATCATCAGACTTTGTTGTCTGCGATTAAGTCCGAAATGTTTACCTTGCCAAATGACATGATAGTGTATCCAGGACATGGCCCTGAGACAACCATCGAATTTGAAAAAGAAAACAATCCATTTGTAGGAAAAAGAGCAAGATTTTGATGATCAAAAAACACATTCCCAATAGCATCACCAGCCTAAACCTGTTATCTGGGATGATAGGGATCTATTTTGTCCTGTCTGGAAAAATTGAATATGGAGCATATTTTATTTTCTTGGCGGCAATTTTTGATTTTTTTGATGGATTTGTAGCAAGAATTCTAAATGTTCACAGTGAAATCGGGAAGCAATTGGACTCTTTAGCTGATTTGGTAACTTTCGGGGTTTTGCCTTCATTCATACTCTTTCAGTGGACAAAAGAACTCACTGATCATGAGTACTTGCCATTTATCGCCTTGATTGTGGGGATATTTTCTGCACTAAGGCTTGCTAAGTTCAATGTGGACACTAGACAATCAGATCGTTTCATTGGGGTACCGACTCCAGCAAACGCTTTACTTGTGAGTACCCTTCCTTTCTTCGTCTCCAAGTTTCCATATGTAGGGAGCTACATAGAATCCCCTTTCGCTTTATTGGCTGTAGCGGTTGTCATGTCTTTTCTTTTGGTAGCAGAAATACCACTTATCGCTTTAAAATTCAAAAACTACAGTCCCAAAGACAATGTTTTCCGATACTTGATTTTGGTGATTGGGTTGGCTTGCATTATTACTTTTGGGCTTGCTGGAATTCCGATTTTAATTATTTCCTATATTGCGCTTTCGGTACTGGAAGGAGTGATCTATAAAAATGGAAACAGCTTATAAGATATCCATAAAAGCAATTTTGCTTTGCTCTTCATTTGTTTTATTCTTTGGGAATATTTCAGAAGCGCAATCTCAATATTTCAAATTCCCAATCACCGAATCTGGCGTTTATAAAATCTCACAAAGTCAACTGAATCAAATTGGAATTTCTGGATTGGAAAACATTTCAATCTTTGGAAATCCTGGAATTCTACCCCAAAAACTTGACAGCCTTGATTTGACACTAAGAGAGATCCCTACAAAGCTAATTGGCAATGAACTGTTTTTTTACCTTGAAGGTCCACATATTATCGAACCAAAAACGAATGACTGGAACTACCTGCATCATCATTACACTGATACAACGTTCTATCTGATAACCAACCAAGCACCTTCTATCAGAATCCAAGAAGTTCAGCAATCCCAAACCAACTTCAATGGTAATCTACATCAGATTCTCGTAAAGAAAGAAGAAAACCAAAACATCCTTTCATCAGGGAGAAATTGGTATGGAAACCCTTTCTACGGTGGCCAATCCTATAACCATTCATTTGCTATCCAAGCTGGAAATCTAGGTTTTGGAATCGTCAAAGCAAAAGTGATGGCCCAATCATTACAAGAAAATAAATTAAACTTGACGATAAATGGCCAGTCGATAGCGGATATTAGCATTCCTGCTATTCCAAATGCAACTTATGGAGTCAAAGGAAGGGAAGAAACGATAATCTCAAACTTTCCAATTCCTCCAAATCCCTCTGCGACAATGAGGTTAACACAGCAAACCGCTGACTTCAATGGCGCTGCTCATATAGATTATGTATCAATTGCAGTTCCATTTTCAAACAACAATCTTCCAAACGGACTCTTTTTCAATATTTCTTCGTCGCCAATAAGCATTGCTCCGATAGGAAACCAAGAAATGTTTAGCATAACAGACGGATATGGGATAAAACATATCATCAACAAAAGTGAAGTCCTACCAAATGAAAAATTAGCTGTATTCGATCCAAAGGCAATCAGAAATATCCCAACACCTATCACAGCAACCCTTCATCTAAGAGAAAAACAACTCACACAATCTCTCATTATCATATGCCCCGAATCACTTAAATCTCAAGCAGAAAGACTCGCAAACCATAAAAACTCTATTGGAATAAGCAGTAAAGTGGTGACATTGCCTGAAGTTTTTGATGCTTTTGGATATGGCACTTATGATATCACAGCCATCAGGAATTTTTTATCGTATCACTATTTAAATAACAGACAAATCAAAAACGTACTGTTTTTTGGAAAAGGCACAATTGACTATAAAAAAAAGATTGCCGGCGGAAGGCCAAACCTAATACCATCTTACAGCTCGAGAAGCAGTCTCAATCCACTTTCAACATATTCATCTGATGATTACTTTGGCTTTTTGGAAATAGGACAAGGAGAGTGGGAAGAGAACAATTCAGGCGATGAAACCCTCAAAATTGGTGTAGGAAGAATCCCTGCAATTAATATCCAAGAAGCACGGGAGGCTGTGGATAAAATTATAACTTATGAAACGAAAATTGACAATCAGGGAGACTGGAAACGAAAGATTGCATTGTTCGCAGATGATGGCGACAATAATATCCACTTGAATGATGCCGAAAGTCATGCAAGATATTTGACAGAAAACCATCCTGAATACATCGTCGACAAGCTATACTTGGATCGCTATGAGCAAGTCAGAAATGGCGGAAGACAATCCTCTCCCCAAGCCAAAGAAGCGTTACAAAAAACCATTGAAGATGGCGCCTTAATTTTAAACTATGTTGGCCATGGAAACGAAACAACACTAACTGCTGAACGAGTCTTTCAAACCTCTGATTTGAGAGATTGGGTAGACAACCCACTGCTTCCCTTGGTAGTAACTGCTACTTGTGAATTTGGGAGACATGACAGCCCATTTGTACGATCTGGAGCAGAAGAAATGCTTTTTGCCGAAAACAAAGGCGCTATTGCTTTACTCACTACAGGTCGACCAGTCTTTAGCAGCAGTAATTTCGCGTTGAACAAAGCATTTATTGAAGCTGTTTTTCAAAAAGAAAATGGAGAAAGCTTAGATCTTGGGGAAATTTTTAAAAGAACAAAAAACAATAGCTCGAATGGAGCATTCAACCGAAATTTTTCACTATTGGGAGATCCATCCTTAAAACTAGCTATGCCAGAACTTTCATCTGATGTGAAAGAAGTGATAGATATCGATCTGGAAATAGAAGTAGATACTCTTCGTGCATTGCAAAAAATCTTAGTAAAAGGCAAAATCAAAGACCCACTTACACAATCTTCCATATTGAATGCCAAAGGCACTTACAAATTGGTGTTGTTTGACAAGAAAGAAACAAGACAAACATTGGGGGATGAAAGTAGCCAAGTGAATTTTGAAGTTGAAGGAAATATACTGTTCCAAGGAATTGGAGACATCAATGACGGGGTTTTTGAAACTGAAATTTTCTTACCTCAAAACATCAGAATCGAATTTGGTGAAGGACTTATCCGTGTTTTTGCAGAGTTAGATAACAACCAAGAAGCCATGTCTGCCAAAAAAACAATAGTCGGTGGAGTCAATCAAGCAATACCTGATGACACAGAAGGCCCCTTGATAGAAATGCTTTTTGGAAATGAATATGGAGAGAATCTTACGGAATTTTCCGCCTATAACATTCGTCTTATGGCAAATCTTAGCGATGAAAGTGGAATCAATATTTCTTCAGCAAACATAGATCAAAGCATTGCCATGAGAATAAATGATGGCCAAACGATATACTTGAATGAATTTTACAACTCTATTGAAAACAGTTACAAGAAAGGAAGGATACTTATCCCTGTGGAAGGCTTGGAAGAAGGTATTAATACCATTTCTTTGGAAGCTTGGGACAATGTTGGGAACAGTTCGGTTGTAAAAAGAGATATAATGGTAGTAGGCAGCACTAAGGTACAAATCCTTAAAAGCACAATCTATCCCAACCCAAGTTCAGACTTTAGTAAATTTAAAATAGAGCACAATCGAGCAGGAGAAAACTTAATGCTTCATTTGCGTGTTTTCTCCATATCAGGACATGAAATATATAAAGCTAGCAAGCGTTATGTGAAAGCCGATTATATTTTGGATGACTTTGAGTGGATTTTTTTCCATTCTAAAACCAAATATCCAACAAAAGGAACTTATATTTACGAATTAGAGCTCGTATCAGAAATAGACAATACTTCAGATAAGAAGAGCGGCAAAATAATCATTAAATGAAAATATCTGTAAGCCATTCATTCAAGACACTTTTTCTTTCTCTCGTATGTCTATCTGCGTATGAAGTATCTGCACAAAACTCGACTATAATATCGGGGCAAGATCCTAATAGGCGGGTAATCAATACAGCCGTTCCTTTTTTGAATTTTGCACCAGATAGCAGACATTCAGCGATGGGAGATGTGGGAGTAGCCACTTCACCAGATGCCAATTCTGCACATTGGAATGCAGGAAAACTCGCATTTATCAAAGATGACATGGGTTTTTCCCTCTCATATTCGCCTTGGCTAGGGAGAATTGTCAATGATATGTCAGTAAGTTACTTGACAGGATTTAAAAAAATAGATGAGAATTCTGCTTTTGGTTTTGACCTTCGCTATTTTAATATGGGCGACATCCAACTGACAGATCAAAGAGGAAATGAATTGGGAGAGTTCACTCCAAGAGACATTGCTATTGGTGGTACATATTCAAGAAGATTATCTGAAAATCTAGGTTTGGGTATTTCTGCGAGGTTGATCCACTCAAACCTTTCAGGAAACATATCATCCGCAGGCGGTACTGAAAGTAGACCTGGTGTGTCAGTAGGCACAGACATTGGCCTGTATTACACAAAAGATGTACTGGTAGGCAGCAAAGAAGGTGTGTGGTCATGGGGGACATCTATAACCAACATAGGTCCAAAATTAACTTACAACAGTACAGAAGATTTGGATTATATTCCAACCAATTTCAGAATTGGAACAGCATACCAAATTAAAATGGATCAATTCAATTCCATTACTTTTGCCTTGGATTTCAATAAGCTAATGGTGCCAACACCTCCTATCTATAGCAGAGATGAAAATGGAAATTTAATCACTGATGCCAATGGTAACCTTGTCATAGAACCTGGGAATGGAAAAGACCCAAACAGGCCATTGATCGCTGGGATGTTCGGTTCCTTTACCGATGCTCCGGGTGGATTCAGTGAGGAAATTCAAGAGGTAATGATTTCATTTGGTGTTGAATATGTTTACAATGAAACACTCGCATTGAGGACAGGATATTTTCATGAAAACATCAATAAAGGGGGAAGAAGATACTTTACTATGGGTGTAGGTTTTAATTACAAATCCTTGGGATTTGATTTCTCTTACTTGGTTCCACAAGTTCAAAACCACCCATTGGCTGAGACTTTAAGACTTTCTCTCGCATACAATATTTCAAAATAATGGTTTTAGATAGAAGCAAAGCTCCGGAATTCCAAATTCCGGAAAATATAAAATTACAAAACCCAATCAAGCGGACTCTTCAAAACGGAGTCCACTTGTATTTTATACCCACACCTGATATCGACGCTATTAGACTGGAAATCAATACTGATACACAAAGGTCATTGAATATCATCGATAAAAAACTAACTTCATTTTTCACACTAAACATGATCATGGAGGGGACTAAAGAAAAATCCGCTCTTGAATTGGATGACTTTTTTGACCATTATGCAAGTGAAGTAGAGGTAAGCTCCGGTTTTGAAAACAATAGCATTTCCTTATTGACGACAAAGAAACATTTTTCCAATGTATTCCCCGTATTCAGATCATTGCTGACAGAAGCTATTTTTCCTGAAAAAGAACTCGCAAAAAGAAAATCACAAAAAGCATTAAGTATTAGCCTTCAAAGGGAACAAAATGGAGCTCGGGCCAGTCAACTATTCAGAAAGCAACTCTTTGGAGAGAATCATCCTTACGGATTGATTTCAGATGAAAGTGATGTCGAAATCATTACTCGAGAAGACTTGCAAGAATATTACAAGAATTCACTTTGGTTCAACCCTGAGATTTTTCTTACTGGAAATGTAGAAGAAAAAGAATTGGATATGATTGCTGAACTTCTGGGATCTATTGAAGTCAGTTTTACAGAAAGGGAATATCCTTTGTTTTCAAATATCACAAAAGAAAAACTATATGAAGTCAAAGAAAAATCCCTCCAATCTACAATTAGGATAGGCTGTCACCTGATTCCAAAAAACCACCCAGATTACCATGCGCTGTCCGTTTTCAATACAATTCTTGGAGGATATTTTGGATCAAGGCTTATCAAAAATATCAGAGAGGAAAAAGGTCACACTTATGGCATATACAGCAGCATAGGAAGCTTGAAAAATGCAGATTATTGGGTAGTGATGGCTGATGTCCAAAAACAGTATCTCGACGAAGTCATCTCTGAAATCTATAAGGAAATAGACATACTAAAAACAGATCTAGTCGGATCTGATGAACTGGAAACGGTAAGAAACTATATGATTGGTAATTTCTTGTCAAATTTCAGTTCTGCTTTTGACTTAATTGGAAGGTTTAAGAGTATTCATCAAGCAGGGATGAATCAAGACTTCTATTATGAAAAACTAGATTTTATAAGAAATTTCACTGCAAAGGACATCCTTGAAGTCGGGCAAAAATACTTCCACAAAAGTGACATGGTGGAAGTCATGGTTGGATAAATAACATTTATTTAGCTTTTCTAAAGTTTAGAACTTTAGAAAAGCTAAACACTAAATAGGGCTTTATTTTTTCAACGTTACGTAGAGACGAGAAAGATCAATCTTAACCATTGACCATTTTCTAAAAAATTCATACTCCATACCTTTTGCATTGAGGGACTTGGCTAATTCTAAGAACCCTACTGCCACATCAAAGTTTGCAGACCAAAGCGCATGCTTAGTTTCAAACATTACCCTTTTGAGCAATGCTTGATCTTCTTCCCAATTTTTATTCATGGATTTGATTTTATTGCAAACCTTCAAAGTTGAAGGGAGCATAACTGAAGCTTTTGGAAGGTATTGATTTTTGGAAAAGGATTTGGGATGAATTCTTTTTTTTATCCCCACATGATCTGAAAAGACTGCCCTGTATTCTCTGGAAAGCCTGACCATAACATCAAAGTCCTCATAAGACAATTTCTCATCATAGCCACCTATGGCTTTTAATTTCGCTGCATCAAACACCAATGTGGCTGACAAAATAGGATTCCCTGCAACGATCTGTGTATAGAGATTTTCTTCTAGGATACGATGGATAAGCTTCCCTTCATGAGTTCTTTTATAAAAAGTTTTTGATTCTTTGCCTACTTCAAAAAGCATTGCATCACAAAAGCAAAATGCCGCAGAAGAGTTTTTTTGAAGCTTAGCGATACAAATCATAATATGTTCAGGACATATCAGATCATCTCCTGAAAGATCGATGACAAACTTTCCTTTACTAATTTCCAGTCCTATATTGAAATTTTCACAATAGGAAATGGTAGCGTCATGGAAAAATGTCTGAATATTCAATTTGTCGTTTTTCGCAACCCATGATTTGACCAAAGAAGGAGATTGATCTTTACTTCCATTCTCAAGAATTATCAATTCAAAATTACCATATTCTTGATTTGCTACACTTTCAAGACATTCCAGAACATAATCTTCCTGATTGAAAACAGTGCAAATAACGGAAACCAAATCAGATTGATCCATTTCAAAAGTTCTTATTCCAAGTACACTTGTTGACCCAAGAGTCAGCATATTTTTCCTTAAAAAACATCAATTTATGGTTTGGAGATCCATCTAAATCAGAAGAACCCAAGTCCAAAAACGATACCTTTTGTTCCATCGCCAGTTTTAATAGATACACCATCAGCAACTCTCCTGTATGTTTAGATTGGTTTTTTGGATCGATCGCAGAATAAAAATAGTAAAGACTATCTGATGTTAGTTTTACAGCAACCGCATGGGCTACAGGTTTAGATTCCTGCAAAATCGAAACCACAAAATATCTTTCTGGATGACTAGAAACTTGATGAATCAGTCTTTTTTCGTCAATACTTGACGAGTGCCCTTTTTGAATTTTCCATAGTGACATTTGCTCTAAAAAATTAAAACTTTGAATATTTCCTACAACAGCATTGAAATTGAGCTTTTTAGTTTTTTCGATCAGCTTTGGGAAAAGTTGTTGAAAAGCATGTTTGATTTTCTTTTTTCCAGAAAGGATTTGATGATTCAACAGTTTTTCCAATTTGAATCCTTGACAAAAAAGCAGGTAGCCTATCAAGTCAGACTTTGATCCATAAACATTAGGAGCTTGCGTTATTTTTAAAGAGACTACATTCATTTCAATCATGCATTCAGACAAAAATCCTATCATTTGTCCGATGACTTCTGAGGAAATTGAATCATGAATCCAAAAACCTCCAAATGGACTCTTTGGGATTGACATTGCGTGTCGATCTTCATTTACAAAAACAAAAAACTCTCCCCTGACCAGTTCTTTTTTCTTCAATATTAAATGAAAATATGCGCCACTTTCCTCAGGTCTGAATGCTTGCAAAAAGTAATCTGAAGACAATTCATCAACTGGCTTGAGTTCCAAATTGTAGCTTTCATTAATATTCTTTTTAATATTCATCGAATTCATTTTTATCTCTAATGTAATCACTTTCCAAAAACTCCTGGTCAGACAAAACCAATAAAACCGTATCCTTATCAAATGTTACTTCAGACCAAAACATTGCAGGCAAAATCAAAGCCTTGTTCGGTTGATCGAGAATAAATTCATGTTTACTTCCTGACGTGCCTTCCAGACTAACCTTAACAGACCCTTTCAACGCTACCAATACTTGCGTTTCCTTTTTATGCGCATGGACTCCTCTTTTTCCACCCTGTGGCACTTCAGTAATCCAAAAAGACCTTTTGATCGAAAAAGGCAAAGCTTCAGAATACTCGAAGAAGTGAAGACTACCTGATTCATTGACTATACCTTCCAGTAAGATAATTTTGGGACTTGAGAAGTTGTTCATATTAATTCAAAAATAAGTATTATTTGACTTTGTCAATTAGAATCAGTTGAAAAACAACACATCAATTTTAATATTTTTCAATTTGTCTAAAATCCCTAGATTTGTAAAAATGCATAACTCAATAAAGTATGAACTACATAGTATCCTTTCAGGAAAGAGCAAAGTTAGGTTTCGAGCAACTATCCAAACAATCTCCTGTCACCTTGGAAAAGGCGAGATTACAAGCCCAAAAACTGAGCACTCAAAGCAAATCCGTATTCAAGAAGAAAAAAAACTAAAAGCATATATTCTTGCAACTGACCTATGGATCGAACAAATAGAGTTTTCCAAAATTATTAGTAGTGGAGCTGAGCAAAGAGTTTATTTAAGTGATTCAAAAACTGTAATAAAATTAAATGATGCAATTAATTACAGTTCTTGGAAAGATTATTTCCAAAATTTACTATTACATAATTATTTTTTTTCCTGACACAGCATACAAGTTACTAGGGTTCTTTCAAGAAGAGAACAGTCTTTTTGCTGTAGTTGAACAAGCTTATGTTACTATTGATATGAATACTGATTTAGAAAAAGTTAAAGCATTCATGGAATCTAATGGTTTCATAAATACCCGCAACCATGATTACTTCAATCCAACTCTAGGAATCATTTTGGAAAATTTACATGATGAAAATGTTTTAACTAGAAATAAAATCCATTACATTATAGTTACTGTTTTCTACTTAACAGAAGACTTCTGGGCTAAAGACCCAAATCAACCAAATTATTGAATCATAAAATTATCTTCAATTAATTTTTATGAACGACACTTACCTAACTATATCAAATGTTTCAGAAGGACTTTATAAGGAAAAAGGCAGTAAATTTTTGGCTTTTGCATATCCTGTATCGGATGAAAATGAAGTCAAAGAGATTCTAGACAGCCTTAGAAAGCAATATTATGACGCAAGGCATCATTGCTATGCCTACATTTTAGGTAAAAATCAAGATCAATATAGAGCAAATGATGATGGCGAACCAAACCACTCAGCTGGAGATCCTATATTAGGGCAAATCAGGTCAAAAAACCTTTCCAACACACTAATTGTAGTTATTCGTTATTTTGGTGGAACAAAACTGGGCGTTGGCGGTCTTATCACAGCTTACAAAACAGCTGCTCTTGAAGCCTTGGAAAACAACGAGATTATGGAGGCAATAGTCAAAAAAAATGTAATCTTGAAATTTGACTATTTAGCAATGAATGATGTAATGCGTATGGTAAAAGATTTGGATTTGGAAATCCTCTCACAGGATTTTGACAACACTTGTAAAATCACACTTAGGGTCAGAGAGGGTATTTTTGACATATTCGAAACTAAAATCAAGGATATGGATCTTGTAAAAATCCTTAATATCTGAAGAGATCATCTAAGTAACCTTGTGCATAAAGTTTTTTGTAAATTTCAAGACAAACCCAAGCATCTGTAGCCGCATAAAGCATTTGTTTTTCTGAGAGCGTAACAGCTTCCCAATTGGATACCTGTTCAGATTTAGATATCCTGATCTCCATCACCATAGCAGCAAGATTGCGGACGCCTATATTCAAAAACCCTACTTTTTTCAATTCTTGATTGAGATCAAAAAAGCTTGCAGGCACAAAATCTTGAGCATATTTACGAAGACCTCTTAAATCATCTAAAACAGCTGCCCCAATCTTTACAATTTGTCTATCCTCCAAAATCTCACGAATACCTTCTGGCAATCCCAATTCATTCAACCTTATGAGATAGGCAACTTCAGGTGTAGAGAGCTGCAGCAATGACACCTGATTGAAAACCCCTTTTTTGAACGCCGGCTTTGTCTCAGTATCAAAACCAATCAAAGAATGTGAGGACAGCTCGTCTACAGCTTCCTGCACTTGATCCATGGAGTTGATCAGAATGATTTCTCCTTCAAATTGTCCCAACGGAAGCTCGTTTACCTGCTCTTTTGTAATACTTTTTGGAATCATACTAAAAACTCCTTTCTGATTTCAATCATTTCCTCTTCTGAATAATAATTAATCCCAAGTTTAAAATAACCATACATTATCGTCATAAATGGACTTATGATATTGAAAAAACAATACGGTGCATAAGTCAAAGTGGCCACTCCCAATACAGAGGCTTGGGTAGCTCCGCAAGTGTTCCACGGGATAAGAACAGATGTGACAGTAGCACTATCTTCCAAAGTTCTACTTAAATTCTCAGGTCTCAAACCTCTTTTTCTATAAATATCTGCGTACATTCTACCTGGCACAAGGATAGCTAGGTATTGGTCAGAGGTAGTCAAGTTGAAAAAGACACAAGTAGCGGCCGTAGAAGCTACCAAAGAGCCAACAGAATGCACTTTTCTGATTACCGCTTCGGCCAAAACTGCCAGCATTTTACTCTCTTCCATGATTCCTCCAAAAATCATCGCACAAATAATCAACCAAATGGTATTGAGCATACCAGACATCCCTCCTGTTACGAGCAATTCATTTACAATATCATTAGAAGTAGAGACACTCACTTGTCCATAGAGAGACATCATTACCGCTTTGAAAGCATTATAAGCATAACCCTGACCTGCTTCGTTGGCTATAGAATAGATGATTTGTGGTTGAAAAATAATCGCAAAAACACCTCCTAACAGTGCGCCTGCAAGAAGTGCAGGGACTGCGGGTACTTTTTTGACAATCAGTCCAATCACCACCAATGGTACTATAAATAGCCATCCACTAATATTAAATTTCTCAAGAATTACACTTGATATTCCTTTGACTTGCTCAACGGAACCTTCAGCGCCACTCGTAAATCCAATTATTCCGAAAATCACCAAAGTTATCAAAATCGATGGAATGGTAGTTTTGGTCATATGCTTGATATGTGTAAACAAATCCGTCCCTGCCATTGCCGGTGCAAGGTTGGTAGTGTCGGAAAGTGGTGACATTTTGTCTCCAAAATACGCCCCAGAAAGAATCGCACCTGCTATAATCCCCTCTCCAAAACCAAGAGCCTTACCTATTCCCAACAAAGCAACTCCAACCGTAGCTACTGTGGTCCAACTAGAACCTGTCGAGATTGAAACTACTGCACTCACAATACAAGCTGCTATCAAAAATATCGTAGGGTTTAACACTTGCAGACCATAATATATCATTGCTGGAACAATTCCACTAATCATCCAAGTACCTGCCAATGAACCAATCAGCAACAAAATCAAAATACTGGACATCGCAGAACTGATACTTTTCACTATGCCATCTTGGAGCGTCTCCCACCTAATATTCAGTCTAAACACTGCAATCAACGCTGCTAAGGCAGAAGAAATTACCAAGACCATCTGATTGGAGCCACTGAGACCATCTGTCCCAAAAATCCAAATATTGATCACAAGTAGAACTATTAAAAATAGTATTGGAAACATCGCTTCCAATAGTGAAGGGTCTTTACGAATCTTAACCATTTATCATATTTTGGATTTTTCTAAAGCATGAAATTAATAAAATTTCGGAACTTTCCACTTCTTAATAATAGCTTACCAACTCCTCTGCTGTCTGCCAACCAATTGCGACACCCATTCCACCCAATCTCACTGCAAGGCCGACATCGTCATTCAGCATGGTAATTATAGGTGTTTTGGTTGATCCAAAAGCCATGATACCTGACCACTCCAAATCAATCTCAACAGCCTGTTTAGGCATGACCACATTTTTCATCAAATCGATTAGATAGGCTCTAATCTTTTGATTGATTGCAAATTGATCTGTTTCTTCTACTGCAAAATCCAAATTTCTACCTCCACCTATCAGCAACCTATTTCCTTCTAATGATCTGAAATAAACATATCCTTCATCATAATGAAATGCCCCCTGCCAATCAATATTTTCCTTCAGAGGCTTTGTCACTAAAATCAATCCTCTTCCAGGTTTGATATCAATGTCAGGAATAATTTTTTTCGTAAATGCGTTGGTACAAATAGCAATTTGTTTTGCCTGAAAGGGAATTCCTTTTGACTCCAAACCATTTTTCACATAAACTACCTTTTGGCTTTCATCTAAAGAATCTACATGCGTACCAGTTAGAATTTTCACATCCAAGGATTGGCATTTCGACCACAGACATTGTATGTACAATCCAGTATCCAGTTCGCCTTCAAATTTATTTCTAATGATATACTTAACATTTGCGCCGAACTGGAATGACTGGATATCATCTACAATCTCAAAAACATCGTCATCGAAGATGGGAAAAAGCAATTCATTGATTCGGAGAATTTCTGACAAGACATTCTCTTGGCTTTTGGTGATCAATTCCAAGCCTCCATTGGATATGTAGCCTATTGCTTCATCCCCAAAAAACTTCCTAATTGCCAAAAGACCTTTGTACCTTTTTTCCACCAATTCAAAAACTTCTTTATCAGACATGGATTTCAAGTCATCTAAAATCTCTGTCAGGCTTCCAAAACAAGCAAAACCAGCATTTTTTGTACTTGCGCCAGTAGGAAAAACCCCTCTCTCTAAGACAAGAACCGACTTTTTCGGAAATCTAATTTTATAATGAATAGCGGTAGATAGCCCAACGATACCTGCACCGATGATTATCATGTCGTAATTCAGAAAATGTTTTTTCTCCCAAAAACTGAGCATTATTTTATACGATTTAGTGAAAACTCAAGACTATTTATTAAATTAATCAGGATATTCCAAAAACATCCATCTAAAGCTATTTCTACATGCGGAAAATTGACGAGTTATTGTACGAATATGGGTTGAGCCACCAAAATGAAACCAACAAAACCATCCATTGGATTTGTGTGCCTGCTATATTTTTCAGTATTGTAGGATTGATTTTCAGCATTCCTTCAGAGACTTTGGTGGTCTATTTGCCATTTCTTCAGAATTTCGCTAATTGGGCTACCATTGTATTGGCAATTGTGCTGGTTTATTACCTGACTATTTCACCTCCATTGACTTTGGGCATGTTCTTTTTTTCTGCATTATGCTTGGCAGTTGCCAATCTTATTGATTTGATTTCACCAGTTCCTTTGTGGGCGTTATCCCTTGGATTATTTGTCATTTCGTGGATATGCCAGTTTTATGGACATAAGATCGAAGGCAAAAAACCATCATTTTTGAAAGACATACAATTTCTTTTAATTGGTCCAGCCTGGTTGATGCATTTTATCTACAAAAGAATGGGGTTTGCTTATTGATTGATCGCTTGTTGATTGATCGCTTCTTGTCTGGCGAGGTCAGATCATTAGAGAAAACGTTGTTTTCAAAAGATATGATCAAAAAAACATTAATTGTCTATAAAAAAACAAGTCCAATTTTACCCTTCCCATAAAGGGCTTATTGATGGCAGTAGAATTTATTTAAGTTGATGTATCATGAAAAATTCATTCAATAAAATTCTTATCTGCCTGAATTCCAATACAAAATAATTCGAAACAACTAAATCAAAACGTATTTTCAGAAGAAACCTTAGATTTTTGGGTTAGAGATTGTTAATTTATTTTTAACTTCGAATTGAATTTTAATTAAACTCTTTTTTATGCATAAAGTAATATTGGCTAGTGCTGAAATGCCGATGCTGTCCGACATTGTAGTTATTTTTGGTCTAGCTACTTTGGTTATTCTTCTATTTATGAGGTTGAAAATCCCAACTATCATTGGGTTTCTTTTCACAGGCGCTATTGCCGGCCCTTATGGCCTCTCATTAGTAAATGCCTCCACAGCAGTAGAAGTTCTTTCAGAAGTTGGGGTAATTCTATTGCTCTTCGTGATTGGGATGGAATTCTCTCTAAAAAGTCTATTATCGATCAAGAAAGCAGTATTTATTGGAGGCTCTCTTCAAGTAGGTTTGACAATTGGAGCGACTACATTACTGACTTATAGTTTTGGCTTTGACTGGAATGTTGCTGTGTTCTTTGGATTCTTATTTGCATTGAGTAGTACAGCGATTGTATTGAAACTCCTACAAGAGTATGGTCAAGTCAATACCATTCCTGGACGAACTACTTTGGCTATATTGATATTTCAAGATGTGGTGATCGTACCATTGATGCTTTTCACCCCAATGTTGGCAGGAGAATCCGACAACGTCTTACTTTCATTGCTTTACTTAGCACTCAAAGGAGCATTGGTGATATTGCTTACGATTATCAGTGCAAAATATATTATCCCACAACTTCTCTTCAGAGTCACCAAGACGAGGAATGAAGAACTGTTCTTGCTTAGTATTATCTTGACTTGCTTTGCTGTCGCATATGTAACGTCACTACTCGGATTGTCTTTGGGTCTTGGGGCATTTTTGGCAGGTTTGATCATAAGTGAATCAGATTATAGTCACCATGCTACCGGAAAAATCCTCCCATTTAGAGAGATATTTTTGAGTTTCTTCTTTGTGTCTGTCGGGATGTTATTTGACATTACTTTCTTGTATGAACATATATTCATCATTCTTGGACTTACTGCTTTGACTTTCCTTATTAAGTTTTTGGTAGTAGCCTTTTCTGTAAGGGCGATTGGACAAGGGTTCAAAGAAGCCTTTATGGTAGGATTTTCAATCTTTCAAGTTGGTGAATTTTCTTTGCTTTTGGCCAAAGAAGGATTAAAGTACAACCTTTTAGATCCAGATACTTACCAATATTTCCTAGCTATCTCTATTTTAACAATGACAATCACTCCATTTATCTTAAAGAAAAGAGAGGATCTTGCTTGTGGCGTTTTGAACCTTCCTCTTCCAAATAAATTAAGTAAGCGTCTTGCAAATGAAACTACTCCAGATATTGTACTGGACACCAAAGAACTAAAAGATCACTTAGTTATCATTGGATATGGACTGAATGGCCGGAATCTTTCTAAAGCAGCTAAATCTGCGAATATCCCCTATTCAATCATTGAAACAAATCCCGAAACAGTCAAAACTGAATCGCAAAAAGGTGAACCAATTATGTATGGAGATGCTGCCAATGATGCTGTTTTGGAACATGTAAACATCCACAAAGCAAGAGTAGCAGTCATTGCAATTTCCAACCCAGAAGCAACTAAGCGCATTATAGCTTCTATCAGACACATAACGCAAAATCCCTATATCATCGTAAGGACACGTTACCTCGGAGAAATGGAAGAGAACCTAAAACTTGGAGCAAATGAAGTGATCCCTGAAGAGTTTGAGACTTCTATTGAGATTTTCACCAGAGTTCTCAACAAATATCTTGTATCCAAACATGATATCGATGATTTCACAGTAGAAATCCGATCGCATAATTATGAAATGTTTAGGAATCTTTCGACAGAGGCGAACTCTAAGTTCAAGGTAGAGTTGCCTGACATTAATTTTGTGAGTTTGAAGGTAGAAAAAGACTCTGGTGACTTTATCAATATTCCATTGAAAGATGCTCAAATTAGGGATAAGTTTGGGATAAATATTGTTGCAATCAAACGAAAAAGTAAAACGATCGCTGAAATCACAGCAAATGAAAAACTCAAATTAGGAGATACTGTTTACGCTGTGGGTAAGCCTGAAGCTTTGGAAAGATTTTCAGAAGAGCTAGAAATCGATTAAAAAAACTGAATATCAGCTTACTTACAGCTAAACAAACAATATCTTGATGGAATCGCGATTTGGAGTTAATATTGACTACACCGCGCCTGTCCCATGGTAGATTGCTAAAGCAGTTGATAAATATTCTCAAAAAATAAAGACCCTTTTCCAACATGCACCATAGCTTTTAATCATCTAAAAATTGACTTAAAGACCTTTCAGGAGCAGCACAAAGGATTCCCTACTTAAAAGTAGTAAGAATGCTAATCCTGAAAGGTTTTAACTTAGGCAATCAACCAAATTTGGTTTAAACAAGAATTCCTGTTGCTTTAGAACGAGGATCTTATTATTGCGCACTTTTCAGACAACATCTCTATTTTGGACACTTGACTTCGACACTGTAACACCCAAATTTAAAAAACACAAAGCATTATTTGTCTGCCTCTTACGACAAACCGAGACTAAGATCTGTAGAAGCCAAAAAAAATCCACCTCTCTCAAGGTGGATTTTTAACAACTAATACTATTTTAAAGATTAAATATTCTCCGCCAACCAATCCCCTACTTCTGAAGTCTTATAAGCTTTGGCTCCTTCGGCGATATCTTCTGTTACGATTCCTTCTGCCAAGGATTTATTGACTACATCAGAAATAGCTTGGGCTTCTGCTTTCAGATCAAAAGCATACTCGAACATCATCGCTGCCGAAAGCACTGTTGCCAATGGATTAGCGATGTCTTTTCCTGCTGCTTGCGGATAGGATCCGTGAATTGGCTCAAACAATTTATTTTCTGTACCAACCGACGCTGATGGCATCAAACCCATCGAACCTGAAATCACAGAAGCTTCATCAGTCAAAATATCACCAAATAGGTTTTCTGTAATCAATACATCATAAGCTTTTGGCCATTGGATCAAACGCATCGCCACTGCATCCACAAATTCATATTCCACCTTGACATCAGGGTATTCTGGAGCAAGTTCTTGTACTGTTTCCCTCCACAATCTCGAAGTAGCCAATACATTAGCCTTATCTACACAAGTCAACAGTTTCCTTCTTTTTTGCGCAGCTTCGAAACCCATTCGAGCCAATCTCGTGATTTCTTCTTTGGTATAGACATTTGTGTCGAATGCCTTGGTTCCTTGCTCGTTTCTTCCTCTTGGCTCACCAAAATAAATCCCTCCAGTCAGTTCTCTGAAGAAAACAAAATCTACTCCCTCCACCCTTTCGAGTTTCAATGGAGATTTGTGAATCAATGAAGGGAATGTGAAAGTAGGACGTACATTGGCAAAAAGTCCCAATTTCCTCCTCATTTCCAAAAGACCTTGCTCTGGCCTTACTTTGGCTTTGGGATCGTTGTCATACTTGGGATCTCCGATAGCTCCAAAAAGCACCGCGTCTGCTCTTAGACAAACTTCGTGGGTAGCATCTGGATAGGGATTGCCAGTCAAGTCTATTGCTGCCGCCCCAACTGGTGCTTCTTCGAAATTGATCGTATGGCCAAACTTCTTACCTACAGCTTTGACCACTTTTACTGCCTGAGCAATTACCTCAGGTCCTATGCCATCACCTGGCAGTAGTGCTATATTCATTTCCATAGAAATTCTCTTTGTCTTGTTCTGGGTTTTGATTTTTCAACTCCTGAAAAATTGCTTTATCAGAAGGATTTTTATGCATTTTATCAATTATGTTCAACATTTTCTCAGTAGCCATCATCGCTGCTACTGTCTGATCCGAATCCAAGCCCTTGGTTTTGAAAATCCTTCCATAGTCCCATGTGATCACAGTCTCTACGAAAGCATCTGTTTTTCCTCCTGGAGGTATGGATACGTGGTAATCAGTCAACTTCGGCAACTGCATTCCTTGAGATTTGTAGATCTTCACCAATGCACGCATAAATGCATCGTACTGACCATCTCCCGAAGAATGCTCTTCAAAAGACTTGCCATGGATACTCATTTTCAACTGCACTGTAGGCTTCAAGCCCCTAGAGTGGGTCATGTGATATCCTTCGATAAAGATATCTTTGGTGATCGAATTGTTTTGCAATACATCTGAAATGATATACGGCAAATCTTCAGTGGTCACCCGTTCTTTTTTGTCGCCAAGCTCGATGATCTTTTGCGTCACTTTGGTCAACTCATCCTTCTCGAGGGAAATTCCCAATTCCTGAAGGTTTTTGAGGATATTGGCCTTTCCAGAAGTCTTTCCAAGCGCATATTTTCTTTGTCTTCCAAATCTCTCAGGAAGCAAGTCATTGAAATAAAGGTTCTTTTTATTGTCACCATCTGCGTGGATTCCTGCAGTTTGTGTAAAGACATTCTCTCCCACCACTGGTTTATTGGCAGGAATATGTTGGCCGGAAAACTGCTCTACTAGTTTGCTTACACGATAGATCTTATTTTCGTTGAGGCCAATCCTGTAATCGGTAAAATCCTTCAAAACTGCAATTACAGATTCCAAAGGAGCATTTCCAGCTCTTTCACCGAGTCCATTGACAGTGGTATGAATCCCCGCAATTCCATTGTAAATCGCCTCCAGTACATTTGCTACAGAAAGGTCGTAGTCATTGTGTGCATGAAAATCAAAATGGCAATCAGGGAATTCTGTTGTAATCAGTTTTACGAAATGGGAAACTTCCCTAGGATGCAAAAGACCCAAAGTATCGGGAAGCATAATCCTACGCACTCTGATTTCATTCAAAAAGCTAATTAAATCCATGGTGTAATCCATGGAGTTTCGCATCCCATTACTCCAATCTTCCAAATAGACATTGACAGTTATACCTTTGCTACGTGCATATTTGACACAAGCTCTGATATCTTCAAAATGCTGCTCAGGAGTTTTTTTGAGTTGATGGGTTAAATGATTCAATGATCCTTTTGTGAGAAGGTTCATGACTTTGGCACCTGCTTCCACCATCCAATTGATAGATGCAGGCGTATCTACAAAAGCCAAAACCTCGACTTTATCCAAGTAACCTTTCTCTGCAGCCCATTGGGTAATTTTTTTGACACCCTCCATCTCTCCCTCAGAAACCCGGGCAGATGCCACTTCTATCCTATCCACCTTCAGTTCCTCTAGCAGCAACTTGGCTATCTGGAGTTTTTCAGAAGGAAGAAAAGAGACTCCTGAGGTCTGCTCTCCATCCCTCAGCGTGGTGTCCATGATTTCTATTTTCCTATGTGTTCCCATTATATTTTTGATTGTAGAGGGTAGATTTTTAGATTTTGAAAGAAGGAAGGATGAAGTTTGAGGGATGAAATTTTGATTTTAGATATTTTGAATTGATTGATGTTATTTTTTTCTATTTACAAGCATTTCAAATTCAACCCACTTCGGGGTTGTTGTCCGATGAAATCATCTTAATCCCCGGGTTGCAACCCGGGGTTAATCATAGTTTAACCCCTTCGGGGTTGTTTTTTTTTCTAATCTAAATATCATATCGAGATAAGATAAAAGATTTCGATTCACCTCTTTGTTCTTTTCCCTTCCTCCATTGATAACCTATGTTTTGGTTATTCAATCTTCCATCTTTCTTACTTCATCCCTCAGCCTTCATCCTTTCTAAGCTCTTCCTTTCTCAAATTCTTCTATTTCCCCTTTTAGGTTCAAAAGATAATCTATATCATCAAAGCCATTTTTCATGTTCTCTTTTTTGTAGGCATTGATATCAAAAGATTCTGATTGACCTGTACTGAGCAAAGTGATCTTTTGTGTATCAATATCCACTTCTACTTCTGTACTCGGATCAGCTTCAATTGCCGCAAACAATACGTCTGCAAACTCTGGGCTGATAGTCACTGGAAGTACTCCGATGTTCAGACAGTTGTTTTTGAAGATATCAGCAAAGAAGCTAGATACCACACATCTGAATCCATAGTCATACAGTGCCCAAACGGCATGCTCCCTACTCGAGCCAGAACCAAAGTTTCTGCCTGCTAGGAGTATTTTCCCAGCGTAAGTAGAGTCATTGAGTACAAAATCCTTTTTTGGGTTGCCTTCTACGTCATATCTCCAGTCTCTGAAAAGATTGTCACCGAAACCTTCCCGCTCAGTTGCTTTCAAGAACCTTGCAGGGATGATTTGATCTGTATCCACATTTTCGGTAGGAAGCGGGACAACTGTTGAAGTCAACACATTAAATTTATCGTAAGCCATTTTTTCCTTTTTTTAAGAATTAAAAGATCTCTCTAGGGTCACATATTTCACCTTTGACAGCTACTGCTGCTACAGTCAATGGACTGGCGAGCATAGTTCTGGCTCCAGGCCCTTGCCTTCCTTCAAAGTTTCTGTTTGAAGTGGAGACAGCGTATTTCCCTGAAGGAATCTTATCATCATTCATCGCCAAACAAGCAGAACAACCCGGTTGTCTCAACTCAAATCCTGCTTCTTCCAAGATTTTCACCAAGCCTTCTTCGTGAGCCATTTTCTCTACTTCCCTAGATCCCGGAACGATCCAAGCGGTAATGTTATCCGCCTTTTTCTTACCCTTTACATAATTGGCAACAGATCTGATATCTTCGATTCGGCCATTGGTACAGCTTCCTACAAAGACAAAATCCACTTTCTTTCCTTGGATCGCTTCACCTGGAGCAAATCCCATGTAATCCAATGACTTCAAGTAGGAAGTCTTGTTGCTACCTTCCATACCTTCGGTACTTGGGATATTTCCTTTGACTTTGATACCCATACCTGGATTGGTACCATAAGTAATCATTGGCTCAATATCCGCTGCATCAAAATGATATTCTTTATCGAAAACAGCTCCATCGTCAGTTTTCAAAGACTTCCAATAAGCCACTGCTTTATCCCATTCTTCCCCTTTTGGAGAATATTGTTTTCCTTTTAGGTAATCAAAAGTAGTTTCGTCAGGAGCTATTAAGCCTCCTCTGGCACCCATTTCTATACTCATGTTGCAGATGGTCATCCTTGCTTCCATGCTAAGGCTTTCGATTGCCGAGCCAGCATATTCCACAAAGTAACCTGTAGCGCCTGCCGCAGAGATTTTAGCGATGATATATAGAATGATATCTTTAGAAGTGACACCAGCACTCAACTCACCATCGACAGTGATGCGCATTTTCTTTGCCTTGCTCTGCATGATACATTGCGTAGCCAATACCATTTCAACTTCTGATGTACCAATACCAAATGCGATGGCACCAAAAGCCCCATGGGTAGAAGTATGGCTATCCCCACAAACGATGGTCATTCCTGGCTGGGTAATCCCAAGCTCTGGACCTATCACATGGACAATCCCATGGTGGGCAGAACCCAAGTCATGCAATTCGATCCCATGCTTCTTGCAGTTTTCACGAAGCTTTTCTACTTGCATTCTTGAAAGCTTGTCTTTGATGGTCTTATCTTGATCCACCGTTGGCACATTGTGATCTGGAGTACCTACTGTCCTCTGCGGATGAAGGACACCTACACCACGTTTTTCCAAATTCAAAAACGCAACAGGGCTGGTTACTTCATGGATAAAATGCTTATCAATGAAGAATACATCCGGTCCTGATGGGACAGATTTGACCACATGTGCATCCCAAATTTTATCAAATAATGTTTTCTTTTCCATAATTAGGCTACTGTCACTTTATTTTTGACGGGTATTTTATTCAAGGCATCTACAAATGCCTGTGCTGAAGCCAATACGATATCAGTATTGGAAGAAAAACCATAATAAGGTATTTTTCCTTGCATGATTCTCATGTGAACTTTAGCTACATCATCACTTCCTGCCGTAATAGCTTGGATGAGAAATTCCTCAAGCTCAATATCAGGCTTTACGATTTTCTCAATAGCTTTTAGCACTGCATCTACTGGACCATTTCCTGCAGAAGATGCCACTTCAATTTTATCACCGATTTTTAGGGAAACGGTTGATTTGATTTCTCCATTTGACTCGTAACTCACTTTATCCAATTCGATAAAGGAAGACTCGTCCATATATTTCCCTACCAATGAAAGTAGGTCTTTTGGTGTGATATCCCTTTTGGAATCTGCCATCACCAAAAATTCTTCATAAACTTCTTTCAGAGCTTCACCTTCCAAAACTACACCCAAAGCATCCAAATGGTGCTTCAATGCTGCCCTTCCACTTCTTGCTGTCAATACTATCGATGATTCATGAACCCCAACATCTTTAGGATCGATGATTTCATAATTCTCTCTGTGCTTCAACACTCCATCTTGATGGATTCCTGATGAATGTGCAAAGGCATTTCTTCCTACAATGGCCTTGTTTGGCTGAACAGGCATATTCATCAACTTAGATATCAACCTGCTGGTCTCGTAAATCTTCGGAGTGACAATGCTTGTGTGGATTGGGATATCATGGTGACATTTGATTGCCATGACTACTTCTTCCATGGAAGTGTTTCCAGCTCTTTCGCCTATCCCATTGATCGTAACCTCCACTTGTCTTGCTCCATTCTGAACACCAGAAATAGTGTTGGCTGTCGCCATACCAAGATCATTGTGACAATGAGTAGCAATGATTGCTTTGTCAATGTTGGAAACATTTTCTTTTAGATGCCTGATGATTGATCCGTATTGCTCTGGAAGACAATAACCTGTGGTATCTGGAATATTGACTACAGTTGCACCGGCTTTGATGACTTGTTCCAATATTCTGGCTAAAAAATCTTTTTCGGCACGACCTGCATCTTCTGCATAAAATTCCACATCTTCTACATAACGCTTGGCGTATTTCACCGCCCTTACAGCCCGCTCAATGATTTCATCAGGAGTAGATCTGAGTTTGTATTGTATATGAAAAGGAGACACACCGATGCCGGTGTGAATCCTTCCTTTTTTTGCATATTTCAGCGCGTCAGCAGCTACATCAATATCCTTTTCCACAGCTCTGGAAAGGGCGCAGATAATGGGATTTGATACAGCTTTGGAAATTTCAACAACTGAATTGAAGTCACCTGGACTGGATATTGGAAACCCAGCTTCAATCACATCTACTCCCAGTTCTTCTAATGCCTTAGCGACCACGATCTTTTCTCGGGTGTTCAATTGACAACCCGGTACCTGTTCCCCATCACGAAGGGTGGTATCGAATATCCATAGCTTTTCACTCATAATATCAGTTATTTTCGGGTCTTAATTTTCTGACGGTTGCGCCAGCTTGCCACATTTCAGAATCTCTCAATTCTTTCAATTCAGCTTCTAATTTTACTCTATAGTCAGATTTGCTATTTGAATCAATTGATTTTTGTGCTTCTTTACCTGTTTTCACAGAATCATAAAGCTCTTCAAATACCGGCTTAGTTGCATCTCTGAAAGGCTTCCACCAGTCCAAAGCACCTCTTTGGGCAGTAGTAGAACAGTTGGCATACATCCAATCCATTCCATTCTCTGCCACCAATGGCATCAGACTTTGTGTCAATTCTTCAACAGTCTCATTGAAAGCCTCAGAAGGAGTGTGACCATTCGCTCTCAACACTTCATACTGAGCAGCAAAGATTCCTTGAATAGCCCCCATCAAAGTTCCTCTTTCACCTGTCAAATCAGATGTAACCTCTCTATAAAAATCAGTCTCGAATAAGTAACCTGATCCTACACCGATTCCAAGTGCTACAACTCTATCTTTTGCTCTACCTGTTCCGTCTTGGAAGATGGCATAAGAAGAGTTCAATCCTCTACCTTCTACAAACATTCTTCTCAAAGATGTCCCAGAACCTTTAGGTGCAACCAAAATCACATCAACATCAGCTGGGGGAACGATACCTGTTTTTTCTTTGTAAGTCACACCGAAACCATGAGAAAAATACAATGCTTTTCCAGGAGTAAGGTGTTTTTTCACTGTAGGCCAAAGCGCTATTTGTCCTGCATCAGAAAGTAAGAATTGAAGAATTGTACCTTTTTCACAAGCTTCTTCCAATTCGAAAAGTGTCTCTCCAGGAACCCAGCCGTCAGCAACTGCTTTGTCCCAAGTCTTGGAATCTTTTCTCTGACCAACGATTACATTGAAGCCATTGTCCTTCAAGTTCAATGCTTGACCAGGACCTTGTACTCCGTAACCCAATACGGCGATCACTTCATCCTTCAATACTTCTCTAGCTTTCTCCAGTGGAAATTCCTCTCTGGTTACTACATTTTCTTCTACTGATCCAAATTTCAGTTTCATAGTTATTGGTTTTTATAAGGTTTGATTATTTAAATATTCTGATACGGAAAATCTAGGTTTGGCAATAGCTACACGGCCTGACCTAGAAAACTCAAGAAGGCTATAAGGCTTGAGTGTCTCCAACAATGCCTGAGTATCTTCTTTATGCCCTGTAAATTCCACCACAACAAATTCCTTCTCTGCTGCAATGATGTGGGCATTATATTGTCTGATTACTTTTTCAAGACTTGCATCCAAGCTGTCAATTGGAAGCTTGTAAAGTGCAATTTCTTGATAGACAACCTCACTATCCATGAAGTAATAAGCTTTGATCACATCTGTGATTTTTTCTATTTGCTTTACCAATTGGATAATCTGCTCTTCTGTCACAGTACACTCGATGGTGATCTTGTGGATCCCGTCCAAGCGGCTTTCGGAAGCTGTGAGCGCATCAATATTGATGCCTCTTCTTGTGAAAATGATCGTGATCCTATTGAGGATACCGATAAAATTCTCTGTATAAATAAGTATGGTATAACGGTTCATAAATTCTCTTCGATTTAGCTTAGTCTTACCTCTTCTACCGAACAACCCGTAGCGATCATCGGGAATACATTGTCCTCTTTTTCTACCACAACTTCCAAGAAATATGGTCCATCATGCATCAGCATATCTGCTACTGCTTCACTTAAACCCTCTCTCTCAGACACCTTTGTAGCTTTGATGCTGTATGCTTCCGCTAGTTTGATAAAATCAGGATTGTCCAGTTCTGTGAATGAATACCTTCTATCAAAGAACATCTGCTGCCATTGTCTTACCATCCCAAGGAAGTTATTATTCAATAACACTACTTTCACAGGAGCTTTGGTCTGCATGATAGTACCTAGCTCTTGGATTGTCATTTGGATTCCTCCGTCACCGACCACACAGATCACCTGACGGCTATAATCGTACATTTGCGCTCCCAATGCTGCTGGAAGGGCAAATCCCATAGTACCCAGTCCACCGGAAGTTACTTGTGTTTTGGAAGTTTTGTAATCAAAATACCTCCATGCGATCATCTGATGCTGTCCAACATCCGTTACCAAAATAGCATCGTCAGCTTTATATTGATTGATAAATCTGATCACCTCACCCATTGTCAACCCTACTTTCGTCGGTGACAGGTCATTGGCGATTACAGATTCTCTTTCTAGCAACTCCAGTTCTTTGAATTTTGACATCCAATCCTCATGGCTATTTGGATTCACTGCCTGATTTAGCATACTTAAGCTTTGCTTACAATCTCCCAAAACAGGTGCGTCAGCAAATACATTTTTATTGATCTCTGCTGGATCAAGTTCCAAGTGGACCACCTTTGCTTGCTTCGCATAGCGCTTGAGATCACCAGTAACACGGTCATCAAAGCGCATTCCGATAGCTATCAGCACATCACATTGATTGGTCAGCATATTTGGAGCATAGTTTCCATGCATACCAAGTTTACCAACGTATGAAGGATGCTCTTCCGAAAGAGCTCCTGAACCCAATAAAGTACATGCTGCAGGAATTCCTGTTTTGTCCAAAAATGCTTTTAACTCTGACTCTGCTTTTCCAATGACAACACCTTGTCCATACAATACATAAGGTCTTTTTGCAGCATTGATCAATTCAGCTGCTTTTTGCACCTCATCTTTCTTCACTTCAAAATATGGCCTGTAGGATCTGATACTTAAGCAAGGCACGTAATTGAACTCTCCAGAATCAGTCTGGGCATTTTTTGTGATATCAATCAAAACTGGTCCTGGACGACCAGATCTTGCGATATGAAAGCCTTTTGCGATAGCTGGAGCAATATCTTCGGCTCTTCTGACCTGAATATTCCACTTTGTCACAGGCATTGAAATTCCGACCACATCCGTTTCTTGAAAAGCATCAGTACCCAGCAAATGTGCAGCAACTTGACCTGTAATACAGACCAAAGGTGTACTGTCAATCATGGCATCAGCAAGGCCTGTTATCAAATTGGTAGCACCAGGGCCTGAAGTTGCCAAGGCCACACCGACTTGTCCAGAGACACGTGCATATCCTTGAGCGGCATGGATTGCCCCTTGCTCATGTCGTGTCAAAACATGCCTAATCTGATCACTATAATCATAAAGCGCATCATACACAGGCATAATCGCCCCTCCTGGATACCCAAAAATATGCTTGGCATTTTCGGCTATCAATGATCTCACTACGATATCTGCTCCTCTTATCATGGTGTTGGGTTTTATTGTTTGTCAGTCACACATCCTTCAGAGGCTGTGGAAACCAATAAATTATATTTTTTCAAAGTACCTTGTAGGCCCTTAATGTCTTTCTTTTTCCAAGCCTTTCTCCTCTCAGAAAACTCCTCTTCACTGACTTCACAAGTCAATTTCAGTTTGTCTGCATCAATAGTGACCATATCACCATCTTTCAGCAATCCGATCGGTCCCCCAAGAAATGCTTCCGGAGTGACATGTCCTACCACAAAGCCATGAGTACCACCCGAGAATCTGCCATCAGTAATCAATGCCACATCAGAACCCAAGCCAGCACCAATGATCATTGATGTAGGCTTAAGCATCTCAGGCATGCCTGGACCACCTTTTGGGCCAATATTTCGAATCACAAGCACTTCTCCTTTCTGTACTTTATGGTCACGAATAGCGTCATTTGCCTCTTGCTCTGAGTCAAAAACCCTTGCAGGCCCTGTAAATGAACTCCCTTCTTTTCCTGTGATTTTGGCAACTGCTCCATCGGGGGCAAGATTTCCATCTAAGATACAAAGGTGTCCCGTAGCCTTGATAGGTTGTTCTAAAGGATGGATTACATTGACCATAGAAGGAACAATCGCATCCACATTCTCAAGATTTTCAGCTAAAGTTTTACCAGTTACTGTAAGGCAATCGCCATGTAAAAACCCATTTTGCAACATGTACTTCATAAATGCAGGAAGTCCACCCTGCTCGTGAAGGTCTTCCATCATAAATTTACCTGAAGGCTTGAAGTCTCCTATCATCGGAGTTTTTGCGTTGATCGCCTTAAAATCTTCAATGGTAAAATCAATACCGGCAGTCCTCGCAATCGCAATGATATGCATCACAGCGTTGGTGCTTCCTCCAAGTGCTATGATCACAGTGACAGCATTCTCCAAACTCTTTTTGGTAATGATATCACTTGGCTTGATGTCTTTTTCAAGAAGGATTTTCATGAATTTATTGACCTCTCTACACTCCCTCAATTTCTCGGGGGAATTAGCAGGATATGATGCGGAATAAGGCAAAGACATGCCCATTGCCTCGATGGCAGAAGACATGGTATTTGCTGTGTACATTCCTCCGCAAGCGCCTTTTCCAGGGCATGAATTTCGGATCACACCATCATAGTCTTCATCAGAAATATTTCCATTGACACGCTTGCCAAAAGCTTCGAATGCAGATACGATGTTAAGTTTTTCACCTTTGTAATTACCCGAGGCTATTGTTCCTCCATAGACGAGGATTGAGGGTCTGTTTGTCCTGATCATCCCCATCAGTGCTCCTGGCATATTTTTGTCACAACCTGCGACAGAGATACAGCCATCAAAGGAATGACCGATGATAAAAGATTCTATAGAATCGGCGATGATCTCCCTAGATACAAGGGAATAGCGCATACCCAAAGTACCCATCGTCGTACCATCCGAAATACCAATGGTATTAAATACTAAACCGGTCAGATCATGCTCTTGGGAAGATGCTTTGATCAGACCGGCGAAGTCGTTGAGGTGCATGTTGCAAGGGTTGCTTTCATAGCCGCAACTGGCAACACCCACGAAGGGTTGGTTCATTTTCTTATCAGTCAAGCCTGTGGCATACAACATGGCCTTGCCGGCCGGATGCTCTTCATTTTGGCTGATTTCCCAACTGTATTTCTTCAAACTCATGGTTCAATAGGTTTATTTAATAAGCTTGTATAAAAAAAAGTGCCTCACTTGGATGAGGCACCTAGAATTATATGGTTGTTTAATTTATATAGTCCAGCGCCTCATTGTTTTCCAATGATGAGAATAATAATTCCAATAAGGCTGACTGATTTAAACATGTGGTTATGGTTAATATTTTTTGTTTCGATTTCGTGATACAATATTAAACCTCAATTTCCATACTTACAATATTTTAATTCTTTTTTTATCTCACATTTAAATTTTAAATACCGTCATTAAACTTTTTGAAAAAATTATCATGCTTTTTTTTGTTTATAATCAGAATTATATATTTTTTTTTTAAAATTTATTTAAAATTTCAAAACAAAATCACGGATTCGCTAAGTGTTAACAAAAAGTTATTTTTTTTGATTTTTTTATAAATAAAAAATCCTTATCGATAAGATACAGTAATGAATACGCAAAGTTTTTGTATTTCCACAAATCACAATAAAAAACAATAAACTATTGAAAAACAAATGGTTTTGAAAGATTTGCTTGGTGAATTATTTATCTCGTCACATAATTTATAAATTCGGGGCATGATCAGTTTCCCAAATGCAAAAATAAATCTTGGCTTACACATCACAGCCAAAAGAAAAGATGGCTATCACGAGGTAGAGACTTGCATGGTCCCCATTCCTTTGTACGATGCGTTGGAAATGATCTTAGACAAGAAAACCACTTTCACAAGTACGGGTTTGCCTATCCCTGGTTCAGACAAAGACAACCTCATACTCAAAGCATTCAAACTCCTGCGCAAAGACTTCAATGAATTGCCGCATGTGAGCATTCATCTTCACAAAAACATCCCTATGGGTGCAGGTTTGGGGGGTGGTTCAGCAGATGCTGCTTTTGCATTGAGCTTGATGAACAATCTTTTTGATTTGTTGCTTGAAGATTGGTTTTTGGAAGATTATGCTGCGCAATTGGGTAGTGATTGTGCTTTTTTCGTAGAAAATACGCCAAAGATCGCTACAGGAAGAGGAGAAGTTCTTGAGCCAGTGAATATCGACCTGAAAGGCAAACACCTTCTACTAATCAACCCAAATATCCATATCGGAACCCAAGAAGCTTATGCCGGTGTAATCCCAAAAGCACCGAAAGTTAACCTATCTGAAGTCCTTGCCGACCGATCGAGGTGGAAGGATGAATTGATCAATGATTTTGAGGCAAGCATCTTCCCCAAATACCCAGAGATTGCAGCTATCAAAAGTAAACTTTATGAAATGGGTGCTTTCTACGCTGCCATGTCAGGGTCAGGGTCGACAGTGTTTGGATTGTTTGATGAGAAAGTAGAAAAAGGGGTTTGGAAAGAAGGTTATTTTGTGTTTGAGGGAGAGATGTAGTAAAGTTCATGAATAATTTTTGACAAATCCATATTTACATTTTATAAATATAATTTGTATTATTACTTCAAATGTAAAAATATGGCAACTTTTACTAGCTCACTTCCAAATGACTTATTGGAAATGCTCGACGAGCATGCCAAGAAATTAGAGATTCCTAAAAACAAGCTAATTGAAAAAGCCTTAAGATTATACCTTGAGCATCTCAAAAGAGCTGCATATGTAAAATCATATAGTCAAGCCAAAGAAGACAAGGACATGGTCAATTTAGCAGAAGAAGGGATGGCGGAATATTTCAAGCAGATAGAAGAATCGCAAACCAAAATATTATTGGAAAAAAATATTTAAATTTCTAAACTTGGAATGAATTAAAAAAAGTAAAAATATCTCCAAAAAAATCGGTCACCGATTTTTCAAAAGGTGACCGACTAACAATTCTAAAACTGATATCCTAAAGAAAATGAATTCATTCTATGAAACGATCCATTTTCGAATGTATAGGACAAAATTACTGGAACCTTGACAGGCAAAAAATAACTAAATCTAAAGCCTAACATGTCTTGTGGCTTTTTTGCTTCTTGCCATCTCACAAAAGTACCATCCATTTCCAACAATTCAGCTTCATTTCTTTCAAATCCAACATACCTATATCTTACCTGAGTCATAAACTTATGTTTATCTTTTATCTGAAATTTTTTGGAAAGACCTATTCCAGCCCAATATCCATTCACAAACCATTCAGATTGGCAAAGTGAACAATTAAGGAGCCTTTCATAACCTATCCCTCCAATTCCATCCAAACCAATACTTTTGACTATTGGAAAATGATATTCTGTTCCTATTCCAATACCCGAATTAGCACCTCCTCTTATTTTGTTTTCTATATTAAGATAGTTAACATGTACCTGAAACTTATTTGACTTCTGATCCTGAGAAAAAAGATTCTGTGGAATGATAAGAAAAAACAAACCAATGATTGCTAAATTGATTTTCATATGTTTTTTGTTTAAATTTCAGCAAACATAAATTGTTTTGAATAATAAAAAAAACAACAATTATTTCTCAATTTTTTCTGAATATCAAAAAAAAATGTTTTTCACGGTAAAAATTCAATCAATTTTCTTCAATTAATTTAAATCAATGTTTTTTTTATCATATTACAAAAAAAAGAGCTAAAATTTTCTCACTATTGATAATTTAAAATAAAGCTACCGAAGGGCAGAGTAAATATACTATGTACTCTAAGGAAATTATTTCAAAAATTGGAATCTGAAAAAAAAAAATAAAAATGGAATTATAGCCAAATTTTGCACTATATCCCCACACACAATTTCTTAGCAGAGGTTAAGCGTTTCCGGCGTACTACTCAGTTTTAAGAACAATGATCTCAAACCCCCAAAACCCTCTTAGCTTGCCTTCTCCTGTTGAAATAATTGAACACGGGATAGAGCAAAACTGAGATCAAAATGATCAATGTCCCCAAATAAAAACCTGGAGTCATCTGTTCCTTTTCACCAAAAATCAATACCGCCAATACGATACCGTAAACGGGCTCTAGATTTACCGTTAGGTTGATCGCAAAGGCTGTTAACCTACGCATCAGCTCTACCGAAACGGAAAAAGCGTAAACAGTACAAACACCACCCAAGAGAAACAACCAAAACCAATCCCAACCATTTGGCATCAGTTGTAAACCCACTCCTTCTGTAAAAAATGCTGCATAAAATGGCATAAACAAAACCGAAAAAATACAGGCTCCAAACATTTCATAAAAGGTCAATACATAAGGAGAGTGCCTCTTGATCAACCTCCCATTGATCACTGTGAAAATTGCTGCAATCAACGCTGAAGCTACTGCCATGGTCAAACCCAGCCAATAGCCACCTTCAAAGCTAAAAACTACGTAAAGGCCTGAAATCACCATCATCCCAAGCAAAATCTCAAACCACTTAACTTTGGATTTATTGACCATTGGCTCAATGAAAGCCGTCCAAAGAGATGTCGTAGCCATGCCTGCAAGACAAACAGAAGCTGTGGAAACCCTCGCCGCCCAAAAAAATAAAATCCAATGGATGGAAATCAAAAAACCTGTACCGATAACTTTCAAAAGTTCTTGGTTTGTAAGTCTGACTTTTTGCTTTTTCACCAAAAACACCAAACCCAAAAAACCGCTTGCCATAAGCGTCCTGTAGAAAACAATCTCTACTGATGGAATACTGATCAATAATCCCAAAATAGCTGTAAATCCCCAAATCAACACGATGAAATGGAGCATTAGGTAATCTTTGACTGTAGTGTTTTGAAGCATATTTATCTTGGCACTGTTTTATACAACACCAATCCTGTGATGGCAAATACCAAGTTGGGCAGCCATATCGCAAATATAGGATATGTGGTACCAGCTTCTGCAAAAGTCCGAGACAATAAAAACAAAATAATATAGACGAAGGCCAGCATGAAACCCAAGGCAATCTGAAATCCAGAACCTCCCCTGGTCTTCTTAGATGAAACGATGACCCCTATAAATGTCAAAATAACTGCCGCAAATGGAGACATGTATCTAACATATCTTTCAATCTTATAATAATTCACATTGTCAGCTCCCCTATCTTCCAATACTTGGATTTGACGTGTCAATTCTGGCAATTTCAAAGTCTCATGATGATTGGAAGGCAAATCAAAATCATCAGGGGTAATGGAAAGTAAGGTATCGAGGTTATCTCCTTTTGTAAAATCTTCCCCCATATCGTTCAAAACCCTCAAGTTCCAGTTTTTCATCGTCCAAGAATTGATGGCAGTATCCCAAACTATTCGGTCTGCTGATAATTTGGCAACCAATTCCCCATCCCTAATTTGCTCCAAAGTGAAGCTATAACCCATATTTCCCGAAGGGTAATACCTCGAAATATAAGCATAAACATCAGGAGCTACTTTGATATGGATGTTTGTTTCATTGTAGAATTTAGTATCTTCCAAATATCTTGTCTTAAACTCAGTAACTCCAGCCGTCGCAACAGGCAAAACCCATCCATTCAACAGAAATGAAGCTGCTCCGATCAATGCTGCTCCGGTAAAAAACGGCACAAGCATGCGGACGAAACTCGTTCCTGAACTCAAAATGGCAACGATTTCTGTTCTCCCTGCCATCTTGGAAGTAATAAAAATTACTGAGATAAATACTGTAATGGGAGTAAGTAAATTATTGAGATATAGGCCATAATTGGCCATATACTTCAAAATTTCCGATACAGGCACTTCGTTTCGGATAAATGCATCATTTTTTTCTGTAAAATCCAGAACAAGCACAATAAGGATCAGCATCAAAACCACAAAAAAGTAGGTTTTGAGAAAATCCTTGATGATGAGTTTATCCAATAATTTCATGTGCTTACAATCTAGTACTGACTTTTTTGACCATTTGATCTTTCCAAGTGGAGAATTCACCTGATTTGATTTTTTCTCTCGCCTGACCTACCAGCCATAGATAGAAGGCCAAATTGTGAATACTGGCGATCTGGGCAGCTAGGATTTCTTTTGATATTGTCAAATGTCTCAAATAAGCCTTGGAATAAAAACTACTTACGTAAGAATTGATCGCAGGGTCTATAGAACTGAAATCTTCTTTCCACTTTTCGTTCCTGATATTGATGATTCCCTCAGATGTGAACAGCATTCCATTTCTTGCATTTCTGGTAGGCATCACACAGTCAAACATATCCACTCCCAACGCAATACACTCCAAAATATTGGCTGGAGTACCAACTCCCATCAAGTATCTTGGTTTGTCTTTAGGGAGAATATCAGTGACCATTTCGGTCATTTCATACATCATTTCAGCAGGTTCACCTACAGACAATCCTCCAATAGCATTTCCTTCCCTGTCACAAGAAGCAATAAATTCCGCAGATTGCTTCCTCAAATCTTTGTAAACAGAGCCTTGTACGATCGGAAACAAAGTTTGTCTATAGCCATATTTCCCTTCAGTACTATCAAATCTATCAATACAACGCTTCAGCCATCGATGGGTCATCTCCATTGATTTCCTCGCATATTCAAACTCACAAGGATATGGAGTACACTCATCAAATGCCATAATGATATCTGCTCCGATGCTTCTCTGAATATCCATCACTCCTTCCGGAGAAAAAATGTGCTTGGAACCATCGATATGTGATTTGAAAACCACACCTTCCTCGGTGATTTTCCTCGTGCCTGCCAAAGAGAACACCTGATAACCACCACTGTCTGTCAGGATTGGTTTTTCCCAGCCATTGAATTTATGTAATCCTCCAGCTTTTTCCAATACACCTAGTCCCGGCCTCAAATAAAGATGATAAGTATTCCCCAAAATAATCTGGGCTTTGATATCGTAAGTCAGTTCACGCTGATGAACTGCTTTGACTGAGCCCGCTGTCCCTACAGGCATAAAAATAGGAGTTTCTATATCTCCATGATCAGTCTTGAGTACTCCTGCCCTTGCTTTACTCTGAGGGTCTGTATGTTCTAATGTAAATTTCATATCCTTTTCTCAAGCACCAAGACCTTTATATTACGGCCTTTGGCACTTCTTCATAAATTCAAGCACAAAAATATAAGCTTATTCTTAAATGAATGCTGAATTTGCTTTTATATTTGCCAGTTAAATGCATAAGAATGATCAATGATATTTTGTGGATAATGTTTTTGGTTGCCCTAGGTGTGCAATTGATCTACATACTTTTTATTTTTGGAAGGCTTTCCTACTCCAACAAAAACAAAAATTCAGGAAAAAACAATGGCAACATGGAAGGTGTGACCATTGTAGTTGCTGCTCACAATGAAAAAGCCAACCTCAAAAAACTTATCCCAATTCTTTGCAGCCAAGATTATCCAAACTATGATGTCATGATCATCAATGACAGATCTTTTGATGGGACTAGGGTTTTGTTGGAAAAAATGATGGCAATCTACCCCCAACTCCGAACAGTAACGATCAAATACACCCCCGATCATGTCACCTCAAAGAAATACGCACTCACACTTGGTATCAAAGTAGCGAAAAATGATGTGCTTTTGCTGACCGACGCAGACTGTGTTCCACAATCCGATCAATGGATTCGTTTGATGACAGCACCAGTTAGAGAGGAAGGCAAAACATTTGCTTTAGGCTATTCCCCTTATGAAAAGGACGTCGGTATTTTAAACAAATGGATTCAATTTGAAACATTGTGGACAGGGATGCTTTATTTTTCATTTGCACTTTGGGGGGCGCCATTTATGGGTGTGGGAAGAAATCTTTGTTATAGAAGAGGTTTCTTCATGGAGAAAAAGGCTTTCAAAGATCTTTGGCAAATCGAATGTGGTGACGACGACCTATTTATCAACAAATATGCAAACGGCAAAAACACCACAGTGGTCATAAATCCATTGTGCAATACACTATCAAAGCCAAAATCAACTTGGAAAAATTACTTTTTGCAAAAAAAGAGGCATTTCCATGCCGGAAAATATTATCGCAGCAAAGACAAACTGAAAATTGGACTTTACTCATTTTCCCATCTATTATTTTGGGTATGCAGTATTTCCTTGACTATATTTCATGGCATTAACCAAAATTGGGAACAATTTTCATTAATTATAGGTATAACTATTGTCCGGTCGATATTGCTCACTTCGGTATTTACATCGGCAAGAAAAAAATTAGAAGGAAATACAAAAGTGTATTGGACAACGTTTTTCGATGTCATTTATCTGGGGTATTTTTGGATTGTAGGGACTTTGGGGTATCAATCAAAAAAAGTTAGATGGAAGTAAATACAAGAGGTTTTTCGAATAAAGCTTTAGAAGATTTTGATCTAATAGATCAGGCTGTTGACCAAAAGGATCAGCAAGCTTATGCTACGTTGATGAAGCGTTACAAAAAAGCAGTCTATTTTATGATTTTGAAAATGATCAGAGATGCTGACGATGCCGAAGATTTGACAATGGAAGCTTTTGCAAAAGCATTCAAAAACCTTCACAAGTTCAAAAAAGACTATACTTTCAGTACTTGGCTTTTCAGAATTGCCACCAATAATACCATTGACTTTATCAGAAAGAAAAAACTCAAAACCATGAGTTTGAATACCACCTTGAGCGATGACGGAGGAAACTCTGTGACGATAGATGTGGAAGATGATGACAACAATCCACAGGATGAATTCATCAGATCCCAGAGAATCGAAATGGTCAGGGTATTTGTCGATAAGTTGCCCGCCAAATACAGAAAACTGGTTGAGCTCCGCTATTTCCAAGAATTATCCTACGATGAAATTGCACAAGAACTGGACAAGCCGCTTGGTACTGTCAAAGCCCAACTTCACAGGTCTAGGGAATTGCTTTTTGAGATTGCCTCGGGGAAGGAGAAGCATATATGAGGGTTGGAATGTTGCAAGGTTGAAAAGTGAAAGTTGAGGTGTTTTAGAGCTTTTTGCTTGAATTGAGGCTTTTAGGACTTTAATGATTGAATGCGGATAACAATGATTGGGCGGATTTGCACTGATTTATTTCTAAGAATTTGTCATTAAACCAACCCATTTCTCTTCTGCGGGAATCTGCGAGATCTGCGGGAGAAATAAATAGCCCGCTGATTACGCTGATGTACGCTGATTCTTTAACGGAAATCAGGAACTTGATCAATCCATACTCCTACTTTTGCGGGAATCTGCGAGATCTGCGGGAGAAATAAATAGCCGGCTGACTGCGCTGATGTACGCTGATTCTATACCGAAAATTAAGAATTTGATCAATCCAAACTCCTACTTCTGCGGGAATCTGCGAGATCTGCGGGAGAAATAAATAGCCCGCTGATTACGCTGATGTACGCTGATTCTTTACCGGAAATCAGGAACTTGATCAATCCATACTCCTACTTCTGCGGGAATCTGCGAGATCTGCGGGAGAAATAAATAGCCGGCTGACTGCGCTGATGTACGCTGATTCTTTACCGAAAATTAAGAATTTGATCAATCCAAACTCCTACTTCTGCGGGAATCTGCGAGATCTGCGGGGAAAATAAACAGCCCGCTGATTGCGCTGATATCCGCTGATTCTTTACCGAAAATCAAGAATTTGATCAATCCAAACTCCTACTTCTGCGGGAATCTGCGAGATCTGCGGGAAATAAATAAAGCCCGCTGATTACGCTGATATCCGCTGATTCTTTACCGAAAATCAAGAACTTGATCAATCCACTCTCATACTTCTGCGGTAATCTGCGAGATCTGCGGGGAAAATAAACAGCCCGCTGATTGCGCTGATATCCGCTGATTCTTTACCGAAAATTAAGAATTTGATCAATCCAAACTCCTACTTCTGCGGGAATCTGCGAGATCTGCGGGAAATAAATAAGGCCCGCTGATTACGCTGATATCCGCTGATTCTTTACCGAAAATCAAGAATTTGATCAATCCAAACTCCTATTTCTGCGGTAATCTGCGAGATCTGCGGGAGAAATAAATAGCCTGCTGATTACGCTGATGTACGCTGATTCTTTACCGGAAATTAAGAACTTGATCAATCCACACTCCTACTTCTGCGGGAATCTGCGAGATCTGCGGGATTTTTTATTTACGCAGAAATACGCACCATTTTGCATTTAGCTTATATATATATATATATATATATATTATTGAAGTATCATTATTTTTTGATTGAAAAGTATTGATTGCATAGCAAAGTCTGCTCTGTATAATTTTAACCAAAATAACTATATTATGTTTTCAAAAATCAAGATTACTTTAGTAGCCTGTGCTCTTTTTATTGCAGGTGGGATGATGATGAGCGGCAACAGCATTGCTCAAACTAATCCAGATTGCCCGAATGGGTGTGTTCAAGGTAGTGGTGGATGTTCGTGTAATGGATGGCATTCTTGCCTAGAAGAATATGACTGGGGAGATGTAAAGGTTCAATAAAAGAGCTATTCTCAATTATAGTTTAGTTGACTATAATTGAGAATCTTTTTACAACAAATATTTTTATATAAAACAAAAAGATAACATGAGAATCTTTTCCATTTTCACTATGCTTCTATTTATATCTTGTGAACAAGATTCCTTTGATAGACCATTTACAATAGATAAAGTTGAAAACATTTCAACTAAAATTCAGGATTTTGACACAGAACCATTGATCACTTATGGTGGACTTTCAATTCTAGGTGAGTATTTAATCGTTATGGATATGCTTTCAACAGCAGAAAAAGCAATACATATCTATAATAAAAACAATTTTGAATATATAAGTAGTACTGGATTTTTAGGAGAAGGCCCTGGTGAAATCACAAGAATTGGAGAATTTACTCAAAGCTACCATTCAGATAGATTTTGGATTCCCGATTTTGCAAAACTAAAGTTGTTTCAATTCAATTTAGATTCATTACTTCTGGATGACAAATACAAACCTTCAGTTTCTTTTCCTTTTGGAAAGGGAGAGTTTTTATCTAGACTAAAATTTGTAGATGAACAATTAGCTTATGGGTCTTGGGTTGAAGTACTTAGACCAGGGGAGTTTAGAACCAGCTTAGGCAAATGGGATTTGGAAACTGGTAATATTGAAAAGTTTGGGGAAGAGCACCCAAATCTCGTCGGAGAAAGAACAAATGCTTACTTTGATTATTCATACCATCATAATATAATGGTACTATCATATACTAATTATGATATACTAAGTGTCTTTGATAATCATGGTAAAATTAAAATGAACCTAATTGGAGAAAAGAAATTTGATAATGAGAATAGAAAATTGAAATTTTTTGGTCAAACGACAATCACAGATAAATATATTATAACTTCTTATTTGGGCGATTACGGCTTTTTATTAGATAAAAATCAAAGACCAAAAGGAATTCAGCCAAATAAATTACTGTTCTTTAGCCTAGAAGGAGAATTATTAAAAACCCTAGACACAGAACATCAAATTATGACTTTCACCGTAGATGAGGAAAACAATCGCATTTTCTGCTTTTTCTCAGATAGAGAAATCCCATTAGGTTATTTCCATTATGATTAGGAATATGAACAACAAAGCAATAGTTTTATTTTTAGTCCTAGGCTTTATATTTTTTGCTTGCCACAGAAAAAATGATAAAGCTTCTGATCTCATAATCGACCGACCTGCCGTGGAATTCAACAGGAATTTAAAGCTACTAATAAGTGGCAAGCTTTATGATCCTGATTCTATCCTAACTCAATTCATGCCCAAAAAGAAAATCATCTCCATCGTTGATGGTGTCTGTATGAAATGTGTCATCAATGACCTTAACCAAGCCGATATGCTGTTCCGGGAAATCACAGAAGAAAACACACTTGCCCAAACAATTTATGTCTTGAATGTCCCACCTGCCGATTCGATATATTTCTTAAGGCATTTTGAACCATCTATCGATGTAAAGGGCATAATACTTTGGGATGATGGATATACTTTCGAAAACTCCAATGACTTGCTCACAGCCGACAGGAATCTACGTACCTTTCTTCTAGATGGAAAGAACAAAATCAAATTCTTTGGCCATCCACTCTACGATCCAAAACTAATTGAAAAATACAAAGATAGATTGAACACAGAGGACACTGATTAGGCAGATTTGCACTGATTTTTTTCTAGGGATTTATCATCAAACCAACCCATTCCTCTTCTGCGGTAATCTGCGAGATCTGCGGGGAAAATAAACAGCCCGCTGATTGCGCTGATATCCGCTAATTCTTTACCGAAAATTAAGAATTTGATTAATCCAAACTCCTACTTCTGCGGGAATCTGCGAGATCTGCGGGAGAAATAAATAGCCCGCTGACTGCGCTGATGTACGCTGATTCTTTACCGAAAATTAAGAATTTGATCAATCCAAACTCCTACTTCTGCGGGAATCTGCGAGATCTGCGGGGAAAATAAACAGCCCGCTGATTGCGCTGATGTACGCTGATTCTTTACCGAAAATTAAGAATTTGATCAATCCAAACTCCTACTTCTGCGGGAATCTGCGAGATCTGCGGGGAAAATAAACAGCCCGCTGATTGCGCTGATATCCGCTGATTCTTTACCGGAAACAAAGAACTTGATCAATCCATACTCCTACTTCTGCGGTAATCTGCGAGATCTGCGGGAGAAATATATAGCCCGCTGATTGCGCTGATATCCGCTAATTCTTTACCGAAAATTAAGAACTTGATCAATCCATACTCCTACTTCTGCGGGAATCTGCGAGATCTGCGGGAGAAATATATAGCCCGCTGACTGCGCTGATGTACGCTGATTCTTTACCGGAATTTAAAAACTTGATCAATCCAAACTCCTACTTCTGCGGTAATCTGCGAGATCTGCGGGAGATAATTAAAGCCCGCTGATTACGCTGATATCCGCTGATTCTTTACCGAAAATCAAGAACTTGATCAATCCACTCTCATACTTCTGCGGTAATCTGCGAGATCTGCGGGAGAAATATATAGCCCGCTGACTGCGCTGATGTACGCTGATTCTTTACCGGAAACAAAGAACTTGATCAATCCATACTCCTACTTCTGCGGTAATCTGCGAGATCTGCGGGAAATAAATAAAGCCCGCTGATTGCGCTGATTTTCTTATCCATCACAACAGCCCCAAAAAAGCCTTGATCAATTTTTCAATTTTAATCTCCTCCAATCTTTTAACTCCTATTACACAATCTGATAGACCACCTCCGGTAGCATCCCCAATTCTTGGATCATTTCATTGGATGGATCTACTTTGAATTTGGTGGACATGAGGTCTAGGGTGATGTTTTCTTTGCTGTCTATGACATTGATAAATAGCTTGGCATCACCTGAATACTTCTGGGTGATTTTCTCCAATTTTTCCATCAAATCCAAAGTCAAATCATCCAAATCAATATTCACTCTTAGCCCTTTGATCATCTTGCCTCGGATTTGATCTAGGAGGGTGATGTTGTTTATCTTGAATTCAAATTCATTTTCTTTCCACTTATTCGGATGTACGGATCCAGTGATATAGAGAAACCAACCCGTCATAAAGTACTCTTTGAACTTCACATAGTCATCCCCAAAGATGAAAAATGTATGTGCTCCATGATAATCTTCAAGCGACAATGTCCCAAACGGTTTCCCCGTCTTGGTTGTCCTATGCGCAAAACTTGACACAGACCCTGCTGTTTTGATATCTCCTTTAGTACGAAGTATATCCATGTTTGCAAAATCAGGAAGTGGTGTATTGGTAAATGCTTCTATCTCGATTTTGAATTGATCCAAAGGATGTCCAGAAATATACAGACCGACAACTTCCTTCTCAATATTCAGCTGCTGCAATTGACTGAAAGGTTCAATTGGAGTAAAGCTCGGTAAGGGAACTTCCATACCAGTTCCTCCTCCAAACAAACTAACTTGAGAGCTGTCTGCTTCCTGTTGTACTTTTTGGGCATATTTTACAGCCTTTTCCAAGACAGTTCCATCACCATCTACAGACTCCAAATACTGCCTTCTATGGTGAGCAGGAAAACAATCAAATCCTCCTGCCATTGCAAGAGATTCCAAAGTTTTTTTATTGACAGCTTTTGAATTTACCCGTTTGGTGAAATCAAAAATATTCTGATATGGTCCTGACTTTTCCCTTTCTTCAATGATCGAATGAACAGCTGCAGAACCGGAGCCTTTGATAGCCGCCAATCCAAATCGAATTTTACCTTCTTGATTTACGGTAAAACCACTTTTGGATTCATTCACATCCGGCCCCAATACAGAAATTCCCATTCTCCGACATTCTTCCATAAAGAATGTCACTTGGGTAATATCGTTCATGTTGTTGCTCAATACAGAAGCCATATATTCTGCTGGATAATGTGCTTTGAGGTAAGCTGTCTGATAAGCAATCCATGCATAACAGGTCGAGTGGGATTTATTGAAAGCGTAAGAGGCAAATGCTTCCCAGTCAGTCCAGATTTTCGCAAGCTTCTTGGCGTCATGTCCTTTAACAGCTGCTTGCTCTATAAACTTTGGTTTCATTTTGTCAAGGACATCTTTCTGCTTTTTCCCCATTGCCTTTCTCAATACATCCGCTTCACCTTTGGTGAAATCAGCGAGTTTTTGGGAAAGCAACATCACCTGTTCCTGATAGACAGTAATACCATAAGTTTCCTCTAGGTATTCCTTCATGTCATCCAAATCGTAGGTAATAGGCTCTGTCCCATGCTTTCTTTGGATAAAAGATGGAATGTAAGCCAAAGGCCCCGGTCTATAAAGCGCATTCATGGCAATCAAATCCGCAAAAACAGTAGGTTTTAATTCCCGCATGTATTTCTGCATTCCTGCAGATTCGTACTGGAATATACCGACTGTCTCACCACGTTGAAAAAGCTCATAGGTCTTCACATCATCAATCGGGAAATTGTCAGGATCCAGTTGGATTCCATGCCTTTCTTTGACTATCTTCACCGCATCCTTGATCAGGGTTAGTGTCTTCAAGCCCAAGAAGTCCATTTTCAATAGGCCAGCACTTTCTACTACGGAGTTATCAAACTGCGTACATACCAAGTCCGAATCTTTAGCCAATGCAACTGGTACAAAATTGGTAATATCGTCTGGAGTAATGATAACACCACAAGCGTGAATCCCAAGGTTTCTTACTGACCCTTCAAGCATAGTTGCTTGATTGATCGTTTTTGAGGATTCATCTTGACCTTTAGATATTCTGATAAGTTCGTCTGCTTTGCCAAGATCTTCCCCATTGTTTTTGAGCTTGTCAGAAAGCTTTGCTCTGTCTTTTGACAATGCAAAAAGTGCCTTCAGTTTAATATCTGGCACTAGCTTAGCCAATCTATCCGCTTCAGAAAGCGGTAAATTCAACACCCTTGCCGTATCTCGAATAGCAGATTTGGCTGCCATCGTACCATAGGTGATAATTTGGGCTACTTGTTTGGATCCATATTTTTTGATCACATAGTCAATCACACTCTGACGACCTTCATCATCGAAGTCAATATCAATATCTGGAAGAGAAACCCTGTCAGGGTTTAGGAATCTCTCAAAAAGGAGGTTGTACGCTATCGGATCGACATTTGTAATACCTGTGCAATAAGCAACCGCTGAACCTGCTGCAGACCCCCTGCCAGGCCCAACAGAAACCCCCATATTTCTCGCTGCGGTGATAAAGTCCTGCACGATCAAGAAGTATCCTGGATATCCCGTTTTCTCAATCGTAGCCAATTCAAAATCCAGCCTTTCTTTGATTTCATCTGTCAGCTCTGGATATCTTTGCTTGGCTCCTTCGTAAGTCAGATGTCTAAGGAAGTCATTTTCCCCTCTTTTCTGTCCATCTTCTTCATCACGCGGATCTTTGAATTCTTCAGGAATATCAAACTTTGGAAGTAAAACTTCCCTTGCGAGCTTATAAGTCTCGATTTTTTCTACGATTTCATTGGTACAAGCGATTGCCTCAGGAAGATCCGCAAAGAGCTTTTTCATCTCTTCAGGACTCTTGATATAAAATTCGTCATTTGGAAATCCATACCTGTACTCTCTTCCTCTCTTGCCAATATATTTTTTTGGCTTTTCTACCAGTTCCCCGTCCTTTACACAAAGTAAAATATCATGTGCCTTGGCATCTGCTTTTTGATTGTAATAGGTGTTGTTGGCGGCAAAGTATTTGACATCATATTTTTCTGCCAATTTCAGCAACACTTCATTGACTTTTTCCTCTTCGGGAATCCCATGCCTATTTAGTTCTACATAAAAATCCTCACCAAACTGTTCCTTCCACCAAACAAAGGCTTCCTCTGCTTGGGTCTCCCCAACATTCAGGATCAAAAATGGAATCTCACCCCAAAGCCCACCAGTGGTAGCTATCAAATCACTTTTGTATTCTACCAAAACATCTCTATCGATTCTAGGCAAATAGTAGAACCCTTCTATGTTTGCATAAGATGCCAGTTTGGCTAGATTATGATATCCTGCTTTATTTTTAGCAAGAAGTACGGTTTGGTACCCATCATCTTTCTGGCTTTTGTTTTTCCTATCTTTTGTCAGGTTGAATTCACAACCGATTACTGGTTTAATATCTTTTGCAAGTGCCTCTTTTACAAAGTTGAAAGCCGCCATCATGTTACCATGATCTGTCATGGCTATTGCAGGCATTCCCATTTCTTTGGCTAGGGAAATCATCGCTGGTATTTCAGAAGTTGCCTGAAGCACCGAATATTGTGTATGCACATGAAGATGGGAGAATGGCATCCCAACCATGTCTGAAATATCAGCCTTTCCCGCGGCACGGAGTACGTCTTTGGCAGCTGATTTTTGATCATCTTTAGCATCTACAAAGTTTGCTGCATCAAGTTTTGGTTCCTCATAGACTACTTCAGCAACCTGCACCCCTGTCACAGGAGGTTGAACTCCTTGGGTAATCAGACCAAAGAAACATTTGGCTGTAGCTGCTACATCATATGCTGCATCATGTGCATCCTCGAAACCTACTCCAAAAAGTTTTTTGTGCAATTCTGTAAGTGTCGGCCATTTGAATTTCCCTCCCCTACCTCCAGGCAAAGCACAGAACTCTGTTGAGATATCCTTGGTATCCAAATCCTCCATCTTCTGAAGCTGCATTGGAACATCCTTTCTCAGGAATTCGGATCCAACTACATTGATATCAAAACCGATATTGTGCCCAACCAAGTATTGAGCCTTCTCTACTTCCTTATGGAATATTTCCAATACTTTGACCAAGTCATGACCTTCTTTCAATGCCCTCTCTGTGGATATTCCATGGACTTTTTCAGCATTATAAGGAATGGTAAAACCTTCGGGCTTGACAATGAAATTATTATTGGAAATCAACTTTCCTTTGGCATCATGAAGTTGCCAAGCTAGCTGAACTAATCGGGGCCAATTGTCATCCGCTGACATGGGAGCGTCATAACTCCTAGGTAATCCAGTGGTCTCGGTATCAAAAATAATGTACATAAATACTCCTTGAATTTGGGGAATCTAAGTTAAGAAACATCTATGGATAGAGGCAATATTTGGCATAAATTGTCTGAGAAAATTTGTAGAAAAATAGAAACTGACAAGAAGTTAGGGGATAGAGAAATGTTAATTTAATAGTAAATGGATGTATGCAATTTTGCAACTTCCCATATAAAGTTTTTCGATTATTGGGTTTTACTTCCCATTGACTAAGCTAAAATCTACTAGTATCTTGTATTGCTAATCCAGATATCCGCAAAATAATATTTCTCTCACTTCATTACTGGCAAAGAAGCCTATAATAATATAAAAGTTAAACGACAGAAAGTAACCCAGCAATGGTTAGAAAATCTGAAAACCCTAGTAAATATAAAAAACCTTATGTAACTCATGCCACCCTTACAGAAACCTTCGAGGTTTTTTTTGAAACCTCGAAGGTTTACTTCCAAGTCTTTCCGCTATACTTTTAAGTCTAAACATCCTTCAACACTACGGCCAATCCGAAAAAATCAATCCCATCACATAACTTTCCAACAATAAAAAACCTTATGCGCTCCTGCGTCTCTGCATGAGCCATCTGCTCTACAGAAAATCTTTGCCCCTCTGCATTCTTGTCTGGATAATTCTCTCTGGGGTGTAAACGCAAAAAAGCCAGTCTCGAATGCTATCGTGACTGGCTTTGAATAATGTGGCGGCGATCCAGATAATCGGGACAGGCTCTACTCTCCCGTGCGCCGCGGCGTACCAGTACCATCGGCGCTGCAGGGCTTATCCGCCACGGCGGATCGGGATGGGAAGAGGTGGGTTGTTATGGGTGGGACAATGCCCCCAAACGCAAAAAAGCCAGTCTCGAATGCTATCGTGACTGGCTTTGAATAATGTGGCGGCGACCTACTCTCCCGTGCGCCGCGGCGTACCAGTACCATCGGCGCTGCAGGGCTTATCCGCCACGGCGGATCGGGATGGGAAGAGGTGGGTTGTTATGGGTGGGACAATGCCCCCAAACGCAAAAAAGCCAGTCTCGAATGCTATCGTGACTGGCTTTGA
>NZ_JAKZGS010000011.1 GCF_022549695.1 Belliella calami | reverse complement strand
TGGATAGCATGGCTAACTCCCTGTCATGGATTGAAATCCATGACTAATACATCGGTCACTCCTATGGAGCTAATAGCAAATCCCACTTTCAGTCAACATACCAGCTTTCCAGTGCCAGCGGCACGACCGACATCTTAACGGTGGGTTTCAACCCACCGACCCACAAAACATACGACTCGGCAAAAGTCCCGTAGGGATGAAAGATATCTTTACTGATTGATCATTAAACCATCTCACTTTTCCCTAGCGGACTTCATGGCAGCATGGAAATCCCCTTGTCATGGATTGAAATCCATGACTAATATCTTGGTCGCTCCTATGGAGCTGATAGCAAATCCCACTTCCAGTCGACACACCTACTTTCCAGTGCCAGCGGCACGACCGACGTCATAACAGTGGGTTTCAACCCACTGATCCACGAAACTTGCGACTCGGTAAAAGTCCCGTAGGGATGGACGATATCTTTACTGATTGATTATCAAACCATCTCACTTTTCCCTAGCGGACTTCATGGCAGCATGGAAATCCCCTTGTCATGGATTGAAATCCATGACTAATACATCGGTCACTCCTATGGAGCTAATAGCAAATCCCACTTTCAGTCAACATACCAGCTTTCCAGTGCCAGCGGCACGACAGACATCTTAACGGTGGGTTTCAACCCACCGACCCACGAAACTTGCGATGAAGGGAAAGTCCCGTAGGGACGGACGATATTACACGTTCAAACTTCATAAAAATATACTGCTGGTATGATCAAGATAGCATTATAGACTCCATGGAAAATAATCGCCCACTTCATGCCATAGTTTAGTCTGATGTAACTCAGCACAAGACCAATCAAAAACTGAGCACCTACCATAAATGGCACCCAATAGAAATATTGTGCATAATCAAAGTCCGTGAAATTCATTAAATGAACAAGTGCAAAAAGTGTTGATGAAATAAAAATACTATATTTTAAGTTTGGTTGATCACCTTTGCTCACCTTAAACAACAAGAAAAGTAACCAAATCCACAACAAAACAACTGTAATCCAAGCTTCGCTGATCACAAAAACAGAGAGTCCCAAACTCCACCAAATTGATGATTTTTTAAAATCTAGATGCAACCTATAAATTGGTTCTTCAAGCAAAGGAGCAATTAAAACACCAAGAATAACTAAAAGCCATTTATATTTTTTTATAAGAATATCAAACTTGTGGTCAAACTCATCCACACCAGCCAAATCCAAAATAAGTGCATAAGGAATCACAATGGCAAAAGCTATCAAAAGCAGATACAAAAATTCTCTTCCTTTTATGTTTCCAAAAGAATCTCTATGATGTGGGGATTTGAGAAAAGTTATTATTTTGGTAAAGGTTTGTTTCATATTTTTCTATTTAAACTTGTTTTATTATCTATTGCAAAGTTCTACACAGTCTATCATTCCAATAAAATACCCAAATCCATAAGCAAACAAGCAAATTGCTATCACAGCCATAGAAAACCAAAATACGTATTCTAAATATTTCATAATCGAGACCTCAAAAATTCATGATCTATTAAAATCCAAATACTCAAATCCATATTGCTCATTCAAGACATCCTTCAACATCCCAATCCTTTTACTAAGATTCGTTTTAATTTCTTCATTTTTTTCAAACTTCAAATCAGTCTCAATCAATTCACATAATGCTACTAACTTTTCTTTTCTAATTTGAAGATCCTCATCTGAGTTAAACAAATCTTCAAAAAAACCATCCTTTTCTGTTTTCAAGAATGATTCTCTATTCATATCGAAAAAGGTCTGATACAACTTGGCAAATTCTTTTTTTCTCTCCTCCTCCAATATGTGTACCTTGCCTACTACCCTTAGCAAACCTTCAGAAAACGACCTAAGCCACCTTAGAATAATATCCCTTTCTAGCATATTGAATCTGTATTATTCAACTTTAATTCAGAACAAATGGACTGAATAACCCTAAAAGAAAATGAGAACCTACTTCATAAATAAACAAAATAGCAACTGTAGTAAAGAAAGTTTTAACTTTTATTTTTTTTCCCATGTCCTTTAAATTTTGGTCAAAATAAATAAATTTTCTTTAGTTACCAAACTTTTCCGGGCATCGGGTTTCCCCAATCTCGCTCTGGCAAATCAGATTAGCTAGCATAGAAATCTCTAAAACATGATTATTCAGATGCCCTTTCAGGGCATTACTGATAATAGCAGCATCTTGTACAATGGGCTGCACCCATTGTTAGAAGCTCTTGCCCTTACAGGGCAGTAGTTTATTATTGATATTTATTTTTTAAAATTAATAGCCTCTGATAATCAAACTAGTCTCTATTGTCAACCAACTATGAAATGGTTACATATTAAAACAATGGCTAAAAACCATCGAAACCAAAAAAATGCATTCTTGATACTTCATGTTAAAATATATTTGCTAAATATTTTCCAAATTTTTCACCAAAGCTAAAGAAAACATAAAACAATAAACTCCCCGAAAATATGCTCAAGACCATCAGAAACTGGATTAGATATTTATTCTTCATTTCCTTGAATTCATTTTTGTTAAAACTTTTGTTAATATAGAGTATATACCAAATTTCTTCTAAACTTTCATAAAGTAACTCATTTTTCATTCTCCACCAATATTTTTCATACAAATCGTTTCAGCAGTTATTTGATTTACTGATTGATCATCATACCATTTAGCCCCTCCCTAGCGGACTTCAAGGTATGATGGCTAACTCCCTGTCATGGATTGAAATCAATGACTAATACATCGGTCGCTCCTATGGAGCTGATAGCAAGTCCCACTTCCAGTCGATATACATGCTTTCCAGTGCCAGCGGCCCGTCCGACCGGGCATCCGGGCGGGCACGACCGACATCATAACGGTGGGTTTCAACCCACCGACCTACGAAACTTGCGATGAAGGGAAAGTCCTGTAGGGATGAATGATATAATATCATACCTCAAAAAATAAATAGCAAACATTATCACAATCACATATAGTAGACCACATGGAAGTATATCTCCCACTCTTTGCCATAATTATTCAAACTGATGTCAAATTACCCTTCTTCTCCTCACATCAAACCTATACACGAGCACAAATGCATAAGAGCAATATATTAAATCCTTGAAATTAATGTACCAATAAAACTAGGGGAAAAGTAACAATAAATCTATTGAATGAGATAAACGAATAAATTGAAGAACATTGTTTTCTCTACCTGAGTATAACTTAGGTAAAGAGGCGATAAAAAAAATAAGTTATCAAAATCCAAAGTTTACCAATCCAAAATAAGACAAATGATAAGCACTTTGGTAAGACACACACTGAAAACCAAGCAAATAGCCTATATTTAAGAGAGGAAATTATCTTAAGGGAAATTGAAAATTAAAATCAGGAAAATTTTCATTACGTTTTAAGACAATTCAAAATTCTACTGAAATCAATTACCTCTCAAAATGAGTCCACAATGATTCCAGTAGAATTCCTTATTAAAATAGATTTGCTAAATGCTTACCTAATTTTTCTCCAATATTGAAGAAAACATAAAATAGTATACTTCCAGTAAAAACATTTAAAATTATTATCAAATGTAAAAGAGGGTTATTCTTCTTTACCATTGACCACTATCTAATTTTTCTTTTACATAACCAATACCCACAACACAAGCTCCTGCTACAAAAATAAGCCATCCACCTTGGACGTTTTCTAACTCTTGTTCGATTAAATCATTAAAACCTTTCATATCCTATAAATTATTGTTTAGCTAAAGATTTTCCAATTACTTCTTTACTTTTTCAATAATTAACAATCAAATTAAAAAATCCCAATAATCAAAACCCACATTTGATTATGTTTCAAAATATCTTAAAAGATAAGATATGAATGGCATCATGTTCCAAATTATATGAAAGAGTATAGAAAATAAAATACCTTTTTGATAAAAAACATATGTAAATAACAATCCACTAAATATTCTGGTAATAACCACAAAAAAGGTGTATCCGAAATTTTCTAGCCAATTAAAATCGTAAAAATCAATATGTAAAATCCCAAAGATGAGCGCAGATGAATAAATGATATAACTTCTATTAACTCTGACCCCAATTTTCAATATCAAAAACAGGAGAAAAAAATAGCAAACAAAAAACGATAATATTAGCCATGAATTATGAAATAATATAACTGCTCCTACTAAGCTTATAATAATTTGATAAAGTTTAAGACCTGTATGCAACCTACAAGTTAATTCCTCTAATATTGGAGCCAAAATGATCATATTTAAAAAAACAATCCATAGTGTTTTGTCCTTAAACAAAAAATCTGAATTACCATAGTTAAAATTGAAAAGTAAATACGAGAAAACAAGTAAAAGCACGTAAAATGAGAGTTTGAGAATAAAAGCACGAACTAAAAATTTTCTTACTGTAAGCTTATTTTCTGCCTCGATAGACCCTGTTTTGATAAAAGAATAAAAATCTCGAATAAATTTGATCATATTAAGTTAATCGGTTTTCTATCAGATAATTAGAAATAAAAAGATTCACTAATTAAGATCATAGAATTTATTTTTCAAAAAGTATAAAAGAGGTTGTCTGCTAAAGACAACCCTTTAAAGTTATAAAATCGTTTGAAGAACATCCTTGAGACCATCTGCAACAAAGATAGCAGCTGCCGCTGTAACTCCAAGAAACTCCCCAAAAGCTCGACCTGCCTTTCTATACATTGAGATTTCTTCACCTCCATTTATTTGGATTAACTCAAAATTTGTTAACTCTTTCATAGTTTTTTTTATTTAGTGTAAATAAGCCACGACCGTGCTCTAGTAAAAGCATCTCCGAATGTTTCTCCAATTCCTGTTCCAAATTCAATTAAATTTTCAACTAAAACACCATTTTGAGTTAGTTTTAAAACAGTATTTCCTCCTCCATACTCTCGAAGATCGGCTAAACTCAATTCTTTTAAATTTTCCATAATCTAAATAAATTTTCATTTTTCCCCAACCTTTTTCGGGCATTAGGAACTCCCAATCTCTCCCAAGCAAATCAGGTTAGCTAGCATGGTGATTTGCTGATTGATCATCAAACCATTTCGGCCGTCCCTACGGGACTTTTGGATAGCATATCTACCCCCTGTCATGGATTGAAATCCATGACTAATACATCAGTCGCTCCTACGGAGCTGATAGCAAACCTCACTTTCATCCGATATACCAGCTTTACAGTGCCAGCGGCACGACAGACATCATAACGGTGGGTTTCAACCTACCGACCCACGAAACTTGCGACTCAGCAAAAATCCCGTAGGGATGGACGATATCTTTGCTGATTGACCTCAAACCATATCATTCATCCCTAGCAGACTTCATGGTATGATGGCTAACTCCTTGCTATGGATTGAAATCCATGACTAATATCTTGGTCGCTCCTATGGAGCTAATAGCAAATCCCACTTTCATCCGATATACCAGCTTTCCAGTGCCAGCGGCACGACCGACGTCATAACAGTGGGTTTCAACCCACTGATCCACGAAACTTGCGACTCGGCGAAAGTCCCGTAGGGATGGACGATATCTTTACTGATTGATCATCAAACCATATCACACTTCCCTACGGGACTTTTAGATAGCATGGCAATCCCCTTATCATGGATTGAAATCCATGACTAATACATCAGTCGCTCCTACGGAGCTGATAGCAAATCCCACTTCCAGTCGATATACCAGCTTTCCAGTGCCAGCGGCACGATAGACATCTTAACGGTGGGTTTCAACCCACCGACCCACGAAACTTGCGACTCGGTAAAAGTCCCGTAGGGATAGACGATATCTTTGCTGATTGATCATCAAACTATATCACACTTCCCTACTGCACTTCATGGTTGGATGCCTAAATCCTTGTCATGGATTGAAATCCATGACTAATACATCGATCACTCCTGTGGAGCTGATAGCAAACCTCACTTTCATCCGATATACCAGCTTTCCAGTGCCAGCGGCACGACAGACATCTTAACGGTGGGTTTCAACCCACCGACCCAAGAAACTTGCGACTCTGCAAAAATCCCGTAGGGATGGACGATATCTTTGCTGATTGACCCCAAACCATATCATTCATCCCTAGCAGACTTCATGGTATGATGGCTAACTCCTTGCTATGGATTGAAATCCATGACTAATATCTTGGTCGCTCCTAAGGAGCTAATAGCAAATCCCACTTTCATCCGATATACCAGCTTTCCAGTGCCAGCGGCACGACCGACATCTTAACGGTGGGTTTCAACCCACTGATCCACGAAACTTGCGACTCGGCAAAAGTCCCGTAGGGATGGACGATATAATATCCTTTGGTCTTATAAATATAATGTATATAAAATGATAGTTACAGAATTTCAAAAATCAAAATGATAAAACTATTCCAGCAGAAAGGATTCCGTTTCTCGATAGCCTCTCATTATTTGAATGTTCACTTACCTGGATCGAAGATTCGTAGTCCTTCTCTTTCAGCCAAACTGATTTTTTAAACAATCCTCTTTGCTCTTTGATATGCACACCATAATTATTGTACAAAATGAATGGTAAACTTGCTTCTCCGTAAAACTTCAGCCTACGGCTTTTTTCCAAAGACAATGACATAAAAGGAACTACTCCAAAACCTCTTGACTCAAAAATCACATCATACCCACCACTGTCCAATCTTCTACCATTTAGTTCAAACCTTTGATCACTTCTGAAATCTCCAAGTTTGGTTCCATTCATGGAATAGCCTGTCTTAGCCCCAAGACTTAGATAAACTGGCCTCGATCTTGGAAATAGCTTTCTCTCCCACTCAATAGTTGCCATCTGACTGCGAAATCTCCTTGTTGCAAATGAGCTAATTTCCTCAAATCCTACAATCCATGATTTCCCCAATTCATATTTGATAAAGCTTGAATAGCCAAAAAAAGTGGATGTCATACTTTCCTTTTCCCCCGTCCACGATGTACCTAATTGATTCATATCAAGCCAAACTCTAGGAGAAATGGAATTACCGTAAACAAGAGCAAAAGATGTTCTAAACCGCTCTAATATTGAAATGATCTTATCTGTTCTTGATCTTTTATCAATTGTGGATTTCTCCCATTCATCTTTGCTTTGATAAGGAATGTTGTGTTCAAAAGGCATTACATTATGGCCTTCCCAAAACTCAGGATCATACCCTTGAACTTTATTCAGGAAAACATCCCTGTATTGTACTCGGTCTGCATAAGGTATGGCTTCTTCTGATTGATAAAAATCAGTGGTGACATATTGGCTTTTCAGGTAAATAAAATCGTTCTCTTTATTAAAAGCTGTCTTATAAAACCCATGAGAAAAGCGCCACAAGGAATCATAGTTTGTATAATCTATTTGATATTCCATGTATAATCTATTGTATCCCGACAACTTACTTTTTATTGAGTTTTCAAAGCTCTGTGATTTACCAATAGTATGATAGTTCTCAATCCTCGCTATAGCGTAAGTTTCATCTGCAATGTGTAACTTACCAATTCGTGAATTGACATTATTTTCAGGTTTGAAAGATACTACAATAATATCCCTCCCATCTTGCCTAAGGGTATCGGCAATATCAAAAACATATTTATCAAGGTTTTTCTTATTCAGAGGGCCACTTCTTTTCGCTACCCAATCAAAATTATGTTGGTCATGAGCACCTCCATAAAATCGAACATTGATGTTTTCATAATTTTCTCCAATATAATTTCTTCCCTTAATAAGCTTCACATCTCCATTTTTAACTCTCTTTTCATACCCTTCTTTCAGTGCCTCTACCTCCGCCTCTCCTATATAATATGGCATTTGGAAATTGCTATCAGGACTTACTATCTCTCTTGTAAACCCTATTAATCGCTCACTATTTGCAGGGTAGTTTTGGGGTATTCTATCTATAGCTCTTTCCACTATCAATCTGGCAATGTCCACAGCAAGTACTTCCACAGTAGCAAGTGTGTTAGTTTCTTCCTCCAATCGAATGATATTCTTTTTATCAGACAATTTAGAAATGGGGAAAATTTCGTTTTTATACCCCATGCATGAAACCACCAAATCATTCTTGAGATAGCGATTAGGTACGACAATAGAAAATTCACCATTCGAATTGGCGACAGTACCTATATTTGTATTATCTATGCGCAGATGGGCAAATGGAATGGAAATCTCAGTCACTTTATTAATTATTTTCCCTTTGTATAAAGTCTGCCCTTCTGAAGAAAAAAAGAAAAGCAGTAACCCAAATAGTGGAATTAAAAATTTTGTCATATTTAAATACCTCTGTTTTGTACGCAAAAATCTAACTAAAACAATTTGGGCTAAAATACCTCAAAAACTTTTTCATACAAATCGTTTCAGCAGTTTTTTGATTTGCTGATTGATCATCAAACCATTTCGCCCGTCCCTACGAGACTTTTGGAAAACACGAAAATCTTCTTGTCACGGATTGAAATCCATGACTAATACATCGGTTGCTTCTATGGAGCTGATAGCAAATCCTACTTTCATCCGATATACCAGCTTTCCAGTGCCAACGGCACGACCGACATCTTAACGGTGGGTTTCAACCCACCGACCCAAGAAACCTGCGACTCGGCAAAAGTCCCGTAGGGATGAAAGATATCTTTACTGATTGATCATCAAACCATCTAACTTATCCCTAGCGGACTTCACGGTTGGATGGTAATCTCCTTGTCATGAATTGAAATCCATGAATAATGCGTCGGTCGCTCCTAAGGAGCTGATAGCAAATCCCACTTCCAGTCGATATACCAGCTTTCCAGTGCCAACGGCACGACAGACATCTTAACGGTGGGTTTCAACCCACTGACCCAACAAACTTGTGATGAAGGGAAAGTCCCGTAGGGATGGAGGAAATAATAGTTAAACCTCAAAATATACAATTGCTAAATTAGATATTGGATTAAAACTCATAGATAAAAGATATCAATTACTACTAATTATAAGTCAATTAGTATTTTCACTTTTTTGGAGTGAGCGTTCTCCTTTCAAGCCCCTTTTGAAATCATCCCAATCATTGAATATCATCAGTGACAAAAGGAAAGAGGCTACAATTATTAAAAATTGAAATGTTTTCTTTTTCATAACTGCGTTGATTTATACTTTATCTACTCTTCAATTCTTTTAAATTTTCCTTAATCTAAATAAATTTTCATTTTTTTCCCAACCTTTTCCGGGCATAGGGTTTTCCCAATCTCGCTCTGGCAAATCAAATTAGCTAGCATAGAAATCTCTAAAACTTGATTATTCAGATGCCCTTTCAGGGCATTACTGATAATAGCAGCATCTTGTGCAATGGGCTGCACCCATTGTTAGGAGCTCTTGCCCTTACAGGGCAGTAGTTTATTATCGATATTTATTTTTTAAAATTAGTAGCTTCTGATAATCAAACAAGTCTCTTTTGTCAACCAACTATGAAAAGGTTACATAATAAAACAATGGCTAAAAACCAATAATAAACGAATAAAACACCTTAATCTTTCCGACCCTGAAGAGTCTAAAGAAAGACAAATTACACTAGTCAAAAACCATATCGGCCGTCCTTACGGGACTTTTGAAAAACACGGAAATCCCCCTGTCATGGATTGAAATCCATGACTAATACATCGGTCACTCCTATGACGATGCTGTAGAATACATAAGATCTATCTTTGTTATATATTCCAAATACTTATTTTTTTTGTAAAAACGCTATTATACTTCAACTACTTATGGGATTAGGATTTTACATGTTGAATAAATGCAACTACAGCTCCAAGAAAAATTCCAAATAGAAAGCAATAAGCCATAACTTTTTCTAACATTTTTTTCATAATTAATTGTTTTACAGCATAAATTTAAATTAAGCAAAGAAAATAAATCTCCTTTACTCTAAAAAAGTATTTATTCAGTTAAATACCTAATCCCTCGATAAATACCATACCCTACAGCGGCTCCTATGATTACGCAGCCAAGTCCGACACCTGCTGCTATACAAATTGCTCCGAATGTCAAAGGCTCACCACCATTAATATCAACCATATCTGTGTTACTCAGTTCAACCAAGTTTAGTTTCACAGGCTTATCAATCAATAATTCTTCCATAATATTTCTGTTTAAAATCTACTACTCTTTAGCATGCTGAGTTGCTGTAACTGTTGCCCCAATTGTTGCTCCAAGGGCTAAACATCCACCGATATAGTTCCAACCAATGGCAACCCCCCAAATAACAAGTGGTGCCAATCCTCCCTTAACCTCCACCATCTCCTCAAAACTCAATTCTTTTAAATTGTTCATAATCTAAATAAATTTTCATTTTTTTCCCAACCTTTTCCGGGCATAGGGTTTTCCCAATCTCGCTCTGGCAAATCAAATTAGCTAGCATAGAAATCTCTAAAACTTGATTATTCAGATGCCCTTTCAGGGCATTACTGATAATAGCAGCATCTTGTGCAATGGGCTGCACCCATTGTTAGAAGCTCTTGCCCTTACAGGGCAGTAGTTTATTATTGATATTTATTTTTTTTAAATTAATAGCTTCTGATAATCAAACAAGTCTCTATTGTCAACCAACTATGAAAAGGTTACATAATAAAACAATGGCTAAAAACCAATAATAAACGAATAAAACGCCTTAATCTTTCCGACCCTGAAGAGTCTAAAGAAAGACAAATTACACTAGTCAAAAACCATATCGGCCGTCCCTACAGGACTTTTGGATAGCATGGCTAACTCCTTGTCATTGATTGAAATCCATGATTAGTATATCGGTCACTCCTATGGAGCTGATAGCAAATCCCACTTCCAGTCGATATACCAGCTTTTCAGTGCCAGCGGCACGACCGACTTCATAACGGTGGATTTCAACCCACCGACCCAAGAAACTTGCGACTCGGCAAAAGTCCCGTAGGGATGGTCGATATTACACGTTCAAACTTCATAAAAATACACTGCTGGTATGATCAAGATAGCATTATAGACTCCATGGAAAATAATCGCCCACTTCATTCCATAATTCAATTTGACTTCAGATTACACGCCTCCTCTTTACATCAAACCAATACACAAATACAAACCCTAAAACATAATAGATCATATCCTTGAAATCAAAAGTCCCAACAAAACCAGGGAAAAAGTAGCAATAAATCTCTTGGCTTAGATAAGCGAATAATACCAAAAATAAGATTTTTCTTGCTTGCATTCTTGATTTACTTGGAGGTGTAAAAATCAAATAAACAATAATAATAGATACCAATCCAACACCAGAATCTGCCAACCCAAAATCAAAGAAACTATGGCTATTTTGATATGAACGGTAGTGGCTAGCAAGAAAATAACCAATTAAATAAAGAATAAAAATCTTTTTAAAATGTAATATTTTAGGTGAGCAAAGTATATTTTTCATCATTTTACAAATTTCAATTACTACCAAATAGTAATAAAAATTGATGCAAACCCCTTTTTCTAAAATGGATTTACATCAATTATTGCTATAAATCAATACGTACACCTACCATTAGGGCCATCCAATGCTGAAAGATGTGCTGGTGTTGCACCTTTTCTTGAACTTAACCATCCTACACAGTATCCCGCACATTCAACTATTTTTGCTGTTATTTCTGTAAGACCACCGCCTTCAATTTGAAGAAGTTCTGACTCACTCAAATTCTTGAAATTTTCTATATTAATTTTTTCCATCTTCTGCTCCTTTTTCATAACCTCTTTTAAATACTTCGATTGTTTCACCAGGATTCATAGCCATGTCTGTCAAAATTGCAACTGCAAAAATCCCTGCAATGATCATCCAACCTCCCCCATCTACCTCCTGCATCTCCTCAAAACTCAATTCTTTTAAATTGTTCATAATCTAAATAAATTTTCATTTTTTTCCCAACCTTTTCCGGGCATCGGGTCCTCCCAATCTCTCCCAAGCAAATCGAATTAGCTAGCATGTTGATTTGCTGATTGATCATAAACCAAAGAAAAGATAGTTCCGTCTAAAATTTTAGACGCTGGAAAATAATTTGAAATTTTTCCTGCAGAGATATTCCGGACTTCATCTGACCCAAGAACCTTCAGAGAAAACACCACTGACACCCCGTTGCAATTCTCATAAACAAACGAATTTGACCGCTTTGAAAACCTAATCTCAACCCCCTCATCCCTCAGTTCATCCAGCATCAAATACAGCTTTGCTCTACTCACCCCCAATCTCTCCGCAAATTCCTCCGGACTTCCTGTCCGCTGCTCCCTTACCAGCTTGTTCAACAGCTGCAATCTCTCAATTTGTCTGATAAATTCCATGTTTTTTTGGTTAAATAGTTAAAAGGTTAGAAAGTTGTAAAGTTGGAAGGTTAGAAGGTTAAACGTTAAGCGTTTAACGTTTAACGATGAACGCTTAACGTTTAACATTACAGCACCACCAATTGCTTACGGATCATTTCGAAGTATTTGCCTTCTTTGGCAAGCAACTCTGTATGGGTACCTTCTTCGATCAGTTTTCCTTTGTCCAATACATATAATCTGTCAAAATCCTGTACTGCTGCCAGTCTGTGGGTTATAAAGATGATGGTCTTGCCTTCGGTGGCGAGCATTCGAATGGTCTGCTGTACAAACTGCTCCGAACCTGGATCTAGGGAAGCTGTGGCTTCATCTAAGATAAGGATTTCAGGGTCTCTATAAAGTGCCCTTGCGATGGCTATCCGCTGCTTTTGCCCTCCTGAGAGTGATGCTCCATTTTCTCCCAAATATGTCCCGAAACCATTGGGTAAATTTTCTATAAAATCCATCATGCCCAACTTGTTGCAAATACCGACGATCTTCTGCATATCAGGCTGGTAATCCCCCAAAGCCACATTTTCCAATACATTCCCTGCAAAAAGGTCTATGCGCTGAGGTACCACGGAGACAATTTGTCGCAAACTTACATTGTCGATAAATTTGATATCATGCTCCCCTATATGGATATTGCCTGATTGGAGGGGGTAAAGATTCTGGAGCAGGGATACCAGGGTACTCTTGCCCGAACCACTCTCCCCTACTACTCCCGAGATTTTACCTTTCGGAAAAGTAATATTAAGGTCATCAAAAACATTGGCCCGGGAGCCATATCTGAAATTCACGTTTTTGAAAGTGATGTCTCCCACATTTTCCTTTTTGATGGGAAATGTATCGGCAGAACTCTCTACCTCTAGATCCATGATTTCAAAAAGCCTATCAGCCGCTATCAATGCATTCTGAATGGTTTTGTTCATACCGATCAAACTGGAAACGGGACCAGTCAGGTATCCTGTCAGGGCATAAAAAGACATCAGTTCGCCGGGTGTTATTTCATTTTTCAGGACATAACCTGCACCTACCCAAAGAAGGATGATAGTAAAAAGCCTTGAGATTACTTCCGAAGAGGTTCCCGAAAAGATATTGTTCAACCCAGATTGGTAAACTGTCCTTAGCAAGGACACAAACCTCACCTCTGTTTTGATATTGGCGTGTTCTTCAGCCCCAAACCTTTTGATCGTACCCGCTGAGGTAATCGATTCTACAAGTTGGGACTCCAATTCGGCTGATTCTACAAGAGGTATTTAATAAATCACCTCTTTTTCTTAATTACTTCCACTTTCTGATGGTCAACGTAAGGCGGTAGGCGATAACTATCCCTTAAAAAACCTGGTGTGGTATTAAGTCTATGAAATATATAATACTCTCTCATATTATAGCTCTTGTACTCATACTCTTTTAAATAATTTAAGTTATATTTAAATACTGGGTTATATTTTTTTAAAATTAAATTAGTTAAATTTATATTATCATTAATTTTTAAGCTGGAAGAAAAATTGTCTTTTTCTACAAAACATGTTGTCATAAGACTATCAAGATTTTTGATTCTTTGCCCGTAGTTTTGAGAGATACAAAACCATAAGATCGCAATTAAACAAACTGTTTTTTTAATGTTCATGATTCCTCCTATTTAAAGTATGTGCCAAATGCATTCTCTCTTTCGAATGAAGCTATTATGGCTTCTTCCTCAGCTGTAAGCTTTACTACCGGATTATCTTTCCAAAATTTTGGCTTGTATTTAGCACGCTCAAAGTTTTTTACACTTTCTAACTCAATATTTGGCTGCCTGAGATTTTTAGGCTTTTTTTCAAGTACTTCGTATGTAAAAAATATAGAGGACACCTTTGATGGTATAATCTTTCCATTTTGAATCAAATCATATTTATAATTAACACTGATATAATCTATTTCTCCTGACTTTTCTGAAAACACAAATTCAAAAGAGTGAGAGGGATTCTTAACTTCAATAATTTTTGTACCAGTATATCCACGAATATCAGCCGCTCCTAATGAATGATCTATGTATGCCATATATTTTATAAGCTGATTTGTTGTCGTATTGAAAGTGAATTCACCATAAGTAAAAATAGCATTTGTTTCAGCAAACTCTGGTTTGGGTTCAAATTTCACAACAATAAACTCTTGATTGGCTTCTGAATACACTTGCTCAATATTAAATTGATACTTGTGGGTAAAATTTTCCCCAAAAGGTTTCATCATTCTATTAAAAGTATCATCTGAAATTGGAGAATACAGTACATTACCAACAGTCATGTAAGAAAAATTTACATGCGAAAAGAAAATAATTTCAGGATTGAATTTTATTCTGGCAAAACGCGCTTGGTCAATTTTAATTTCTTGAATCCCATTTGCAGAAATAGCAACGTCATAAAATGCTTCAATCCACTCTGTCGCATTATCATTCATGTAAGCGCTTTGCCTATAAAACCCTTTTTTATAGTTTATGCGATTGTATCTAAGATAATCCATTACACGTTGGACGATCTCTTCCACATCTGTACTAAAAACTGTTATTTCATCAAGTACAATTTCTTTAGGTTTTAAATTGATTGTTAATCCTGATTGAAAACAGTCTTTGGTTAAAAATTTATTATAAGACTCATAGCCAGTATGTGAAATAAATAAAGTATCATTTTCAGATAGTCCAGATAATTCAAATTGACCTTTTTCGTTGCTTAACGTTCCTTTTTTACTTTGACTGGAATAAATGTGAGCATAAGATACAGGTTCTTTGGAGTGTTCATCTATTAAAAACCCATCTATCTTTTGGCCATATGCTAAAGTAAAAAGAAACATAATTAGCAGGCAAAGAGCAATTTTTTTCATAATAACAAATTAATTCATTTTTTTTAGTAATCTCAATTCTTTGGAAAATTGGCGAATAGTTTTTGACCATTCGCCAATCCAATTTGATTTTAAAACTTGATCGTGTAAGTTGCCTCTACTTTCATCTTCCCATCACAATCCCCTCCGCTACAGGTATAACCACCTTCTGCTTTACCTGACCATTTCCCGAACTCTACTCTTTCTTCAAGTTCTTCAACTTCGAAAAGTTGAGCAATCTGGAGATTGTTCTCCACCACTTCATTAATTTGTTTCATTGTGTTATTTGTTAATTATCTAATGGAGTGTTAATTATAAACAAACCTGACACACTCCAATTAAGCCAAGTTTTTTTCTAAAGATTTTTTTCTCGGAATTCTAGCCAATAGTGATATTCCTAATTTTAACAATAGGATATAAAATCCTGCGATCAATAAATACCGTAATGAAATAAGGGTTATAATTGATTCAGTCGAACCCAAAAATAATTCATGAAATGCTGTTATGATTTTTGCTGGAAAATCTAGGATATCTTCCCAATAATTCACCAAAATTATGCACATATAAAACCCCACAATTAAGACATTCATAATACCATAGATCAATATCCAAATAAATCCTTCTTTCATAAACAAACCAGATCTTTTGTCTTTAGAAAAAAAGGCTTTTACAGCTTCGTTGGATTTAAGTAAAAGATTGGGCGTATCTGTCAAATCAGATAAAATCCAATATCCATCATATCTTATAAAGGGATTTAATTCCGATATCGTTTTTATAAAAATTAATAATGACACATATAGATAGACATAATTATAAGTAAATAAGAAAAACAAACTAATCATTGAAGCATAAAAAAGTTCTAAATAAACTCCACCTAGATTTGTGATAATTCTATGATGTTTTTTCAGTGACCATACATTCGTAATCTGGGCATATACAACAGGAAATATCAAATAAAAACCAAAACCAATCTCACCATGTTTCACCTTAAAATACTTGCAAGCTGCAATATGCCCTAATTCATGAATGAGCATAGAAGTATAAAAAAGGACTGAAAAGGACACTAAATCCAATAACCGTATTGAATCAAAATCAAATGAAAAATACTTTATTGATAAAAAAATCAAGAGAGTACTATATAACATTAGGCTAAACCAAAAAATTAATGGATTGAATAAATGCTTAAAAGGTTGAGAAACATATCCTGCTAATTTTGAACTTAGCAAAGGTATTTTTATTGACATGTAGCTTTTTTTTAAATTACTCTCAAAATTGACAAGAATACCTGAACCACTAAACTTGTTTACTATCAAACATTCAAAATCATTTAGGCTAAGATTTTGAGAATATTCATCGTTGAACTGAGATGTTGCACTACCTAAATCGGTGCAATTCACAACAATATTCAGGAGTTTTCTTGTTTCATTATTTATCAAGAGATGAATTCCATCATTTGTATTTACCACCCACCTATTTTTATCAAACGGGGTAATGATATGTTCTTTTAAAAAAATCATATCTTTATAGACTTAAATTTTAAAAGTGCACCAACTACTGAAACTGTAGTAAATACTTTCTTATAATCATCTACTAAAACATTAACACCAAAAGAGCTTTTTCTCCAAGAAATTACATCTTCTTGATTTTTCACGTCAGTAGCAGGAATAGCTAATATTCTTTCTGACACCCAGCTTCCATCAATCAGTTGATTATTCAAAATGAATCTGAATCCTTTCAAAATATATGTTCTATTATCTTCGAAATTGTACTCGCATAGTGCTCTCAAAGCTAATGCAGTATAAAAAAAACTCTCTTTCCTAGAAAAAGGATCTAGCCAGCCCCCAGTTTCAGATTGATTTCTAATTAACCAATTGACTGATGATACACATTTATTTTTTAAATTTTGATCTTGACTAAATGCGATAACTGTCCATGCAGTTGCATAGATTGAGCTAGACCACCAATAGGACTGTATTTCTCCATTGGGCAGTATTTTACTTTTCAAGTATTTCGCAGTATTGAGGAAATCATCATACATTTCAGGAATTAGAGATAAAATATAGCAAATACTTGCCGAGACGCAATTATGTGGAGAAAGCCAGCCTTCCACACTTTGGTGGTTTGAAAGGTTCAAGATTTCTCTTAATTCATTTTCTTTATTATAAGTACTCCAACCACCATTTTTATGCTGAAAATTTTTCAATTCATTTAACTTTCTAATTGAGAGATCCCCATGGAAATTTAAAAATTGTGCTGCCAAAAAAAATGCTAATGAATCTGCATCTTGAATAACGGATTTGTTATACCCTATTGAAGCCTCGTTACAAAACAAAAAAACGTTTGATAACTTAAAATCAATTTTGATATCTTTAGAATCCTCAAACCCAGATAACATAAATGCGCTATAGTAAGAAACCCAATCTTTTCCTATTCCAGCCCCTGTGATAAAGTCTGACAATTGACCGTTTCCATCTATACTACTTTTTAAAAATTCAACACCTTTTACAATAGAATCTTTAACTAGAAAATCAAGATTAGACTCCACCCTTTCCAATTTTTCAATTTTATGGGTACTTTTTGTTTTTGCCTTTGAAATTAGCAGATTAATCTCTGAGATTTGAGCTTTACATTTTTTCACTTCAATTTCAAGAAACTTGTTAAGTTCATCGAGTTCAAAGCGGCTCGAAATTTCTCTTGCATTTAAAAAATGATTTATTGCATTTTCTATTAACTTTTCAGCAATCCCAGAAACGTATAAATATTTATGGAGTAACTTAAATTTATCATTCACCTGAATTTTATTAACAACTCCAAGCCCTTTCTCAACCAATACATGAGCATAAGTGCGTTGCCCAAAAACCAAATCTTTATAAAAATCGTCTATATCATCTTGATATTGAAAAGCGATATGAATTTCTTCTAGACATTTTAAGAGTTCAAAAGCAACTTTTTCATTTCGTTCCTCAGTGCTTGAAAGATATCTAAGTGCATGAATTATCACATAGCATATTGAAGATTTACCCTTGGCTATACTCTCAAATTCAAGTTCACTTATATGCTCTTGCCCATTACTAATTTTTTTTTCATTTTTAATAGTAGTAAAATAAAAGGCTTTTAATTTTTCAAAATCACTCCAAAAAATATGAGAGCTATGAAAATGCACACTCAATTCTTTTATTGCATTCTCAAACAATTGAATTGCATCATAAAGGAAGTACTTATTAAGATCTCCATCGATTACATTATCTAAAAGAATCATTCCTTTGAAATAAGATTTAGATGCTTTCTTAAGCATTTCTATTTGATCTTGCTTTATTAAAAACAATGGATTAAAAAAATCAACTAATGAAGCATAAAAAATGTCATCACTTTTTTTATTTTGCTTTTTCACGGCATACTCCTTACTATCGATCATAAAATTTTATTTTATACAATAATAAATTGGCACACTCCAAAAAAACCGGAGTATATTATTTTTTTATAAATTTTATTTCTATTTTTCCTTCTGCTTGATAATAATAGCTTTTTCTTAGTTTGTCATAGTTTATTGGTGCTCCTAATTGCTTCATCATAGAAATTGTTTCATATAAAGTGCTTTCAGAAATTTCTAGTCTGTTGGCTAACTCTTTTGGTGTTCCTGTAGACTTAAGTCTAATAAGTTGATCCAATCTGGAAATTCTCTCAATTAATTTCTGTGACATTTTCGAAGCTTTTGAGTTGTTATTGAAAAAAAATATTTGACATCGTTACTTCGTTTTAAATATCTCCAACCCCTGCATCTCCAGATTCAAAACCTCTCCTCTGACCAGCGCCAAAACATCTCCTTTTTTGACTTTTTGGTTTTCTTTCAGATTCCATGTTTCCAATCTTCCACTTACCGAGCTCATCAGAGAATTGCGCTGCAAAGCTGACTGAAAAGTCCCCCTAGACTGTACTGCCACATCCACATAGATCAGTGGTAGCGCAATGATTCCAGCCAATAAAATCCCAAGAAATAATAAATAAATTGCTTTGGACTGCACACTGATGTGGGAATCGTAAACTTCTACCGTTTGCTGTATAATCGCTGCCGGAAAAATATTGTTTTTCATAAATAAAAGAGTTGTTGTAAATACTTCAAAAAAACTAAACTTGTATAACTAGAATTCGCTCCTAGCTATGAAAACTCTCTCTAGTCAAATCAATACAACTTCGAATTATTCTAAAATCTGATAATAACCCTAACCTAAATATTTGCATATCACAGCGTTTAAATAATTAATAGACCACTTAAAAGTAAAAAGCATTATGAAGCAAGTATAGGTTCAGAAATTAACAATTCCAAAAATTCTTTTCCCAATGGACTGATGATTTTGATAGAATTGGATTAATCAAAGACAGGAATACAAAATAAAATTTCAACTAAAAAACTACCCCCCCCAATTAAGAATTTAATTTTGTCAAATTAAGAATATTAAAATATTTAATCTTTTTGGCTGTTTTAGAAATAAAAACCCAGTCCAAATAAAAAAAGTGATTTACAGTAAACTTCAAAACCTTAAACATCTAAACTTTCATTGTAGGTTAAAAGGTTAGAAAGTTGGAAGGTTTGAAAGTTAGGCTTGCAACGCGCTTTTTCTAAACTTCTAAACTCTAATATTATAAACTTTTATTATTAGTTAAATAGGTTAAAAGGTTAAAAAGTTGTAAAGTTGGAAGGTTAAGCTCAAAAACACTAACAGATATGCTCAATTATTTGGATTTTTGAGCTTTGAAAACAAAATTTTTGAGCTTTATCATGACCATATTAATTTGCCATTTTTTTTCTATTTAAAAAAAGACCAGCCTTATCTCAAAGCTGGTCTTTTTCAAATTAAATCGATATCTAAAATCAATTTACCTCTGCACAATCGCATCTTTCAAACCTGGGCTTGTCAACAAAGCACCAAATTCTCCAATTACGCTCTCAGGGACATTGTTTTCTACTGCTCCTTCTACCACTGCTTCGATAAATAGATCATAATCCGCTGCAGAAACCAATCCAGTCATTCTTGAATTTGTAGCAGGATTGTGTGCATCTACCATATTCAATCCTGAATATTCGATGTTTACAGATCCGATAGCTTCAGCCAAAAATTCAGAGAAATCTGTTACCAAAGCTGTAAATCCTGAAGTATTATTTGCACCTACCTCGGCTAGCAAAACAGAGAAATAAGGTTGCAACGCATTATATTTTCCTCCTTCGTTTCCAGCAATGATCATTACCGTACTGGTAACCACTGCCTCCAATGGAGCATATCCAGCTTCTACTAATCTCTCTGGTTCGTTATCTCCAGACACATCGATCATGGCATTGCCACCTAATCTAGTATAAAGATCTAAACCTTCATTATCAGCTCTCTGAACGATTGGCTCCCTCACAGATTCCAATAATTGACCAACTGGACCTAAAACCTCATTTGATGTGATGTTAGCTTGTGCTGCTCCTTCTACGACAGCTTGTACGAATAAGTCGTAATCAGCATTGTTGATTCTACCGTTCATCCTTGGGTTTCGAACTGGATCATGTGCTGCTTCCATATCCAAACCACTATAGGTGAAATTTTGTGAACCGGTAGCCTCTGCCAAGAATTCTGTAAAATCCCTTACAAGAGTCGTAAATCCTGAGGTTTGTCCATTTCCAACTTCAGTCAACAATACACTAAAGTAAGGCTGCAAGGCATCGTACTTACCGCCTTCATTTGTTGCTATTGTCAATACAGTGTTTGTCACAACTGTCCTAAGGTTCAAAAAACCTTGCTCGATCGTTTGTCCAGGGTTATCGGGATCTGAAACACGAGTTTCACCTCCCAATTGAACTGCATAAAACGAATCGTCCATCATCCTGAGTTGATCATTGTCATCTTTACAAGACGAAAATGCAACCATGGATCCAATCAAAGCACTGGCTAACCAGTAATTTACTTTTTTCATAATCATTAAAATTTGGTTTTAGTTTAATTTTCAAATGTTCTTTGAAAAAAAGCCCCCAATTTGTAGGTAAGTGAACTTTTGTTTATCGCTGGACAACTTTGAGCTAACATTTCATCTGAGGGCTGGTAAAGACTTGCCTCCAAATAAAAATCTTTGCTAATTGACTCTATAATATCACTTGGAGCTTGTTTATTTCTGTCATATAAACAAACCATATGACCGGACTTCACATTCATCCTGACGTCTCTTACACCATCCAATTTACTGGTGTGATTTTTTACGCTGATCGCTTCCAACGAATCCAACTGATTCACAAAATCAATCCTACTCATCGTCAAATTTGGTTTTCCATCATTTTTGGGTTGCGTCACCAAATAGATATGAACTGCCAAAGTCACAACTAATGCTGCAAAAATGGCAAGACATCCAATTATTATTTTTTTGAACATGGCTCAATGTTTTTAGTATACTGCATATACGACACCACTTTGGATTCTGGATTGGATAGACATATAATTATTCAGAATTATTTTTTTATTCATCAGCTATTTTATTAGTTTTGATAAAATTCCATTACTATGAAAAACATTACCAAGTATTTAGCTCTTGCCTTTTTTGCTCTAACTTCTTGTTTCGGTAGTTTTTCCGAAGGAGAAATCCATTTTAGAAATGGAGAATATGAAAAAGCTATTTCTGAATTCTCTTCTACACTTTTTATGAATGTCACAGATATCAAGTCACTACACCTTCGAGCAAGAGCTTATGAAGAACTTGAAGAATTTCAAAAAGCAATGGCTGATTATAAAAGAATCCTTAGCATAGATCCGAACTATGCACAGGCTTACGGCGGCATTGGAAAATTGTATTGGAAAATAGAAGATTATGAAAATGCCCAAAAAAATCTATTGATTGCAGCTAAACATGATGAAAATGACTTTGAAATAGTTTATCTTTTGGCAAGATCTTTTTTGATGAATGAAAATTACAAAAGCGCAGATGAGTTTTTTTCAATTGCTGCAAAACTAAAACCAAGAGATTCCAAAACATATTTTTACCAAGGGATAGCCCGGTCAAAAATGGGCATCCCCGATGGAGCAGCAGGTTCATTTAACATGTGTCTGATGTATGATCCTGACAACCTTACGGCATTATACAATAGAGGATTGGCTCGAATGTCATTTGGCTATGTAAAGTGGGCGATTGAGGATTTTGAAGCCTATCTAGAAAAGGATCCAGACCACGTCAACTCTCTGACACAATTAGGTCTTTGCAAAAAACTACTCAAAGATCCCAGTGCCTGCAGATACCTTGCCTTAGCTGCAAACAGAGGTAGTGAGATTGCTCGGTTAAATATGGATGACTGTTGAGGAAAGATAATGGATATTGGATAAAAACTACCGTCCTGGAGTATACGGAGGTAATTGAGTTCTTAAAATTCAGAAGGTAGATTTATCATCCTCTCGCCTCTCGCTTCTTAATCCTCAATTATCAACACCTCAATGTTCGACCCTTTCAGGGTCGTGTTACGCTACAATTGTGTTTTCATCCCCCCGGTTTCACCGAGGGCTATTCAAATGTTAAAGCCTTTCAGGCTTATCCTTCTCTTATCTCGTCTCTCGGTTCTAGTATCTAGTATCTTTCTCACAAAGTATTCTCTAGCGCCCTTGTCACCATTTTTTTCTTGGCAGCTTTGTCTAAAGACACATTGATCTCAAAGCAAACCAATATGATCAAAGAAGTGATAAACAACCATAACATCACAGCCAGCATTGTCCCAATGGAGCCATAGAGCTTATTATAAGTAGCAAAATTATTCAGGTAGTAAGAAAACAAATAAAATCCTGCTGTAATCAACAGCCCAGCAGTGGTAGATCCTGTTGAGAAAAATTTCCATTTATCATGAACAGCAGGTGCAAATCTAAATATGTATGCCGTAGCAATCATAAAAACAGCAAGCAATACAAAGAACCTGAAAAAGGCAAGTAAGTAGTAATAAAGATTACTCGATACAATTTCCCATTCTGATATGCTGTAAAGTACACTACTGCCCAAAATCATAATTACCACAGCTCCACAAACAGTCAATACAAGTACCATTATAATACCAACAGCTATCATTCTTGTCTGAAAGAATGTCCTGTTTTCTTTTGTCCTATACACAGCATTAAACGCACTCATAAGAGACATCACTCCATTGGTAGCCAAAAAAAGTGCTAAAAAGAAACCCAAAGAAAGCAAACTCTGCCTTGGCTTACTCACTATATCCATAATAGTAGATTCTGCTTCAGCATAAATAGTAGCCGGCATAATCTCCTCTGTAAATCTTAAAATATTCTGCGTAGTCACATTTTCAAAAAAATAACCTATGTAGGGAATTACATTTAGTAAAAATAGCAACAATGGAAACATCGCTACAGTAAAACTAAATGCAACGGATCCTGCTCTTTCAATAATTTCGTCCTTTCTAATCTGCTCCATAAAAATCTTACCCACATCATAGAGGTTTTGATCAGGATTTCCAAAATGGATATGTCTCAGTTTTTTAGCCTTACGGGTGAACTTGATCGAAAGAAGTCTGATTATTTTTTCCACTTAAAAAGTCTATTCAAAATATGGTTTCAATAAATCTAGTAAATATTGCGGTGGTCTACTCGGTCTGTGAGTATTTTTTTTCAGAAATGTCAGAATAGTTTTTCCCTGAGTGATCATTTCTTCACTCTCATTAAACACCTCATAATCAAATGAAATTCTAACACCTGGCATTTCTTTGATTGTAGTTTTGAGTGTCAGAAGCTCATCATACTTTCCCGGTTTAAGGTATTTGGTAAATTGCTCCAAAACTGGCATCATTACTCCTTCTTCCTCCATTTTCTTATAAGAAAAACCTACAGATCTCAACGCCTCTACTCGCGCCACTTCGAAGTACATGGCATAATTGCCATAATATACGTATCCCATCTGATCTGTTTCAGCATATCGTACCCTTATTTGTGTTTCTGCTTTGAACATCTCAATAAATTTTAGCTTGATTTAGTGCATTTTGGTATTTTCTGGCATTGATCAAATGCTCCGCCAAGTTGGTAGCAAACGCATGATAGCCAGAAAAATCATCTTTGGCACAAAAATACAGATAATCATGGTTTTCAAAGTTCAGCACTGCATCCAAAGCGGAAATTTCCGGCAAATTGATCGGCCCTGGAGGCAAACCCAAATACTTATACGTATTGTATGGACTGTCTATTTCTTTGTGCACATTCAGTACCCTTTTGATACTGAAATCTCCAACAGCAAACACCAATGTAGGATCAGCTTGCAATGGCATATTGATTCTCAACCTATTCAAGTAAACTCCAGCCACCTTTGGTCTTTCGTCAGCTTTTTGTGTTTCAGCTTGTACGATTGATGCCAAAGTAGAAACTTCATTTTGAGTCAATCCAAGTGCATTCGCTTTCTGTTTTCTTTCCTCAGTCCAGAATTTGCTGTATTCAGTATGCATCCTGTCAAAGAGATTTTCGGCACTTGTATTCCACCAAACTTCATAAGTATTTGGGATAAACATGGCCATAATCGTCTCTTCTTCAAATCCAAACTTTCTGATATTTACAGAATCTGTCAATAAGTTAAGAAACTGTTCATCTGTCAATTCAAGCTTACTGGTGATTTTCTCAGCCAAATCTACTTTCGTACGCACATTGTTGAAAGTCAACCTGACAGGTGTTTGATTAGCTGATCTGAGTAGTTTTACTACATTCAAATTACTCATCCTAGGATTGATTTTATATAATCCAGGCTTTACATTATCTTGGTATCCTAATATTTTTGCAACAAAACTAAAAGTAATCACATCATGAATTGTTTCGTCCTTATAAAGACTATCGGAAACATTCTTGAATGTTGCATTGCTGGGGATTTCAAGCATGAAAGGTTCTTCACCTTCCAAAATCGTATTTGGACTGAAGAATGCCTGATAAAAGTAGAATGAAAGTGAAGTCATCAACACCGAAAATGTGATAACACCTATTAGATAGTATTTCGTTTTTTTATCCTCAAGCATAATATTAATAGAAAACTCTTTGATTGAGCGCAAAAATAGGGAATTTTGTTCATCGGGCTTATCAAAATCAAAAATTGATGCATGCAATCATTAGGGTAACTTGTGCAATTATCATTTCAGACGAAAAAATCCTCTGTGCACAAAGAGGTAAAAACATGGCTCATCCGCTATTATGGGAGTTCCCAGGAGGAAAAGTGGAAAATGGAGAATCAGATGAGGCATGCATAAATAGAGAGATTCTTGAAGAGTTAAATCTTCAAATTGAAGTGAAGGAAAAGCTTGGAACCACCCGTCACAAATACAGTGAAACAAAAGAAATCGAACTTATTCCGTTTATTTGTAGCTATATAGGAGGAGAATTGAAACTTAGGGAACATCAAAAAGTCCAATGGCTAACATTTTGCGAACTATCCAATCTCAATTGGGTAGCAGCAGATCTTCCGATTGTGGACGAACTGGTAAATAAGTATTGCAATAACAAAAGTTGAAAATTCTCCAATTGAGATTAAATCAAACTATAAACCTAATACATTCGAACAAAATGGCTGCTGAATTCATAAAGCTTTATCCGGAAAATCCAGATCCAAAAAAGATCCAAAGAATCATAGATGTCCTTAGGTCAGGTGGCGTTATTATATATCCTACAGATACTGTGTATGGAATGGGATGTGATATCCACAATCAGCGTGCGGTAGAAAGGATTTGCCAAATCAAAGGAATAAAGGCAAAGAAGCATAACTTTTCCTTTATCTGCTATGACCTGAGCAATATCTCTGAATATACGAGAGCTTTGAGTACTCCTGTATTCAAAATAATGAAAAAAGCGCTTCCTGGACCTTATACATTTATCCTAGAAGCAAACACTTCTGTACCAAAAATACTCAACAGTAACAAAAAGACTATCGGTATCCGGGTTCCAAACCATCCAATCCCAAGGTTGCTCGTCAAAGAGTTGGGGCAACCAATTCTTACTACATCCATCAGGGATGAAGATGACGTAATTGAATATAGTACAGATCCTGAGTTGATATATGAAAAATACCAAAACCTTGTAGATATTGTCATTGATGGAGGATATGGCAACAATATTGGATCTACAATTTTGGATTGTACAAATGATCAGATTGAGATAGTAAGAGAAGGTTTGGGGAATTTGGAAGACATACTTTAAAAATTCTTCTTAAATAAAATTTCAAAAGCTAATTAACACCCCAATCATCAAAAATACAATGCCCATAATCACAGAGTTATTTTATCTACCTCCCATTGAACATTTTGTAGCTATTCATAATGAGAAAATGGTTTTATTGGACATTCAAGAAAATTATCAAAAGCAAACATATAGAAATCGCTGCCAAATAAGACTCGCAAATAAGGTAGAAACACTGAGTATCCCTGTTTTGGGTGGCAATAAAAAAATCAGAACAGAGCTTGTCAAAATCGATTATAATCAAAAGTGGGTAAATGTACATTTGAGAGGAATCCAAAGCGCTTATGGAAAAGCACCCTTTTTTGAATATTATTTTCCATACATTGAGGAAGTGTTTCAAAAAAAGATTGACTTATTAACCGATTTCAACATGGAACTACTGACAGTTTGTCTGAAACTACTTCAGTTGGACATAAAAGTAATGAAGCTTGATAAATCTGATACAAACAGCGAATCAATTGACATAAGAGGTTTAATAAGTGCAAAAAGCCCGTTTGAAGATCGCAACATCTATCAACCAGCTCCCTACAGCCAATTGTTTGGCTTAGACTTTGTTCCAAATTTAAGTATCATTGATTTATTATTTTGTGTTGGTCCGGAATCGAGTAATATTTTGGTAAAGTCTCAAAAAAATCATTGAACAAACGTTAAAAGAATTGTGTTTTTAAAACAAATTCTTTAACATTAGTAAAGATTTCAAATCATTTAGAAAGGATATAAATGGAAGCAAAATTTTCAAACAGAGTCAAAGAGGTGATCTCACTAAGTCGCGAAGAGGCTTTGCGCTTAGGTCATGATTACATAGGTACGGAACACCTCTTGTTGGGTATGATTCGTGAGGGTGAAGGCGTGGCTGTTTCCATATTGAAAAAGTTAGGCGTTCCTCTGGACGAACTGAGGAATTCTGTGGAGCGTGCAGTCAAAGGCACTGCAAACCACAATGTAAAAAACCTTGCCAACATTCCATTGACTAGGCAGTCGGAGAAAGTATTAAAAATCACTTATTTAGAAGCTAAAATTTTCAAAAGTGCTTTGATTGGAACAGAACACCTGTTGCTATCTATTCTGCGCGATGAAGACAATATTGCCACTCAAATTTTACAGAAATTCGATACCAACTATGATTCCGTAAAGGAGATGTTGGAATTTCAGACTGATTCAGGTCCGAGATCTAAAGCGGAAGCTGATGATCCGGATGAAGATGGCAGTAAGCTGTTCGGTTCTTCTTCAGGTAGTGGATCATCAAGTGGATCTACAAAACCTGGTGCCGAAAAATCTAGAACTCCAGTTTTGGATAATTTCGGTAGAGACCTAACCAAAATGGCAGAGGACGACAAACTTGACCCAATCATAGGTAGAGAAAAGGAAATTGAGCGTGTCGCGCAGATTTTGTCGAGAAGGAAGAAAAACAATCCAATCTTGATCGGTGAACCAGGTGTAGGTAAAACTGCAATTGCAGAAGGTTTAGCATTGAGAATCATTCAGAAAAAAGTATCAAGAGTCTTATTTAATAAAAGAGTTGTGACACTTGATTTGGCATCTTTGGTAGCTGGTACCAAATACAGAGGTCAATTTGAGGAAAGAATGAAGGCCGTGATGAACGAGCTTGAAAAATCTCCAAATGTGATTCTTTTTATAGATGAACTTCATACTATCGTAGGAGCTGGTGGAGCAAGTGGATCACTTGATGCTTCCAACATGTTCAAACCAGCCTTGGCAAGAGGCGAAATTCAATGTATAGGTGCCACCACACTTGATGAATACAGACAGTATATTGAGAAAGATGGAGCCTTGGCAAGAAGATTTCAAATGGTAATGGTAGATGCTACCACTCCAGAAGAAACTGTCCAAATCCTTAACAATATCAAAGACAAATACGAAGACCACCACAATGTCATCTATACTAACGAAGCTATCGAAGCTTGTGTAAAACTTTCTGACAGATATATCTCTGATAGATTTTTACCAGATAAGGCAATAGATATCTTGGATGAAGCAGGTGCACGTGTTCATATCAACAACATCCATGTTCCGGAAGATATTTTGAAGCTGGAAGAGGAAGTGGAGCAAATCAAAGTTGAAAAAAACCGGGTTGTCAAAAGCCAGAAATATGAAGAAGCTGCCCAATTGCGTGACAAAGAGAAAAAACTCTTGGAACAATTGGAAACTGCCAAGGTAAAGTGGGAAGAGGATAGCAAATCAAAAAGGTACAAAGTCGAAGAAGACAATGTAGCTGAAGTGATTGCAATGATGACAGGAATCCCTGCCAAAAGAATTGCTCAAAAAGAAGGAGCAAAATTGCTGAATATGTCAGAAGAGCTTAAAGGAAAAGTAATTGGGCAAGACGAGGCAATCAAAAAGCTCACGAAGGCAATTCAAAGAACTAGAGTTGGTCTGAAAGATCCGAAAAAGCCAATTGGTTCATTTATATTTCTAGGACCAACGGGTGTTGGAAAAACGGAATTGGCCAAAATGCTAGCTACATACCTATTTGACAAAGATGATTCTCTAGTACGAATTGATATGTCAGAATATATGGAGAAATTCTCTGTATCAAGATTGGTTGGAGCACCTCCAGGATATGTAGGTTACGAAGAAGGTGGACAGCTTACTGAGAAAGTTAGAAGAAAACCGTATTCTGTAGTTCTTTTGGATGAAATCGAGAAAGCTCATCCAGATGTATTCAATATCTTACTTCAAGTATTGGATGATGGCATTCTGACAGATGGATTGGGAAGAAGGGTAGATTTCAGAAATACTATTATCATCATGACTTCCAATATCGGAGTAAGAGACCTGAAAGATTTCGGTGCAGGAATTGGTTTTGCCAACAAAGCCAAAACTGACAATATGGATGAAGTGATGAAATCTACTATCCAAAGTGCTTTGAAAAAGGCTTTTAGTCCAGAATTCTTGAATAGATTGGATGATGTGGTTGTATTCAACTCACTAGAAAAGTCACATATTCATCAAATCATAGAAATCAGCTTAAATAAGCTATTCGGAAGAATTACGGATTTGGGATATAAAATTGAGCTGACTGACAAAGCGAAAGATTTCTTAGCAGAAAAAGGATATGATCAACAGTATGGAGCTAGGCCTCTGAACAGAGCAATCCAAAAGTATCTTGAAGATGCTCTTGCTGAGGAAATCCTCAAAGGTGAACTTTCCGAAGGAGATGTTATCACTGCTGATTACTCTGGTGAAGGAGAGGAACTAAGTATCACAGTAAATAAAAAAGAAAACGCAGAGTAAGATCAAGTTGATCAAGAAATACATAAAGCGGCTAGATGTTCTAGCCGCTTTTTTTTGTCTTCAAAAATCTGGAAAAGGTTAAAATAAAGTATGATTCTCAGCTCCATGATGGATTGCTTTAATTCATTACTGGAAAATGCCAATAATTATAAAATTGAATTAAAAGTAGATGTATTATCGACTTGACTTCGCTGTCCTGATAAATTTTTCTCCTAACAGGTGAAAATTACTGTTTTTTCAAAATCAATTCCTGAATTGAAGAAGACGCCGAAATTTTTTGATCAATTATTTTCATCCTAATATTGTTATCTAAGTGTGAAAAACAACATATAAAAACCTCAATTACAAATATTTAACACCTTGTTAATATTAATTAAACTTTAACAAAACACTATATTAACTTTAAGGAAACATTAAACAATGCTATAATAACAATTTGAAAATATTTCGGAAATGATATAGCAAACTAGCGGTCGCAACTTTGCGGTATGAAGATCAAGTTATTGTTATTGTCATTTTTGCTAATAGGTTCTTCTGATTTGTTTGCTGCTAAGATTAACGGAAAAATCAGAGATACTTCTAGTAAAGAACTCCTTATTGGAGCGAATGTAGTTATTAAAAGTGCCGACGCGGCATATGGGAATACTACTATTACCGGTCTTGATGGTGTGTATTCTTTCAATAACATCCCGCAAGGCACTTATAATCTGACTGTTTCCTATGTAGGTTATGCTACCATCAATGCAATTGTAGAAGTAAATAGTCCAAGTGCTACAGCTACTCAGGATTTTGATCTTGAATTTGATGAAGCAGTCCTATCAGAATTTGTAGTTACCTCAGGTGCACGAGGAACAGATATCCAAGCCCGACAACTTGAAAGAAACTCTGCAAGTGTCCTAAATGTAATCTCTGCTAGACAAATTCAGTTATCTCCAGACATCACTGTAGCAAATGTGATCCAACGTGTTTCGGGACTATCTATAGAAAGAAATGCAAGTGGTGATCCACAATATGCTATCGTAAGGGGAATGGACAAAAGGTACAACAACACCTTAGTCAACGGCATCAAAATCCCTTCTCCCGACAATGAAAATCGATTCGTTCCTTTAGATATTTTTCCAGCTGTACTTTTGGAGAGATTGGAGGTTTATAAATCACTCACAGCAAACATGGAAGCCGATGCAATAGGTGGAACTGTCAATATGGTGATGAAAAGCGCTCCAGAACAATTGATGATAGAAGGAGACTTTCAAATTGGCTACAATGCTCTGAATTTTGATAGGCCATTCCAAACTTATGATCGCTCCAATTTGAACAAGCTTTCACCGAAAGAACAATTCGGTCCAAATTATAGAGCTACACCTGATGATTTCCCTGTAGAAAACATGATCAACAGAGATTTAAGCAAAGCAATGCCAGATGTTTTTGCTAATCTCACTTTTGGAAATAGATATTTAGACAACAAACTTGGAGTGATGCTTGGTGGAAGTTTTCAAAACTCTTACCGTCCTGTTTCCAATTATTTTTATGATCCAGAACCAAACTTCAACTTAGGGAATCCGCTGGATATGCGAAGGTTGATTGAAAGAGAAACAAGCTCCCAACAAACAAGAGCAGCTGTACATGGGAAATTGGATTACAATCTAAATCCAAAAAACAAGTTTAGCTTATACCTAGGACACTATCTTCTGAACGAATTCAGAGTAAGAGATCAAGTGAGAAGAGAGTCTTTTGTGGCTACTACAAACATTTCTGTTTATCCAATAACAAGATTTAGCAATATTTTCCAATCGATAACCACAGCGGATCTAAGAGGAGAACATCAGCTTTTGCCAAATCTTCAAGCCAATTGGATGGCAATCTACTCTTCCGCCCTAAACGACAGACCTGATGATGGAGTGTTTTCAAGAGCAGGTACGCTTATCACTGAAGAAAATAGGATCATTAACGAATCTCTTTATTTTCAAGGAACGAGAAACTCTAGAGCTTGGGAAAGAAATCGGGACGATGACATTTCACTTTATGTAGATTTCAAATACAATCCCAATATTATCAATGAAAAAACCGAAATCCTATTTGGAGCATTAGGAAGAAATAAAGTTAGAGACAACTATTTTAACTTTTACAATTATGCACAGATATTCGGGCAATTCAGAGGGGTTGATTGGGATGATTTCGGAGAAGTCCGATTCACTGCAATGGCAAACCCTTTAGGAAGTGGGGATAGAAGTAACCTTGTGTATGATGCATATGAAAATATTTATGCGGGATATGTCAATGCCAGTGTTACGGTAAACAAAACCAACTTCCAAGCTGGAGTGAGAGCAGAGCAAACTTTTCAGGGATATGAAATAAATTCAATCTCAGCTAATAGCAACAATACTGAACTGAAAAAGGAACAAGACTATTTAAACATCTTCCCGTCTGCTAGCATCAAACATAGCATCAACAACAAGACAAATCTAAGAGCAACTTATTTCAAAGGGATAAGCCGACCAGGTTTTTATGAAATAGTACCAACAATCAGAAGTGCTGGAGGAGGTGATTCGTTTTTTACTGAAAGAGGTAATGAAAACTTAAGACCTTCCATCGGACATAGTGCTGATTTGAGATATGAATTTTTCCCATCTGGTGCTGACCAAATATTGATAGGTGTTTTTTACAAAAAAATAATTGATCCTATAGAATACGGCTTTCCTCAACCTGAGAGTGATGGATCAGTTACGAACGCGAGGACTATTCTTCCTCAAAACTTTGCTGACGCAACCAACTTTGGGGTAGAAGTCGATTACACCAAGTATTTCAGTCAGTTTGGTATCAGAATGAATTACACATTTACAAATTCTGAAATCATGACTAGTAAAGTTTTGATAAATGAGGACAGAACCAATTCTGTAGTGAATCAAACACGTCCACTACAGGGTCAGTCTGACCACATCGCAAATCTGAGTTTACTATACAAAAACCAAAATGCCATGTTGGATATCCAATTGGTGGGGAATTATGCTGGTGAAAGGATAGCAGTAGTCTCTCCATTCTTGGGTGCTGATCAGTATATGAAACCGATGACTCAATTGGATTTTTCAATAGACAAAGGTTTCAAAAATGGCATGGTGCTTTTTGCGAAAGTCAACAATATCCTTAACACACCCTATCAACTATATATCAAAAAACCACTTACAATCCCAACTGACCCATACCCATATCAAACTGATCCTTTCAACATCGCAAATGTTAGAAGAGACCTTTTTGGACAATCATTCAGGTTGGGCGTTCGCTATACACTTTAAATAAGAATTACAACTAAACTATAATGAATATGAGAACGATTAAATCACTTCTATTATTAGCATTATTGTCAATGGCTATCATGAGCTGTGATGATAATGGAGAAATAGATCCTATCGATGAAAATCCAGAAGAAGTACTTGAAGGTATTTCTGGAAATATGAATGAGATCGAATTTGAAAGAGGCGAGACTTACAAGGTTGTTGGAGACTTGACCGTACCTGCAAACCAATCAGTGACAATTCCTGCTGGAGTTACACTTGAATTTCAAGAAGGAACAAATGGTGAAGCATGGTTTATTGAGGTTTTGGGATCATTGTATATTCAAGGTGAAGAAGGTGCAAGAGTTACCCTGACTGCATCAGAAGCACTTATCAATTCTCCAAAAAACAATGGAACTGGCCAGCTTTGGGGTGGTGTAATCGGCACAAACGTAGCTGGTGACTTGGTAATCCTTTACACAGACATCCTTCATGCCGGTGGTGCTGCTAGAGAAGAAAATGTAATGACCCAACCATCTACAGGTGGTGGAGGTGAATTGAGCGCTGGAGATGCTAGTTATGCCATTTACTATATCAGACAAAATGAAATGAGACAGGATGGTATATTTGTTTTGAATAATTCAAGAATAGCATTCTGCCCAGATGACGCAATCAGAATCAACGGTGGAAAAACTTTGATGACATACAACACCTTTGAAGTAACAGGTGGAACTGGTGGTGATGCGGTGAATATCAAAGCTGGAACTTCTGGTGATTTTGGGTTCAACCTTTTCTATAACCTAGCTACCAATGGTCTTAAATCAGCTGATACAGGACCAGGAGAAAGAGGTAAATGTCACACTAATTTCTACAATAACACTATCCTCAACTCAGGCTACAGAAGGTCTGAGCCAGGTAGAGGTGCGGGATTAAACTATGAATCTGACGCTTATGGTGATGTTCACAACAACCTTTTGGTCAACAACAGATTTGGACTAAGACTCGTCTCGGGTGAATCTCAGCCAAGAGTGGAATCAATCAATTATGGTTACAACTGGAACTATGGTGCAGTACAAACGATCACAGATGAATTCTACCCTACCAGTGCTACAACATCAGTAGGCTTGATTGGAAATGATCCTAGAACTCCAGTTCCTACTACTGACATCGCAGGTGCTCCAAAAGAAAATGATCCAATGTTTGAAAATTATGATCCAAGTTCATTCACTTTTGGTGGTAATTCAAATGTAAGCACTGATCCTTTGGCTAGAAACATTGACCCTATTCCAGCAAATGCAGATTTCCATCTAAAAGCAGGTTCTCCAGCCTTGACTGGTGGAAAAACAGATTTCGAACCTGTTCATGCTGCTTACACTTCTTTGGACGGAGCATTAAACTTCGCTCCTCCTGCTCCAAAAGCTCACTTCGGAGCATTCGGAGCAAGAAACTAATCAAACTCTCAATGGAGCGGAATTTTTCCGCTCCATTTTTATTAGAACCTTATGAAGTATTATTTTCTAGTCATCGTGATGATTTTTGCTATATCTAGCCAATCATGTGTCGATGATTCCAACCCTATTGAAACTGGTTACAATTGGTCAACTCATGAACCATTTAAAGCGGTTTACAATACATTTTCAATGCCCTTTTCAGAAAAATGGAATCCATCTGCTGAAGTAAAAGGGACTGTTGCGCTAAGAGAAGCATCAGGACTGGCATATAGTTACAAAAACCCAGGGAAACTTTGGTCACATCAAGACTCAGGAAATACAAACATGCTATTCCTAATCGATGCTGAAACCGGTGAAATAATTACCAGATATAGAATCGAAGGAACAGTAAATATAGATTGGGAAGACATAGAGATTTCAAATGGTCCTGAAAAAGGTGAAACGTATCTATATGTGGGTGATACTGGTGACAATCAAGAAAGAAGAGGTTCTTACACAATATACCGATTCAAAGAACCTGAATATCAAGAGTCACACTCAGGGCAGACAATAACGCTTTCAGATCTGGAAATAGACAAGATAGATTTCGAATTCCCTGATGGAAGTCATGATACCGAAGGTCTATTGGTTGATCCAGTTACTCTTGACATTTTCTTAGCTACCAAAAGAGATGTGGTCTCTTTCCTTTATGTACTTCCATATCCACAAAAAACGGAAGTTAAGGATGCTGCATTCAAAGCTGGCGAGTTTGGCTTTAGAGAAACATCTGCTGCCACAAGTAATCTAGCAGGAGACAAAGTACTGATCAAAAACAGACAAGAAATTTTCTATTGGGAAAAAGCAGATGATGAAAGCATGGTACAAATGCTCAGCAGGAGGCCAATCAAAGCACCATATGTTGGCGAACCTCAGGGAGAAGCAATTTGCTTTGACCTCGATGGAAACTACTTTACAGTAAGTGAAGAACTAAATAGCACTACAAGACCTAATCTTTACAAATATTTAAAAATCAACTAATCACAAACAAAATGAAGAATTTTATCAAATCTTGGTCAATTTTGACCCTTTGCTTAGTGGCCGTATTCAGCTTTAGCTGTTCAGATGATCCAGAACCTGATACACCTCAAATTGTAAATATTCCAGACACAAACTTAGCTACGCAAGTAAGACTAGCTTTGGAATTGGAAGCTTCTGCACCAATCACATCTGAAGATATGCTAAGATTAGAACAGCTTACGATTGATGGCGGAGATGATTTCGCTGGAACTATCAGTGAAATAGCCGACTTGACTGGTCTTGAATTCGCAGAAAACCTAACTTACCTGCACTTCGGAACAACCAAAGTTACGAACCTTGATCCTATCAAAGACTTAAAAAAGGTCGAATATTTGAGAATGAACAACACTGCCGTTACAGACCTTTCTCCTATCTCTGAATACACTACATTGACATATTTCAATGCAAATACTACAAGAGGAATTTCGGATATCAGTGCTTTGTCTAAAAATACTGGAATGAAAGAAATTATCCTAAGAGAAGTACCTATGGGAAATACTGGCTTGACTACTATCAAAAACTTCACGACTCTTTACAGAATCAACATGAGAAACACCGGTGTGACTGATGTGACTGTATTGGGTGAAATGATGGAAGCTGGCGCATTGCTTGACACTACACCAGGTGCTTCTGAAAACGGTGGCGCAACGTTGGATTTGAGAGGATTGTCAGTAGCTGACTGGAGTCCAATCAGACCATACATGGCTCAAATTTCCAATATCGAAGGTGTTCCAAACGAGGACTAATTTGCCAATTTCACATTGTCCGAATAAGCACAAATGTTTCTTTACAATTAGCTAAAATAAATTTCTCCAAAAGTGGATTTTCCCAATTCGTTGACAATTATCTGCAACATAATGGTTTATTTATTTCTAACTGGCTAAGAAGAGGATAATCGTATTTACAATTATGCCACCAAAACTTTTGATTTGGTGGCATAATCATTTTTAACAAGGATTAACTTTGCCCCTGTAAATCAGGCTTAAAATTTGACGTTTTAAAAATCATGAATACAATGATGAATTACATTTTCAAAGCCTTCTTGGTAATTTTTACAATCCCAATGTGGCTTGGGCAGATTGCTCCTCAAACAAAGAAACTCCCTCTTATTCCTACCTATCAAGACTCTATCTATTCCAGTCCACAGAAAATGGGGATATTGAAAAATAAAGAAATAGATGAAGCAAGCGGATTGGTTTTTTCAAGAAAACATGCCAACCTGATCTACACCCATAATGACAGCGGTGGAGACCCTTATGTATATATGATAGATACTTTGGGAAATGATTTGGGGAAAATAACCTTGGATGATGTCAAAAACAGAGACTGGGAGGATATTGCTATCGGTCCAGGGCCTGACAAAAACAAATCATATGTTTATATAGGTGAAATCGGAGACAACCAAGGGAAGTATCCAAATATCAAAATTTTCAGATTCCCTGAACCAAATGCTTTATCTAAAGAACAATCTGTAAAGCCCGAGATACTTACTCTAACCTATCCTGATGGCCCGAGGGATTCAGAGACTCTGATGGTTGACCCTATCGAAAAGACCATCTACATCATATCCAAAAGGGACAGCTCTAATACACTTTACAAAGCTCCAATTGATGCTTTTAATAAAGGTGAAGTTGAATTGGAAGAAGTGATGAAACTTCCATTTACAATGGCTGTAGCTGGAGACATTTCTTCTGATGGCTCACAAATCCTTGTCAAAAATTATTTTAATGTATTCTATTGGGAAAGAAAAGAAGGCGTATCAATCTCCGAAACGATGAAAACTGCTCCTATGAAGCTCCCTTATAAGCCGGAACCTCAAGGCGAAGCTATTGGCTTTTCTCCAAATGGAAACAGTTATTTTACATTGAGCGAAAAGCGATTCAATATTCAGCCGACGCTTTATAGATACGAAAAAAACAGGTAAATTTAGGCTTAATAATAAAAAAATGCCTTCCCAAACCTCCTCCACCATCTTGATGGTTCGTCCTGCAAACTTTGGCTTCAATCCTGAAACTGCTGCCAATAACTTTTACCAGAAGCAAGACGAAAGAGACAGCCTCGAAATCAATAAAATCGCCCAACAAGAATTTGATGGTTTTGTAGCATTGTTGAAAAGTAAAGGTGTCGAGATTATTGTGATTGAAGATTCAATTGAACCTAAAAAAACAGATTCGATTTTCCCAAATAATTGGTTTAGTACGCATGAAGATGGAAAAGTGATATTGTATCCGATGTTTTCGCCAAATAGAAGATTGGAGAGGAGAAAAGACATTATTGAAAGTCTGATCCAATCGGGTTATCAGGTAAGTGAAATTATTGACCTTAGTTTTTTTGAACAGGACGAACAGTTTTTAGAAGGAACAGGGAGTCTGATTTTGGATAGAGTGAACCAAATAGCTTATGCCTGTAGGTCTTTGAGAACCCATCAAGTACCCTTGGAATATTTGGGTAGGTTACTTGAATTTGACATTGTAGATTTTGACGCAACACAAATTATCAATGGAGTGGCATCGCCTATCTACCACACCAATGTAATGATGCATATAGGGTCTGAGATAGCAATTGTCTGCCTGGAAAGTATTCCAAATACTACGGAAAGATTGAATCTACAGTCCAGATTGGAGAATTCAGGGAAGAAAATCATTCCAATCACTGCAAAGCAAAAATTCAACTTTGCAGGAAACATGCTAGAGGTACAAAATAAAAAAGGTGAAAAATTCACTGTCATGTCCCAGGCGGCTTTTGATTCATTGAGCAAAGCCCAAAAAGAAAATATCAACAAATACACACAAATAATCACTCCAAACATCCCGACAATAGAAAAACTTGGCGGAGGAAGTGCTAGGTGCATGATGGCGGAGATTTTCCTCAAAAAAGACTAATGTAAACCACCTATTTTTACTGATTTGATTTTGATGGTATCTACTTCAATATCTCTTTCTTTTGCATTGATCTTGAAGTTTTCTATCACCTCCAACACATCATAATCTATAATTTTGGAATTGGCACCATCAATTACCACATGTTTTCCATTTGGAATTTCTTCAAGTGTTTTGATCAAAGCTCCTTTGTTCAAAAAACTTACTTCTTCAGATAGAATTATTCTGATTGAATCAGGCGAATCCTTGTGGCCTTTTACTGTCAGCACATGGGAATTCTGAAAGTTTCTCAGTAGAATATAGATAATGGCCACTCCCATCCCCAAACCTATCCCGATCAACAGATCAAAAATCACTATTCCTAAAATGGTAACTATAAAAGGAAGGAACTGATCCCAGCCCAACTTTGCCTGAGTCTTGAACAAAGATATTTTAGCTAGTTTGTAACCAACCAAGAGTAAAATAGCTGCTAGGCAAGCCAATGGTATCAGGTTGAGCAAAGTTGGGATCAAAAGAACGCTAAGAACCAAAAGTACTCCGTGGAATATCGCTGACATTTTTGTTTTTGCTCCGGAAGTGATATTGGCAGAGCTCCTTACAATAACAGCCGTAACAGGTAGTCCTCCGATAAGTCCATTTAAGATATTGCCGGTACCTTGTGCAAAAAGCTCTCGATTTGGAGGAGAAACCCGCTTGTATGGATCAATTTTATCTGCCGCTTCTAAGCTCAATAGTGTCTCCAAACTGGCTATAATTGCTATTGTAAACGCTACTAGCCAAACTTCGGAATTCCCTATTGCAGAAAAGTCAGGAAAAGTAAAAAGTGTAGTAAACCCTTCCCAACTTTGCACCTGGGGCAAGACAACCTTATCTTCTATGTCCAAATACAAAGTTGGGACAACAAATTTGAAGAATTTATTGATTCCAACACCTAGTATTACAACCAACAATGGCCCAGGTATCAATTTTAATATTTTGTTTCTCTTGACAAATGGCTTATCCCATAGAATCAAGATTACCAATGAAACAACTGTAATTATCAACGCCCCAAAATCAAATTCATTAGCTAAATTCCTCAAATCCAAAACTGCTTCCCAGTCATTTACAAATGGGATATATTTAGCGAGGTTTTGTGTTTCATTTACCCCAAACGCATATGGAATCTGCTTGATTATCAATATTATCCCAATCCCTGCAAGCATTCCCTTGATTACAGATGTGGGAAAATAATAACCAATCACACCGGCTTTTACTATTCCCAAAATAATCTGAAACACTCCTGCAAGTACTACAGCAAGTAAGAATACATCAAAGGCACCCAAATCAGTGATGGCATTCAATACTATGACCGTAAGTCCTGCTGCTGGTCCGGAAACGGAAGTACTTGAACCCGATAAATATCCAACTACAATGCCACCTATCACTCCAGCAATGATCCCAGAAAACAAAGGTGCTCCAGATGACAAAGCTATACCCAAACACAATGGCAAAGCCACCAAAAACACTACCAATCCAGCAGGAAGATCTGAACCAAGATGGGAAAATATATTTTTTGATTTGTTCATAGGAAAGATTGGGCTGGTTAAAATCTCTGAAACCTGAAAAATCAAGCTCTACTATGGTAAAAATAGAATAATTCGGCTTCTTAGAACCTTATTTGGCAAAAATTTTAAAGAAACTAATAACAATGCTATAAGAATCTTGCCTTTGTCCAATTTTTTAGATTTTGGCAAAAGCAAGATTCATTTCAAAAGTGAAAATTAAGCAATCCCTGTATAATTGAAAGGGGTGATTTTTTTCAATTCAGCCTTGATTTGATCATCTACCTGTAAGGTTTCTATAAAATCAGAAATTGATTCTGCTGTTATTTTAGTATTTGTTCTTGTAAGGTCTTTCAAGGCTTCATAAGGCTTAGGATATCCTTCTCTTCTCAACACTGTCTGCAAAGCTTCCGCTACAACAGCCCAGTTATCTTCAAGATCTACCTCAATGGCCGCGGCATTCAATTCTAGCTTGTTCAGACCTTTGTTCAAGGACTCAAAAGCTATCAGCATATGTCCCAAAGGCACACCAATAACACGCAACACCGTACTGTCAGTCAAATCTCGCTGCAATCTGCTGATTGGCAATTTGGCAGAAAGATGTTCCAACAATGCATTTGCTACTCCTAGATTCCCTTCGGCATTTTCAAAATCTATTGGATTCACTTTGTGAGGCATGGCTGATGAACCAATCTCTCCTGCTTTTATTTTTTGCTTGAAATAATTCATAGCTACATACTGCCACACATCTTTGGACAAATCCAAAAGGATGGTATTAATACGCTTCAAACCGTCAAAAAGTGCTGCTAGGTTATCATAATGCTCGATCTGTGTAGTTGGATAACTTCTATCCAAACCAAGATAATTTGCCACAAAACCGTTGGCAAAAAGCATCCAATCAATCTCTGGATATGCGACGTGATGAGCATTCATATTTCCAGTAGCACCACCGAATTTTGCAGAATAAGGAACTTGCTTTAGAAGCTCAAGCTGTTTTTCAACCCTTGTCACAAACACCTGAAACTCCTTACCCAACTTCGTCGGGGAAGCAGGCTGACCATGTGTCTTGGCTAGCATTGATATATCTTTCCATTCTTCCACCCTACTTTTTAGATTCGCCAAGACTTCCTCCAAAACAGGTAAAATCACTTCTTCAAGGCCATCTTTGAGCATCAATGGTGTGGAAGTATTGTTGATGTCCTGAGATGTCAAACCAAAATGAATAAACTCTTTAAAAGTTTCTAATCCCAAGCCATCAAATTTTTCCTTCAAAAAATACTCAACTGCTTTCACATCATGATTAGTCACTTTCTCGGTTTCCTTGATGCTTTCCGCATCAGCTACACTGAAATTTTTCACCAATTCTCTCAAAGATCCAAACAGACTTTTATCAAAACCCTTTAGCTGAGGAAGTGGCAGCTCACAAAGAGCAATGAAATATTCTACTTCTACGTGAACTCGATATTTGATCAAGGCAAATTCTGAAAAGTATTGTCTTAATGGTGCAGTCTTGCTACCATACCTGCCGTCAATCGAACTTACGGCTGTCAGGTTAGTCAAATTCATGGGATTAGCTTTTGTTTTGAGGATGCAAATTTAGCCTTTAAAATGGAGAATCTTAAGGTACTTATGCAAATTAATGTCAAAATTTAGTCCTAAAAAGAATACTGGTTTGCTTTTATAGAACTGATTAATTTTTCTTTGAGTACATTTGCATATAGGAATTGGAAATGAAATTATCCCTAAAAATCTAAAAAACTAGGGAAACAAATCATTTTCAAAATCGATTATGTAATAAAATAGTTAGGGAGCTTCAAATTTAAATTCCGTGCATAAATGATGAAGCTTTCCTATTTAGATAAACGTGTAAAGGATAAGCGGGAATGTTTAATTTATTCAAAAAGAAAAAAAACGAGCCGTCTAAAGGCGAACAATATTTATCACTGAAAGTAAGGGAAGTAGTCAAAGAAACTCCCGATACAGTGAGTATATTCTTTGAACAGCCAGAGCCATATTTAGACTACAAGCCTGGTCAATTTATCACAGTCATATTAGAAATCAACGGAAAAGAGGAAAGAAGATCTTACAGTCTCTGTACTTCTCCTTATGTTGACCCATATCCTGGCATTACGGTAAAGCGTGTAGACAAAGGTGTAGTATCGAATTACCTCAATGACCACATAAGACCTGGAAAAACCATTGAGATTATGAAACCTTTGGGGAATTTCACTACTTCTTTTCACTCCAAAAACAAGACGCAATACTTTATGTTGGCTGGAGGAAGTGGAATCACTCCCATCATGGGGATCACAAAATCTGTCTTGGTAAATGAGCCAGCATCTAAAGTGACTATTCTATTCTGTTCAAGATCTGAAGAGCAAATTATCTTCAAAAAAGAATTCGAGGCACTCAAAGAACGATATGCTGAAAACTTAGAGATCATACACAACCTCAGTCAACCTAATCCTGATTGGAAAGGCATGAGAGGCAGGTTGGATTCAAACAAAGTTAAGGAAGTCTTAAATTGGAGCGATGACAAATCTACAACGAGCAAAAAATATTTTGTCTGTGGCCCAGAAGGATTGATGACCACTACTTTAAACACTTTCAAGGAAATCAACATCCCTACAGACTTGATCTTTGAGGAAAGCTTCTATACAGATCTTGATGCCAAAGAGACGGCACTCAAAGCTAGTGGTGAAATGGCTCCATCATTGACAAGAGAAGTTACTGTAAGTGTAGAAGGACAAGATTACACCTATGAGGTATCTCCTGAAAAAACGATCTTGGAAGCAGGGCTAGACAACAATATTGACATGCCATACAGTTGCCAAAGCGGACTTTGTACTGCCTGTCGAGGCCGTTTGGTCTCTGGAAAAGTTGACATGATCGAAGATGCAGGGCTTAGTGAAGGAGAGATTGCAGAAGGTTACATTTTATGCTGTTCTTCAAAACCAGCCAGCAGCGATATCAAAATAATCATAGAATAAGAAGATTTTGGAAAAAGACCCCATAAGGCCAATTTATGAAAAACTTGAAAGGAACACACTGATTTTGATCGCGTGTTCCATTCCTTTTTTCGCAATAGTATATTTATATTCTCAAAGTGAATCCATTAGTCGGGCTTCGTATGATTTGCCGGATTCTTTAGATTATATTTTGTTGGGATTGATTTATGGCTTATTAGCTGTTCATTATTGGAACTTTCACAAATCAATAGGAAAAATCCTGAATGAAAAACAGGATTTGGAAACCAAAATCCATTTGTACAAACAAGCTACGACGAAAAGGTTTTGGATATTGTTTTTAAGTAGCATTTTATGCTCTTTGGGATTGTTCATTTTTGAAAACAATGGATACATCATTGCCTACGCACTTACAATAGTCTTTTTATCACTTGGGAAACCCAGCCCTGATAGAATTGTACGACTCTTGCGACTGAAAGGAGAGGAACAGGAAAGAGTTATCCGAATTAAGACAAGGGAGGAATAGAAGAACTCATAAAAAGGATAAACCTTTTGAAACTTTCAAATTTAGTGGAAGTCATTTCTCTGCCTTACCAAATTACCTACTTGTTAAAATCTTGCGGAAAATTGAACAAGTCTATACCCCACACCAAGGGCATGAAATAATAAACATACAGGGAAATCAATATGATTGAGATTAAATTCAAAACAAACCCAGTCTTTGCCATTTCCCTAATTGTGAACAATCCAGAGCTAAACACGACGGCATTGGGAGGTGTGGCTACCGGCAACATGAATGCACAAGAAGCGGAAAGGGTCGCGCCAACCATGATACCATAGGGATGGATTTCCATACTGTATGCCAATGCAGCCAAAATAGGTAATATAATAGTCGTAGTGGCTAAGTTAGAAGTCAACTCTGTCAGAAAATTGATAGCCCCAACAAGGAAAAGCATTACCAGAATCAGTGACGCGCCTTCTAAAACAGTAAAGTTACTTCCTATCCACATTGTCAATCCGCTTTCTTTGAACCCTTCTGCCAAAGCCAGTCCTCCTCCAAATAGAAGTATGATATCCCATGGGATTTTTATGGCATCCTTCCATTCCATCAGTGGTTTTTTATCCTTTCCAGGCACAATAAACATCAACATCCCACCGATCACTGCTATCACTGTATCATTGATGCCACTAAAATATTTTTCCAATAAAATTGATTTGGTTATCCACCCTACTGCAGTCAGAAGAAATATGATTGCGACCATTTTTTCTTCATAGCTAATTTTTCCCAACTTCGCCAATTCTTCCTTGATCGTTTGACTACCAGTCGTCATTCGCTTGTGTGTCACACCATAAAAACGAGTCAAGTAAAACCAACAAATAAGCAACAGCAAAACGCTCAAAGGAAACATTAAGATAAACCAATCCAAAAAATTGATCTCAATCCCATAAAGTTCAGAGACTATTGCCACCAAAACCAGATTTGGAGGTGTACCAATCAAAGTTGCCAACCCACCAATAGAAGCTCCATAAGCAATACCAAACATTAGAACCTTCCCAAAACCATTCCCAATGGCAATCCCCGACATGTCGTTTTTCTCAATTTGTCCAGCGATTGCAAGACCTATGGGTAACATCATAACACTTGTAGCTGTGTTTGAAATCCACATTGAAAGAAATGCGGTAGCAAGCATAAAACCCAAAATTATAAAGCTCAATCTACTCCCTACCGACAATAATATCGATAGTGCTATTCTTCTATGAAGATTCCATTTCTCAATAGCAATTGCGATCAAAAAACCTCCCAGATATAAAAACACGATGTCATTTCCATAATTGATCGTTGTGCTTTTCACATCCATAATTCCTGTCATTGGAAATAAGACTATCGGAAGTAAGGATGTGACAGGTATTGGAACAATCTCAGTCACCCACCATAAAGCAATCCAAATGGTAGCTCCAAAAACGATTTGTGAATATCCAGTCATTCCTCCAATGGGATCCATCAATATTGATACTATAAAAATCAAGGGACCTAGTAGCAATATGACCGTTTTTTGCATCTTAAGAGTTGTTTTATCTTGATATTATTCTTTTTCTCAAAGTTTAGATGATACTCTTTTAACCTTGAAGACAATTGAAAAATAAATATACACTCTTCGATCAAAAAGCAATTAACTCTCCGACTTATTTATTGATTTATAGTTTATGTAAACACTCCTTTGCTAAAAGGTATGTCTTGATGAAGTGAAGTTAAATTTCTGACGTTATTACCAGCCTCAATAATACTCAGGCCAATTCTTTAGACTGGTATTTGAAATGATTTTCAGCAATCTTTAATCTCTTGATTTGGAAAAGAGTTTTATCAAAAGAAAAAAGCACAAAAAACACCAATGTGTTTCCCGTGCTTTTCTAAAAAAACTTATGAAGTATTAATTCTCAATAGAAATGGAACCTGAACTCACAGAACCATTGACCATATTTGGAGATCCATTGTTTATTTGCAAGGTTTTCCCTTTTCGTTGATCCCCTACTCTCAATGAACCTGAGGTAGCTTTCAAGTTATAATTGTAATCATTCAGGTTGGAATCTGTATAGATTTTAATACTTCCCGAAGAAGCTTTAAGATTAGTCATAGCACTTAATCCTGATTTCTCAGCTTTTACAGATCCAGAAGAGATTGATACATTTCCTATTTGCGCTACATTTGACAATTTTGCATTTCCAGAGCTTACAGATAAAGATAATAATCCTTCTACATTGTTTGCCTTAAAGCTTCCGCTTGAAAAAGACACATCAGCATCCCCAAATAAATCAGAAAGATTGGCAGTTCCAGAACCCATTGATAGTTTGATGTAGCCATTGACATCCGATATATCAACCCTTCCAGAACCTGCACTTGTTTCCAAATTCCCACGAATATTAGCAACTTCCAAATGACCTGAACCTACCTTTAAAGAAGTTAATTCTGAGGACACCCTATTTATCTTGATTTTCCCTGATCCGCCATTCATACTAAGCTGAATATTTTCAGGACCTTTTATTTTAATATGCCCTTTCGTTTGATTAGACCCCCAGCTGGTATTTCTTAATCCGTTTTGTTGATAAGAAATCTTCAACACTTCTCCCAATGTCACGAAAACTATATCCTGACCGTCTTGGGTTGACTCCAAATATGCCTCAACAGACACTACACTCATATTTGGATCACCGATATATTCCACTTCCAAGGATGAACTACTAATTTCCAACCTATTGATTGCTTCAAATGACTTTTTGGTGTCCACCAAGACTTGCATTTGAGCGTATAGCTCAGAGGTATTTGACATCATCAAAACCCCTATGATCAAATAGATACTGATTTTTATAGTTTTCATATTTGCTTCTTTATAAAATTAAACCAAAACTCAATGCATTTACTCTAGGCCCTTTGTCTTTTTCAAAGAACTCGTTGAAATCATAATTTACAAACAAATCAACATTTGATACTCCTAACACGACTCTTCCTCCATATCTGAAATTGTTTGCGTACATATTAGACTTTTCAAACAGTTTTCGAGATCTCCCATTTGGATCATCATACACAAACTTCCCTCTACCGCCTATCCTAAGACCAGCATAAGGACCTACACCAAATCTAAATTTACCGTTGCTGCTATGCAAAATTGGAATCAAACTTATATTGAAATAAGAAGCGGAAATCTTTGATTTGGTACCTACACCTCCGTTGAAATCTTGGAATTCAATACCATCTATCTCTTTTACTGCGATAAGATTTCTATCCTCGAATTTGAAATTGTACCAACTCACACCTATAGAAGGGTTCAAAGAAAAGTTTTTACCAAACTTGTATTGATGCTGATAATTGATCCCTACATTCCAACTTCCCCATGGTTTCACAGTGGGTGCGGTCTCATCATTGACCCAAGTATTGATTCCCAAATCAAGACTAAGTGACCTTTGATATCTTTTTACTTTAGGAGGTTTCGAATTGTAAAAATCAGGATTCGTGTTTTCAATTGTGAATGTTTTATCCTTATATCTTTCATAATGCCATTCATTGCCAAATAGCTTAAAATCTTTCGACTTCACTATTTCCTTTTTCTCAACAGCCTCTTTTTCTTCTTCTTGCGCAAAGGAATTCCCAAAAAAGAGTATTCCAAAACATAGTATCAATAATATCTTTTTCATTTTTTTTTAGCTTAAATCTCTCTTTCAAATGATTTTAAAATTGCTTGTTAAAATATCACTCCAAAAGTGATCGGATGCAGTTCTGGTCCTCTTCCATCTTGGAATAAAGTATTCATGTCATAGGTTGAGAAGAAATTGAACCTTCCTACTCCTACTTCTCCCCTTACACCATATCTGAAGTTATTGAGATAGACACCTGTGTTTTGTTTGGCTTTTCTTCGTCCCCCACCATCTAGTTCTCTATATACAAACTTGCTTCCTCCACCTAACCTGTAGCCTACATATGGCCCTGCAGCGAGTCTTACACCTCTTTTTCCATTATCATTCATCTTTCCAAAATCTATTTTCAAAAGAGTTTGGGCTGTAAGATATGATGCCGATATTTTACTTTTGATTCCATTGACGTCATTTCTTTGAAGAAAATCAATTTCATCATTTCCTCTAACAGCCTGGAAATCCCTGTTTTCAAATTTGAAATTGTACCATTGTACTCCCAAACCAAAGTCCCAATAAAAACCTTTTGCCAATCTTTGAGACGCCATCCAATTCAACCCAACATTCCAACTTCCCCAGCCTTTCGTTGCGAATGGATCACTTGAAGAAGGAAAATTCCCACTTCCATCCAAGTAAGTATTGATACCTAGATCCAAATTGAAATATGTTCTGAATGGAGGATCTTTACGCTTCTTTGGACCTGTTTCCACCTTGATTTTAGTATTTCCTCCAGACTCATCGACGATCACTTTATACCTCCCTACCGACACTTCTGTCTCAGGCCCGTCTTCCCTTACTCTTACGACCTCTTTATTTCCTGATTTGTTTTTGATTTCTACTACCGTAAGCTCTCCAGTCTCTTCATTCAGTTGCAAATCCAACTCTTTGACTATCTGATTGATATTCATTGACTTTAATCTTTCAAAATCTTCCTTGTTGTCAACTATCAACACAACTTTTCCAGACTTCCCAAACTCTACAATGATACTATCCTTCTCAGCGTGAAGTGAATTATGATTTCCTCCGAAAGCAAGGCTTACAATGGCCATCAAGCTAAATAATAACAAATATTTTTTCATGTTTCTGTGATTCTAAAATATTACTTACTTCTTTCTTTTTTGGAGGTAATTGAGGCAAACAGATTGTTTTTTGCATCCTGCAGTTCTGCAAATCCCTGATCTACCTTACTCAAAATCCCACCGATTTTTTCCACTTTGTTTTCAATTCCGTCGATAAATCCAGATTTTTCTGGTTCTGAATCTGCAATCCCTTTACTCACAATTGTGATTTTGTAAGATACTTCTGGCTCTTCAAGTTCTTCAACAGACTCGTTTATCGCCACTGATTGATCCAAATCCAATTCTGGAATTTCAATTTCCGGTAGTAACTCTACCACTATCTTTTGAGGAGCTTTAGTGTTTTCTGCAAACAATTCTTTTGGCGATTCCTGTTTTCCAATTTGGTTTTGCTGATTGACTTCCTTTTTAATCTTCTTTGGTTTTTGGATGTCCTTTGTTTTCTCTTCTTGCGGAACTGATTCTGTGGCCTTTACTTCCACTTCCTCTTTCTCCATTTCTAGCGTATTTTCTTCTTCAACTTGATCCTTGTTGACTTCCGCCACCTGAGGCGCTTCAGGTGCCATTTCATTTGACAAAAACCACCCCACATACCCAAGTCCCAAAAGCAGGATTATTGATGCAGCAATTTTCAGAAAAGGATAATATCCACTTTTCTTGTTTTTTGGGAGCTTACTTTCTAATCTCTCCCAAGCAAGTTGTGATGGTTTTACTTCATGGTTTGAGAGCTTATTCCTAAATAGCTCATCAAAATCTCTATCTTCATTAGCCATTGATTCTCCTTTCTTTAAGTTGTTGTTCGGCTATTTTTTGTTTCAATAAATTCCTAGCTCGATTTAATTGTGACTTGGAAGTACTCTCTGTGATACCTAGTAGATCTGCTATTTCAGAATGACTATATCCTTCTATTGCATAAAGGTTAAATACCGTTCTGTAACCCGTAGGAAGTTCTTCTATCAATTCCATAAGATCATCCGCTTCAAGGCTATTCAATTCATATTGATGATTCACGAAATCTGATCCTTCTTCCATATTGACTTCCATGCTGAGGTTTTTATTATTCCTCAAAGTCAAAAGTGATTGGGTAACTATGATTCTTTTCATCCAGCCTTCGAAACTTCCTTTTGATTCATATTGATCCAGCTTTTCAAATATTTTCATAAAAGACTCAATCATCACATCCTCTGCTATCTCTCGATCTTTTGTATATCGAATCGCAATAGCGAAAAACTTGCTTGAATATCTCTCATACAAATGCTGCTGCGCTTTCCGCTCTCCTTTGAGGCAACCTTCGATGATGTCAGATTCAGAATTAAAAGTTTTTCTTGTGAACATGCTTTTTTGTGGCTTTCAAATAGGTAGATACAGAATTGTAAAAATAGGTTGCATGGGTTGTGAAAAAAAGTTAAAAAAAATATAAGCACCCCCAATGATGCGTAATAGGCAAGAAGAGACTTTAAATATTATAAATACTCAAAGTCTAAATCAAAATCCATTTCTAAGGTAGATTCCTAACTCTAAAGCGAGAATCAAGGAGTAAAATGGCTTCTTATCATATTTTTCAATATTTGACATTTCGAGAGACTTCTACCCAATATTTATCAATTACTTTTATCGAAAATTCAAAACAGCATTGATAGTATCCTCCATTATAATCCATCATCGAATGGGTCTGATACACAAAATTGTAACCAATCATCAAAAGATAATTTTTTGAAACCTTTGCATGATCACCATATTTGTTGTGAATAACCATCAAAATCTCTCTGTTTTGTTTCTGTATTTTAGGAATTAAGGAGAACAGGTTAAGATCGTTATCCTTTTTTTTGTCGTTGAAATGTGCACTTCTACATTGATCACAACAATACCTTTTGTCCGAACGACCCAAAATTGGTCGCATGCAAGTCGGATTCATACATTTTCTTTCCATTTTTATAAAAAATTAAAAATCAAAAATATTTTAATTAAACAGTTTGCCTAAGTAATTAACTACCTAGTCAAAATTCTAAATAAGGTTTCACTCTATCTATCCATTCCTGACTGAATATCCTCACCTTCAGCAAATCTTCTGATTGCTGATAATCCCCATGCTGTTCTCTGTATGCCACAATTACTTTGGCACTTCCATAATTAATATATGGATGCTTAGCTAGGGTTCCGACATCAGCAGTATTGATGTTGATTTTGGTCTTGATACCAGGTTGGAATTCAAAATACTCAAATACCCTTTCGAGGACTTCAGGAGTCAATCCATATACATCTAACAACTGATCTTTGTGATGCATCCCGCCTATTGCATCCCGAAACTTGACAATCCTACCAGCTGTAGCCGACCCTATGCCAGGGACAATCTGCAGAACGATAGAATCTGCTTCATCAAACAATATTTTGTTGAGCTTAGGTTGGTTTCTTTTTTGGTAACTTGGCTTTGACTTACTGGAATCTTGATTGATATAACTGACATTCAATCGACTCCAGCCAGCAATTTCCAAACTATCCATCTTCTTAAGGTAGGTCTCATACTCCAAACCCTTCCTTTTCTCTATTATTCTACTATGCACGACAGGAACTGCATATAGGACTGCCAAGACAGGCAAAAGCAACACAAAACCTCTAGACTCCCTATTCGTAAATCCAAAAGTGTTTTTTAGAAAAAACTTAATTTTTGATACCATAATTGATTCTGTAAAAGTTAATCCAAAAATTTAAATCCAATTTGGTGTTATAGATCGTATCTATGGTACATAAGTTAATAAGATTGGCATTACAATCCAAGAATGCCGATATTTGTGGAAGAAAAAAAGATTTGAAACACCTTATTTAGACAGGTTTTAAATTGCAATCTGATTATTCAAAATTTTCTTTTGCTACGCTTTATAAATTAAATTTGTACCCGAAAGTCAATAAAAATGCAAAACAAGTTTAGAGCAATAAGTTTATCACATAAAAGTGCTCCAGTAGAGATAAGGGAGATCATCGCTTTAGACGAAGGTTCTATCCATGCACTTTTGGTGAAATTAAAAGATTTTTTCAGTGTTACCGACACCCTGATCCTATCCACTTGCAATAGGACTGAGATTTACTATTCACATGATTTAGACCTCAGTTCGGAGATCATCAAGCTGATTGGATTAGAAAAGGGTATTACCACAATCATCAATTATTTAGAATATTTCAAAATATTCAATAACGATAGAGAAGCTATCAACCATCTTTTCAAAGTTTCTATGGGACTTGAAGCGCAGGTCGTAGGCGATATGCAAATCTCAAACCAAGTAAAGCGAGCATACCAAGCATCTGCTGATCTTAATTTAGCAGGTCCTTTTCTTCACAGATTGATGCATACGATTTTTTTCACCAACAAAAGAGTCGTGCAAGAAACAGCTTTCAGAGATGGAGCGGCTTCTGTTTCTTATGCTGCAGTCGAACTGATCGAAGAATTGACTTCAAATATTTTTGAACCAAGGATTCTGTTGATAGGTGTAGGCGAAATCGGGGAAGATGTAGCCAAAAACATGGTTCATCTACCAAATGCGAAAGTGACGATCACTAATAGGACCTTTGAAAAAGCTCAAATATTGGGTTCAGAAATGGGGTTTGATGTCATTCCTTTTGAAAATGTCATCGAAGCAATGAAAGAGTCAGATGTCATCATCTCCTCTATCATGAAGTCAGATCCATTCATTACAAAAAATCTAGTCAAGTCATTCGACATATCCAGTTACAAATTGTTTGTGGATCTTTCTGTTCCGAGAAGCATTGAGACATCTATAGAAGATGTACCCGGTGTCTTGCTTTATAATGTAGATAACATTAGAAGCAAAGCTTCAGAAACTTTGGAGAATAGACTGGCGGCAGTACCGAAAGTAGAGCAAATCATTGTAGAAAGTATAGATGAGTTTTACAATTGGAAAAAAGAAATGATGGTCTCTCCTACTATCAACAAGTTGAAAAATGCTCTAGAGCAAATTCGACTTGAAGAAATGGAAAGGTTCCTAAAAAATGCAGACCAAAAAGAAATAGATGTAATTGACAGGATCACAAAAAGTATGATGCAAAAAATACTCAAAGTACCAGTAGTACAACTTAGAGCTGCATGTCAAAGAGATCAAGCAGATAATATGATCGAAATCTTATCTGACCTTTTTGATTTGGAAAGAATCAGTGAAAAAAAATCTTGATTATCTGTTTTACACCAATAGATGATTTTTCTTATAAAATCATGCAGATAATAGACGACTTTGGACTTACGACAGTAGATGAATTCAATGCATGTCCCTAGTTAATGAGGATATTAATTATGGAGGCAGTTACGCATACAAAAATAGATGTCATAAATGACATCTATTTTTTTTTTGAAATACAGTTCTAAAAGCCTTATTTTACTTTTCAATTTACTTTAAACATGAAATTAAATTATTATTCTAAAAAGTTCTTTTTGATATTGAGTTTACTTTTCCCAAGTCTTGGGTTTAGCCAAACTTGGGAAATTTACGATCAAAATTTAACGTTAAAATCCAGGATTTCGTACGACCAAATCAAAATCTTGGGAGAAACTGTACGGATCAGTACAGCTAATAATCAATTACGCTTGCTGAGTAAAGAATATCGACCATTCTTAGATTTGAAGGGAGAATCTGTACATCAATATTTGGAGCCTTGGCTAATTGTCAAAGGACCGAATGGTTTGGGAGCATTTCATGAATATGGGGAGGAGATTTTTGCCCCTGAATATGATGATATCCAGGTATTCTATACCAGATTGCTTGCCAAGAAAGGAAAAGATTTCTGGGTTTATGATAGAATGAAAAGATCAATAGAAATGATTGGTTCTTTCGAAAATGCCATTCTTACAAAAAACGGTCAAGTCATTGCCAAATCTGAAAACGGATATTCATTGCCTATATCTGCCAATCCCTATAAAACTTTTGACGATCTCAGAGAAATAAATGAAAACTTTATAATATCCCATGAAAGCACAGGTTATGGACTGATCAATAGAGAAGGGAAATATATTCTCGAACCAATTATTGACGAAATGACATATTTGGAAGATGACTATTTTTACGCATACGACGGCAGCCAATATATGCTTATCCATGCACGAGAAGAACGAGCTGACATCAAATACACCAGTTACCATAAAATCACTTTGGAAAACACCATGATGCTAGAATACATTCATGGCAAACTCCGCAGGGTGATGAAAAAAGATGGGATATTACTGGATATGACTGGAATGGAGAAAGTAAAACTAGTAGGAAAAGAAAAATACAATGTATATTCCAGAGAAAACAAGATAGGTTTATTGGGAATCAATGGATGGGAAGTCACTCCATCTATCAATATCGAAGGTATATTTCCAGGGAATGAAAACCTTTACCCCTCTATAAAATCAGGTAAATTTGGTTTTATTGATAAAAATGGGTCTTGGGTGATCCAAAACGGATTCGACGAAGCCCTACCCTTTTATGAAGGCTTAGCCGCTGTCAAAAACGGGGGAAAATGGGGCTTCGTCAACAAACAAGGCGAGATGACTGTGGCCAACGAATATGATGGCGTCACCCGATATAACCAAGGATTTGCGATAGCACAGAAAAACGGAAGCAGTTATCTAATTGATAAAAGTGGAAGCATTTTGACTGACAAAGGATATGATCGCGTTTCTCTCCTTCCTGACTACTATTACATTACGGAATCAAACGGAGTTTTTGGATTGATAAATTCACTGGGGCAAGAAGTAGTAGAGCCGCAGTTTGACGAATTGAGAAAAGAAAATGCAAACATGATCCTTGTTCGTAAAGGTGATAAATACGGGGTAATCGACGAGAGTGGAAACTTCGTTCTACCTATTTATTACAAAAACATTCTTTTTGACAACACCTCAAAATTGATCTTGGCAGAAGACACCTATACAATACCAGAAACCGAGACAGACAAAAAGGATAAAGGAAACAGAAAAAGGAAAGCCGATTAAGACAATTCTTACTCCTGAACCACATAGCATGAACATACAGTTGCATCAGAAAAAAGTGTTTTTTGCCTCAGATTTTCATCTTGGAGCTCCAAACGAAACTTCAAGCACAATCCGAGAAAAAAAAATCATCAGATGGCTCAATTCCATAGAAGATGAAGCTGCTGCAATTTTTCTTGTTGGCGATATATTCGATTTTTGGTTTGAATATGATAAGGTTATACCTAAGGGATTTATCCGCTTTATGGGGAAAATCGCAGACCTAAGAGATAAAAATATACCCATAGTTTTTTTTACAGGCAACCACGATCTTTGGATGAAAGATTACTTTACCAAAGAATTGGGAATTCCAGTCTATCATCATCCAATCGAAATGGAGATAGAAAACAAAAAATTCTTGATCGGACATGGCGATGGATTAGGACCTGGAGATGAAACGTACAAGATCCTGAAAAAACTATTCACAAACCCTTTTTGTAAATGGCTGTTCAAATGGCTTCACCCTGACTTAGGCATGAGAATCGCACACAAATGGTCAAGCAACAGCCGACTTGCAAACAACAATAAGAACGAACATGAATTCAAGGGAAATGATGAATGGCTTTGGGAATATTGTAAAGAAATGGATAAAAGACAACATTTCGATTACTACATTTTCGGTCATAGGCATTTGCCTTTAGAATTGGAAGTAGGTAAATCTTCAACTTACATCAACCTTGGAGAGTGGGTAAACCAAAACACTTTTGGTGTCTTCGATGGAGAAAAAGTGACACTAAAAACTTTTGACAAATGAGGAGGTCTTATTTGATTTTTATCTTTTCAATTTTTTGCATTCAATGGAGTGTAGCGCAAAGTGAGCATTGGAAAAAGCCATTAGAAATTAAAATCGATAGACTTAGCCAAGTATCATTTGACAATCAAGGTTTTATATTTGTCACAAATCAAGAAGGGAATATCTATCAATATGATGGAAATGGTGAATTATTGAACAATTTCTCCCCATCAAGACAGGGGAAAATTGATCAAATTGAAGCCGCTTGGACAGTCAATATTTTTACTTTTTCGGTTGATTTACAAGAATACAGGATCCTTGACAGATTTCTGAATCCTATATCCGAAAACATAATCCAACAAAAAGATATTAGCCTTGCCCGAGCAGCGACACTTGGAAACAACAATATAATTTGGATATATGATGAGTCAGATTTTAGCCTAAATCAGTATGACCACAGAAGGAACCAGATCTTACAAAAACAGCCATTAAACTTAATTCTCACAAGTTCAATTTTGCAGATTCAAGAAATCAAGGAGTATCAAAACCTTGTGTTTTTAAAAATCAAGGATGAAGGTATCACAATTTTGGATAATCAGGCAAACTTCATCAAGACAATGAGCATAGTTGATGAACAAAGATTAAGTTTTTGGAAAGATAATCTGCTGACAGTACAACAGCAGACATTGAGTATCACAAACTATCAAAACGGTAAAAGTAGTGAATATAAAATCCCGGAATACCTTGATTCACACCAAGTACTCATATCTACGCAAACTGTAGTTTTTTACGACAAAGAATCGTTGTACATTTTTTCAAAAGCAAACACACCTCTTTCAAATCTATGATTGAGAAATAATTCAAAAAATTGTTAAATCCTTTCTAAAAACAATGATTAAATGGTTTGATTTTTGCAATTTTGCAAAAGTATGAATAAACCTATAGACCGCAAGTACATTTTTAACATGACACTTATATTCACAACATCCATGTTGTTGAATATGTCAATTGTTTCCAATGCACAGATTTTTAAAAAACGGACTAAGGTTGAAGCTGAAATTTCTTTCCCGGCAGATCTGAACAAAGAGCGGGTTTCATTTGACTTGAAAGCTGAAGGAATCAAAAAATTCTCGATCATTTTGGACAAAAAATCTGTTGAAATCACCAAAGTCAAAGTATTTGATACACTTGGAAATCTTCTTTTTGAAGATAGGATTATGCCTGAGGATAATGGTAAAAAATCTTATGATCTAAGCCACATCCAAAGCCAGCTTTTCGTAGTTGAAGTAGGGAATTCTAAATACAACATAACAAAAAGCATTTATGCAATTCCGCCAGGAAGCAAAAAGAGTGTAGATTCTCAAGTCAATGAATAAAAAAAGTCGCTGAAATTATCTTCCAGCGACTTTTTTTATCTTTTATCAAATTACAATCAATCGATTTCTACCAAAGTAATATCGAAAATCAAATCCTCACCAGCCAATGGGTGGTTAGCATCCAAAGTGATTTTTTCTTCATCAACAGCTACAACTTTCACCGGCATTGGCTGACCTTGAGGCCCTTGCAATGTCAAGTCCATACCTACTTCTGGAGAAATATCTGCCGGAACTTCCGCTCTCGGAATATCCACCATCATATCATCTCTTTTTTCACCATATGCCTCCTCAGAAGGGATAGTGACACTCTTGGCTTCTCCAATTTGCATACCGTGAACGGCCGCATCAAAGCCTTTAATCATATTTCCATCACCTAATACAAATTGAAGTGGCTCTCTATTTTCTGAAGAATCGAAAACAATTCCACTTTTCAATTTCCCTGTGTAGTGAACTTTTACCGAATTTCCTTTACTTGCTAATGACATATTTTATTTATTCTGTTTTGTAAAGTTCAAAGTTATGAATTTTTGATAGGGATTAAAACCAAAGTAATAATCATTTGAATTCTGTCCACTAATGACCATAAATTGTTCGTATTTGGACATTATTTATAGTAAATTTGCTCAATATGTTCAAAATCAGTCTGTTTTCCGAATGGCATCATTTTGAATACTAATATTGAAAAATCATTACCATGGAGAATCAGCAATTAGGAAAAATCCTCATCATTGACGACAACGAAGACTTGTTATTTGCAGCAAAAATGCATTTGAAAAAGTATGCGAAGGAAGTGACAATTGAAAAAGATCCAAGACGCATCCCATTTTTGGTCAACAACAACAGCTATGATGTGATACTTTTAGACATGAATTTCACTGAGGACACCACTTCCGGCAAAGAAGGGTTTCATTGGCTCACGCAAATCAAAGAAATAGACCCGAAAGCTGTTGTGATCCTGATTACGGCATTTGGGGATGTAGAAATGGCTGTAAAAGCACTCAAAGAAGGCGCTACAGACTTTATCCTCAAACCATGGCAAAACGAAAAACTACTCGCAACCCTTACCTCAGCTAGCCGACTCAAGGATAGCTATGATCAAGTAGATAAGCTCAATAAGAAACAAAAGCAACTCCAATCAGACCTCAAAAAGCCATATTCTGATATCATTGGGACAAGTGCTTCTATGAAAAATATTTTTTCTATAATCGACAAAGTCGCACAAACAGATGCCAATGTCTTGATATTGGGGGAAAATGGAACTGGAAAAGAACTGATAGCAAGAGCTATTCACGATAGGTCATTGAGAAAAGATGAGATCTTTGTCGGCGTGGATATGGGATCGATTACTGAGACTTTGTTTGAAAGTGAACTTTTTGGACACAAAAGAGGTGCCTTTACAGATGCAAAAGACGATCGAGCAGGTCGCTTTGAGATTGCCGACAATGGCACGCTTTTCCTGGACGAGATAGGCAACCTGAGCATGCCTTTACAATCAAAGCTTCTTACTGTTTTGCAAAAAAGGGAAGTAACTAGAATCGGTACAAACAAGGCTATCCCTGTAGATATCCGATTGATCTGTGCGACTAATATGCACGTACACGAAATGGTCATGGAAAATACCTTCCGCCAGGATTTGCTTTACAGAATCAATACAGTGGAAATATTTCTTCCTCCTTTGCGAGAAAGACAAGATGACATTCCACTATTGGCAGATCATTTTCTCAAAGTATATGCACAAAAGTACCGCAAAGAATTTCGAGGATTCAAATCTTCAGCCATGCAACTATTACAGCAATACAATTGGCCTGGAAACATTAGGGAGTTGCAACACGCAATTGAAAGAGCAATCATCATGGCTGAAAGTGACGAACTGGATAGCAGAGATTTCTTTTTCTTATCTTCAAAACCTACCAATGACAAAGTAGCTACTCCAGCTTCCTACAATTTGGATGAAGTGGAGAAAAATGTCATCCAGAAAGCAATAGACAAAAACGGCGGAAATATCTCAAAAGCTGCAAAAGAACTCGGCTTGACTAGAGCTTCACTATACAGAAGATTAGAAAAATATGGATTATAAAATCGGCTTGGTTGGCAGGATTATCCTGCTGGCCATATCATTATTTTTTCTTAGCTACTTTATCCTCAATGGCGCAGGGGTATTTGCTATCTCTCTTTTCATCATTTTGATAATGGCCCAGACGATCTTTTTTCTGAGTTATGCCGAAAGCTCCTTCAAGAAAGTCAGACTATTTCTGGACAATATAAAACAGGATGACTACACAAGTCTTTTCCCAGTGAAATTTGACGGTACAGAAACTGATGACTTGCACATAGAATTCAATGCTATCCTTGCCAAACTGAAAGAAGATCAAGCAGAGAAAGATGCCAATTACCAGTATTTCAGGTCTGTATTCCAGCATTTGAGCATTGGCTTAATTACCTTTGAAGAGGATGGAAAAATACAAATCCTCAACACTGCTGCCAAAAGAATGCTGAATATCACGCAGCTTCATAGCATTTCAGAGATCGAGGGAGTCAATAAAGAACTCCACCAAGCTATCCATAGTTTGAGGACAGGTGGAAGTGAATTGATCAAAATCGCCCACCCTGATGGAATCATGCAACTTTCTGTCTATGTCATAGAGTTGCTTATGCGAGATGTGAAAATCAAATTGGTATCTCTACAAAACATACAAAGTGAGCTTGAGGAAAAAGAGATGGAAGCTTGGCAAAACCTTGTCAAAATCCTAACCCACGAAATCATGAATTCGATCGCTCCAATATCTTCACTTGCAGCCACCATCAAAGGTGACATTGAACAAAAAATCGATGAAAATGCAAGCATTCCTCCAGATGACTTGGAAGATTACCTGATGGGTATAGGCACAATCGAAAAAAGAAGTGAGGGACTGATCAATTTCGTGAGTGATTTCAGAAGCTTGGCACATATCCCTACTCCAAAATTCCAAGTGATCAAAATCAAAAATCTATTTATGCAACTGGAAACATTGATGCAACACCAATTTGAATCCAATCAAATTCAAATAAAATGCAATGTCAATCCGAACGACCTAATCTTATTTGGAGATCAGAACTTAATAGAGCAAGTTTTAATCAACTTGATCCACAATGGCATTCATGCCATGCAAGATGCTATCACCAAGGTTTTATCACTAGATGCCTTCATTGACGAGTCTGGAAAAATAATCATCGAGGTATCTGACTCTGGAAAAGGAATAGAAGAAGAAGCCCTTTCAAAGATATTCATACCATTTTTCACTACAAAAAGCAAAGGATCCGGTATCGGCCTAAGTCTTTCTAAACAAATAATGAGAAGACATAAAGGAAATATCCAAGTCCGATCAAAACTAGGACAAGGCACTACTTTTAAGTTGATCTTCAATGCTTAAAAACAGCTTTCAGACATTTCTTTTCTGCTATAAAAATCTAGATCTGTCACACACAGACCAGAAGTTATTGACAAGTTGATTGTCTTTGGCAACTATTAAATACATTGTATTGCTTCCAAAATTGGCCGCCAAATCTACGTTGATTTCGAATATTGAGATATCTTCTGATAAATTATCAGAATCAACGGAAGATCTAAGCCTATAAATACCAAATGGTAGAATTAGTCATTAGAAAGTTCTTTTTTTAAGAAAAACCCAATATAATAGTTTTAATATTCGCTTAACTAAGAATTCACAATAGCCCATATAGTTGTGATAAACATCTCATTATCATAATATCAAATACATAATCAGTTCATATGCACAGTATATATTGCAAGCAAAACTGATAGACTTTGAAAACTCACTTCAAAACAATCGTTATCTCAGATGTTCACCTCGGAACCAAGGGATCAAAAGCAAAAGAGGCCTCAAGGTTTCTGAAGCAATACAGCTGTGACAATCTCATTTTAAATGGAGATATTATTGATGGTTGGCAGCTGAAAAAATCAGGTTCATGGAAAAGAAAACATACCAGATTTTTTAACAGAATGCTGAAGATGATAGAGCAAGAAAACACGAAAGTTTTCTATCTGAGAGGAAATCATGATGACTTTTTGGATCAAATACTTCCCTTGCAAATCGGCAACCTTTCCATTCTTTCTGACATGATCTATGAATCAAACGGCAAAAAATATTTTATCACTCATGGAGATATTTTCGACAGCATCACGACAAACTTACGTTGGATCGCCTATTTGGGAGATGTAGGGTACACATTTTTGTTATGGTTGAACCGATTGGTGAATTATCACAGGAGAAAAAGAGGTTTGGGCTACTTCTCATTGAGTCAATATGTCAAGGGAAAAGTAAAGTCTGCAGTATCCTATATAGACCAATATGAAGAAGAATTGGCAAAAATGGCAAGAGCCAAAAATTGTGATGGCATCATCTGCGGACATATCCACAAAGCAGAAAATAGAATCATCGATGGAATCGAATACCTCAATTCAGGTGATTGGGTAGAAACTATGAGCGCACTCGCTGAAGATCAAGATGGAAATTGGCAATTGATCTATTACAATGAAATGGACTTTAGCAAAAAGGATTATGATACGGACACTATTCAAATCATCCCTGAAAAAGGCGATTCTGAAATCGTAAGAGAACTTAAGACAGTAGCTTTCAACAAGCTAAGCGATGATTTCAATTCTCCAAACTTCCGGTAAGCAATGAAATTTCTATTCATAGTCCAAGGAGAAGGAAGAGGTCACATGACCCAAGCGATTGCCCTATCGCAGATCCTGAAAAACTTAGGACATGAACACGTTGCTACATGTATAGGAAAAAGCAAACGTAGAAAAATCCCTGATTTTGTTTTTCAAAACTTAAAAGGCCCAATATATCAAATTGAAAGTCCAAATTTCATCTCAGACAAAGAGAATAAAAAAATTCTTTTGGGAAAAAGTGTCTTTTTCAATCTTTTAAAGCTTCCGAATTTCCTCAATAGCCTCAAAGAAATAGATGAAGCTGTGACTTTTCACAAGCCAGACGTGATCATAAATTTTTATGATATTTTGGGAGGAATATACAAGTTGGTATATCGCCCAAAAGCTATATCATGGGTTATTGGACATCAATATTTGATATTTCATCCAGCCTTCCCTTATGAGAAGTCTTCATATTTAGAAAAGTTCCTATTTCAAATCAACACCAAAATAACTGCACTGGGAGCTGATAGGATTTTTGCATTGTCATTTCAAAAATATCCAGATACGCCTGATTCAAAAACTATAATTTTCCCTCCAATTCTCAGGGAGTTGATTTTTGATTTAAGACCTCAACAAGGAGATTTTATTTTGACATATATGGTAAATTCTGGTTATGGAGATGAAGTGATTCGCTTCGCAAAACAAAATCCAGAAATAAAGATCGAAGCATTTTGGGATAAAAAGGATTGTGAAAAGACATACCAAGCATTGCCAAACCTAGTTTTTCATCAAGTAGATGATAAGCTTTTTCTAGAAAAAATGGCATCATGTAGAGGACTTTTGAGCACTGCAGGATTTGAGTCTATTTGCGAAGCAATGTATCTGGGAAAGCCGGTCATGATGGTTCCTGTAGCAGGGCAATATGAGCAGGCTTGCAATGCTTTAGACGCCGTGAATTCTGGAGCAGGTATCAGGAATCACGAATTTGATTTCCGTTTTTTTCACAACTACCTAAACTCAAATGAGTACATCCCAACTCAAATGAAAAATTGGGTTGAAATGGTTTCAATTATTTTTAAACAAGAAATAGAAAAAGCTGAGTATAAGTTTGAGGGAATTGAAAATCAAAAAGATACCACCACAGCAGATTTTCAACCAATATAAAAGTGAAACAATTAAACTGCATAAAATTATGTTTCGGCCTTATATTGGATTTAAAACGATTTCGAGGATTTTTTTGTAATTTTTTCTAATATCAATCCTTTAAAAATCATAATCATCCCCTAGAAATTAGTAAATTTCGGTTTGTTAAATGGCAATCGAAGTTCATGAATATAGAAATACAAAGACTCAAAGAGGATCGAGAAAGAAAGAAACATTGGAAGAAATGGGGTCCTTACTTAACAGAAAGACAGTGGGGAACCGTTCGTGAAGATTATAGTAAAGATGGTTCTGCGTGGGAAAATGTAACACATGAAGATGCCCGTAGCAAAGCTTACAGATGGGGTGAAGAGGGGATCGCTGGAATATGTGACCATAAGCAAAAAACGTGTATCAGTTGGGCCTTTTGGAATGGAAAAGACCACATGATCAAAGAAAGGCTTTTTGGCCTTACTGGCAATCAAGGCAACCATGGTGAAGATGTAAAAGAACACTATTACTATCTTGATAGTACTCCTTCTCATAGCTATATGAAGATGTTGTACAAATATCCTCAAAACGAATTTCCATACGAGCACCTTGTCTATGAAAACCGAAAAAGGGGGAAAAGTGATCGAGAGTTTGAGTTAATAGACACCGGGATATTCGATGAGGACGCATATTTTGACATTTTTATAGAGTATGCAAAACAGGATGCAGAGGACATCATGGGCAAAGCGACTATTTTTAATAGAGGAAAAGAAGATGCCGAAATTTGGGTAATGCCTACCATCTGGTTTAGAAAGACTTGGTTTACAGGTCACGAACCTTTCATGCCAAAACTAAGCAAGATTGACGACAACAGAATCAAGGCTTTTACACCAAAAAACGGAAATTATTTCTTCACTTTTGACGGCAGCCCCGAATTAAAGTTTTGTGACAATGAAACAAATAGACAGCGCCTTTACCATATCCCAAATGAGAAAAAGTACCTTAAAGATGGGATCAATGATTATGTTGTAGATGGTGATGATTCCCACTTAAATCCTGAGAATTACGGAACAAAAGCGGCTGCTATCTACAAATTGAATATTCCTGCGGGCGAAAGCGTCGATGTCAAGTTTAGGATGATGCATCAAAGCTCGGAAGGCGCACTTGAGATTTGCGAGGAGATTTTGGAAGCGCGCAAAAAGGATGCTGAGGAATTCTACGGAGATATTCAAAAAACAATTGAAGATGAAGACCTTAAGCGAATCCAACGTCAGGCTTTTGCAGGAATGATGTGGGGCAAGCAGTTTTATTACTACAATGTAGAAAGATGGCTTGATGGTGATTCTGGGAGATATGTCCCACCCGTAGAACGGAAAAAAGGAAGGAACCACCATTGGAGACATTTGCAAAATTATGATATCATATCTATGCCTGACAAATGGGAATACCCATGGTATGCTGCCTGGGATTTGGCTTTCCATTGTATTCCTCTAGCGAGAGTTGATCCTGATTTCGCCAAAGACCAACTAATCCTGCTTTTGAATGAATGGTACATGCATCCAAATGGTCAGATACCTGCATATGAATGGAATTTTAGTGATGTCAATCCTCCTGTACACGCATATGCCGTCGAAAGAGTCTATCAAATTGACAAAAAGATGAATGGTGGAGTTGGTGACCAAGAGTTTCTCGAAAGAGCTCTTCACAAACTTATGCTAAACTTTACTTGGTGGGTCAATAGAAAAGATAATGACGGCAAAAACATATTTGAAGGTGGATTCTTAGGCTTGGATAATATCTCCTTGATCGACAGAAGTCACGCAGCCTTGTACAAAGGTAAGTTGGAGCAAGCTGATGCGACTTCTTGGATGGCTATGTTTTCCCTAAACCTGCTGAGAATTTCATTGGACCTTTGTGAGTTCAATAAAACCTATCAATTTACTGCTACGAAATTCCTTGAGCATTTTCTTTATATAGCAGGGGCGATGAACAATATCTCTGGTGAAAATATCAGTATGTGGGATGACGAGGACAATTTCTTCTATGATATTTTCCATGTCCCAGGAAAAGACCCTAAAGTCATGAAAGTAAGGTCGATAGTTGGTATTATCCCATTCTTTGCTGTAGAACCTATTCGGGAAGAAATGTTTGAAAATCTTCCTGAATTCAAGAAAAGAATGGAATTTTTCTTGAAAGAAAAACCAAAACTAGCTTCCTTAGTGACTAGCTGGACACTCCCTGGCCAAGACAAAAGAAGACTCTTTGCATTACTGAGAGGTCATAGAATGAAAAGTATTTTGCAGAAAATGCTTGATTCGGATGAATTCTTGAGTGAATTTGGCATCAGATCTTTGTCCAAGTTCCATGAGAAAAACCCTTACTCCATGCGCCTCAATGGTGACATAGCTACGATTTCTTATGTACCGGGAGAATCAGATTCCTTGATGTTTGGTGGAAACTCAAACTGGAGAGGCCCTATTTGGTTTCCTATCAATTACCTGATCATAGAATCCTTGAAGCGGTATGATTTCTACTATGGTGGGGAATTTTCCATAGAATACCCAACAGGTTCCGGGAATTACTTGACCATGGATTTGATAGCCAAAGAACTTTCTCACCGCTGTATGAAAATCTTCATGAAAGATGAAAATGGTCATAGGCCATTTAATGGTGACAACAAGAAAATCCAAGAAGATCCTCATTTTAAAGACCATATTCTCTTTTATGAATACTTCCATGGAGACAATGGCAGAGGACTGGGAGCTTCCCACCAAACTGGTTGGACAGGATTGGTAGCAGAGATGATATATAAATTCCATAAAACTGAAGAACGAGACGGTCATGCTTCTCCCCTATTTAGAATCTGACAGGCTTGAAGCTGGATGTGATGAAGTGGGTAGAGGATGCCTATGCGGACCAGTGGTGGCTGCCGCTGTCATCCTTCCGGAAGACTATGCTCATGAATTGATCAATGATTCTAAGAAACTCAGTAAATCTAACAGGGAGTCTCTGGTATTGGAAATAAAAAATAATGCCATAGCCTGGGCTGTAGCAGAAGCAAGCGTTGAGGAAATTGATCAAATCAATATCCTCAACGCTTCATTTTTGGCCATGAACAGGGCTATTGATTCTTTGACGGTCAAGCCAGCACACCTTCTGATAGATGGCAATCGATTCAAAACAAAAAGTGAAATCCCTTATAGCTGTATCATCAAAGGTGATGGCAAATACGCGAGCATCGCAGCAGCATCTATCTTGGCGAAGGTTTACAGAGATCAATTGATGTGCGACTTTTCAGAAACTTATCCTGGCTATGCTTGGGAAAGCAATGCTGGCTACCCAACCAAAGCCCATCGGGACGGAATCCGCAAAATGGGACTCACTCCGATCCACCGAAAGTCTTTTCGACATTTACCAGAGCAGATAAAGTTGGATTTTTAGATCAATGGTCAACAGATTGGCTATTCGCAGAGATAATTAGAGAAAAAATTCAGTTGTAGAAGAATAATTTGTATTTTTACACAAATTATTCGAGTATGGAAGAAAATTTTAAAGCTTTAGAGAAGTTCAATTTTTGGAATGGAAATGTTCCTCAACAGGGATTTTTGCGTATTGCTTATTTAGACAACATACTTGGTTTTTCCAACAACAAACTAGTTAAAGTACTTGTAGGGCAAAGACGGACTGGCAAAAGTTATATCCTACGACAAATAGCCAATAACCTTATAAAAAATGGAATCCTTCCTACCCAAATCTTTTATTTAAATAAAGAGTTTATAGATTTTGATTTTGTTAAGACCTACCAAGATTTGGAAATATTGATACAGCTGTATCTAAAGAACTTAAACCCAAATGGGAAAGTGTATTTATTCTTAGATGAAATTCAAAACATCGAAGGTTGGGAACGGCTTGTCAATTCCTATTCGCAAGATTTCACAGCAAACTATGAAATTTATATCAGTGGATCAAATTCAAAAATGCTCTCTGGTGAATTAGCTACCTTACTTTCAGGAAGGTATGTGAGTTTTGAAATTTTCCCATTCAGCTTCAAAGAATATACAGGAATCACACAGCAGGAAGCAAATAAATCTTCTTATATCAATTACATGCAGAGCGGTGGCTTACCTGAACTTTTTGAGCTACCCAATGAAGAAACCAAGAGACATTATATATCCTCTGTAAAAGACACTGTTTTGCTAAGGGACATAATCCAACGACACGCTATCAAAGACCCCAAATTATTGGAAGATGTGTTTGTCTATTTGGTAAATAATGCCTCAAATATGATGTCAATTAACAACATCACTAACTATTTAAAAAGCAGTGGGAGAAAAACAACTTTTGATACCATTGCCAATTACATTGGTTATATAGAAGATACCTTTTTGATCCATAAAGCAGAACGGTTTGACATCAAAGGAAAAGACACTATTGCTGGCAATGCCAAATACTATTGCAATGACCTTGCATACAAAAACTATCTATATAAAGGATTTGGATACGGAATCGGATACCAACTTGAAAATTTAGTTTATTTAGCATTGCGTCGATTAAATTTTGATGTATATGTAGGTGTGATTCCAAACAAGGAAGTAGATTTTGTTGCCAAAAAAGGGGACCAAACCCTCTATATACAATGTGCCTACCTATTGCATGACGAGACTACACTCAATAGAGAATATGCATCTCTGGAAGCTATAAATGATAATTACCCAAAAATAATTGTCTCTTTAGATGACGTCTCTTTGCCTCAAAAAAATGGAATCATCCATGCCCAAGCATGGGAATTTGAAGATCTAGCAATTCAAATTTCAACATAATTTAAAAACCACAGGAATTATCAAAATTTTACATCATGACGTTGATTTCATTCGCTATAACCTGTATTTTTTTTGAAATAAAATAAGACTTATAAAAAAAAGCCCCAATTGCTTGGAGCTTCTAAGTGCGCACGAGAAGATTCGAACTTCCACACCCGTAGGGCACCACCCCCTCAAGATGGCGTGTCTACCAATTTCACCACGTGCGCGTGATTGGTGAGCAAAAGTAGAAAGGAAACATTATCCGTGCAAATCAATTTTTAGATTTTTAGGCAGTTCCCCAGCTTTATGCTCACTGTCAATACTTTATTTTGAATATACTTTTCCTTCTGCTGCCAATAGCGTATTGTAAAGCAGGGAAGCTATGGTCATCGGTCCTACTCCACCTGGAACAGGAGTGATTGCTGAGGCTTTTTCCGATACCTCGTCGAACTTCACATCACCGATTAATTTGAACCCTGACTTCTTACTTGCATCTGCTATTCTATGGATTCCTACATCTATCACGGTAGCTCCTTCTTTCACCATATCAGCAGTTACAAATTCAGGTTTTCCGATCGCTACGATCAAGATATCGGCTGTTTTCGTGATTTCAGGAAGATTTTGAGTCCTGCTATGTGTCAAAGTAACAGTACAGTTGCCAGGGTATTCATTTCTCGCCATCAAAATACTCATAGGTGAACCTACAATATGGCTTCTTCCGATTACTACGCAATGCTTGCCTGATGTGTCGATTTTGTATCTTTTTAGCAATTCCACGATGCCATAAGGAGTTGCCGCTACATAAGCTGGCCATCCCAAAGTCATTCTTCCTACATTAGCTGGAGTGAATCCATCAACATCCTTTTCTGGCTTGATTTTATTCGTTACTTTTTCTACTGATATATGCTTAGGCAATGGAAGCTGAACAATCAAACCATCGATTGCTGGGTTTTCATTGATGTCAGCCACTACTTTCAAAAGCTCCTCTTCAGAAACATTTTCTTCCAAACGTACTAGTGTTGACTCAAAGCCTACCTGTTCGCAAGATTTTACTTTTGCTCCTACATAAGTCTGACTTGCACCATCATTGCCAACCAAAATCGCAGCCAAATGAGGAGTTTTCCCACCTTCTTGTTTGATTTCTGATACTCTTAGAGCAATTTCCGATTTAATTTCCTCTGAGGTCTTTTTACCGTCGATTAGAAGCATGATTTAATTTTAGATTTTTGATTGAATGATTTTGGGTTGGAAGGATATAAGGTTGGAAGGTTGTAAGGTTGTAAGGTTTGTAAAGACTTTCCTTAACTGTTTTAAACAAGCTTTAAGACCTTCGGGGTTTTTTAAAACCCCAAAGGTCTTGCGTATGTCTTGTGTCTTTCGTCTAACTTCTTGTGTCTTTAACAATTAATCTAGCTTCAACACAGCCATAAATGCTTCTTGTGGTACTTCTACGTTTCCAACTTGACGCATTCTCTTTTTACCTTTTTTCTGCTTCTCTAGGAGTTTACGCTTACGGGAAATATCACCCCCATAACACTTCGCCAATACGTTTTTACGCAAAGCTTTCACTGTTTCCCTGGCGATGATTTTTGTACCAATCGCTGCTTGGATTGCAATTTCAAACATTTGTCTTGGCACAAGTTCTTTTAATTTTTCACAAAGTCTTTTGCCCCATTCATAAGCTTTATCTCTATGTACAATCGCAGAAAGTGCATCTACAGGCTCACCATTAAGCATAACATCTAGGCGAACCATATGGGAAGGTTGATAACCCTTCAATTCATAATCCAAGGATGCGTAACCACGAGAAATTGTCTTCAACTTATCAAAGAAATCAAATACAATCTCTGCTAAAGGCATATCAAATTGCAATTCGACTCTTTCTGCTGTCAAATAAACTTGATTTTTAATCTGTCCACGTTTATCCATACAAAGCTGAATAACTGGCCCTACGTACTCTGAAGCTGTGATGATCGAGGCTTTGACAAAAGGCTCTTCTATATGCTTAAATCTGGTAGGATCAGGCATGTCAGATGGGGCATTGATGACTTCGTAAACATCATTGGTCATCAATGCTCTAAATTGCACTGAAGGAACCGTAGTAATCACAGTCATATCAAATTCACGTTCAAGCCTCTCTTGAATGATTTCCATGTGAAGCATTCCCAAGAACCCACAACGGAAACCAAAGCCCAAGGCTGCTGATGTTTCAGGTTCCCAAACAAGAGAAGCGTCATTGAGTTGCAATTTCTCCATGGAAGCTCTTAGCTCTTCATACTCGGTAGTATCTACTGGGTAAATCCCAGCGAAAACCATTGGCTTAACATTTTCAAAACCCTGTATGGCTTTTTCACAAGGGCGCTTGATATGCGTAATTGTATCACCAACTTTAATTTCTTTGGCTACTTTTACCCCAGAAATGAGGTAACCTACATTTCCAGCATACATGGTTTGCTGTGGGATTTGATTGAGTCCCAATATCCCAATTTCATCGGCTTCATACTCTTTGCCTGTATTGACAAATTTGATTTTATCACCTTTGCTGATAGTTCCGTTGAAAATCCTAAAAATCACCTCAACACCTCTAAATGGATTGTATACAGAATCAAAAATCATCGCCTGAAGCGGTGCTTCTATTTCTCCCTTTGGTGCAGGAATACGCGACACAACAGCTTTAAGAATATCATCAATTCCAATTCCAGTTTTACCAGATGCTAAAATAATATCCTCACGGTCGCAACCGATCAAGTCGATCACTTCGTCTGCCACTGATTCTGGATCAGCTCCTGGCAAGTCAATTTTATTCAAAACGGGAATGATCTCTAAATCATGTCCTAAAGCTAGATACAAATTAGAAATCGTTTGAGCTTCAATACCTTGTGAGGCATCAACTATCAACAATGCACCTTCACAAGCAGCTATCGAACGAGACACTTCGTAGGAGAAATCCACGTGTCCGGGAGTATCAATGAGGTTCAGCGTATATTCTTCTCCTTCATGCATGTATCTCATCTGAATTGCATGAGACTTTATGGTAATACCACGCTCTCTTTCGAGATCCATATTGTCCAACAACTGGTTTTGCATATCCCTATCCGCGACAGTATGGGTCTCTTGCAATAATCTATCCGCCAATGTACTCTTCCCATGATCAATATGGGCGATTATACAGAAATTCCTTATATTTTTCATATTCATTCAGGGGGCAAAAATAGGAAATTTTATGTGGATTTACAGCATATTCCGCTACTAAGGAGCAAGCTAGCTCCAAATTATTTTGATAAGCTGGACGAATTGTAATAAAAATACATCTTGCTTTTTCCGGACCACCGTACTAAAAACAACCAAAAAAATGAAAATTAAAACAAAAACATTCGTCTTCATTGTATCATTAATTACTACTTCCTGCCTAAATAATGAAATAGAAGAACCCATACTGATTATAGACCCGATTGAAGTAGTGGTTGGTGTCTGGCAGGAAGTCGAAAAGAAAGTAGAAGGTGAAGCCGGAGAAGAAATTATGGATGGTCATAAGTTGGTATTATGGTCAACGGAACCAGATGATAGCGAAAACCTTGATAATCAAATCAACCGTGCAAATCATTATGATTATAATTCTGAAAATCTAGGGATCTCTCAGTCAATAAGTGGGGATCTATCAGATTTGAAAATGGCCTCGTTAAGTTTTACAATTTAGTCAATGGGCAATCCATGGAGACAGTCTCTACTTTAAAATACCTACATGATGAAGAAACCCTCACGCTCCGTGACACGACAGTGACTCCTCCTTTGGAAATTAAACTAATTAAAATTGAACTAGAATAATTTTATTTAGAAAAAAGAAGTGGGGCACTAAAGCACAAACTAGTAATATTGGAGTTTTCCCTTCTTTATCCTTTACTTTGCAAAAAGGAAAGAATTTAGGTTTATGAAAAGCATTGCTGAGAAAAAAAGAGAACAGAATATAGCTGAATACATCATTTATATGTATCAGATGGAGGATTTGATCAGAGCCTATGATTTCAATATGCTCGATATTAGACAATATGTAATCTCCCATTACCCAATTTCTGACTCTGAAAAAGAAGATATGGCCATTTGGTTTTCAAATATCTGCGAGCAGATGATATCTGAAAAAATCACAGCCACAGGTCATCTTTCCGAGATTCAGGCGATTGTAGATGAATTGGCAAAGATTCATTGGGCACTTTTGAAAAGCGACATGGAATACTTCGGGATTTATAATAAAGCAAAACCTTTTATAGTCGAAATGATCATAGAAGCAGGAAATAAACCAGTCGGGCATGAAATCCAAATTTGTATCAATGCCATATATGGACTACTTCTAGCCAAATTGAAAGGAAGAGAAATCCCAAAAGGCTATACCGAAGCCACAGATGCTTTTGGCAGTGTGCTTAGCTACTTGAGCTATGTCTATGCTGAAAAAAAATAAAGACCAAGATACTTTTTGTTTCAATTGAAGAAATTCAACTCATGTACCGAAAGTTTTTGGTAAGAAAAAGGCATTTCATAGTTTATACCATTTCGTAAAAACAGTTATTTTCTTTGTCTCGTCCTGAAAATGGTTGACACTTTTTCTATTGATTTATCTATATTTCCGATAGACATTCAATTGCCCTTTCAGGGCAAACAATCAACTGCCTAACTTTTTAACATCGGGTCATGAACCCGATGCTTAGATCAAGTGCCCTTTCAGGGCATGAAAACTACATGCTTCTTGATTCTTTTTTCTCTTTTTTTCATGTCTCAAATCTCTTTTCTCATGTCTCAAATCTTTTTTCTCATGTCTCAAATCTCTTGTATCACATCTACTATTCCATAAACTCATAAACACTCTTGTATTCTCCATGCTCTTCGACATAGGTCAAGAAGGAGTTGTAGAAATCATTGCTGGAAAGTGTAGAACTGTCTCCAATCACCACCAGTTTTCTTTTGGCACGAGTCAGAGCTACATTCATCCTTCTGGTGTCGGACAGAAAGCCTATTTCTCCTTTTTCATTGGATCTGACTAGGCTGATAAAAATAATATCCCTTTCCTGACCCTGAAATCCATCGATCGAATCTACTGTCAACAACTCCGAAAATGACCTAAGATTAGGATATTCATAGCTATCAAAAATCAATTCCTGAAACTTCCTGACTTGCGCTCTGTAGGGTGATATCAAACCAATATTCCATCCCTCCATCTTTATTTTGGCCACTCCAACTCTTTTGATGAGATTTTCCAAATAGTATAAGGTGAATTTTGCTTCGTCAGCATTCAATGTACTTAGCGATTCTTTTTCCTGATGCTCCAAGTAGCCAGAACCAGCTGTATCTACAAACTCCAATACAGGCTCCTCGGGAGACAAAAAATGAAAAAGAGTATTTTCAGCTGCTTCCAAATTGCTTTTGTAAAACATCCTGCTCGAAAAACCCATGATTTTTTCAGGCATTCTGTATTGGATAGTCAGCATTTTTGATGCTTCTGGCTGTCTTTTGATGACTTTTTCAAACAAAGTTTCGCTCAAACCTGCCTTTGCAGCTTCATAAGATTTTATCGTAGGTGGTAATTGGCAATGATCTCCAGCCATCACAATCTTATCTGCTTTGAGAATGGGAATCCAAGTGGCAGCTTCCAATCCTTGACCTGCCTCATCAATAAAAACCAAAGGAAAATGCATTCCTCGAAGTGCTTGATTTGAAGAACCAACCAAAGTACTTGCAAAAACCTGAGTGGACTGAAAAACATCATAAATAATGTAGTTCTCGAGATTTTCAGCATCTAGTTTGATTCTGGTGGCTTCGTCAAGCATTCGTTTTCTTTGCAAGCGTTCCTCATGTCCAAAATTTCTTTTGTACTTTCTTCCAAGCTTTCTATATTCCTCAGCAGATTTCCTCAGCTTTTTCAGATCCTTGTAGCTATCATGCAATGAAATCTTCGCATCTAATGTTTGAGCAAGAATCTTATCATCCACTCTCGCCGGATGACCTATTCTCAAAGTAGAAACACCATCATCTGATAATTTTTCGACCAACAAATCCACTGCTGCATTACTTGGTGCACAAACAAGAATTTGCTTATTGGAATGCAAGGCATATTTGATTGCTGCGATCAAGGTAGTAGTTTTTCCAGTACCGGGAGGTCCATGGATGATCGCCACATCATCAGCAGAATCGATCAATTTTAATGCTTGATTTTGCGCGGGATTCAATTGCTCTTGAGGTAAATATTTTCGTTCAGAAAAAGATGACACTTGGGATCCCAACAATATATTTTTGATTGCTCCTAGTCTTCCCTTATCTGCTTTGATGACTGCTTTCATGGTAGCTTCCATTTCTCTATAACTTGCCTCATCAAAAAGCAGGTCAACGCCAATCTTTCCATCATTCAACCAATCTGGAAGATCATCACTTTGAAGTGTAATGGTCATTACATCTTTGCGCACTGAATTTACCACACCATTTACCCTTGCATCTTGGCCATGGAATCCTTCTTGATTCGAAAATACAGAAACCGACTTACCAGATTGAAATACATGAGAATCATTGGTGTCATACCTTTCTAGCTCCAAAATTATCCTGTCACCAAGTCCTACCTTAGTTTTTTTGATCTGCAAGGGGTACCAACAGACACCTTGCTTTTTTTTATCTGAAATTGAAGTATATAAAAACTTTTTCTTATACTGTTCCAAATCTTCTGCCCACTCCTGTCGTAGAAGTTTTAAAGATATATTTAATTCTTCCTGTATATTGTGCATCAATTATTAATTTATAGCTAGAACCAATTGAATTGCGTTACAGTTAAAACTAAAATAAACAAAAATCAAAATAAGTGAATTTTCTAGCGCACGCATATTTATCCTTTGGCGACCCAAAGGTACTCATTGGAAACTTTATTGGCGACTTCGTCAGAGGCCCAATCGAGGAAATTTATGAAAAAGATATTGTTGTTGGAATTTTACTTCATAGGGAAATTGACAAATTCACAGATAAACACCCTGTAGTCAAAGATGCTCAAGAAAAATTAAAACCTCAGTACGGAAGATATGGAAGCGTAATTACAGACATGTATTTTGATTATTTTCTCGGAAAATATTGGAATAATTACCACCATTTGCCACTTGAAGTATTTGCTAAAGATACCTATGCGATCGTAGAGGATCATATTGATATTCTTCCTGAAAATTTCCTGAAGGCATTTCAATACATGAAACATTATAACTGGTTACTTTCTTACTCAAATTTAAATGGCATTCGAAGAGCTATGACTGGACTGTCAAAGAGGACACGTTTTGACTCAAAAATGGAAACAGCTCATTTATTCCTTGAGGAAAATCATGAATTTTTAAAGGAACATTTTGGTGACTTTTTCGAAGAATTGGTAACTTTCGCAAAAGAAAGATACTTCGCTTTGAAATCAGAAACATGATCCATTGTAAACCAAAGAAATCCACTTATTTTTCCTTAACGATTGTATTGCTGATCCTTTTGAGCGGATTGATTTACATTCTAAACGATTTTACTTATTCCCGAAGTTTTGGACTAACTTTTTACCTTATCTGTGCTCCTTTGGTAACAGTGGTTATTTTGATGTTGTTGGTAAAAATGATGGCTGGATACAAATTTATTTCCGTTGGAAAAGATAAAATAACCACTAAACTACCCCTTAGAGGAAAATCAAAAACTTATGATTTGAAACAAATTTTGGCTTGGGAAGAGGAAAAAGTCATCGCAAACAAAAAAGAATTCAGACAGGTCACAATTGTTTTTGATGACAAAACTTCATTTACCATGAGCAATCATGAACATGTGAATTATGAAGAATTTGTTGTTTATCTGACTAAAAAGGCATCTTCTAAAAAAGTCAAAAATCACTAAAACTTTACCGAAAAAGACATCGTAACTGCTGTATTTCCTTTGCTAAACTTTGCTTCTGGCAATTGAAAAACAGCTTCTTTCCCTATAAATTGTCTGGCCTCCAACCGAACCAAGCCTCTTGGGTGAATTTGATAGTCTATATTTGCGGATAATCCAGAAACTCTCATTCCTTCATTCAAAATCACACCAGCTTGGTCTGAGTAGTATTCCAATCTACCAGCCAGAGTGACTTTTTCAATGAATTCCCTTCTGAGAGAAGCAGTGACACCTACCCAATGGTTGACACTATTACCAATAGTTGCTTCTATTCCATAATCCACGCCTGCTGTAGCTCCCCATTTGCCAAATGCATACTGGGTGTAGAAATTATTAAAGAACCTGTCTTGTCGCAGTGGTTGTCTTTCATCATTCCCAAAATAATTTGAATAGTTTAATTCCAAATTCTCAGTTGGTCGATAATTCACGCCCAAACCAAGCCCCAAAGACTGATTACCTGAAGTTCTTTGCACATTTTGCCAGCCGTTGGTCAGCCAGAGCGTCAAGTCCAGCTTTGGGTTTACTTTATAAGAAAATCTAGCCCCAGTCAGGAAATAAGGGGAATTTTCAGCCAAAAGACTTCTACTCAAATGCCAGCAATCTGCACCAATCGCACTTTCAAAACCGATGTGAGATGGCATGATCCCTATGTCTACCCAAAGGTCTTCCATGACTTCGAACCCAACTGAAGCTTCGTAGATCATTTGTGCCCACTGAGGTTCATTTGCCAAGTTAAACTGTGCGTAATTTCCAAACATCAAACCTAAATTAGTTCTAAGCTTTTCTTCTTGGTAAGAAGCTTGAATCAGTGCTAGGTTGACACTAAATTCATTGTGTTTTTTGAAATTATAAAGAAAATCTGGTCTTAAATGATCCTCAGGCTGATTGAAATCGTAGGAATAATACGCTTCTAGGTATCCTGAAAAAGTAAAATCTCCTCTTTTGGTTTCCTGAGCAAAAACACATTCTGCAAAAATCAGAAATATAAAAAGTAAAGTTCCCTTCATTGAGTTTAAGTTAAAAGATGAAAGCCTGAATTTCAATGATTCAGGCTTATCAATTATCTTTTTGTTCTAAAATTTTTATCGTAAAGCTCAATACTTTCTTTGATGATTCTAAAAGCGTCTTCTCTACCTAAGAAATCTTCCACTTTCACTTCTTTGCTTTCGAGCTTCTTGTAGTCCTCAAAGAATCTGTGTACTTCCTTCATCAAATGCGGAGGTAATTCATCGATATCTTCAATATAATTCACCGACTGATCATCTGCTGCTACTGCGATGATTTTATCATCAGCTTCCCCACCATCGACCATTCTCATCACACCAATGACTTTGGCTTTTACCAATGTCATCGAAGGAATATCAATTTGGGAAATAATTAAAATGTCCAAAGGATCATGATCCTCGCAGAAGGTCTGTGGTATAAATCCATAATTTGCAGGATAATGAACTGCCGAAAACAAAACCCTATCAAGTATAAGCATTCCTGTTTTCTTGTCCAATTCATACTTTCCTTTACTACCTTTTGGAATTTCGATTACCCCCATCACATATTCCGGAGCATCTTTACCAATTTGCACATCGTGCCATGGATTAATCATATCTAAAAACTATTTATTGTTCGAATTTTTAATGATGCGCAATTTAGTTTGTATTCTCATTTTTATCAAAGTAATATCATTCTATTTTGTTGATATTATTGTTTTTTTTTTAGGGTTAAATACAAAATTGATGACCTTTCTATCAAAAACTACGGTTTCAAAGAAGGCAAAGTGATCGTAAAGATCGTACCATGATCCAATTTTGAAACAAGATTTATCTTCCCTCCCATTTGAATCACAGACTCTTTGACCATATACAAGCCTAGTCCTGAGCCTACGTTTCTTTGAGTCGCTCTGTGAAAGAGGTTGAATACTTCAGTTTGGAATTTCTCTTCGATACCTATGCCGTTATCCTCTATCTCTATGATTGCGGATTTGTCTTTGACAGTTATTTTCAATTTTATGGACTTTCCGCCTCCATCACTTTTTTGAAATTTATAAGCATTGCTAAAGAGGTTGTTGATAATTACTCTAAGCTTAGAATCGTCGGAAAAGAATTTTTCTTGCTGATCAATTTTGATTTCAATGTTGACATCATCCAGACCCAATTTTTCTTTGTACTCTAGTAGCTGTTCGTCTATTATTTCTTGAAAGAAAATCTCTGAAGCTTTAGTGTCTATTTTGGTTGAGCGATAAAAATCCAGCATTTTGTATATAAAATCATCCAGCCTAAGTGTCGCTGAATCTATCATATCAAAGTACTCCAAGATGTTTTGATCATCTGTTTCGGTCTTTGCCAGCTTAGAGACGCCGGAGATACTCATCAATGGACCTCTCAATTCATGCGAAAGACTATACACAAACTGGTTCATTTCTGAATACACCTTTTTTAATCTTTCATTTTTGTCTTTTAATTCTTTTTTGGTAAAATATATTTCAGACGCATTCTTTATAGCATTTTTGATCTGCTCAAGATTCCATGGCTTATCGATAAATCTATAGACTTCACCTTTATTGATCGCATCGATTACACTGGCAATATCTGAGTATCCTGTCAACAAAATCCGGACAGGATCAGGATTGATTTTCATCAATTTTTCAAAAAATTCTACTCCTGTCAGTCCTGGCATCCTTTGGTCTGCTATGACCACATGCAATTCTTCCAGCTCAGCTATTTTCAACCCATCCTCTGCATCTATAGCTGTAATGATATGAAAATCCTTTCGAAGACTGGCCTTAAAGGAGTTTAAGTTATTATCTTCATCATCTATGTAAAGTACTCGTATTTTTTCATTCATGATGTGGAGTGTTTTGATAAATCGGTAAGGTTATTATAAAATTAGTCCCTTTACCTACTGCCGTATCTACTTCCAGTGTACCATTATGGTTTTCTATAATAGTATAAACAATTGACAGTCCTAGTCCGGTACCTTTACCTACAGCTTTTGTGGTAAAAAAGGGTTCAAAAATTCTTTCCTTTACCGATTTGGGCATTCCTGGTCCATTATCTCCAATTTCAATTTTGACAAATTCATCAATTTGGCTTGTTTTGATTAAGATTTCTGGGGAAGGGTTTTCTGCCAAATAATCAGTCAATGCATGTATGGAATTGGTAATAATATTCATAAACACTTGATTAATCTTTCCTGCAAGACATTCTACCTTTGGAATTTCACCAAAATCCCTCACTATTTTTATCTTGCCTGACATGGAACTGTTCAATAACACTAATGTACTATTAATCCCGTCATGAATATCGACTTTTTTCACATCTTGTTCATCTACGCGCGAAAAAAGTCTTAAACCTTTCACAATTTCAACCGTTCGCTTGGCGCCATCATCCATTCCCTTTAGTAATTGGTCGATTTCGTCAAGAATGTATTCAAGCTCCAACTCTTCTTCCAGCGCTTGGATTTCTTTCTTTGTGTCTTCTGTGAAATGTAAACCTCCTTTCTCTCTGTACATTTCCACTATTTCCATAAGGTCTTTTATATCTCTTTTTAGTGGGGAAATATTAGAACTGACAAAATTGATCGGATTATTGATTTCATGGGCAATCCCTGCTGTCAATTGACCCAAAGATGCCATTTTCTCTTGATTTACCAATTGAGTCTGGGTATTTTGAAGATGCCTCAAGGTCTCTTCTAGTTCTTCAGTCCTTACTTTTACTTTTGACTCAAGCATTTCATTTTGCTTTAGGATCAGGCTTTCATTCTCTTTAAGAACTCTCAACTTTTCGGCTTGTTCACCTTCTTTTTCTTTTTTTAGAATGTTTATTTTCTCTGCCAATGCAAGAGAAAGCAATATAGCCTCCATTGCTGTCCCTACCAACATTGGGAAGTTTGGTGGTGCATTGAACTCAATCAATCCATTGGTTTGCAAAATAAAAACCAATAGTCCTATAAAAAAAAACAGCCATCCTATTATAAAATAGACTGCAGGCCTGTATCCTTTTCGTGCTATAATACTAGCCGAAAAAACAAAAAGTACTATCACCATCAAACCTGACACATCCGTGAAAGTATAGCTTAGCCTGATGAAACCAAAGATCCTCAATAGGAAAGAAGCGCCATATACAAAAATATTCAAAATCAATAACTTATCTAAAAAAGGAGTAAACTCACGAGTCTTAAGGAACATCCTCATAAAAGAAATCCCCGCCATTCCAGAAATAGCAGAAAATCCGATTATACTTAATTCATATAAATAAGAATTTTGGTTCAAAAAGTAGTAGTAAGAATAACCCAACAATGAAGTCTGAGCCAATGCTATAAACAAGATATAAATCGAGTATAAGAAATATGTTTTGTCGCGTATGAGAAAAAAAAGAATGAAATTATATAGAAACAAAGCAAACATCACCCCCATGTAAGAACTTATAATAAGCGTTCTTTGATTGTAAACAAAATGGAAAAGGCTGTATTCGGCTAAGGAAATTTCAACATTGATGGGCTCATTACTTTTGATCGAAATAAACAACTCCTGCTTTACTCCGGACTTATTTATATTGAAAAGTGGATTAGGATTAGAAAAAATATTTGTCCGTCCATAGTTTGTGCCTGCGCGACCTAGTTCTTCGAGCAATCCATTGTCAGTTTTTTGGTATAAGACCACTTCTCTGAAAGTTGGGTTCTTTAATTCCAAGGCTAGATTTTCTCCTAGTTCGAAAGCATCGTCTATCCTGAATCCCAAATAGGCTTCTTCCACAAACCCCAGACCTAGCGCATTAGAATTTACGGTGATTTTTTCTCCATCACCCAAAAACTCTCTGTTTTTGAAAATGTAGTATTCCTTGATTTCAAATGTATCCATATCACCTATGGATGCCAGAAATGCCATGACGGGTAAAAAAATAAATATGATGACAGTCAATCCTATTACGAGAGGCTGTTTATTTGTCCAACTTTTGATCATAGTTTTTCTAAATTCAAATCAAATTCAACTTCCATTTCTCCCATTTTGCTGGTAAGGAACTTTGTTTGTTTTGGGTTTTTTCTCAAATCAAAAATAAAATCCTTTTCCTCCGGATTTGCCCTCTCGAGTGTCCTGACATTTTCCACTTCCATTATGGTAGCTACAAGTCCCTCTTTAGGATACAAAAAAGTACCATTATCACCGAGCTCCTCTATAATCCTCAGACCTACTGACTGAGAATTGGCAACTGTAAATGGCGAGCAAAAAGCCATTAAACAGTTTAAATCCAAAAAGGAAGTCAATGCCACTCCTATTCTGATCAAATAAATACTCCCAATCCCATATCCTGAAACTTCTTTTGAATTCCAAAGACCGCAATACTCGGCAACTTTCAAGTCCTCGAACCTTTCCATGTAAGATACTATCCTGCTATCTTTTTCAAAAATAGCTCCTTCGAGTGGCAAAGGAAAACCTGCACTCCGCAACTGTACCCTTCCGCCACCTAGCATCCTTTCGCCATCTTCGGATTCTACTAAAAGAAGGTAAACATTTGGATTATTCATCCATGACCTATCAGCAGATGTGACTTTGGTGACCCCATATGATTCCAAAACCTTGAAATGTCCACTTACATATTTTTCCGTTTCCTCAGGAGAGGAGATTGCTCTCACAACCCTAATTTTTACTTTCATTTTTGTTATTGAAGTATAGATCCAAATCAATGTAGGCTCTTCCAGAATTGACTTCTTGAGTTGTTAGTATTTTTCTTGCAAAATGTGCACACATAGCTCCTCCCATGATAACAGAAGTACCTAGCTGGGGCCAGCTTGTAATTGATTTTCCCAATTCGGACAAACTGTTTTTGCCTCTAACTGAAATTTTTTCATAGTCTAAAATCGACATTAGAATTTCAGTTTTTGAGGAATTCAAATTTTCTAACAAATCATTTTCAGAACCAAAACCCGAAAGAAGTCCATGAAAAATCGGACGGTCTGTTTCCAAATCAAACCTTTCTATATCGATCAAACCTCTATCACTTGTATCCATGATGACCGGTATGCCCAACTCCCTTGCTTTGATTCGTACTTCTATCTTCACTTTGATATTGTCACATTCCTCTACTACCAAATCAAGATTTCCATCTTCTGTAAAAAAAGACTCAATGTTTCCATCTGTTAATCCTTCATCATAAACCTTTACTTTTAGAAAAGGATCAATCTCTGCTATTTCACGCTTCACCAAAGTTGTTTTGGACACCCCAAGATTGAGGACACTCGTCCTTAGACGATTCATATTACCAAGTTCTAGGGTATCAAAATCAGCAATTCTTAGCTCACCAAATGACCGCTCCATAGCTAAGCTGATCGCTACACTTTGGCCTACAGAAAGTCCTATTATGCCAATTTTTTTTGTTGCCAAAGCGCTTTGCTCTTCATCTGTGATTTTGAATTTGTTTCTGATTGTCCTTACTGTTATAAAATCCTCTTCTGGAAGCAAATGCACTAAAGCATTTTTCCAAGAATAATATACCCAGACACCAAACTTTTCTTTATCAATTTCCTCAAAAAAAGTTTCAACTTGCTCAGCCAACTCAGTGGACTGAAATTTTACAGAAGGGTTTTTCAGTTTTATCAACTCAGAAACTTGACTGTCAATTTCATCGATAATTGAAATAAACGGTAATTCCTTTATCTTTTGCAAAAGTTGAAATTCACTGACTTTTTGGGGATTTAAGATTAAAGCTTCAATTTGATGGGTGAAATCAAGATCTTTAATGTAGCTCATTATCGTAAATATGGGGTGATAGATACTGGTAAAGTTATATTTTTGATTCAAGATTCATATTAAAAAAGAAAAAAATATTCACAGAAATGAATTTTATTTAGATATTTGATAATATCGAGGGCAATAAACAGAATTTTAAGCAGAAAAATTAATAGAAAACTGATTTCTAAAGCAAGAAAAAAACCACTTTCCAAAAACAGTTTCTCGAATTTTATTTTACTTATATTCTCATAAACAAAGAAACAAATGTCTGATCAGCAAAAAGAAAAAATAAAAATACTGTATGTAGATGATGAGGAAAATAATCTTCAAGCATTCAAAGCGACGTTCAGAAGAGATTACAAAGTGTTTATTGCTATATCCGCACAAGAAGCTAGAGACCTGCTCTTGACTCAGACAGTAGATATTATCATCACTGACCAACGAATGCCTGAAGAAACTGGCGTAGAATTCCTAGAGTCAATTATTCCACTTTATCCTGATCCGATTAGGATTCTTTTGACTGGATATACAGATATTCAGGCTGTAATAGATGCTATCAACAAAGGGCAGGTTTATCATTATCTGACCAAACCTTGGGAAGAAGACTACCTTCGAACAGTCATCAAAAACGCCTTTGAAGTATATTCTCTTCGAAATGAAAATAAAAAGTTGACCGATGACTTGATTAAAGCCAATGATCAACTGGAATTTTTACTTCGACAAAATCTACTTTCCTAATACCTAGCTGCCAATAACAGCTGAAGTTCCTTGTGGGTCATCAAGAATTTTCTAGCCAAATGGGCATTTGTTAAGCTTCCACGATAAGTATAAACACCCTTCATAAACCACTTGTAATTGAATATCATCTCTTCAGCCCCTTTCAAATCTGACATTTGCAGCAGAATCGGCGTAAAAATATTGCTCAATGCTACGGAAGCAGTTCTCGAAACCCTTGATGCGATGTTTGGTACACAATAATGAATAATATCATGCTTCAAGTAAGTAGGTTTGGAATGTGATGTCATCTCTGCTGTCTCAATACAACCTCCTTGATCAATACTCACATCGATTACGACACTTCCAGGCATCATTGCTGCTATCATTTCCTCTGTTACCACTATTTTATTCCTACCTTTTTCTGCCCGTAATGCCCCTATCACGACATCTGCCTCCTTCAGTGCTTGAGCCAAGGTAATATTATCAATCGTAGAAGTAAACACTTGCTGACCTAGTAGTTGCTTTACTCTTCTCAGCTTGTAAATATGGTTGTCAAATACTTTGATGTTTGCCCCAAGACCCAATGCAGTTCTTGCTGCATATTCTGCAACAGTGCCAGCACCTATGATCACAACTTGAGTTGGAGGAACTCCAGTGACTCCCCCCAAAATCAAGCCCTTACCATGGCTGACACTACTCAAATATTCTGATGCAATCAACATCACAGTACTTCCAGCAATCTCACTCATTGCTCTTACCACTGGCATCCCTCCCACTTTGTCTTCGAGGTTTTCAAAAGATACTGCAGTGATTCTTTTTGCATTGAGCGCGTGGATGTATTCTGCATTTTGTCTTCCGATCTGAAGCGCAGAGATAAGACATGCCCCCGGAAGCATATGATTTATTTCTTCTATCGTAGGAGGCTCCACTTTTAGAACCACTTCTGTTTCTAAAGCCTCTTTGGGAGAATAGACTACTTTTGCTCCTGCGTCAGAATATTCCTTATCGGTAAATTTTGACTGCTTTCCAGCTTCTGATTCTACCACCACCTTCAAACCATTGTTGGTCAAAAGACGGACGGCCTCAGGCGTCAGAAGTACACGTTTTTCTTGATCATCTGTCTCTTTGGGAATCCCGATATTGAACCCCCCTTTTCCTTTTTTCACTTGCTCAGACGCCTCCTTTGGAAGAAGCTCTACAGATTCGGTAATGCTAACCATGCTGCATGCCATTTACGATTTTCGAAACACTAATTTCTCTCACACCAACATTATCTACATCTACAATGATATACATAAAGGTATCTGGAATAAACGCTGGGATTTTTTCAGCCCATTCTATCCAGCAATATGATCCTCCATAGAAATATTCATCAATCCCAATTTCCAAAACTTCCTCTTGATCTTCGATTCTGTAAAAGTCAAAATGATAAAATTTTTCTTGGGAATCATTGACATACTCATTGACTATTGAAAAGGTAGGGCTTGATACTATATCCTTCACACCAAAATTTTTGGCTATGGATTTTATCAAAGTCGTCTTTCCTGCACCCATGTCACCTTTAAACACCCAGATTTTTTCTTCACTACAATAATCTGCTATTTCTTTGGCGACTTGTTCGATCTGTCCTAAATGTTCAAAATGGATTTTCTTCAATAGCTTAATTCTTTGGTAATAGATGTACTACAGGTATTATGATTTCCTCCAAAGATACTCCTCCATGCTGAAAAGTGTCTTTGTAGTAATTTACATAATAATTGTAATTGTTTGGATATGCAAAGAAATAATCTTCTACGGCAAAAACATAACTTGTTGACACATTAAATCTTGGAAGTTTAGCATCTTCAGGTTTATTTATCTCAAAAACCTTCCCACTTTCGAAGTTGAGATTCTTTCCTTGCTTATACCTGAGATTAGTAGTGACATTTTTGTCACCTATGATTTTGTAAGGTTTATTCACTCTCTTGGTACCATGATCAGTAGTCACGATCAGTTCAGCTCCAGCAGCACTGATTCTCTTAAACATCTCAAATAGAGATGAATGTTCAAACCAACTTTTGGTCAGTGATCTATAGGCTGATTCATCTGGAGCAAGTTCTCTGATCATTTTCATGTCGGTTCTTGCATGTGACATCATATCGACAAAGTTAAACACCAAAACGTTGAGGTCATTATTCAACAAGTTGTGGAATTGATCTACAAGGTTTTTGCCTTGATAAGCTTGGAGAATTTTATGATAGCTGTAGCGGATATTGAGCCTGTTTTTATGCAGGTTTTCGGCCAAAAACTCTTCTTCTTTATTGTTTTTCCCCTCGTCTGTATCCTCACCCTCCCAAAGGTCAGGATGGAATCTAGCCATATCAGAAGGCATCATCCCACTGAAAAGCGCATTTCTGGAGAATGCTGTGGTAGTAGGCAAAATACTATAATAAGTATCATCCTCTTTTGTATTGAAATATTGGTTCACAAGAGGCTCCAACACTTCCCATTGATCCAGACGTAGATTGTCAATTACGATAAAAAACAAAGGCTTTCCTTCTTTGAGATGCGGGAATACTTTTTCTTTCATCAAATTTGGAGATAAAATCGGTCTATCCGCCTTAGAATCATTTAGCCAATCTATATAGTTGTTTTTGATAAACTTTGCGAAGGATGCATTAGCCTCTACTTTTTGGGAATCTAAAATCTCTCGCATGCTTTTATTCTCTGTCTTATCGATTTCGAGCTCCCAATAGGTGAGTTTTTTATAAATCTCTGTCCACTCTTGATGGGTAGAAGCGTCGCTACAAGCCATGCTGATATTCATAAAATCCTGTCTGTAAGAGAGGTTTGTCTTTTCGGAAATCAGCTGTTTATTCTGTAGTATTTTTTTCACAGATAGCAAAATCTGATTTGGATTGATAGGCTTGATCAGATAATCTGCGATTTTCCCTCCAATAGCATCATCCATGATATGCTCTTCTTCACTTTTGGTGATCATTACCACTGGAATTTGGGGTTTGATCATCTTTATCTGCTGCAATGTCTCTAGCCCAGTCATTCCAGGCATCATTTCATCCAGAAAGATCACATCATAATTTTCTTGTTCTACTTGCTCGATCGCATCTACCCCACTATTGACAGTGGTTATTTCATAGCCTTTTTGCTTTAGGAAAAGAATATGTGGTTTCAATAGATCTATTTCGTCGTCAGCCCAAAGGATTTTAGAATTTTGCATAATGTTTGGTTTACTTCTGTTAAAATTATAATTACTTTTGAAACCAATCAAATGTCAAAGACATTGAAAAGCCACAAAATATTAAATGATCCAGTTTATGGATTCATTACAATTCCAAGTGAATTGATTTTTACAATCATTGATCACCCTTACTTCCAGAGGTTACGGCGTATCAAGCAGCTAGGTTTGACAGATTTTGTCTATCCCGGGGCACTTCATACCAGATTCCATCATGCTATTGGGGCAATGCACTTGATGAGTATCACTTTAGATAATCTTCGTAATAAAGGTAATGAAATTAGCGATCAAGAATATGAAGCAGCTTTGATTGCTATTCTACTTCATGACATAGGACATGGCCCCTTTTCCCATGCTTTAGAGTTTAGTCTTCTCAAGGATGTACCGCATGAATCTTTGTCGCTGCTGGTGATTGATATAATGAATAAACAATTAAACGGCCAATTAGATCTTGCGTTAAGAATTTTTAAGAATCATTATGAAAGAAAATTTTTTCATCAGCTAGTTTCCAGTCAACTTGATATAGATAGACTTGACTACCTTCAGCGGGATTGCTTCTTCACAGGAGTCTCTGAGGGTACTATTGGCGCCGATAGAATCATCAAAATGATGGCCATCAAAGACGATCAGTTGGTGGTGGAAGAAAAAGGACTTTATAGCATTGAAAATTTCTTGAGTGCCAGAAGACTGATGTATTGGCAAGTATATTTGCACAAGACTACTGTAAGTGCTGAAAAGATGTTGATCAACTTAATCTCAAGAGCAAAAGATCTGAGGCAGTCAGGAACTAGCCTATTTGCAACCGACGAGTTTTTGTTTTTTCTTGAAAATAATTTTTCAATAGATGATTTTCAAAAATCGGAAACATTGGTAAGAACATTCCTTGAGCTCGATGATTATGACATTTGGGGATCTATCAAATTTTGGAAAAAAGACTCAGACTATATCTTGAGGAATATTTCACAGATGTTTCTCGCAAGAAACCTCTACAAAATAAACCTCAGCAATGTGGAGTTTTCTGAAGAGGAACTCAATTCTATGAAAGAAAAAACAAGAACCAAACTCCAAGTTTCTGAAGAAGATATGAAGTACTTTTTTTCCCATGGGTCGATCAGCAACAATGCATACCTTGCAAAAGAACGCATCCATATTTTGACTAAAAAAGGAGAAATAATAGATGTTGCCCAAGCGGCAGACTTACCAAACATTAAAGCAATGAGTAAAATAGTCAAAAAACATTATGCTTGTCGTGCTAAAAACTTAACTTTGTAACCACACAATATAATTCATGATGGAATTTACACTAGATCAGGTTGCATCGCTTCTGAACGGAAAGGTGGAAGGTGATGGATCTATAGTAGTTAATAGATTGGACAAAATTCAAGAAGGAAAACCTGGAGGAATCAGCTTTCTATCCAATGAAAAATACGAACAATTCATATATGAAACTGAAGCTTCAGGTGTGATCGTTTCGGAAAATTTTCAAGCACGAAAAAATCTAAAGACAACGCTGATTAGGGTAAAGGACGCATACGCTGGATTCACCCAAATCTTGGAAGCTTATGCCCAATTCACCAAAAACAGCAAGTCGGGAATAGAGGAACCATCTTTTATAGATCCTAGCAGTAGCATTGGGACTAATTTTTATAGAGGGGCATTTTCTTACATTGGTAAAAACAGTAAAATAGGCAATTCTGTAAAAATATATCCAAATGTAACCATAGGCGATAATGTCTCAATTGGAGATAATTGCATTCTTCATCCGGGGGTAAAGATTGCCAATGATGTAGTGATTGGTTCATTTTGTGAGTTTCATTCCGGTGTGGTCATAGGGTCAGACGGGTTTGGCTTTGCTCCCCTGGAAGACGGAACTTATAAAGCTATTCCGCAGATAGGAAATGTAATCATTGAAGATCATGTTAGTATTGGAGCTAACAGTACAGTAGATCGTGCTACCATGGGCTCTACCATTATCCGAAAAGGAGCCAAAATAGACAACCAAGTACAAATCGCCCACAATGTGGTAATTGGGGAGAATACGGTAGTGGCTGCTCAGGCAGGAATTTCCGGTTCTACTGAAATCGGAAAAAACTGTGTGATTGCAGGAAAAGCAGGAATCGTAGGACATTTGAAAATAGCAGACAAAACTACCATTGGAGCAAATACAGGCATAAGTAAATCGATTGTCGAACCTGGTCAAACTATATTGGGATACATGGGATTTGACTTGAAATTATTCTTAAAATCCTATGCAATTTTCAAAAATCTACCCATACTCCAAGACAGATTGAGAGAACTGGAAAAAAAACAATAAATTTACGCACGCAAACATTCAAGAAAGAGTCAAATACCTATGAGGGTAAAACAACATACAATTAAAAAACAAGTCACCGTATCTGGTGTTGGTCTCCACACCGGAGTGATTTCAAACATGACTTTTTTACCAGCACCTCCAAATCACGGTTATAAATTCCAGAGAATCGATATCGAAGGTATGCCTACCATCGATGCAGATGTGGACAATGTAGTGGATGTATCAAGAGGTACTACTTTAGAACAAAGTGGAGCGAGAGTATTCACTGTCGAACATGTTTTGGCTGCACTGGTAGGATTGGAGATTGATAATATATTGATTCAATTAGATGGTCCAGAACCCCCAATTATGGATGGTTCTTCTATTCAGTTTATTGAAATATTGGATAGTGCTGGTTTTGAAGAGCAAAATGCACTAAGAAGATTTTTTGAAGTTCCTGAGAGCATTACTTACAGAGATGCATCCAGAGAAGTAGAAATGGCAGCTTTGCCGTTGGATGACTATAGAGTGACAGTAATGGTGGATTATAATTCACCTGTGCTTGGGTCTCAACACGCTTCTATCACAGACATCAGCCAATTCCGGACGGAAATTGCTTCTTGTAGGACTTTTTGCTTCTTGCATGAATTGGAAATGCTTTATAATCAAAACCTGATAAAAGGAGGTGATCTGAACAACGCAATTGTCGTTGTAGATAGAGTTGTAGAGGAAAAAGAATTGGAACATTTGGCAAAAATGTTTAACAAACAAAAAGTCGAAGTCAGAAAAGAAGGGATTCTCAACAATGTCGAATTAAGGTACAAAAACGAACCTGCAAGACACAAACTCTTGGATGTTGTAGGAGACTTGGCCTTGGTAGGCAGACCGATCAAAGCCCAAATTCTTGCCGCTAGACCTGGACACGCTGCCAATGTAGCCTTCGCAAAAAAGCTAAAAAGAGCAATGGAAAAAGCTGGCCCAAGCCATATTCCACATTACGATCCAAAGCTACCTCCAGTAATGGATATTGCACAGATAAGCAACATCTTACCACATAGATATCCTTTCCAATTGCTTGATAAAGTTATATATTTGGACGAAACTGTAGTTGCTGGAGTTAAAAATGTTACCATCAATGAACCATTCTTTATGGGTCACTTTCCTGCCAATCCTGTAATGCCAGGAGTTTTACAAGTGGAAGCTATGGCGCAAACAGGTGGAATTTTGGTTTTGAGTACAGTTGAAGACCCTGAAAATTATTGGACTTATTTTTTAGGAATAGAGAACTGTAAATTTAGAAAAATGGTTGTCCCTGGTGACACCTTGGTATTCAAATGTGAATTACTTGCACCAATCAGAAGAGGTATAGCAAAAATGAAAGGCGAAGCCTATGTGGGCAACACATTGGTATGTGAGGCCGTTATGACTGCAAGTATTGTTAGAAAAGAATCATGATCAGCAATTTATCCCATATTAACGAGAGCGCTGCAATCGGAGAAGGCGTACAAATCGATCCTTTTACCATGATACACGAAGATGTGGTCATCGGAGAAGGTACTTGGATCGGATCGAACGTTACGATTTTTCCAGGAGCTCGAATCGGTAAAAACTGCAAAATTTTTCCTGGTGCTGTAATCTCAGCCATTCCTCAAGACTTGAAATTTCAAGGAGAGGAAACACTTGTAGAAATTGGTGACAATACTACTATCAGGGAATGTGTTACAATTAGCAGAGGCACTATCGATAAAAAAACCACAAAAATCGGAAGTAACTGTCTTCTAATGGCTTATGTACACATCGCACATGATTGCATTGTAGGTAACAATGTCATCATCGCAAATTCTGTCCAAGTAGCCGGACATGTCATTGTTGACGATTGGGCAATAATTGGTGGAAGCAGCGCTATACATCAGTTTGTAAAAGTTGGAATGCACTCTATGATTTCAGGTGGATCATTGGTGAGAAAAGACGTACCTCCGTTTACAAAAGCAGCTAGAGAACCGCTTAGCTATGCTGGAGTAAACAGTCTAGGACTTAGAAGAAGAGGATTCTCAAGCGAAACGATCAGTCATATTCAAGATGTTTATAGATTTTTATTCTTAAACAGCCTCAACAATAGCCGTGCGCTTGAAGAAATCGAAGTGAACCTTCCAGCAACAAAAGAAAGAGACGAGATTGTAAACTTTATTCGCTCATCGGAAAGAGGTGTCATGAAAGGTTACATCAACTAATTCATGATTGAGATCAAGCTTGAAAATGCCGCTAAAAGATTTCAGTATGAATGGATTTTCAGAAATCTAAGCTTAACTGTCCCTGCGGCATCAAAACTTGCTATCACCGGAAGCAATGGTTCAGGAAAATCAACATTGATAAAAGCAATTGCGGGTTTGAGTCCTGTCACAGAGGGCTCTTTGTCCTACTTTTTTGAAAAAAGAAAAATAACGGCAGAAGAAGTATACAATTATCTTACGATTTCCGCACCTTATCTGGAATTGCCGGAAGAATTTTCACTCGTGGAGCTTTTGAAATTTCACTTTAAATTCAAAAATGCTATTTCAGGGTTTTCTTTCGAAAAAATGATTGAAGAAATGTATTTAATCGGTCATGAAAACAAACCAATAAATCAATTTTCTTCAGGAATGAAACAACGGCTTAAGCTTGGTCTTTGCTTTTTTTCTCAAGTACCTCTAATTCTATTGGATGAACCTACTTCCAACTTAGATCAAAAAGGAGTCGATTGGTATTTGGATTTGATTCAGAGATTCGGGCTCAACAGAACGCTGGTAATTTGTTCAAACGACCCACGAGAATATCAATCCTGTGAAAATATAATTAACATTGAAGACTATAAGCTGAAGCAAAACCTTTGATAATTAGAGGATATCATTAAATTTACGATTGACAATTAATAAAACCCTATTATGAATAAATTCTTTATAAAGCTTCTTCTTGTTTCAGGCATTGGATTAGTTCTATTAAGCTGCAAAAAAAATGATGATCCAGCCCCTTCCAAAACTCCTGAAGAACTTGCAATAGAATCTCTAGCGGGGGAATCTTCTACTACATGGACAGTGGCTGGCGGAGGTCAAGTAGTTAGGGATGGAAGATCAGAGACTAACATTTACCAAAATTTTGAAATTACTTTTTCTGCCAACCAAAACAGTAAAACTTATTCTGTCAGCAATGGTGGTGATCTCTTTGACAGCTCAGGAAACTGGAATTTTGTAGCAAGCGACCTAACCAAAATCACCTTGGCAGGAACCAGACCTGCATCAGGACCTGAAATATCCCACACCAAACCTACAGTAAACGACCTAGTATTAGCATTCAGCATCGTAGCACCTGGAGCCGAAAACAAAGGAAACCAAGGAGCAGCTCTGGCTGGGAGCTATAGGTTTAACCTCAAGCGTAAACAGTAAGAACGATACAATATAAAGCATCAAAAAAAGGGTTGGGATTCTTACGATACCCAACCCCTTTTTTTCTCAAATAGAAAAAAAACTAAGCAAACCTAAGCTTTCATCTCAACCAATGTAACACCTGAACCTCCACGGTCGGCATGTTCATCTGATACTTTTGCTACTTGATTCATGTTTTTCAGGATGTTTCTTGTAATATCTTTCAGGATCCCATCACCTTTTCCATGAACAATCCTCAGATCCTTCATTCCCAACATATAGCCGTCATCAATAAAATTCTGAACCAAAGGAAGGATCTCTTCTCCCCTTTTTCCTCTGATATCCAAGTTTGGAGAAAAATCCATCATTTTGGCATTAGTATCGAATCCAGTTCTTTTGGCAAAAGACTTTTTCTCTTTCTTCATTTCCGTACTCGAAATCCGCTCTAGACGCTTGATTTTCACATTGGATTTCAAATCCCCAATACTTATTTCGATGTCTTTATTTTTAATTGCAAGCACCTCAGCTACAGCTCCGTTATCCTTCAGTCTTACAAAATCTCCCACTACAATCTCCCCATCTATAACCTTGATTTCCGGTGCTTTTTCAAAAACCTTTTCAGGCTTGATCTTAGATTTGAACGACTCCAAATCCGCCCTTAGCTTCTTAGTAGCTTCTTTGTCAGCTTTATTTTCTTTGATTGACCTGATAGTGGTTTCTATCTTTTTGTTTACCTCATCCAAAAGCTGCTTGGCTTCATTCTTGGCTTCTTGGATATATTGTTTCTTGTTAGAATCTATCGTTTCTTTCAGAGAATTGTACTCCTTCATTCTGATATCAAGAAGACGCTCTTTTTTGGCATTTTCATTGATCAACTGCTCATACCTGACTTTTTCATTTTCCAGCTTGTTGAGCATTTTATCATATCGTACTCGCTCCTCGCCAATATTTTCCTTTGCATAGTTGATGATCTCTTTGGAAATACCAATCTTCGAAGCTATTTCCAAAGCAAAAGAACTTCCAGGCTTACCAATCTCTAGTTGGTAAAGCGGTTCCAACTTATCGACATCATAGCGCATTGCTCCATTGACGAGGCCCTGATTTTTGGAAGCTATTTCCTTCAAGTTTCCATAATGGGTAGTAATCACACCATAAGCCCCTAACTTATTTAAAGAAAGCAAAATACCTTCAGCAATAGCTGCCCCAAATTGCGGTTCGGTACCTGTACCAAATTCATCAATAAATAATATCGTCTTTTTGTCCGCAAACTGCGTGAAATACTTCATACTCATCAAATGAGAACTGTATGTACTCAGATCATTTTCAATGTTTTGTTCATCTCCAATATCGATAAAAAAGTGATCAAAAATACTACACTTTGAATGGGAATCTACGGGCACAAGCAAACCACATTGAAGCATGTACTGAATCATTGCGACAGTCTTAAGCGTCACGGATTTACCTCCCGCATTTGGTCCTGATATTACCAGCAACCTTCTATTGTGGTCAAGTTGAATATTCAGTGGTATCACCTGCTTTCCCTGTTGCTTCAGAGCAAATTGCAATAGAGGATGAGTAGCATTGTACCACTCTATCTGTCTTTGTTTCTCGAGTATTGGACGTGAGGAATAGGTTTTAACAGCGAATTTGGCTTTGGCGCGGATAAAATCGACCAAACCCAAAAATTGATAAGCTTTTCTCAATTCCGGAATATATCCTCTAAGGAGATCAGTAAGTTGCGTAAGGATTTTCTGAATTTCCCGACGCTCCATATACTCGAGGTCTTTCAGTTCATTGTTTATATCCAAAACCTCTGCAGGCTCTAGGAATACCGTCTGACCAGTTGCTGATTCGTCGTGGATAAAGCCTTTGATCTTCCTTTTATTCTCTGCCAACACAGGAATAACCATTCTCCCTCCCCTTATAGTCACTGAAGCATCATCTGGTGTCAAACCTTGGGCTTTTGCCTCCCTAAAAATCCTGTCAAGGACTTTTCTCAATCTGCTTTCTTCATAAATAATCTGCGACCTGATCAAAGACAAATCCTTTGATGCATTGTTTCTGATTTTCCCTTTTTCATCAATGATTCTTTCAATAGCTTTCAGTAAAGTCTGATCTAGACTTACCAAGCCCAGTAGTTGATGCAAATTGGGATACTCTTCAGAAAACTTGTTAAAAAATGCAACGCAACCACTAAGAGTCATCAAAGAAAGCTTGATTTCGTGGAAGTCATCTTCATACAAAAAAGTACCTTCTATTTTTGCTTTTTCCAGATAGGGATAGATGTTGGTAAAATTCGATGATGGAAATGACTCCCCAGAAACCAAAATCTGCCTAAACTCTTCTGTCTGATCCAAAAGTCTTGTGATAAGCCTCAAGTCTTTTGAAAAATTCATTTTATCTACAAAATCGACACCAAGGGAGCTATTACACTCCGCTTTGATCAATTCTTTAATTTTATCAAAATTAATTTTGTCTTCTACACTATTGGGGTAAATCATCCGTCTCTTTCGTATTTCCTATTTTTTCTATTACATTAAGGGAATCTATTGCTCTGGCATAAATCCTATCTATCTTTCTAGGATGGGCCAAATAAAACTCCAAACTCTCGTGGAAAACTGTGTCAGAGACATTATGTTTCCTGAAAACATCTGTTTCCAACATAGGGTAAATAGTCCTTGAAGAATCATAATTGATTGGGAAGGTGCTCGCAAACCCTTCTGCAAGGTGGATATCGATCAAAACACTGACCATTTTGTCTTCATCCAAGACCCCTGAGGGAATATTTCCATCCTTACAGCCGTAAAGTAAAATGATAATTGGTATAATGAATATTAGCTTTTTCACGTTTCAAAATTAATACATTTAATAGAGATCATCATATAAATTTTATTATTCAAAAGACTGCCTTAAATTAGTCATCCGAAAACGACGAATATGAACCAACTGCTAAAGAAATTAAGAAAATATGAGATAATGATCCGAAAGGTAGCCAACAACCACCTTCAAGGAGATTATCAGTCAATTTTCAAAGGCGCTGGCTTGGAGTTTGATGATTTGAGACCTTACCAGTATGGAGATGATGTACGGACTATAGAATGGAAAGTTTCTGCCAAAGGCCACGGAACCTTCGTCAAAACATTCAAAGAAGATAAAGACCAATGTGTCTATTTCCTCTTGGACGTCAGTGGATCGCAAGATATTGGAGAAGTTGGCAGAAAAAAAATAGATCTTGGAAAAGAAATTGCGGGTGTGTTGACTTTGGCTGCGATCTTTGAAGGAAGCCAAGTAGCACTGATTTCTTATTCTGATGAAAAGGAAAAAATCATCTTACCAGGAAAAGGCCCAAAACAGGGTGTGAAAATCATAAAGGGTGTTTTCAACCACGAAAACAAATCCCTGAAGACAAATCTGAACGAAATGTTCACTTTTGCTCTCAACTTGATCAAAAAGAGGAGCATTGTTATCATCATTTCAGATTTTATCGATGAAGGATATGAAAGGCCATTCAAAGCACTTGCCGAAAGACATGATTTGGTAGCGATACAATTGACTGACCCTAGAGAATCCAAATTACCATCGTTGGGTATCATTCCCGTATATGACAAAGAACAAGGTAACACTACTTGGGTAAATACTGCATTTGGATCATTTTCCAAGAAAATCTCTGGAACTTTCACTACAGAAAGAGACCATCTGAAAAATATCTGCAAAAAAAACCAAATCAATTATCTAGGCATCGATACAAGACAAGATATCGTACTACCTTTGATCGAATTATTCAAAACTCGTAACAAAACCATGAAACGTGGCTAAAATTCGCATAATTTTACTCGGATTTGCAATCATGCTGATTTCAAGCACTTTGAGTTTGGGACAAGACTTGAAAGTGGAAGGTTATTTCTTGCAAGATTCAGCAAAACTTGGAGAGAGGATACCGTATGTCCTCAAGGCTACTTATGGAAAAGGATACAATATCATTTTCCCAGATTCTACTTATGACTTTAGTCCTTTGGTTTTTTTGGAAAAGAAAACCTACATCTCCAATACAAAAGAAGGTCAAACTTTGGATAGTGCAGTTTACTATCTGTCTAATTTCTCTTTAGATCCAGTACTAAAATTCTCCCTACCTGTTTACGAGATCCTCAAATACGACAGTATTACATACATGACTGACGAGGCCGACTTGGCACTCAAACTTACCATCAACCCACTTCCAGAAGAGCTTGCTTTCAAAGACAACAATGTGTATCAGCCTATTGAAAAGGATTTTAATTATCCACTATTGATAGGTATTTTGGTTGCTGCATTGATTGTGGTATCAGTTCTTCTCTTCTTCTTTGGAAAACCTATCCAAAAAAGATGGATTCTGTGGCTGGAAAAGCAGAAATACAAAAGATTCTTACTACGTTGGGAAAAGGCAGAAAAAGCTTTCTCCAGCAATCCTGATATGTCCAATGCAGATGAAATGCTGGGGTTATGGAAGGCTTACATGGAGCACCTCAAAAACAAACCTTTCAGAGAGTGGACTACTGTAGAGATTTCAGAATTCTTGGAAAACAAGGAAATCATCAAGGACTTCAGAGAAATAGAAATGATCATTTATGCCGGAAAGGAAGGCAAGGATATAGGACAAGCATGTCAGAACCTAAAGGGAATATGTGCGGATACCTATCAACAAAAAATTACCCAGAAAGATGAGCGCAAATAGTATATCTGATTTTTTATCCTTGTATTGGTTTTTTCCAGAAACGCTTCGTGGATTTGAATGGGAAAATCTATGGGCATTACACCTGATATGGGCTGTGCCCTTGCTGATGCTTTTGAGGAAATTCATAAAATTTCTCAAAAATCCTGTATTGGAAATCTCCCTTCCAAAAAGCGTTGCCCAAAGCAATCCTTGGACATATTTAAGATTGATCCCGACCCTTTTCTTTCTTTTGACCTTGTGGATGGTAGTGGTAGCACTTGCCCGTCCACAAAAGACCAACGAAAGGGTCGAGCAATACACGGAGGGGATAGATATCATGCTGGTGATGGATATTTCCGAGTCCATGGATTTGCAAGATTTCAAACCTAACAGGCTAGAAGCCGCAAAAGAAACGGCCATTGATTTTATAAACGGAAGGCTTGGAGATAGAATTGGAATGGTGATTTTCTCAGGAGAGGCGTATTCTTTGGCACCATTGACAACTGATTATGGCCTACTGACTGATTTAATCAAAGATATTTCCTTCAATATGATGGATGCGAAAGGAACAGCAATTGGAAGTGCGATTTCTTCAGGGACTAACAGAATGCGCGAAGCAGAATCAAAATCCAAAGTTATGATCCTTCTAAGTGATGGAGAGAACAATGCAGGGAATGTAGATCCTATTTTTGCAGCTGAATTGGCAACTGCTTTTGATATCAAGATATACTCTATAGCAGTAGGAAAAGATGGGATGGTTCCTTATGGTGTGGACTTTTTTGGAAGACCACAGATGATAGAAAGTTATTTAGATGAAACTACCTTGAGAGAAATCGCAAAGATTGGAGGTGGTCAATTCTACAGAGCTTCCGATGACAATGCATTAGAAAGGATTTTTGAAGAAATCGATACACTTGAAAAAGCTGAGATTATCGAATCCCGATACAAAGAAACCATGGATTATTATAGGGTTTACTTATTTTGGGGATTACTCTTCTTTTTTGTTTGGCTAGGAATGAAAAGCACGTTCTTTAACAATTTTTTGTTGGATTAAGGTATATCTTATTCATTTACCATTCAATTGCCCCTTCAGGGCAAGGTGGAGCTCTAGCCTATTTGGTCAATGGGTTTTACCCATTGTTAGTATCAAGTGCCCTTTCAGGGCAAGGAGGCACTAGTTTGGTAACACATTTATTCAATGGATTTTACCTATTGCTAATATCAATTGCCCTTTCAGGGCAAGTTGGAGCTCTAGCCTATTTGGTCAATGGGTTTTACCCATTGTTAGTATCAAGTGCCCTTTCAGGGCAAGGAGGCACTAGTTTGGTAACACATTTATTCAATGGGTTTTACTTATCGCTAATATCAATTGCCCTTTCAGGGCAAGACCGATCTAGCCTATTTGGTCAATGGGTTTTACCCATTGTTAGTATCAAGTGCCCTTTCAGGGCAAGGAGGCACTAGTTTGGTAACACATTTATTCATTGGGTTTTACTTATCGCTAATATCAATTGCCCTTTCAGGGCAAGGCCGATCTAGCCTATTTGGTCAATGGGTTTTACCCATTGTTAGTATCAAGTACCCTTTCAGGGCAAGGAGGCACTAGTTTGGTAACACATTTATTCAATGGGTTTTACTTATTTCTAATATCAATTGCCCTTTCAGGGAAAGGTGAGGCTTTAGTTCATTTTATCAATGGGTTTTACCCATTGTTAGTATCAAGTGCCCTTTCAGGGCATTTTGCATTTTACGATACTTCAAAAGTTTTAAAAGCTAGACATCTTTTTTCATTTGGATATAATCTAATAACCCTGAAAGGGTTAATGCTATTAACGATGGGTAAAACCCATCGAGATACCCAAGTTAGAATCTCCCAAAAAACCCTGAAAGGGTGTAGGAATCCAACGGTTAAAATTCACAGAAAAGAAAATGTTAAACCCCAAAAAACCTGAAAGGGTATAAGAATCTAAAAGTTACAATTCATTACAAAATAAGAGAATCTTAAAGTCAAAAACCCTGAAAGGGTTAGTGACGCTAACGATGGGTAAAACCCATCGATACCCAAGCCCGAATATCCGAAAAAAATCCTGAAAGGATGTAGGAATACGACCGAAACAAATTCAGTCCCAGACATATCTTTCATCATACTCAACTTTATATTTCTTTAGGAATGACCTGTATTCATCTTGAAAAGATTTTTTGGAATGGTGTTGATGTTGATTTTGAATGTATTTTACCACTATATCAATCTCGCTTGGATTTACAGAAAATGCACCATACCCATCTTGCCAATAAAATGAATCAAGGTCTTGATCTATTGTTTTCACCCATTTTGAAGATTTAGATTTCAATTCTTTTACAAACTCCATTAAAGCAATCTTTTTAGAGAGCATACACAATATATGAACATGATCAACATACCCACCTACAATAATTGGAGGTGATTCATAATGATTACAAATTCCTCCTAAATAGCTATGAATGCGGCTTTCAATATCTGGTTTAATAAGCGGCATTCTATGCTTAGTGCTAAATACAATATGGATATAATTTTTTACTAATGATTGTCCCATAAAACAAATCCCTGAAAAAGGGCTTTAGATTAAAAATACTGAGAAGAGAAGCTTAATTTTCGATGTACCAAATTACTTTGATATTATCTGTTTTAATGCTCCATTAATTTAATTTAAATGTTTTAAATTCCAAAATTGAAATTAACATCTTTTCAATAGCCCTTTCAGGGCTGGGGAGGTAGCGTGACGATACATTTATTCAATGGGTTTTACCCATTGTTAATATCAATTGCCCTTTCAGGGCAAGCGAATCTCTATGACTCTATTTGGTCAATGGGTTTTACCCAATGTTGTTATCAAATGCCCTTTCAGCAAGCGGAGCTCTTTGTCTATTTGTGCAATGGGTTTTACCCATTGTTGTTATCAAATACCCTTTCAGGGCAAGGAGGCACTAGTTTGATAACACATTTATTCAATGGGTTTTACTTATCGCTAATATCAAGTGATCTTTCAGGGCAAGGTGAGGCTTTAGTTCATTTTATCAATGGGTTTTACCCATTGTTAGTGTCAACTGCCCTTTCAGGGCATTTTGCATTTTACGATACTTCAAAAGTTTTAAAAGCTAGACATCTTTTTTCATTTGGATATAATCTAATAACCCTGAAAGGGTTAATGCTATTAACGATGGGTAAAACCCATCGAGATACCCAAGCGAGAATCTCCCAAAAAACCCTGAAAGGGTGTAGGAATCCAACGGTTAAAGTTCAAGGAAAAGAAAATCTTAAACCCCAAAAACCATGAAAGAATATAAGAATCTAACAGTTAAAATTCATTACAAAATAAGAGAATCTTAAACTCAAAAACCCTGAAAGGGTTAGTGACATTAACGATGGGTAAAACCCATCGATAACCAAGCTAGAATCTACCCAAAAAACCCTGAAAGGGTGTAGGAATCCAACGGTTAAAATTCACAGAAAAGAAAATCTTAAACCCCAAAAACCATGAAAGAATATAAGAATCTAACAGTTAAAATTCATTACAAAATAAGAGAATCTTAAACTCAAAAACCTGAAAGGGTTAGTGACATTAACGATGGGTAAAACCCATCGATAACCAAGCGAGAATCTCCCAAAAAACCCTGAAAGGGTGTAGGAATCTAACGGTTAAAATTCACTGAAAAGAAAATCTTAAACCCCAAAAACCATGAAAGAATATAAGAATCTAACAGTTAAAATTCATTACAAAATAAGAGAATCTTAAACTCAAAAACCCTGAAAGGGTTAGTGACATTAACGATGGGTAAAACCCATCGATAACCAAGCTAGAATCTCCCAAAAAACCCTGAAAGGGTGTAGTAATCGTCTGATTATAAAAAAAAACGCCTACCGAAAGATAGCATCTTTCAGTAGGCGTTCTATTCCTAGGAATCTAAAATCTTATCCTTACTTCGTAATAGCTTCTAATATATCATGTTTTGTAATTATGTGAATCTGATGTTTATCATCACGTACCAAAACAGCTTTTTCTTTGTCCACCATCGATGAAAGTACATCCAGCGTACTATCCAATGCCACAAATTTCATAGAGTCTTCCATAACTTCTGATACAGGAGAATCTTTGAGATTTGGGTTATCGATGATCTTGCTCAAAAGCTTGTTATCTGTAATACATCCGACAACATTTCCATTGTCCATTACTGGAATCTGAGAAATACTTGTACTATTCATCAATGCAATCGCTTCTCTTACTTTGTCTGATTTTTGGGTAACTACTAGCTGATAGCTTCCATTTCTAGATGCAATGATATCTCTTGCAGTTCCAAATGATCTATCTTCCAAGAAGCCATGATTTCTCATCCAATCATCATTATAAACTTTCCCCAAATACCTTGTGCCGTGGTCAGGAAGAATGATGACCATTCTATCTCCTTCTTTAAGGTGCTCCTTGGCATATTCCAAAGCTCCATGCACAGCCGATCCACATGACCAACCAACAAAAAGACCTTCTTCTCTCGACAACCTTCTTGTCATCACTGCCGAATCCTTATCAGTCACTTTCACAAAGTGATCGATCATGTCAAAATCTACATTTTTGGGCAAAATATCTTCACCAATACCTTCAGTCAGATATGGATAAACTTCATTTTCATCAAATATGCCTGTTTCTTTAAATTTTTTGAATACAGAACCATAGGTATCAATTCCCACAGTGATGATATCTGGGTTCTGCTCTTTCAAATATTTGGCAGTGCCACACATAGAACCACCAGTACCAACACCAGCAGCATAATGGGTAATTTTGCCTTCTGTATCTTTCCAAATTTCAGGGCCAGTAGTTTCATAATGCGCCTTCCAGTTGGATAAGTTATCGTACTGATTTGGGTAAAAAGAATTGGGAATATCTTTGTTCAATTTCCTTGCTACAGAATAATAAGACCTTGGATCTTCTGGGGACACATTAGTCGGGCAGACGATTACTTCCGCTCCTACAGCTTTAAGAATATCGATTTTTTCTTTTGACTGCTTGTCAGCCATGGTGAAGATACATTTGTACCCTTTGGCGATTGCTGCCAAGGCCAGCCCCATCCCAGTGTTACCACTTGTTCCTTCAATGATCGTCCCTCCTGGTTTCAGAATACCTTCTTTCTCCGCATCCTCTACCATTTTGATGGCCATTCTATCTTTCATAGAATTACCTGGATTAAAGTATTCCACTTTTACCAAAATCTCGCCTTTGATGCCCTGATTGACTTTATTCAGGCGGACCAAAGGTGTATTTCCTATTGTTTCAATTATTGAATTATAAATCATAAGATCGTTATTGCTAATTTGAATGCAAGTTACAAATATTTTTAAAGGGGATCGGTTGGGGTGTTGAATTTTAAAAATATTGTTTCATGACTATCCGCTTTCTTGCACCTAACCAAACAATAGATTATCGGATGAACGATTTATGTGTTGACTGTGAGCTTTTGTCCGCTGACGAGTATCCGCAACTTCAAAGCTACTTCTTACCCAACGTGCAACAATGCGGATACTCATATATTGTTTTGAAAGAATAAGGATCATCAAATTAAATATCCAAGGTAGTTAATTATAGAATTTTGCCCCAATATCAAAGCTCCTTAAACTCCACCCTTCTCACCAAATCCATCGCGACATGCAACATCACTGCTGTGACTATGAACATCCCCAGCGAAATACCCAACATCCCTAAGGCAAATTGTTTGGATACAATGTATACAAAAAAACCTCCGCCAATTGCTGGAAGTATTCCAAACATCAATACACCAATAATCAAAACAGGCTTAATCAACTTCCTGTCCCATCCTTCATCAAACCCTACATTCGTACAAAGTGTCATGGCAAATCCTGACATATAAAACGCAAGCATACAGAAGATAAATGTCGGAATCAACCAAAGGCTTAAAGATGCTATCAAAACTGTCGGTACGATCAATATAGTAGCAAAAATCAAAGTCTGCATCACATCCAGCTTGATCATGTTCCAGAACTTCGATGACCAACTTGCAGGTATCAGAATGAAAAAAGGCTTTTTCAAATCACCAACATTGTTTCTCCCCATCCCTGCAATAAAGTAGATGAAGATCAACATCAGCAAATAGAAATAGATCACCTGATGTGCAAACCAATCAAATTTAGAAAGTATTGCGAAAATTACCCCCAGTCCAGCAAAACCCAAACCATACAAGCCAAACAAAGGATGAAAATCTTGTCTGGAACTATGGACGTAATTCCTCCAATAGAGTGCTTCCCCACCAAATCCAAAGTTTGGAATATCTAATTGCTTTTTGGTGTTCAAACTCATGGTAGATTCCGAGGCTTGGCTTTTGCCTTTGGCTTTTTCTTTTAGCTCTTCTTTGGACTGGGTGGATTCCAACACATCTTCGTAATAGTATCCCGAATGTACCAAGACCAACTTGAGGATAATGAAAAAGGTAATCGCATAGACTGCAACAAACCCCAAGACAATCCAGACATTCTGATGTCCTGCAAACATTAATATTGCACGGCTCCAACCTATCAATGGGAAGAAATCAAACCATGGTGATGCTATCCAAAGAAACATTCCCTGCCAAAATTTTTCTGCCATCAATCCGGGAATCAGGATCATCAACCCCAGTATTATACCCAAAACAAAAACACCCGTCTTGAAATATCCAAGTATATTGTACTTGGTATGCAAAGTGTAAACCAAGAACTTGATGGGTGAAAGGATAAATATAAATAGTGCCAATCCTATCGCCATGATACAGATCTGCCAAACTTCTAAGTCAAAGGTCTCCACCAGTTGCGAACTGGCATAGATCATAAAGAAAACACTTCCACCAATAGCCGGCAAAAGTGACCTAATCATATAATAGACCAAGATATTGGCTGGTGAGGATGGCCCTGTAAATAAATAATTCACATCTGCCATACTAAAGAAACTCACATTCTTTTTGGTAGCCCTAAACAACTGGAAAACCAGAAATACCAATGCCAAAAAAGTCAAACCACCAACCAGAACAGCCATCCCATAATTTATATCAACAGCTCCTTCGGCTGCTTCTTGTAGCTTTTCAAGATCCTCAGGATTGACACTTTCAGAGGATTTTCTTGTTTTCCTAAAATAAAAAAAACTGAAATATCCCAACACAAAAATATAAGGCAAAAGTCTCAAAGGATTTTTGAGAATCAGCTTAATATTATTGATGATTATAAAGAAATCTTTTCGGAAGAGTAATTTTATTTCATTCATCTTTTGTCAATTCTAAGAATAAATCTTCCAAACTAGAATCATTTTCTTTCATTTGAATTTTGAGGTTTTCAAGTGTATCGTTACCGACTATATTACCATCTTTCATGATCATGATCCGGTCTGCAATGCTTTCTACACTATCGATCAAGTGAGTGCTTACCAAGATGGTCTTTCCCTGCTCTTTGAGTTCCTTGAAAATCCTTTTTGTATTCCTTATAGCTTTCGGATCCAAACCAATCATCGGTTCATCGAAAAATAAAATCTGAGGATCAGGAAGCAAGGCACAGCATATAGATACTTTTTGGCGCATTCCTTTTGACAAGTCTCTGCCTAACTTATCTTTTTTATCTGTCAGATCATAAGTTTCGAAGAGCACTTCACTTTTTTCTTGCCAGTTGTCTACTTTATATGCCTGGGCGATGAATTGCATGTGCTCTTTGACAGTCAGCAAGTCGTATACACTTGGAGTTTCAGGAATATAGGAAAAGAGTTTTTTTGCACCCACTTGCATGTGATCGATTCCACCAATATAGATTTCACCAGAAGTTTTCCTTAGCAAACCTACTATACATTTCATCGTTGTACTTTTCCCAGCTCCATTTGGCCCCAAAAGTCCAACCACTTCACCTCCTTGAAGCGAAAAAGTTATGTCATTCACAGCATTTGCCTTGCCGTATTTCTTAACTAAACCGATAACTTCTAGCATTTCTGATGTTTTTTTGAAAGCCCAATTTAACAATTAGGCATCAATATATACTAAAAAATCATTCCCACACGAATGAATAGATTGTTGAAAACAAATTTTTCTTCAAAAAGTGAGTCAAACCCTGGTGGAATTCCCTCGACGGTTGCGGATATACCTGAAGACAATCGCCCTTCATACGATCTGGCATATTGCTTCTTGAAGCCTATTGCAAAAGAATACTTATCATTCCCGGATTTATCCTTCTTTCTCAATCCAATGGCTGGACTAGCCATAAAACCTCCTTCATCCCAAGACTGAAACCCATTTTCTGTCTCTTTCTTCTGAAACCAAGCTGAACCATACCCGAGATCTAAACTGCTATATAAAGAATATTTTTTCTCAGGAGTTATGGTATGTTTCCAACCAAAACCAATCGGCATAAGGCTAAAATCAGGATAGGTATCAAATCCTACAAAAAACCCAATTGTATTGAGTTTATCGATTTGAACCCCATGGAAAGATTGTAATGAAAAATTTACTCTTTCACCTTCGTTACTTGTTCCAAGTAAGGCTCCAATCTCAGCATGATGAACATAAGAGCCAACTTCCCTTTGAGAATAGGAAAATTGGCTCGTAAAAAACAATACAGTAAATAATAAAAATAACCTCACTTAAACTACTATTGGATTTTTGACATTTATACAACTCAATTGAACCAGTTTGTGTGGCGTCGAATAATCAAACTGACAAACGCCATCAGGACCTATCACAATCAATGATTTGGGACCAGGAATGATATCCACAGATTTTAAAGATTTGAGATATTCAAGCTGATTCTTATCGATATTCATCACATCTGCTACATTGAAGCTTTTCAGCCCATGCTTACCTTCAGCCAAATACAAGTAATCTCCAGCAATCCCTAACCCGTGGGGATTTTCCATTGGATATGATTTTAGCAACATAGGTGAGTAAGGGTCTTCTATGTTAAGAATCTGAAGTTCATCAACTCCAAATCTACAATTAACGCCAGTTCTCAACGTAACAAAAGCATGTGTTTCATTGACCACCACAGGATCACAAGCAGTCACATGCTGATAGACTGACATTTGCTTAGGCTCTGAAGGAATACTTGCATCATAGATATGCATGCCTGTGTTTGAGCCTATAAATAGTTTGTTTTGAAAAGGAAAAATAGTCTCTATTCCCCAACCTAAATTGATATTTTTAAGAAAATCAGGATTATCTGATTGCTCTACATTGAAAACCCTAAGCGAATATTCATCTACTGCATAAAGGTGTGTATTCATCAATGTAAATCTTGCCATCGAGCCACCTTGCCCGTAGCTTTCTCCTCCACCTCTAGAAGCATCGGAATTCATGGCTAACATTCCTCCTCTATTCCAAAAAATATTACCCCAACCCCAGCCCCATCCGCGACTGAATTCAGAATCCATGGTCATAACTGTATCTTTCAATGTCATAAATGTCCCTGTACCTCTTTCGGTGTACATACTTTCAAAAACATCTTCCACCCTTTTTATTTGATGGATATTTCTTGGATTGCTGATATCAAAAACCAAAAGATCAAGATAATTATCAGCATAAAGCATATTGCTGTTCACTGCCAAGTCAACATTTCCAGGGATTTTGAGAAAATTGACAGTGATGGGGTTTGATGGATTTGAATTGTCAAGGATATGAATTCCTTTTTGTGGTTCGTTGATAAACAAAAAATCTCCATAGATATAAATCTTCCCAGGATTTTCCAGTTCCTTTCCTGGCTCAATCACAGCTTCAGTTGTTCTGAAATCATTCATCTGCAGATACACCGGGATCTGGGCCCTGTAAGTAAATGTACTTGTAGACTGATCCTGACAAGCTGGAAAAATGAAAATCGTCAATATTGAAAAGATCAGAAGATTGAGTTGGTTCGGAAATCGGAAGGTAGGTTTCATATCATAAATCGTTTTGAAAAAAGAGAATTAAGGAAATATTTTTAACGTATTTCTCTAAGACGTAAAATGTTATGCAAACGCTACAAGAGATTTGATTTAAAACTTATTCAAGCCTTTTTCCCATCTTCCTCTCGAAATTCTCAAACAACTTTACAAAAGAATTTATTATCCTATCTACCAATTCATTCTGGGTGTTTTCCGGATAAATGGGGTTGTACTTGATTCTCAGAATAATCATATCCAGCCAACCTTGGCCATCATCAATCAAATCTTCATGAAATGCTTCCACTGTAATATCTCTGGAACCACTAAACCCCGAGTGTCCTTGATTTCTGAAAAATTCTGTGATTGTCTTTAAGCTCAATTCATGAGTCAATTCAAATACCCGAACTATCTGGGCTTCTTGCTTGGCGTCTAAACCTTTGCTTTTTGCATTTTTGATCACAAATTTCAATTCTTCCAAAGCTTCTTGAAAGTCAGAATAACATTTTTCACAGGTCAAGGGTGCAGTTTTCATGGCTATTTTGTTTTCTTTCAAGATAGTTTTTTTTCTTTCAATCACCGAAAAAATCAGCTAAATATTTCTGTTTCTTGCAAAGCAATCAGAAGTCACATGTTGAAAGTAGTTAACACTTTTTTTGATTTTTCTTTATCCTCTTCATCTATTCAAATGCTACGTCAGGGCAAACGTTAAACTGAAATCTTTTTAGACATCGGGTCATAACCCGATGCTTGCTTTCAGGGCTATCTTGAGTCTCAAACCCCTCTCGCCTCTTGCTTCCTTTCTCTTGATTCTCAAACGCATCTCATCTCTAGTTTCACCCTTCATAACTATGTAATCTAGATCATTTCCCTTTCATCCTTCATCATTTCTCCTTCATCCTTCTACCTACCTTATGCTATAACTTTGCATAAAGGGCTGTCCATTTGATGCAAATCCTTCAAGAAGTAGTCTGCCATTGAATTTTTCCAAAAACGCCCCCACTTTTTCTGGATTAATGGCTGGGTCGCCATTTATTTGGGTTAGTACAAAGCCATTATTCAATCCCAAATCTCTCAAATATCCTCTCGTCAAGCCTACTATCTTCACGCCATAATCTACACCCAACCTATCTTTCTCAATTGCATTGATCGCTTCCAGACGAGCTCCCAACAACGCCGAGCTATAAAATTCCCTCTTAAGGACTCCCGTTCCTCCATCTAAATTTTGTAGTGTAAGTTCAGCATTTTTCATATCTGATTTTCTTTGGAATGTGAAGTTCAGACGGTCACCAGGATAATAATAAGACAAAACTTCCTCAAAGCTCCCTTTTCCAGTCACATTAAAATCTTCTATTTTTGTAATCACATCATTTTTTTGAATTCCAGACTTTTCAGCAGCTCCTCCACGAAGGACATTTGTGACAATAACCCCATCCAAGGTGTTTAATTTCATTTCCTCTGCGAGCTCAGGGGTAATCTCTACAACATCTACTCCTGGAAGCGCTTTCTGAACTTCTCTAAATTTGATCAGGTCATTGGCGATTTTCATTGCTATATCTACAGGTACTGCAAATCCATATCCAGTATATGACCCTGTCCTTGACAAAATCGCAGTATTGATTCCTACCAATTCTCCTTTGGTATTTACCAAGGCTCCACCTGAATTCCCTGGGTTGATTGGGGCGTCTGTTTGGATAAATGATTCCAAAGGAAAATCCCCTCCCAAGATATTTATCTGCCTCTCTTTTGCGGAAACTATTCCCGCTGTCACTGTTGAAGTCAAATTGAAAGGATTCCCAACGGCAATCACCCATTCGCCAATTCTCAAATCTCGGCTACTTCCTTGCTTTATAGCAGGCAAATTCCCTGCTTCTATCTTCAATACAGCAATATCAGTATTCTTATCTGTACCTATCAACTTCGCCTGGTAGGTTCTCTTTTGATGAACCACCTCAATAGTCTCTGCTCTATCGATTACATGATTGTTGGTAATAATATAACCATCCTGACTCAGGATAACCCCAGAGCCTGTGCTTACACGTTGATTTGGGCCCGTACCGAAGAAATAATCGAAAATCCCATACCGTTTGTAGTCTGTCCCTGAAAAATTCTTGATAAAGACAACAGAGGGTGTGCTTTTTTCGGAAGCTTCAATAAATGACACAGGAGAATTGGGGACATTTGTTTGAGATGTCTCAGTATCAAAATTAACCTGTTGTCTCTGAAATGACTCTTGATTAGGAAGAACGTTATCCTGCACTTGAGGAGTTGCCATAAATTCTTGGAACACCCAAGCCCCTCCAATACCGGCAAAGAAAGCGAGAACTAATAACTTGAAATTTTTCATCATCTAATTTTTACGATTATTCAATTTTTCGGTTAAATAGAAAAGTTAAATTATGTAAAAAAAACACCTATTTGCATGCCAAATCGACGAAAAGTCAAAAAGACTGAAAAATCACAAGGAAAAGTCTTTGAACCTTGTAATTTTGTCAGACTTAAGGAAGGGTGAGAAAGTTAGATTTAAAAATATTGACTTATTTAAACCCAAATTGCCTAATACAAATTATTTCATGTCAGAAAAAAGAAGAGTTGCCATTTTAGGCTCTACGGGAAGTATCGGAACACAAACTCTCGATGTCATCAAATCAAACTTAGACAAGTTTGAAGTAGAAGTGCTTACAGCCCAAAACAATGCTGATTTGTTGATTCAGCAAGCCATCGAATTCAAGCCCAATTGTGTAGTCATTGCCAATGAATCGCTTTACGAAAAAGTCAAGGAAGTACTTCTTCCCATGGATATAAAAGTGTATGCAGGCGAAAAAGCATTGGCTCAGGTAGTGGAAATGGACACCATTGATGTAGTTTTGACAGCTTTGGTTGGATATGCAGGGTTGATACCAACGATCAAAGCTATAGAAAGTGGTAAGCAAATAGCTTTGGCAAACAAAGAGACACTTGTGGTAGCTGGAGAATTGGTCACCAAATTGGCAAGACAAAAAGGTGTAAATATATATCCTGTAGATTCTGAGCATTCTGCGATTTTTCAATGTTTGGTAGGTGAATTTCACAATCCCATAGAAAAAATCATCCTTACAGCTTCGGGAGGTCCATTTAGAGGAAAAGACAAAAAATTCTTAGAAACAGTAACTAAAGCCCAGGCACTAAAGCATCCAAATTGGGACATGGGTGCTAAGATCACCATTGACTCAGCTTCCCTGATGAACAAAGGCTTGGAAGTCATCGAAGCAAAATGGCTTTTTGGAATCAATGCAAATCAAATAGATGTGATTGTACATCCACAATCTATCGTACATAGTTTGGTTCAGTTTGAAGATGGATCTATCAAAGCGCAACTTGGACTTCCAGATATGCGTATTCCTATTCAATTTGCTTTGAGCTTTCCCGAAAGGTTGCGATCGGATTTTCCAAGGTTCGATTTCGTACAATATCCAAGTTTGACCTTCGAACAGCCCGATATGGATACATTTCAGAACTTAAGATTGGCATTTGAATCATTGGAAAGGGGTGGTAATGCGCCATGCATATTAAATGCCGCAAATGAAATCGCTGTGGCTGCATTTTTGCGGGAGGAAATTGGTTTTCTCGAAATGTCAGACCTTATTGCAAGTTCTTTGGATAAAGTGGATTTCATCAAACATCCAAGCTTGCAAGATTTTGTAGAGACAGACAAATTGACCAGAATTGTAACAGAAGAATTAATCAAGAGTAAAAAATAAATAATGGATACATTAATAATGGTAGGTCAGCTTTTGCTGGGACTATCTATTTTAGTTGGGCTACATGAATTAGGCCATTTGCTTACAGCCAAGATGTTTGGCATGAGAGTAGAAAAATTTTCAATAGGATTTCCTCCAAAAATCATAGGTTTCCAATGGGGCGAAACAGAATATTCAATTGGTGCTATTCCACTCGGAGGTTTTGTAAAAATCTCTGGGATGGTGGATGAATCAATGGATACTGAGCAAATGAACTCAGAGCCACAACCATGGGAATTTAGATCCAAACCTGCATGGCAAAGATTGATCGTGATGCTTGGTGGTATCATAGTCAATGTCATCACAGGTATATTAATCTTTGTTGCTTTGGTTTATCAAAAGGGCGAGACTTACTATTCCAAAGAGCAAATAATAGAGCACGGGATTGTAGCTTATGATATTGGCAAGCAAATAGGATTGCAGGATGGAGACAAAATACTCGATATCAATGGAGAGCCCTATCAGAGTCTTTCAGAAATAAGTGGCGGTGACGCGCTTTTGAGTACAGATGGGTATTATACCGTGGAGAGAAATGGGGAGATAATTCAGGTGAAAATCCCAAGAGGATTTATCAATTCCTTCTCTAATGAAGAAAGCATGTCCAACTTCATCCACATTAGGATGCCTTTTGATATTTTTGAAGTAACCAAGGGGACTGAGGCCGAAAGAGTAGGATTACAAAAAGGAGATAGATTTATCGAGGTAAATGGTCAGCCTGTCAAGTATTTTAACGAATGGCAGAATGCGTTAGCTGATGCTGCAAATACGGAAGTTTCAATTAAAATTGATCGAAATGGCCAAGAAATTGACAAAACTGTCAAAGTAGCTGAGGATGGAACTGTTGGGTTTATCACCAACCCACTATTAGAGCCTGTTTCCAAGAAGTTTGGATTTGCAGAATCGATTTCAAAAGGAACAGAAAAAGCTTTTGGGGTTGTGATAATCAATGCGAGAGCTTTGGGGCGGATGTTTACAGGTGAAGTATCTGCAAAGAATGTTTCCGGCCCTATCGGAATGGCAAAAATATATGGAAACAAATGGGATTGGACAAAATTCTGGAGCATTACTGGATTGATCTCTATGATACTCGCATTCATGAATTTGTTGCCTATTCCAGCTCTGGATGGTGGCCACGTAGTATTCTTATTGTATGAGATGATCTCAGGCAAAACCCCATCAGATAAATTCCTTGAAAATGCCCAAAAAGTGGGCATGGTAATGCTTTTGGCGCTAATGGTATTTGCTATTGGAAATGATATTTTGAAGCTTTTCACAGGCGGTTGATCTAGTCAACATAAAAAACATTTAGTAGGTCAAAGAAAAATTTCTTTGACCTATTTTTTTTGATTGATTTTTTGAGTAGAATTGGTGTAATTATTCCAATTCATATGACAAAAGTCTACCTCACCACACTCTTTGCACTTATTGTCATATGCCTGACAAACAATGCCTTTGCACAAAAAGACAAGCCTTCTGAAGACCAACTGTTTCTCAAAGATGGATCAAAAAAGCATGGGTCTATAAATTTCAATGAAAAGAAAGTGATCTATGAAATCAAACTTTCAGATCAAAACGGTGCAACCAACCTATACTCAGCATTAGAAATAGATAGCTTGATATTGGAAAACAATGAACTTTTTGTCTCTAAAGTACTAGATGAAAACAAAAAAGACGGAAAGCCCCAACTAGTCCAAAAGTTATTTCAAGGAGAGTTTGACCTATTGAAATCAGATGGAGATTACTACTTTGAGACTTCTGAAGGGAAAATCATCTCCCTAAGCGAGGGCAGCATTCCCGGTACAAACCTTATCAATAAAAGTGATAGAAAAATCAGAAAATACATTGGCATAATCAGCTTTCTCACCAAAGGAGAATGTGAGCTGGTATTGAAGGATCAATTGAACAGAATCACCCTAAAAGATCAAAGCCTGATTTCCTATTTGATCAATTATCACGAATGTAAGGGTGTAGCTTATAAATTATACTCAAATAACAAACCTAGGTTCAAGGCTAGCCTATTAGTTCAGGCGGGAGCTACAACTTCAATAAGCAAATCAAAGGACAATTCTTTGCCAACAAGCCAAAACCTTGAAAAGTCAATATTTCCTCTTTTTATGGTCGGTACAAGAATCAGTGCATATAGAGAATCCCCACGACTTTCGATGGACTTTCTCGTTGGTTTTAGTCCTCAAAGCAACACGATCCACTACTTTCATGAGAATATTAGAGAGCGTGTCACAGGAACAAGCATCTATTCGAATCAAGTGTTTTCAGCTCAATGGTTTGCAAACTATTCCTTTATAAAATCACGAAAAATAGACATCTATACAGGTCTTGGATTCAACACGAGGATAAACATATCTGAAAACGAATATTCCATTACTGACAATTTTTCGAAAAGTTCGAGCATAACAGTGATCAGTGAAGCTGAAACCGTAAAAATAACCCCTGTGACATTGAGTCCATCCGCCAAACTTGGAGCCATTTTAATAAAGTCCAAAAACAGCAGGCTCTCTGCTGAATTCATCCTTGATTATACTGCAAACAAATTAAATGTAAACCTGCCAAGGGCAGTTTACTTCTATGGTATCAATACTGGATTTGTCTTAGGTTATTCATTTTTATTAAAGAAATGATGAGAAAACTTCTAATAACTATTGGAATTTGCTTTGGTCTTTTTGCTTGCGAGGAAGAAAAATTACCTGAAGTAACAAACCCTAGACTCAGTGTTGCTTACATTCAGGAGATTGATTCCACAGGCGTAGTCTTTGCAGCAAATATTATTGATATCGGAAAGCAAGAAATTATAGAACACGGGTTTTATTATGGACCATCGGTAATAAATATCCTGCAAGCAGGAGATAAAATCAAAAAAGATGGAGCTCCTGAAAGTTTTTTTGAACTCAAGGCTACTCATTCTCTGGAGAAAGGAAAACAATACGCTGTAGTGGCTTTTATAAAGACAGCCGAAGGGATTACCCATTCACTTCCTACAACTTTCGTCAGTGATGGATCACCTAGTTTTATTTTTGATAGAATTGAATACAATGACAAGGTATATTTCAATGACACGATTAGAGTCTATGGCAAAAATCTTAGCCCAAAATTAGGAACTTACAAAGCAAAAATGAATGGTTTAGAGGCCAGAATTTCAGCGCTGGCAGATGAATATTTTGAATTCATTATCCCAGACAACCTAGACATTCAATTTGGTACGACTTCAAGGTTTGATTTTGAAATCTCTGGTAAAAATTTGACACTTCAGCTTCCATTCCAACTCAGAGAACCTGAGTTTGAAATCAATATCGAAAGATTCATTAATTTATCACAACCGGTAGTCTTAAAAGGAAAGTACCTCAGGTCCAACCCGTCTGAAATAAGAATAGTAAACAACCTATCTTCAAATTATCATATTTCTGGAACATTTACTGATTCCACAATTGTATTTGAACCTCGGGCTATTTTCCCCAATGACAATCCCTCTATAGTTGTCCAAGTTAGAGGTAAGGAATACATTGTAGAAAATAACTTTAAATTGCTTCCTAAATTTTTTGCCCCAAATCAAGTGATTAATTCATCATTTGGTGAAAAATTGATCATCAAAGGAAACAACTTCAACCCATACATTAGAGAATTAAACATTTTCAAAGTTGATAACGAAGACGTTATTATGAATATTCATGATGTACTAGAAAATGAAGTTGAAATAGTTTTTTTATCTGAGAAACCATTAGCTAACACTTCATTTAACTTATCTGTCGTGTCTCATGGCGAAACATCTACATCTACAGTACGAATTAATATGAAGGATTCAAGAACTCCAATAATGGACCTTAACCCCTCCTCTGTAAAAAAATTTCATACTATAGGGAATAAACTATATTACATAGTTGAAGGCCAAATAAACGAGATCGATATTCTAAGCAAAGTTCAAAAGGTTAAGGCACCAATACCAGTTACTTATTCCCCATTGGATTTCCCTGAAATTTTTTTGGCAAGCAAAGGGAAATTGTATTTCTCAGAAAGCATAAACTCAGATGAAGGTAATTTCAATTTATTTTATGAATACGATCCCATTAGCAACCAAGTGCTTTCATTACCTTTTATTCCTTCAGAACCGTTCCTTCAAAGATGGAGTTTTTCCCTTGGGGACTATATTTATATTGGTGGGGGAGAATATATCCAACATGAAAATAACTCCACAATTGTAGAAAAAACATATAGGTACAATGTGAATACAAAGGTTTGGGAAAGCTTTTCACCAAGTATCCTCCCTGAAAGTTCAAGTTTGTATTCATTTGACCATAATGGAGAAATATATGGTCTTCATGGAAACTACACCTTTGATAATCATACTACACTTTTCAAATACAACACTGTAAATAATCAATGGATTGAAATCAAGAAATTTAGTGCATTGCCATCCATCAGACAACATTCCCAAAGCTCTACGATAGGAGAACAACTCTTTTTTGCTACTAGTGAAAACTTGTACAGATTGAACATGAACACCTTATTAATTGAGCCATACATTATTCAAGGATTTGATTACTTAAGTACATTTCATTTAGGCACTACTATTGGCGATTCCTTCTATTACCCTATGAATATAGATGGTGTAATTAAATTAATTCAATTTAATCCTAACATTTAGGAACTTCCAAAATGAATCAAACTATCAAAACCACTCTCCTATTTATCCTCCTAATTCTTGGGAGTAAATTAGGAATCTGCCAAAACACAATTTCTTCAAAAGGAAATGTTATTACCAAAGATGCAGAAAACCTTATGGGAATTATTTCATTTGATCCAAACGATGAAATCACATCAATTGTATATGAAGATCTAAATGGGAATAAAAAAACATTTACTACAGATGATCTTTTAGGTATTCGGTTAAACGACGGAAGCTATTTTGTTCAACAGCCCAAAATCAAATCAGGGATTTTTGTACAAAAACTGTTTGAAGGAAAGTTGTCAGTTTACAAAAGCAAGAATCAGTACATCCTTTTTGACTATTATGAAAATCTAATTTTCCTCAACCCAAATAGCGGAGAAAGTGCCAAAAGGGAGAATTACAACACTCTTTTCACAATCACATCTGGACTGTGTAAAATCGAAAAGAACTTTCCATACAGAAAATTCAAAATGAATGATAAAACATTGATTTCAATTTTTAGAGAACAACATGATTGTGATAACGAAAAATACACCACGTATAACAAACAAACTATTGATGTCGATTATTCAGCAGCAATTGGCACTATGTTTCAAACTTCGCCAATTTTGGAAAGTCGACTCAGGGCATCGAGTAATCATAGTATATCCCCGATGATTCAAGTTGGTGGTAGATTCAAAAGCGCAAAACCGCAATACAAAAAAATAAGTCTAGACATTTCCATCTTGTGGAATCAATTCAACTCCGAGGTGATCGTCATAGAAGAGAACAGCACCAACACTATATCTTCTAAAGAAAAGACAAAAATACATGCACTAAACATTCCCCTAACGGTCAATTATTCATTTGCTCCAAGTGCAACTTTACAACCTTACATTGGGCTTGGTTTGATGCCATCAGTTCATGTAGGCAAGAGTGAAAATGGTGTTGTAAGTAGCTTAGAACGCAGCAATCAATATGAGACTCTTAGCGCAGCAGACATAGCTTCCGTCTCGGGTTTCACCTTTTCTCCTGTGTTGAAGTTAGGAGTAGTGATCAACAATAATATCATGGTAGAAAGTATCCTCGGACACACTCCAAATTTTCAACGATTGATCTCCTACTCAGATTCTAGCAAATTCAGCAGGCAATTTTTCACTTTTTCTCTGGGATATAAATTTTAAAAAAATGAAGAAAATCCATTTCGTTTTGTCTTTGATCATTTTGATGAGTCAGCTTTCATGTAAAGAGGATACAGAACTTGAGTTTAGCAGTCCAAATTTCAGTACCCCGTTTATAGGACAGATCAACTCCCAAGGAGTCGAATTTAGCTGTGAAATCTATGATTTTGGAAAATTCCCTATTGAAGAATATGGATTCATGTATTCTTCAGAGCCTGTTCCAAGACCAGAAAATGCGGAAACTATTAGTGCGCAAGGTTCACCATCAAGAAGATTTACTTTGATTGGAAATCATTCATTGCAAGAAAACAAAACATATTATGTAGTAGCATACCTAAAGTCAAGTAGAGGATATACTTTTTCTGGAAGTACTGAATTCGATAGCAGAGGAAGTAAAGGTTTTACAATATCAAGTATTGAATTCCCTGAACCTTTATATTTCATGGATACTATCAAGGTATCAGGGACAGGCTTTAGCCGATTCAAAGAAAACTATCTCGTAACTATCAGCAATACTATTGAAGTCGAAGTTTTTGAAACTAATGAGCACGGGTTCAAGTTTTTGCTGCCACATGAATTCGACTATATAAATAATGTTTTTTCTGAGAAAGAACTAAGGCTCGGTGTCAAAGTTTTTGATAAATCCGCTTCTATCAAAAAAGCATTTTCATTTCAAAAACCCACCTTCAATCTTCAAAACCCAAGAACTTACAATTTCAATGAAGAAGCCATCGTTACAGGCACATTTTTATATTCAGCCAAAGATTACCCCCTGTATATTGACGAAGAAGGAAACGAAAAACAATTACTTCCTAACTATATCAGCAATGACACTATAGCAATGATTTTACCATCAGATTTAAACTCCACCAACCCCACAATAAAATTCACAATCAGAGGGGAAGAGTACAATTTGAATAACCTATTCTTGGTAAATCCAACTGAGCTAAAGGAGAACCAATCATTTAGCATAAAAGCTATTGATGTTTTTAAAATATTTGGAACAAATTTCAATATTTTCTATCCCAATAAGCTTTTGATAAATGATAGAATTCCACTAACAAACCTATTTTATGCTTCCGAAATCAATGAATCAAGTATAAATCTTCAGACTTTCGACTTTACATATTTCAAAGACCAAGCTTTAGAGTTGGGTAGAGAGTTTGAGATTTCGGCAAAAAGTCTTGGAGTTATTTCGAAAAACAAAATTAAAATCACACTAACTGACCCTATAGTACCATATTTAAAGTTGCCAAGGAGATTTGAAGAAGAACTTTATGTCTTACAATTTGAGGAGAAAAACTACCTAATGTATGGCAATATTATACAGCAAATAAATCACCAAAACAAAACTATTTCAGCACTCAATCTTAGTATTCCGAATACGATAGGATTAGGCAATCTTTTTGTTCAATATATTGACAATGGTAGAGCAATCTTAGGCTCTTCCACCCTTAGTTTTCCCCAAACTATCGGCAGAACTTATATATTTGATTCAAAGACGAACAGTATTTCTAGGATGGCTGATTTCCCAAGTTCAGCTGGAATCTTTTTAGGGACGACTTTTATGAATGGAAAATTAACAGCGGATATTTCCTACCACAACGGTAAACCTAATCAGTACACAGAGAAATGGCAATTTGACTTAGCTAAAAATGAATGGGAAAAACTAAGTGAAAGCTCCAACGCTTTCGCTTATATAAGCTTCAATGACAATGGGGAAACTTATGCATTCAAGAGTACATTGTTAAATAGTGTTCAGTTAGTAAAGCTTGATCCAAGTTCAGGTGATTGGATAAATGTCTCTGGGGAAATCAACAACACTTTCTTCTCATATCGTTCAAATATCATATATCTAGACGGTAGTCCTTCTCTACTTACGAATGACGGGACGCTTCTTCAATTTGATCCTTTTACCAAAGAACTAAACATAAGAAGCTTCCCTAACTTATTTAGCTATTATTATCGAACTAACTTAAAAACATTATTTGAAAGGAATAATAAAGTTTATTTTGTGGATGATTTTGGATATATCATGGAAATAGACCTAGATCTACTCTAACCATCCCTGACAAATTGCCGAATAACATAACCTTGGCACAAGGCTTGAATTAATTGGAAGAACCTTCTTAAATTGGGGGTTCTTTCTTATTTTAAAAATAACATGACATTTTGACTGTCATATTGTCTATATGAACAACTTTGAAAATCAATTATACCAATCAATAATGGTAGGAGATTATGCTGGAGAGGGAGACCTTATCCAATTGATTACAGATGATGAAGGTGATGATATCAATCAACAAGATAACTACTCTTCCGAAATCCCAATTTTATCAGTGAGAAACACTGTTTTGTTTCCTGGAGTAGTCATTCCGATTACAGTTGGGCGACAAAGATCCATCAAGCTTGTAAAAAAAGCCCAAAAAGGTGATAAACTTATCGGAGTCTGTGCTCAAATCAACCCCAACAACGATGACCCATCCTGGGAAGACATCTACCATGTGGGTACTTTGGCAAAAATCATCAAGATGATCGTACTTCCTGACGGAAATACCACGATCATTATACAAGGAAAAAAACGATTCAAAATCACAGAAACACTTACTGAAGACCCTTATTTCACTGCCAAAGTAGATTATCTGGAAGAATCTTTCCCCAAAAACAGCAAAAAAATCCAAGCTTTGGAGGAATCTTTGAAAGATTCTGCTGCTAAAATCCTGCATCTGAATCCAGAGATCCCCAGAGAAGCACAAGTCGCCCTTGACAATATTGACAATACACCCTTTCTCACTCACTTCCTTTCCTCCAACATCAATGCTCCTGTAGAAGCAAAGCAGAAATTGCTGGAAATCAATGACGGTGTAGAAAGAGCTACTTTACTGTTGGAGTTCATGATGAAGGATATCCAGATGCTGGAGTTGAAAAGTGAAATTCAAAAGAAAGTACATACAGATATCGATCAGCAACAGCGCGATTATTTCTTAAGACAACAGATGAAAGTCCTTCAAACTGAACTTGGAGAAGAAGGACCGGAAAAGGAAGTAGAGGAGCTTAGGATCAAAGGCGCTGTCAAAAACTGGCCGAAATCCGTAGAGCAGCATTTCGAAAAAGAATTGGATAAAATACTAAGAATCAACCCTTCAGCTGCAGAATATCCGATAGCGCTCAATTACGCCGAGACACTTGTAGAGCTTCCTTGGAATGAGTTTACAGTTGATAATTTTGATTTGAAAAGAGCCAAATCTATTTTGGACAAAGACCACCATGGACTCGAAAAAGTCAAGGAAAGAGTGATTGAATACTTGGCAGTTCTCAAATTGAAAAACGACCTGAAAGGACCAATACTTTGCTTATATGGCCCTCCTGGGGTAGGTAAAACCTCTCTTGGTAGATCAATTGCTAAAGCTTTGGGAAGAAAATACATCAGGATGTCGCTAGGTGGCGTCCATGACGAAGCTGAGATCAGAGGTCACAGAAAAACCTACGTTGGAGCAATGCCTGGCAAGATCATTCAAAACATGAAAAAGGTCAAAACAAGCAACCCTGTCTATGTATTGGATGAAATTGACAAATTGAATTCTGACTTTAGGGGAGATCCTTCTTCAGCATTTTTGGAAGTGCTGGATCCAGAGCAAAACAGTACATTTATCGACAACTATCTTGAAGTGGAATACGACTTGTCGAAGGTTCTTTTCATTGCCACTGCCAACTCACTAGATTCCATACAGCCCGCTTTGCGCGATAGAATGGAAATCATCGAAGTAACCGGATACACAATGGAAGAAAAGTTGGAAATAGCCAAGAAGCATTTGATTCCTAAGCAGAGAAAAGAGCATGGCCTAAAAGCTACTGATATCAATTTTGACAAAAATGCCATTGTAAAAATCATCGAAGACTACACACGAGAGTCTGGAGTAAGAAGTCTTGAGCGAGCGATAGGAAAAGTAGTGAGAAACATCACCAAATCCATTGCTATGGAAGAGGAATACAATAAAAAAATCACAACAGAGGCCGTTCGTAAAATCTTGGGAGGAGAGATCTTTGACAAAGAAATGTATCAGGACAATAGTGTCGCTGGAGTCGTGACAGGCTTGGCTTGGACATCAGTTGGTGGTGAGATTTTATTTATCGAAACTGCTTTGAGTCGTGGAAAAGGCAAATTGACCCTTTCTGGCCAATTAGGTGATGTAATGAAAGAATCTGCCATGACGGCTCTATCATATCTGAAATCAAAAGCTGAAAAGCTCGGTATTGATTACCGGGTATTTGACCAATACGATTTGCATGTACACGTTCCTGCTGGTGCTGTTCCTAAAGACGGGCCATCTGCCGGTATCACTATGCTTACAGCAATGGCTTCTTTATTTACTCAGCGAAAAGTGAAAAACAAAATCGCCATGACTGGGGAGATTACCTTGAGAGGCAAAGTAATGCCTGTTGGAGGAATCAAAGAAAAGATATTGGCTGCAAGAAGAGCCGGACTGAAAGAAATTATCCTTTGCCAAAAAAACAAAAGGGACATTGAGGAAATTGATGAACAATACATCAAAGGAATCACTTTCCATTTTGTCGATAAAGTTGAAGATGTTTTGGAAATAGCTTTGATGAATGCAAAAGTGAATGACCCTATGAAATTCACTTTTACGAATGAAAACAAATCCAATTGAATCTAAAGTCCCTAGTTAACAGATTGACTTTGCTGAGATTTTTGCAAAAATCCCATTATGAAAAAATTGGAAGTACCCAACTTATTTTGGAAAATCATCCTTTGATGTTTATAATCAAGCACTTTAGGATAGCTGCAGACTTCTTAATCCCGGATTTCGATTTCCTAAGGAAAAATAGTGTGGCTACTTTTGAATTTGATTTTGAAGGTTTGCATGTTACAACATTGGTATGAGTATCAATTCCCCATCAAAGTCCTTCTATTCTCATCAAATTTGGGATTTTCACAGTAAATAATAAATCAAGGACGTTTTAACGTTAAGAAAATATGAGAAGTGATTTTAAAGATTTAACACCGAAACAAATTGTCGCTGAACTTGATAAATATATTATTGGTCAGCATGATGCAAAAAGAAATGTAGCCATAGCGCTTAGAAATAGAATCAGACGTTTGATGGTGAAGACCGATATTCAGAAAGATATAGTGCCAAATAACATCTTGATGATCGGATCCACTGGTGTCGGAAAAACAGAGATAGCAAGAAGATTGGCTAAAATAGCCAATGCACCATTTACAAAAGTCGAGGCCTCCAAATTTACAGAAGTCGGCTATGTGGGTCGTGATGTAGAAAGCATGGTACGTGACTTGGTAGAGCAATCTGTACATCTTGTTCAAGCCCAAAAAAACGAAGAGGTTAAAGAAAAAGCAGCGGCAGCAGTTGAAGAGTCTATTTTGGATATATTGATACCTCCAGTAAAGTCTGCTGGTTTTACGAGAAACATCAACACTTCAGCCACAGAGTTCAATCCTGAAAGCTCTTCTGATGAGGAGTTGAATGAAAGAACTAGAGATCGTTTTAGAGAAAAACTAAGAAACGGAGAGCTTGAAGATAGAAAGATTGAGATCAATGTCAAGCAAAGTCCTCCTGTAGGTATAGGAATGATAGGTAATGGCATGATGGATGATGCCAGCATGGCTGGAATCCAAGATATGCTTAGCGGAATGATGCCGAAGAAAACGAAAAAAAGAAAGGTAACAATCTCCGAGGCCAGAAAAGTACTTTTGGAAGAAGAAGCGAGTAAGTTGATAGATTTCGATGACGTAAAAGAAGAAGCGATCAAACTTGCTGAAAACAATGGAATCATTTTCATAGATGAAATTGACAAAATCGCTTCTAAAAGTGGCAAAGGCGGCAGTGGACCTGATGTTTCGAGAGAAGGTGTACAACGAGACTTGTTACCCATCGTAGAAGGTTCGGCTGTAAACACGAAATATGGCATCATCAATACCGACCACGTTTTGTTTATCGCTGCAGGAGCATTTCATGTTGCAAAACCATCAGATTTGATTCCAGAACTTCAGGGTAGATTCCCAATCAGAGTCGAATTGAGTAGCCTGACTGAGGATGATTTCTACAGAATTCTCAAGGATCCAAAGAATGCCTTGACTAAGCAGTACCAAGCACTTTTCGAATCGGAAGAAGTTTATCTAGATTTCAACGACGAAGCTATCCGAGAAATCGCAAAACTTGCTTTCCAAATCAATGAAGAAGTGGAAAATATCGGTGCAAGAAGGTTGCATACTGTCATGAGTCATTTGCTCAATGATTTCCTGTTTGAAGTTCCAGATACAATTGAAGCCAACTCAAAAATAATGATAACCAAAGAAATGGTGAATGAAAGATTGAGTGGATTGGTCAAAAACAGAGATTTATCTCAATACATTCTGTGATATCTTTTTCTGATAGCACAAACCAATTCTTGTAAATCAAGGTCAAAACAGGCTGTCAATATTTTTGGCAGCCTGTTTATTCTTTAAGTGAATATTCATAACTTCAGTTCTAAATTCAAAAAAATGAAATCACTCTTCATCATAACAGGCACCAGCAAGGGGATTGGAAAAGCCCTCGTTGAATTGCTTTCTATAAATTCAGAGAATCAGATCATAGGAATATCAAGATCAGAAGTCAAATCAAAATCTTCAAATTTCAAAAATATCCCTCTCGATCTCAACAATTTTGATATGGTTCGGCAAAGTTTTGATGAAATTTTTACTGAGGGAGATTTTGATCGATATGTATTGATAAACAATGCTGGGTGGATTGGGCAGATTGAACATTTTGGAAAATTGAAATCAAAAAACATCAGAGATATTTTCAATATCAACACGATCGCTCCTGCACTTTTAATGAACGAATTTGTTCACAAATACAGCGATTTGAAAAACGCTGAAAGAATGGTAGTAAACATAACCTCAGGTGCGGCCAAGAAAGCAATCGATGGTTGGTCAGGTTATTCGGCTTCTAAAGCAGCCCTCAATATGATGACACAAACAGCTCAAAGAGAAGCTGAAATCAACAAAACTGGAATCAAGTTTTATGCCTTGGCACCTGGTGTGGTAGATACTGAAATGCAATCAGCCATAAGGGCTTCTTCAGAAAAAAGCTTCACCTCCTTGCCTAATTTTTTGGATTTGAAGAAAAATGGTCAATTAAACACTGCGATCGATGTAGCAGAAAAAATTCTCTTTCTGATAGAAAACCATAGCAAGTTCCCAGAAGTCATTCAAGATGTGAGGGATTCTGTATTTGAGAAATAAAGTTTCAAAAGAGGAAAGAAGTCAGATTTCTTTTTATCCGTTTACGGATACACGGAACTTTGCCACTAACTAAAAAAAAGCCTGATTTAGCTTAGATCCGATATTAATTGATATGAGATACTCATAGATATTGAACATAAGCAATCAACCTTGGAATTAAAGCTACTGGCAAAGAAGCGTATAATCATATATCCGTTTATGTATATACACTTTCTTGCTACACTAACCATTATAAATATGCCTAAAAGGAGATATATCCAATCTGTTGACTGATGACGGCCGACTATTGACGATTATCCGCTTGATTATGCCTTATTAAATTTTCTTACTGGCAAAGTTGCGGATAATCATTCTTGATTTTTCGGGAAGTCATAAAACCACATTTTAGCACTGCACTTCCCTACTCTATCCCAAGAATCAACTTCAAACATAAATCCAAACTGCCCTGAGGTGGGAAGGTTTTCAATCTCCTTCCCCAAATCCCATATCAAATCATTGAGTCCAGGATTATGTCCAAAAATCATTAATGTGTCATAATCATTGTTCACTTTCTTAATAACGTTCATTATTTCCGAAGAACTTGCGTGGTAAAGTTCTCGTGTAAATTGGATTTGATTTTTAGGTAATTGAAGCTGCTCGGAGATAATCAAAGCGGTGGATTTTGCCCTCTCAGCGTCAGAAGATATTATCAAATCAGGCATCACCCCTCGCCTTTTCAAACGCTGTCCCATACGAGGACAATCCCTCAAGCCTCTCTCTGCCAAAGGTCTTTGGTGGTCATCCAAAAAAGGGTCATCCCAAGATGATTTTGCATGCCTTATTATTATAAGCTTTTTCATTTTGCCAATTTAGCAAAATATTTTTTTGTTTTTAAAATAGGTTTAATTACATTTATTGAACATTTAACCACATATTTTAATAATTTATTATGCTTACTGGAACAGTAAAATTCTACAATGATGCGAAAGGATTCGGTTTTATAGTCGATGACGAATCGCAAAAAGACGTGTTTGTGCACGCAACTGGATTAGTTGACAAAGTTGCACAAGATGACAAAGTGACCTATGATGTTAAGGAGGGCAAACAAGGCCTGAATGCTATAAATGTAAAAAAAGCATAGATTTAATACCCAGCATTAGGTTGAAAAAAAAGAGCTATGAAGAAGATTCATCGCTCTTTTTTTATTTCCATAATACGGATATACGGAACTTTGCCACTAACTAAAAAAAAGCCTGATTTAGCTTAGATCCGATATTAATTGATATTAGATACTCATAGATATTGAACATAAGCAAGCAGTCAACATTGGAATTAAAGCTACTGGCAAAGAAGCGTATAATCATATTCCATAATTCCAAAAGTTCTCATACCGAAAGACTTCCTTATTTTTTACTGCCGAAAGAAAGAATAAAGCTTAGTCAAATTTAATTATTTTGAGTATTTTCACCTAAGCAAGAAAAAAGTAATGATAGAAACTACAGAAATCAGCACAGACAGCTTCTATTCCAAAAAAGTAGGTGACCTACATTATAGGAACTTAAGGATCTGTAAGCTAGACACCCCTATTTTTCAAGCTGCCCAAATCATGGCCAAAGAAAAGATTTCCTGCTTATTCATCGGTGATTCGAATGAGGAAATCCAAGGATTTGTGACGGACATTACATTGCGTGACAAAGTAATCGCGAAGCAAATGAACCCTTCAAATCCTATCCAAGATATTATGGATAAGGGAATAGTAGCAATTTCCAGAGATGCATATCTTTATGAAGCCTTGCTCTTGATGTTTCAAACCAAGACCAGGTATTTGTTGGTAAAAAGCGAAAGCTCATACTTTGGATGGATCAGCCGGACAAAGATTCTAACAGAACAGTCTCAAGGACCTTTTATATTTATCCAATCTGTAAAACAAGCCATGAATGTCGATGAATTGAGGGAAAAGTGGCGCCTAGTCCCGAAGATCATCCATCAACTTGTACAGAATGGCCTCAAATCTGAAATCATCAATCAAATCATCACTACAGTTTCCGATACCATTGCTTTGCGTGTAATCGAAAATGTAATCTCTGAAGTAGGAAATCCACCTGCAAAGTTTGTATTCTTCGTAATGGGAAGTGAAGGTCGTGGCGAACAGACGCTAAAGACCGACCAAGATAATGCAATCATATATGAAGATAAAGCAAACGAGCAAAGAGAACTGGTGAGAGATTATTTTCTTGATTTTTCAAATCGTGTTTCTACTGATTTGGATCATATCGGATTCAGTTTCTGTCTTGGTGGATTTATGGCCAAAAACCCCAAATGGACTCACTCTCTTTCCCATTGGAAAAGAAACTATGAAAGCTGGATTCAAGAATCCACTCAGGAGACAGTTATGAAATATTCGACTTTTTTTGATTGCAGACCCATATATGGAGATTTTGGTATTTTGCAGGAATTAAAAAACTTCATGGATCAGCAACTTCAAAATCCCACAGAAAGATTCTTTATGAACATGGGGACAAATGCTTTGCTTTTTGAGCCACCCCTTACTTTTTTGAAAAATATCAGAACATTCAAAATAGAGGGGGAGAAATTCTTTGACATTAAAAAGACTATGACGCCTATTGTTGACTTGGCACGAATATTCGCTTTGAAAAATCGAATATTCGAAACAAATACCGGAAAAAGGATCACAGCACTACAACAAGCAGGAATCTTCACTGAAAGAGAAGCTCAAGAGCTCCAACATGCTTATTACTACCTAATGTCTCTTCGACTCGAAAAACAGGCATTGATGATCATTGAAGAAAAGAAAAAGCCTGAAAATTTCGTAAGTCTCAATAAACTCACAAAAGTTCAAATGGTCACACTCGTTGAAATCTTTAAGGTGATTAAAGAATTTCAACTCAAAATCAAAGTAGAATTTACGAAAAACATCTTCTAAAATCAATTAACTTTTATAATTTTTTTATAAAACTTTATTTTTATCAATGATTTTTTTGTTTATTTACATCATGATTAAGCCACTAAGGAATAATAATTCTTATAGTGAAAAATCATAACAAGCTTTAAACCAAAAATCCTTTTAGCATATGCTTCGCAATTACCCACTATCCGACGTAGAAAAAGCCTTTCAGAAAGAATCTGGACAAATCAATAATTCTACATTGATTCCATATCTGATGGTCGATAATTTCCCTAAACTAGGTTTAATTACTGCCTGTAGATTTTTAGAATGGGTCTCTTACAACCCACAAGGAGTCATAAGTCTACCTACGGGAAAAACCCCCGAGTATTTTATCAAATGGACAAAATTCTTGTTAGATAATTGGGATAATAAAAAAGGAAAAGATGTAAGGGAAAAATATGGACTTGATAAAGTAAGCAAGCCAGTTTTGAAAGATCTGACATTTGTACAGATTGACGAGTTTTATCCAATTTCTTCAAGCCAAAACAACAGTTTTTACCATTATGTAAACAAGTTTTATCTTGAGGGCTTTGGATTGAGTAAAGAAAATGCAATCCTGATCAACTCGAATGAAATACCACTTTCAGGAGGTAAAAACTTTAAAGAAGTATTTCCAGATCTTAAAGTTGACCTTTCCCTTAGATTTAGGGAACCTATTACAACAGAAGAGAAAATCCAACAAGAATCTATATACCTTATAGACAAATGGTGTGGAGATTACGAACAAAAAATAAGGGATAAAGGGGGCATTGGTTTCTTTTTGGGAGGGATTGGTCCTGATGGACATATTGCTTTCAATACTCGTGGATCACATATTTTTTCGACAACAAGATTAACTGAGACTAATTTCGAAACGCAAGCCGTGGCAGCAGGTGACCTTGGAGGAATAGAAGTTTCTGCAAACAGGCTGGTTATTACCATTGGTTTGGAAACCATTACCTATAATCCAGACTCCGTAGCCATAGTCATCGCTGCCGGAGAAGCCAAAGCACAGATTGTCAAAGAATCATTGGAAACCCCACTGGACAATATCTATCCAGCCACTTCTCTGCAAAAATTAAAAAACGGAAGGTTTTACCTGACCAAAGGTGCCGCCACAAAACTTACAGACTCAATAGACGCTTACTATCAGCAAGGAGAATGGACATGGGAGAAGACCGAGCGAGCGGTAATTGACCTTTGTAAAAAATTGAAAAAATACGGGCATCGTCTAAAAGTAGAAGATCTCAAAAATGATAAATACGCATCCTTGATCCCAGACCTATCAGACGATACTGTCAGTAAAGTGATGGAAAGTATGGTCGAGAAACTCAACAGAGGCACAGCAAAGGAGCAAGATGAAGTATTGCTTCACACAGGCCCTCACCATGATGATATATCTTTGGGAATTCTCCCGCATATCACGAATCAGCTTCAAGAAAACTCAAACGAAGCACATTTCTCGGTATTGACTTCAGGATTTACCGCTGTGACGAATTCATTCGTAATAGACACATTGCTGCACACCAAAAAACTCTTGGACAGTGGTGAGATCCAAATGGTACATTATGAAGACTTTTTCGAGTCTGGATACAAACTAAAAACTGATAAAGATGTTTATCACTTCTTGACAAATGTAGCTTCAGAAAACCTAAGCCAAAGGTTGCGTGGATTATGCCATCGTGTGATCAGAGCCATAGTTACAATCTTTGAAGTACAAAACAAGCAAAAGCTTAGAGAAACCATCAATGATATCATCAGCATTTTGAGGAATTCATATGACGGGGAAAAGAATCCGCCAAAAATCCAAAAACTCAAAGGGATGATCCGTGAGTTTGAAGAAGAGTTGGTGTGGGCTCACTTTGGTGTCCAAGTAAAAAACGTGCACCACCTAAGATTGGGATTCTATACGGGAGATATATTCACAGAGCAGCCTGACAAAAAGAGGGATGTAGAGCCTATTTTGGAAATGTTCCGAAAAGTAAGACCAACCAAACTCAGCCTTACATTAGACCCGGAAGGTTCTGGCCCAGATACTCACTACAAGGTATTGCAAGCAACTGCTGAGGCAGTGAGACAGTGGAGTCAAGAAGAAGATTTGAGCAAATTACGAATCCTCGGATATAGAAACGTATGGTTCAAATTCGAGCCTCACGAGGCAAATGTCATCGTCCCTGTATCGTTGGGAGACATGTCAGTAATGGAAGACTCTTTTAGCAACTGTTATCTCAGCCAGGTAAATGCTTCTTTTCCTAGCTATTCTCATAACGGCAAATTCAGCACTGTCGCAAAAAGAATCTGGGTAAATCAACTACAGGATATACAATTGCTCTTGGGCAAGAATTATTTCTACCTCCATGAGACTGCAAAAGTCCGTTCAAGCCATGGATTGATATTCTTCAAAGACATGAATGTGGAAGAATTCCTTGCACATGCACGCGAGTTGGAAAAATCTATTGAAGGATTTTTATAACAATATTAACCTCAAACCTATTTCAAAAGGAGAAGGTGGATTTTCACTTTCTCCTTTTAATTCAAACTTGTTGTTTACAAAAATTAATTCTGATGAAATTCGATAAACCTATTTTGGGATTAGATATTGGTGGTACCAATATCAAAGGAGGAGTCCTTATTGGAGAGACACTTCTAGACATCAGAAGCGTACCCACTCCTGCAAATGGAAGTCAGGAGGTAGTTTTGGAAGCCATTGCTGATTTTATAGCTACTTACCATCACCATGGTATAGGAGCAATTGGTATCGGGATTCCTGGGTTAATTGACATTGAAAAAGGGATTGTCCTGAATCTCTGCAACATCCCTTCATTTAAAAAAGTAAATCTGAAAGATTTTTTGGAAAACAGATTCAATCTACCAGTGACTATCAACAATGATGCAAACTGCTTTATTTTGGGTGAGCACAGGTTTGGCTCTGCCAAAAAATTTAAACATCTGGTAGGAATCACTCTAGGAACTGGGTTAGGTTCAGGGATAATCGTAAACAATCATCTTTACAATGGTGTCAATTCCGCGGCTGGAGAATGGTGCTCAGTGAAATATCTAGACAATACGTTTGAAGATTATTGCAGTAGTAAATTTTTCATTACCGCATATGGCAAAAAGCCAAAATCAATGGCCAAATTGGCTGAGGCTGGTGATCAAATGGCTTTGGATGCTTTTGCACAATATGGAAAACATCTAGGTGAGCTTGTCAAAAACATCCTATATACTTTAGCTCCTGAAGCAATTGTTTTTGGGGGTTCAATCAGAAAAGCTTTCCCTTATTTTAAAGATAGCATGTTTGAAACATTAGATTCGTTTCTCTATCCTTCGGTAAAGGAAAACCTGAAAATCGTGATTTCTGAATTAGATGAAACTGGGATTTCGGGTGCTGTAGCGCTTGTAGAAGAATATATAGAATTTGATTCCTAACCAAAAAAAAACCTTCAAATCAATCAAGAATTATTGATTGATTTGAAGGTTTGAAAATTATTCAGCACTCTTGTAAAAAAAACCGCAAGAAACCTTAAGCTCCTCGACCTGTTTTTTTCAATTTGATATCAGTCAAGTCTGCAATTTTCACTGGCTTATTGGATTCGATGCTGTTTCGAGCAGCGATTCCGACCAAAATAGAAAGTGCTCCATCTCTAGTCCCTGCAGATTGACGATAAGGATCCTCCATAGAAGGATCTTTGAATAGTTTATCTTTCAACCTGACATCACCTCCACCGTGTCCACCTTTACCGTGAGGAATACTGATGATTTCTGTTTCTCCAAAGTTTTTGGTCAACCTGAGTTCATCCACTTCCTTTTCTTCCCATGGTTGCTTTTCCTTTATCCAAGCCTCTACTCTTCCCTTGGTTCCATTAAATGCAATCCTGTAACCTTCATATGGAGAATAGGAAGTGAGGGAATAACTCACTTGGACTCCATTCATGTACCGAATCTGCACAGCCATCTTGTCATAAATATCTAATTCCTCCCTAAATACACATCCATCCCTGAGGTAGCCATCATGATGCTCATTGTTCACATAAAGGTCTACCATGTGTTCGCTTTTGGTAATGTCCCAATAAAAATCACATTTATTCTTATGGGGACATGGTCGGCAATTGGTATGACGGAATGGCCCATTCTTTCCATAAAATTCCTGATCTCCATAAGCAAAAACTTCCTCAGGATCAGAGTCTAGCCACCAATTGAGTAAATCGAAATGATGGGTTGATTTATGAACTAGCAATGTCCCTCCCTTTTCTTTGAACCCATGCCATCTTCTGAAATAATCAGCCCCATGGGAAGTGTCCAAATACCAATGAAAATCTACTGAAGTCACATCTCCAATTTCACCATTTCTAAGAATTTCATAAATCCGCTGTCTGTGGGGTGAGTACCTGTAGTTAAATGTTACAATCACCTTATTTCCAGTCCTCCGCTCTGCATCCAAAATCTGTTGGCATTTGTCTTCATCTGTAGTCATTGGTTTTTCAGTGATGACATTTGCACCAAAATCCAGTGCCTTTACTATAAATGTATGATGGGTATTATCTACAGTGGTGACGATGACTACATCAGGTTTGGTCTCGACAAGCATCTTGTCAAAATCTGCAAAAGTAGGACAGCTCGCTCCGATATATTTTTTACCAAATTCAAGTCTACCGGGGTTGATATCACAGAAGCCTACAAATTCAATTTCATCATCATAGTCCTGTTTTACTTGTTTTCCAAACATATTGACACCTCTCACACCTAAGCCAACTAGCGCAATCCGCATTTTTTCATTGGGATTGTCATGCATGGCCAAGGCTTCGGCAATACTATTCAAGAATACAGAACCTGTGAGAAACGTAGATGATTTTAATAGAAAACTTCTTCGAGAAGCATCTGATTGATTGGATTTCATATCATTTTGGGTTTAATGGATTTCCTAAAATATCAATTTCATCCAAAAAAACTATCCTGTAGTTTAGGAAATCTCTATACCGTATTTCCCCAATAGTCCTTTGACTCCTTCCAAAGAGAACTTTACTTTTTTCATTCTGTTTGCTTCCGGGTTCATATTAAAGTTGAATGCGGATCTGAAATCAGAATTCTCCAAGTTCGTTCGCTCAAAGATAGCTCCAGACAAATCACAATTGTCGAAAATTGAACCCGCAAGATCGGCTTGAACAAAGTCAACCTCAATCAATCTGCACTTTTGAAATTTTGTTTTCTTGATTTTACATTGGTAAAAAGATGCATGGTCAATTACACAATTCGAAAACTCAAAAGCCAATCCGATAGGTTCGCATTTGTCAAACCGCAAGGCTAGTAGCTTACAATCTTTAAATGTAACATCCTGTAAGGAAGTTTTGAAAAGTTTGGCCATGCTAAGATTACACCCAATGAACTGGCAATCAATAAATACAACGCCCGACAAATCTGCGTTGGAAAATTCACAATTGTTGAAAACACAGTTTTCGTATTCCCCTTTTTCTATCTGTTGATTTGTATAATTTTTTTGGATAAAATTCTTTTGGTACATGATGCATTCCTTAGGTAAATGATTATTAATTTTAATGGCAATGTTAAAATATTTGCAATTATTTTTAATTTAAAATAATATTGAATTCTTATCTCAAACCTTATTAAAAGAGAAGAATAGTTTTATATTTGTTCGAAATTAATTAAACAAAACGCATCAGTATAATGTCAAAAAAGATTATCTTTTTTTTATCATTTTTCTTCGTTTTGAATTTTTCTTATTCTCAAGATGAAAGTCCTGGAGATATGTATAATTTTTATCAAAAATTCATCAGTGACATTAGAAGCCAAAGCTGCCCAATGTATCCTAGTTGCTCCAAATACTCCATGCAGGCTTTTCGAGAAAAAGGATTCGGTCAAGGATTGATAATGACCTCAGATAGGTTAATGAGGTGCGGTCATGAACATAAATTGTATGATTTAACAATTTCTACTGAGGATTATAAACTTGTAGACCTTGTAGAAGACCCTGAAAATAAAGTTTTAATCAAAAAAGAGATTGAATTTTCCAAAAAATTCCAAACCAAAGCAGTCAATGATACAGTAAGGTTTTTTCTTCACTTGATTGACAATAACTTGTATCAAGAATCAATTATTGAATACAATAGGATCAAATTTTTTGACCCTTCGCTTGACCTTACGCTGGAATACAATTATTTCAAGGCGCTTATGTCTTTGGAAGAGTACGAGAAAATAATTTTCGAATATGACAATCTTGTTGGGACGGAATTAGAAAACAACCCTCATATACTGTTGAAGCTAAGCGAAGCTTGGTACAATTTGAACCAACCGGAAAAAGCATTGCAAGTCTTAGAAAAAGAAATGGACTGGGAGGAATTATCAGATAGAAGGTATGCTTTCAGAGGATATATTTATGCACAATTGGAAGATTTTGATCAAGTAAAAACAAATTACTCTATGGTTTCGGAGGCATACCTCTATAGAGAATATTTGACAAAAAACCTTCAGACGATCGAATCGATGTCCAATCTAAAGGAAAAGAAACCGGTAGTAGCAGGACTTTTGGGGATTATTCCAGGAGCAGGGTATGTTTATTCTGGACATACCACAACGGGGATTTCTTCACTTGTGCTCAACGGACTCTTAGGCTATGCAACCTACACAAGTTTCAAAACTGAAAATTATGGCATTGGGATACTGACTGGGATGTTTTCTACCGCTTTTTATATAGGAAATATTTCTGGTGGTTATAAAGCAGCCAAACGATACAACAAAAACCAAAAAAACAATCAAAGAAAAAAATTAATGTACTCTTTCAATTAAATCAAACCCCTTAAAAAGAAAACTATGATAAAATTTATCCAAAACTCAAGATTCGTTAAAGTTTTTAGCGTAATGCTATCAATTTCTATGCTTACCATGTCATTTGCCTCAAAGAACATGGAAACTCTTTCATTAAAGGCAGGAACAGTTATTTCGGTTGAAAATGCAACAGAAATCAATTCCGAAAACTTAATCGCTGGTCAAACCTTGGATTTCTTCGTAGTTGATGATGTCAAAGTAAACAACAAGACTGTTATCAGAAGGGGAGCAAAAGCTAAAGCACAAGTTACACGAGTAAACAAAGCAAAAGGTCTTGGAAAAGAAGGTTCTGTAGAAGTAGAAATCAAATCCGTAGAGGCTGTTGATGGTTCTGAAGTAAGACTTACTAGCGCAAGAGTATATGAAGAAGGCGAAGACAGACAGACCGCAGCAATTTTGTTAGGTGTATTGGTTTGCATTTTGTTTTTGACCAAAAAAGGAAAAAATGCAGTGATACCTCCAGGATTCTCTGTTGATGGTAGAGTCGCTTCAGATGTTCAAATTTCAGTAGAATAAATCATTCGAAATGGTACATTAATAAAACCTGCCAGTTTTTGGCAGGTTTTTTTGTTTATCTGATTTTATTATAAATATGATATGAGTATCCGCTTTCTTGCACGAAACCAAACAATAGATTCTCGGATGAACGATTTCTATGTTGACTGTGAGCTGTTGTCCGCTGACGAGTATCCGCAACTTACAAAGCTACTTCTTACTCTCCGTGCAACATTGCGGATACTCATAAAATATGATTTTTATCAGTTTTCCATCAAATTTTGATCATTGAAAGACTAGCAGAATTCCGAGAGATTTGTGAAGTAATCTAAATCAAATATGGAAAGCAAGTCCCTCCTTCTCAAAAAATACAATGTGCCAGTCCCAAGATATACTTCTTATCCCACTGTACCACTTTGGGCTAATGATTTGGATCAGGACAAATGGAAAAAACTTGTCAAATTGGCATATGAAGATTTTGGGGATTCAGAAGGATTAACCTTATACATTCACCTTCCCTATTGTGAAAGTCTCTGTACCTACTGTGGATGCAACAAGCGAATCACAAAGAACCACACTGTGGAGACTTCATACATCGAAACTGTCATCAAAGAATGGCAAGCATACCTAGCTGTATTGGAAAAATCTCCTAAACTGGCGGGGATCCATTTAGGTGGTGGCACCCCTACATTTTTTTCTCCAGAATCATTGAATTGGATGATTTCATCTATCCTTGAGACTTCTATATTGATGAAGAATGCAGAACTAAGTTTTGAAGGTCATCCAAATAATACTACAAGAGCGCATTTGCAGACACTATTTGATTTAGGTTTTCGGAGAGTAAGCTACGGAATCCAGGATTTTGATATAGACGTTCAGAAAGCCATCCATAGAATCCAGCCTTTTGAGCGGGTCAAAGAAGCTACAGAAACCGCACGGGAAATAGGTTACAATTCAATAAATTTTGACCTGATCTATGGACTTCCGATGCAAACTTCCGATACGATTAAGGATACTTTCGAAAAAGTATCTCTATTGAAACCGGATAGAATTGCTTATTACAGTTATGCACATTTACCTACAGCATTTCCTGCACAAAAGAGTTTCGAAAAAGACCTTCCATTGGAAACCGAAAAAAGAGAACTTTATGAAAAAGGGAAAGAAATCTTGGCTTCAATGGCATACAAAGAAGTAGGAATGGACCATTTTGCATTGAGCAATGACCCATTGTATCAAGCAAAAAACAAGAAAACACTACATCGTAATTTTATGGGCTACACTACCTCACCATCAAAAATCCTTATTGGGTTGGGAAACAGTGCTATCTCAGATGTCTATTATGGTTACAGGCAAAACGCCAAAGACATAGAAACATATAAAAAACAAACCCTCGATGGACTTATTGATGTCAAAAAAGCCCATTCAATGAGTAACGAAGATGTGAATATTAGAAATTTGATCTTGGAATTGATTTGCAATCAGGTTGTAGCATGGGATTTTAGCTTCTATTGCAAACTCGGAAAAACAAACCTCAACAAGCTCAACACCTTTCAAAAAGAAGGTCTTTTGAAATTCAACACAACCGGTCTGAGGATCCTACCTGCTGGTTTTCCTTTCCAAAGAAACATTTGCAATGTGTTTGACAAACGCATGCAGGAAAATGAGGTAAAACTATTTGGTTTTAGCAAAGCGATTTAGGGGGAAGTTATTTTAGATTTTAGATTTTAGATTGTAGATTGTAGAATTTAGATTGTAGATTTTAAATTTTAGATTTTAGATTTTAGTGTCATGTCCTGATAAAGAAATGAAAACATGCCCTGTAGAGCCTGTCCCGATAATTTCGGGAGGCAACTGACACTAACATTGGGTTGAAACCCAATGCAATGGTAAATGCCTGATTCACTTTTGCCCTGACGGGGCAATTGAATAGCTATAGAGAATAAAGAGAAATGTATAAATAAAGTGTCAACTATTTTCATGACGCGACAAGACAATCATTTAAAGAATTGAAAGGAGCAAGTAAAGTGACGTTTGATACGCTGCGGGTTATCAAAGATTTTTCACCTTAAAGTTTAAAAAAAGGATCTTGTTATAGTAAATTTCTTTGTAAACCTTTCCTTTTTAGGCGTCTCACGTGAATTCTACGGAACAGGTTTTTGCGAGAAAATAAAGTTTAAGATTTCGATGATTATCGACACATTGTAATCTCCACTTGATCACTTCCATAATCAAAGACCTGCAACTTCGGACTCACATAGTGAATCCCCAATCCCAAACCTCTGACAATAAACAAAATACCTATAAACATTGCGAAGTATGGCAAGACAGAAGTGAGTTTGGTTCGAATTTTTAAGGAAAGGATTTTTCCAGAAACCATCACTCCAATCAGCATTGGAATGGTTCCCAATCCAAAGAAAAACATATAAACTGCACCTAGCAATGGGCTTTGCAAAGCCAATGAAGCAATCAGTGCAATATAAACCATCCCACAAGGCAAAAGCCCATTTAACAAACCCGATGCAAAAAAGGCTGTGCTTCCGCCTTTTTTCAAAAAATACCCCAAGGAAGATTTCAGCTTATATACAGCTCCAAACAATCCCGACTGTGTAATAATCTGCTCAGAACGTTTGTAAAAAAATGCCATTAACAAAATAACAACTCCCATTATGATTGAAACCCATTGCTGTATTCCTGCCAAAGCCAAAGAAAATCCTATCATACCTATGACTGCACCCAATACAGAATAGGTGAGTGTTCTTCCAAGATTATAGATGATTTTGTTGCGGAGAAAAGGAGCATTATCCTTGGCAGAAACCGCCAAAGCTATAGGTCCACACATTCCAAGACAATGGAAAGAACCCAAAAACCCCAGTAAAAATGCAGTCCAAATCATTTAGATATTGATTTTTTTCTCTTCATAATACGCTATTCCATTCTCCTCCCAAGTCAACTTTACCTTCCAATAGCCTGACTTCAATGAAGAAACATCCACTGTGTTTTCATCAAGGTTAATCAATTGAAATTCAATTTTCTTATCAAGCCGAGCATCTGATGGCCTGAATAGGTGCAATGTGCCTTTTGAGCCTAAAGGCAAGTTCATCACCACTCTTTTGACCTGTGTGTTGTAGGTCAATACTTCATAGTCCAATGTGTTTGCATTGACAATTTTATCAATTTGATCTTGATACTTGATTTCTTCTTCGTAATAATTTTGCGTAACCAAATGTATATCATCCTGTTTCACACAGATTGTAACTAATCCTGCCATGAGCATTACAAAGACAGCAATCACTATAACTATTCCTTTTCCCCAATCCATTTTTTTCTTGATTAATATGTTTATTGATAATTTACATTAGGGTGAGCTGGGTTCCTATTCCAAATAATCAGTTGATTAAAAGTATTGAATGTTAAATCAGCTTGTCCGTCTCAATGGATTTAGCGTAAGCCACAATTAACATTTAACTTAGAACGTTCTGTCCAGCCATCATTTGACTTTTAAAATGACACTAGCTTAAACACCAAAGTATCAATTTCTTGAAATCGGCCCTACAAAGCTTGTCTTGATCTTGTCAATAACTTCTCCATTTTGAAGCAGCAGTAGCACCACATTATCTTGGTTTACTAGTACATCTTTTTGATTTTTTACAAGAAAGAATCTTCCGTCAAACTTAGATTGCCCTTCCAAAGTCCAGTTCTGATCTCCTACTACTTCTACTTGATATAGGGGATCTTCAGCTTTCAATTCTATTTGCTGCGCATCGAATGTTTTATTGATAAAGGAAACTTCATACAAATTACTAATCTCACCAGTATCTCTCGCCTGATAAGTCATTCCCCTGAACCTTGTAATTGTCGCTCCCAAATCATCTCTCGTCGCGATCAGCGCCACAAAAGCTCCCATCAAAATGATCAAAAGGAAAGAATAAATCTTCACTCTTGGTGTCAATAATTTTTGTGTTTGCTTCAATATGCTATTGTCTGAGGCATAACGAATCAAACCCTTTGGCCTGTCCACTTTGACCATTACTTCGTCACAGACATCGATGCAAGCGGTACAGTTTACGCATTCCATCTGAACACCATTTCTTATATCAATCCCGGTAGGACAGACTTGCACACAAAGACTACAATCTATGCAATCACCTTTTGGTGTTTCTTCCAATTTGATTTTTCTGATCATCCCTCTTGGCTCCCCTCTGATATGATCATAAGTGACATTGATCGAATTCGCATCAAGCAACACACCCTGTAACCTTCCATAAGGGCAGACCACGATACAAGCTTGCTCTCTAAACCATGAAAAAACGAATAGAAAGATTCCTGTAAATGCCATCAAACCAATAAAGCCAGACAAATGTGCTGAAGGCGGTTGGCTTATGATTTCTTTCACTTGATCCACTCCTATCAAATAAGCCATGACAGTGTGGGAGATCAATAGGGAAATGAAAGTGAAAATCGCCATTTTAGAACCTTTCTTCCAGATTTTCTCTGAATTCCAATGCATTGCATTGAGTTTACGCTGCTGATTGGCATCACCTTCTATCCAGTATTCAATCTTCCTGAAAACCATTTCCATAAAGAGCGTTTGTGGACAGGCCCACCCGCAGAAGACCCGTCCAAAAACAGCAGTAAATAGAATGATAAATACAAAGAAAATAAGAAGCAGAAAGATCAGTAAGTGAGTATCCTGTGGCCAAAATGCTGCACCGAAGATGATGAATTTCCTTTCGAAGATATTGAATAGCATATAAGGTCTTCCGCCAACTTGGATAAATGGACCAGCAAAGAATATTGCCAGCAAAACCCAAGACAGGTAGGTTCTCCAACGGTAAAATTTCCCAGATACCTTTTTCGGGTAAATCCAGTTCCTTTTACCATCCTCCTGAACTGTCCCCAGAGAATCCCTAAAGCTGTTTGGGTCGAAAGTCCCTTTTTTGTTATTCATCTTCTTTTATATCTAATTTTCTTCTTCCTCTACTGGTACCAATTCCAGCTCATCTTTAGTCAAAGCATCCAATGGCTCTTCAATAGCAGGCTCATACTTCTCGCCTTGAGGTTCTTTTGGATTTGCAGGAGTAGATCCAGTTAGTGTCAAAATGTAGCTGGACACATTTTGCATTTCTTCTGGGCTCAATTGATCTTGCCAAGGAACCATACCTTTTTCGACGACTCCATACTTTACCACCTTGAATATATCCGAAATACTTCCACCATGAATCCAATATTCATCTGTCAAATTTGGACCTATTCCACCACCACCATCAGCAGCATGACAGGCGATACAGTTAGTATCATAGATAGATTTTCCTGAATTGATAGCTGGAGTCGAGGAGTCGAACACCACTGTATTTTCATCAATAGAACTCAAGGCCAAGAGTTTGTATTCTTCAGCTTGAAAAGCGGCAATTTTCAATTCTTCCTTATATTCCTCTAGTTGAGTCTTACCAAGTCCTAATACTGAATAATATGTAAAATAGGCTATAGCAAAAGCGATCGTTACATAAAACACATTAGCAAGCCAAGGCGGCATGTGGTTATCAAGCTCCACAATGCCATCATAGCTGTGGTCAAGCATCATTTCTTTCTCTTCTTTACCACCCACAGGCTTCATGTTACCTACGATGTACTTTAGCTTAAACTCATCCCACCAAGATGGCTCTGGCTCTGTCTGAGGACTATCCTTTTTCAAAACAGTCACCATAAATGACATGAGGTAAATCATTAAAACCAAAAGCAATAAAATAACTCCTAGTACCACTGCCAAAATCACTAAAAGTGTTAGTTGGCTACTATCCATTTCTCGGAATTTATTTACCCAGGACATTTCACTAGTCTGAGCAAATGCTGAAAGCGTTGTAAAGAAGCTTATCAGGACAGTTAATAAGATTTTAAACTTTTTCATAGCCGCTTTTCTTTTGTGTTTCGTCATCGAAAGGCAAATCTTTCATGTGGTCGATGTAGTTTTCATCTGCTTTGACTACCCAAATAAACATCCCTACAAAGAAGAGTACAAAGATCAAGAGGGAGATGATGGGGTAGATTTCTATGTTCTCGATGGAACTTAAGATATCTTTTTTCATAGTTCTGTGGATTAAGGGTTAGAAGCTGTTGTCTTTTTAATGTCCGTACCTAATCGTTGTAGATATGCTATCAAAGCAACGATCTCTGATTGTGGCAATACTTCCACTCCTGCAGACTGCAGGTTTGCTACAATCTGATCTGCCTGAGCATCCAAGTCCGCATTTGCTTGTTGATCATACCCCTCAGAATATGGGACACCCAATTTTTGTAAGATCCTGATTTTAGCAGGAACATCATTATGCGACATCATATTGGTGGCTAACCATGGATATGGTGGCATCAAAGAACCAGGTGACATACTTCGAGGATCTACCATGTGATGATAATGCCAGCTATCAGGGTACTTGCCTCCCACTCTATGCAAATCTGGACCTGTTCGTTTGGAACCCCACAAGAATGGACGGTCATAGACAAATTCGCCCGCTTTAGAATACTCTCCATAACGCTCCGTCTCCGATCTGAAAGGCCTAATCATCTGAGAATGACAACCTACACAACCATGTGATATGTAAAGATCTCTTCCTTGAAGTTCTAAAGGTGTATAAGGTTCTACATTAGAAATAGTAGGCACATTGGATTTTACCAAAATGGTAGGGATTATCTCAATCGCACCTCCAATCAAAATTGCGATTGTAGCAAGGACTGTGAAGAAAATAGGTTTCCTTTCCCATGCTCTGTGCCAAAACTCTCCTTTTTCTTCTTTGTGAGGTACCAAAGCAGGAGCTTCGTCTGCTTCTTCTGGCACGAAAGTCCCTTGGCTGGCTGTCTTGAACATATTGTACACCATCAAGAATACACCAGACAAATACAACACTCCACCAAACGCTCTGAGCATATACATTGGTACAATCTGCACCACTGTCTCCAAGAAGTTAGGATAAACCAATCTGCCTGCATCTGAGAATTCTTTCCACATTAATGATTGAGTCAAGGCTGCTACATACATTGGAAGTGCATAGAATAAAATCCCTATTGTGCCCAACCAAAAGTGCGTGGTAGCGAGCTTAGTCGAGTATAAATTGGTCTTCCACATTTTTGGCCATAACCAATAAAGCATCGCAAAAGTGAAGAAACCATTCCAGCCCAATCCTCCAATATGCACGTGTGCTACAATCCAATCAGTATAGTGAGCGATAGCATTTACATTTTTCAAAGAAAGCAATGGGCCTTCGAAAGTGGCCATACCGTAGGCTGTCACAGCCACTACCATAAATTTCAAAACAGGATCAACTCGTACTTTGTCCCAAGCTCCTCTCAAAGTCAGAAGACCATTGACCATACCTCCCCAAGAAGGTGCTATCAGCATCACTGAAAATACCACACCTAGAATCTGAGCCCACTCTGGCAAAGCTGTGTAAAGCAAATGGTGAGGTCCAGCCCAGATATAAAGGAAAATCAAAGACCAGAAATGGATAATCGATAGTTTATAGGAATAAACAGGTCTGTTTGCCGCTTTTGGTAAATAATAGTACATCAAGCCAAGGAATGGTGTGGTCAAGAAAAATGCCACTGCATTATGCCCATACCACCACTGAACCAAAGCATCCTGAACCCCTGCATACGCAGAGTAACTTTTGAAAAAAGAAACAGGGAGTGCAAGCGAGTTAAAAATATGGAGTACTGCTACAGTAATGAAGGAAGCCAGATAAAACCAAATCGCAACATACATATGCTTCTCTCTCCTCTTGATCAAAGCACCAATCATATTTGCTCCAAAAGCAACCCAAACCACTGCAATCAAGATATCAATTGGCCATTCCAATTCGGCATATTCTTTGGAACTTGTCAGCCCTAAAGGCAAGGTAATCGCTGCCAAAAGAATGATCAGTTGCCACCCCCAGAAATGAAACCAGCTAAGTGCTTTGCTCCACATGGGTGTTTTCAACAACCTTGGCATGGAATAATAAATTCCAGCAAAAATTGCGTTACCCACAAATGCAAAAATTACCGCATTGGTGTGTAATGGCCTAATCCTACCGAATGTAGTATAAGGATTCCCTAAATTGGCTTCGGGCAAAAACAGCTGGGTAGCTGCCAATACCCCGACCAACATTCCGACGATACCCCAAGCAATTGTGGCTACGCCAAAGTATTTTACGATCTTATTGTCGTAACTGAACTGTTCCAATGTTGTCCCTGACATACTTACTTTATTTTATTTGTTGGTACTTTTTTATCGATTTTTGACTGTTTATTTTCAAATAGAATTCTAATCGCTGGAGTATGATTGTCATCAAACTGACCATCTTTCATCGCTCTGAAGAATAGGTAGAGAAATGAACCGGCCAGGATTAAACTGATTGCTATTAAGATGAATATGACTTCCATGTTTACCAGATTTTATCTTTTAGACCGCGCTTATATGCTAGATAATTCGTAGTGATTGTTGTAAAAATCACCACCGAAATACTGCTGATAGGCATTAGAATCGCACAGAAAACAGGGCTTACCAAACCTTGCACAGCAAAGTAAACCCCAACCGCATTGTAGGTAAAACTTAACCCAAAACTTGCTTTGATAATACTTCTGCTAGTCTTTGCGAAATCAAGAAAAGCAGGAAGCTTAGAAATGACCGATGCATCCATAATCGCATCTGATGCAGGAGAGAAGTTTGTCACCTTATCAGTTACTGCTATCCCTACATGACTTTCTCGAAGTGCCCCAGCGTCATTCAAGCCATCACCTACCATCATGGTGTTCGCTCCTTTGTTATTCAATCGCTTGATGTAAGCAAGCTTGTCACTAGGTCCTTGATTGAAATTCATGGATATGCCTTCACCAAAAATATTGTTCAAATTAACCCTTTCATGATCCTGATCTCCTGAAAGAAGATGTACTGCCCTTTCTTGACGCACTTCTGAAACCACATTTTGGATTCCTTCACGAAGACCACTTTGGATAAAGAAATAACCTAAAACATAATCCTCTACAGCAAAAAACACTAAGTTTCCCCCTTCAGGCAATCCATTACTTGAAGCTCCTACAAACTCCATGGACCCCAAGCGAAACTCTTGGCTTTTGTATTGACAAACCAAACCTTTTCCTTGAGTCTCGTCTATGCTTTGAAGCTGCACTGGAGTAATTTTATCCAAATATGAATTGATTCTATTACTCAAAGCATGCGTAGAGTGCATGACCATGGCCTTAATGATTTGCTTAGATTCATCAGAAAGCAATTCTCCTATATATTTAACCTTTGCTTTATTAGGATCAGTCAAGGTGCCTGTCTTATCAAAAATTAACGTATCAACTTTTGCGATTTTCTCTATCGTCTGAGAATTTTTCAAGTAAAATTTCCCTTTTCCAAACACCCTGAGCGTATTTCCCAAAGTAAATGGAGTGGACATTGCCAAAGCACAAGGGCATGTAATAATCAAAACCGATGTGAATGTCAAAACTCCCAAACTAACTTGTCCTTGGAGTACCCAATAAATCAAAGCTGATATTGCTAAAAGCAAAACAACTATAGTGAACTTTCCAGAAACCTTATTTGCTAAATTTTCAAGACTGTTTACCTTCTCTTTTTCGAAGGATTCATTGTTCCATAAATCTGTCAAATATCCTTGAGATGGAGATTTTTGGACTGTCAAAGTCAAGACAGTTCCCTTTTGCCTTCCTCCAGAATAGATAAGCTCTCCTTGTTTTTTGGCCACTGGCACTTCTTCACCGGTTACAAAACTGTAGTCTATATAAGCTTCACCATCCAACAAAATACTATCCGCAGGGATCAACTCCTCATTTCTAACCCTGATGATATCTCCAACCTTCAATTTGATCAGGGGAATTACCTCTTCTTCGTTTTTGACCAGCTTGGTGACTGCTACAGGAAAATATGATTTATAGTCACGGTCAAATGATAAGGTGTCATAAGTCTTTTGTTGATAATATTTCCCAATCAACAAGAAGAATAACAACCCACCCAAGGTGTCCATATACCCTTCATTACCAAGAAGAAAAATATCATACAGACTATAAAAAAACAGTGTAACTATGCCCAAAGCTATTGGTACATCCATATTTACGGCAGTGTTTTTCAAGGAAAGCCAGGCAGATTTGTAATAGTCTGTGGCGACATAAAAAAACACAGGCAAAGAAAGTAGTACATTTAGATAATTGAATGTCTTTTTGAAACCTTGCCCTAGCAACTCTGCCTCTGCGAAGTATTCTGGCAAGCTGAAAAGCATCATATTTCCAAAGCAAAATCCAGCTACTGCCAATTTGAAAATCAATTTTCTATTTGTAGGCAAAGCATTTTTCTTGTCAATGTCAGCTAAGTTGAGTGAAGGTTCATATCCTATTCTTGAAAGCAACTGAACCAGTTCTTTAAGGCTAATCTCACCTTTTGAATATTTTACCTGAACTTTCTTTTTGATAAAGTCAACTCGTCCAGAGATCACACCACTGTGAAGCTTTTGAAGATTTTCTAGCAACCAAATGCAGGATGCACAATGGATCAATGGAATAGTGAATGTGATGTGAACTTCCGAATCGTTTTGAAAATCAATCAAGCAGTCAATAATCTCCTGATCATCCAAATAATCAAAGCGATTATCCTTTGCTTTTGATTTCCCCAAACTAGTACCTGGAGCTTCGGCTATTTCATAGTAAGCACACAAGTCATTTTCATTCAAAACCTCATATACAAGCTTGCAACCAGAGCAGCAAAACTCTTTTTCATCAAAATGCAAGACTTCATCTACACAACTTTCTCCGCAGTGGTAGCAGTTTGCTTTTGCTATTGGAGTATATATTTTACTTGCCTTACCCATTTTGGTGTCTTGATTTGATAATTTGGATCATGCTCCTTGTAATAGAAAAAATCAATAGGATAAATAAAACGATAGGTTATTATACCACATCCCTCCTTTGTAGAAATGGAAAAGAACTTCTGCCAAGTCTGCTTGATAGTTTTTGGATGTCACTAGCACTGTGCATTTATGCTTGACAGCATAAGACCAAAAATCGCCAATCCTTGTAAAATTAAACTTGATGAAAGATGTTTCGCAAGTGTGCTCAGTGATCAATTGGATGAGCTCTTGCTCATCTCTTTGCTTTGACTTTGGGATAAATGATGGTGAAATGATGGTAGCCTTACTACCTCTAATATTGTTTTGGAAGAGCTCTATGAATTTTTTGATCAAATCAGCCGATGCTGTAGTTCCATCATAATGAAAAAGAAGCGATTCAGTTGAAAACTCACCATCAAACAAAAGCACTGGTATCCCACAGGGAGTCTCTTCAAAAACTCGTGGCATGTCAATCTCGTGCAACCAATCCAATACTTTTGGAAGATGTGCTGTTATAAGACTTGGGTATTGGCTTTCACTGCATAGAAATCCACCACACGAACCCAGATATCCAATAAAATCAAAAGGTAAATGATTGCAATAAAATTTTTCAATCAATGCTTCAGGGATTGCAAGCTTCAAATCAACACCTTCTTTTAGTTGCATAGCTTTTGTATTATTTTGTACAAAGCTAATCTCTGTCACTTCACTAATTAATGACATGAATAAGTTCAAAACATGATTATTATCATATTTGTATCATGCATTTCTTTTCAATTACATATTTAACCCTCCTTATAAATAGTCAAAAAAAAACAGTACCGAGACGATCTCGATACTGTTTAAAATTACTAGAATCAAACTAATGTTTCAATTAAAACTCTTTAATAACCTGAATCCAACCTTTAAAGATGTGTTCCCTTCCATTATCATCAGTTCCTTTTAGAATGTAATAATAAGTACCCGGAGGAAGGCCTTCTGCACTCCAGTTATTTTGATAATTCTCAGATTCAAAGACATTATCTCCATATCTATTGAACAAAACCAATGAGTGACTTACATATTTTCCCAAGCCTTTAATCACAAAACTATCATTGCTTCCATCTCCATTTGGAGTGATAACATTCGGAATAAAGAAGGAACTAATAGTATTGACATCTGTATCTGTGTTGTTTGCCAAGTCTATATCCTCCTCTTTTGATGATACTGTCACAAGGTTAGTGATGATTAATGATTCTTCACCATACAATGGAAGTGCCTTAACTCTAACCTTGAAAACGACCTCAGCTTCAACTGGCAATTTTGAAATACTCCACAAGATCCTTGACCCTTGAACATCAAAGCTGTAATCAACCTCAAAATTAGCAAATTCAATTTCCTGACTGATTAACGAAACACCTACAGGCAAAACATCTTCAAGCACTACATCTGTTGCAATCGTCCCACCTATATTTTTCACAGTGATCTGATAGTCAAATTCATCTCCTTCCCAAATCACTACATTATTGGAAGTTTTCTCTACCGATATATCAACCTTTGGTGTATCTATGCTCAAATAGACCAAAGCAGTATCACAGTTTGAAGTATTTGCCACCTCACAAACACTATATTCTACAATGTAATTTCCAGGAGTATTTGTCCCTGCTGAAACCAACATTAAGATACCATTAGAGTCGATCGTAATATCATTTAGACCTCCAAAATCGACAATCTTAACTTCTACTAAACTCGGGTCTATTGAATTTCCATTTAGTGAATCATTTATAAACACATTCCCTACAATACCACTATAATCAAATTGAAGTACACCAAAATCATCATCATTGGCAATGATGGCAGGAGACAATATAGTAATGGTTTGAATATGTTCAACTGAATTACCACATAGATCTATTGCAACCCATGTCCTTATGATCTCATTACCACATCCTTCACCTTTAACTTCCTCTCTAAACTCAACTTTTACTTCACCACAATTGTCACTAGCCGTAAGTACAACCGCCGCAGGTACTGATTCACAGGAAACAGTGATGTCTGTCGGCAAGGTCTCGTTGAAGACTGGCGCTGTGACATCTTCTACCGTGATGGTCTGAACGTGCGTGGTTTCGTTGCCACATTCATCCACTGCTGTCCAAGTTCTGGTTAGGATATAGCTGTTTGAACATGCTCCATCTGCCCTAGTTTCGGTAAAGGAAACTGTTGCGGTGC
>NZ_JAKZGS010000010.1 GCF_022549695.1 Belliella calami | reverse complement strand
GTGACCTATCCTTAGAGGAAGTTGCAAGATGGAAACAAATTCTAAAGAATCAACAAGTTGACACTTACTTATGGCTTAGAATAAAAATCTAAAATCTTTAAGTTTTTGACTATCAACTTGGCGTTCTCAGCGCCTTCGCGGTTACTATTTACCGCAAAGGCGCAAAGAACGCAGAGTTTCTTGAAAGAATTTAAGTGATTTGAAAATCAATTCTTTGTTCAGATTGGTACCAGAATGACATCAAAATATAGATTACTTTCACATCATAGGTACGTTCTTTCTGTCCGAGGTAAATTGCTTCTAATTCAATTTTCTTAAATACTTGAAGAATTCAGAATCTGTGGATAACACGATACTTGTATTTTCATCCATGGATTTTTCGAAACTTTCCATCGTTCTCAAAAACTTGTACAGCTCAATGGACTGCCTGTTTTTATTATAAGCTGAAGCGTAAATGTTTGTTGCTTCTGCGTCTGCTTTACCTTTGATTTCTTCAGCTTCTTTGAAAGCTTCTGATTGGATTTGTGCCAAGTCTCTTTCCTTGTTACCCTCGATAGATCTTGCACGACCTTGTCCTTCAGATCGGAATTGGTCAGCTATTCTGTTTCTTTCGGAGATCATTCTGTCATAGACTCTGTCCCTAACTTCGTCTACATAATTCATCCTCTTGAATCTAAAATCCAAAATCCTCACTCCAAGGTCAGTGGTTCTTTCATTAGCTTTTTTTAGAACAATTTCTTCGATTTTGTCTCTTCCTACTGTGATGTCATCCAAAATCTCAATTTCTTCCATAAAATCCTCAGTGATCTCCGGATCTCTATTTGTAGATCTTACTAAGTCTAGCAAATCATGGCTTGCGATGGCATTTCTTGTTTCACCATCCAAAATATCATCCAATCGAGATTGTGCAGAGCGCTCATCCCTAAGTCGGATGAAGAACTGCAAAGGATTGGTAATCTCCCATCTGGCATAAGTATCCACGAAAATAAACTTTTTGTCTTTGGTTGGTACTTGGTTTTTGTCACCATCCCATTCCAAATAGCGCTTGTCGAAGAACTGAACCTTATGCAAAAATGGGGTCTTGAAATTGATTCCTGGTGTTGTCCTTGGCTCACCTACAGGCTTTCCAAACTGTGTGACAATGGCTTGCTGGGTTTCATCCAAGATGAAATAACTGTTGAAAATCAAGATGGCCAAAATAGCTCCCAATACGATATATCCTATTCTATTTTTTCTCATGGCTTTGCTGTTTTTACTTTATCGATGTTCAAAAGAGGCAGGACATTATTTCCTTTTTCATCCACAATGATCTTGTTTCCGATTTTTGGAAGAATTTTCTCCATCGTTTCCAGATAGATTCTTTGCTTGGTTACTTCGGGAGCTTTCATATAAGCTTCAAAAAGCGCATTGAATCTCTCAGCTTCACCAATAGACCTGTTTACACGATTGAGGGCAAATGCTTCTGCCAACTGAATAGTTTCTTCAGCTTCCCCTCTTGCTCTTGGAATTACTCTGTTGTATTCTGCTTCAGCTTGATTGATCAAAGTCTCTCTTTCTTGCTGAGCTTGGTTTACTGCATTGAAAGAAGGTTTCACCGGTTCTGGTGGATTGACATCTTGCAATACCACTTGGTCTATTCGAATGCCATTTTCATAATCATCACACATTGATTGAAGGAGTACTTCTACACTTGATGCTACTTCTTGTCTTCCTACCGTCAAGACTTCGTTTACAGTTCTGTCCCCAACGATTTTCCTCATGGCAGATTCAGACATGTCTCGAAGCGTTTTATCTGCATTTCTTACTTTAAAAAGGTACTTGAAGGAATCTGTAATCCTATATTGTACCACCCACTCTACATCTGTAAGGTTCAAGTCACCAGTGAGCATCATGCTTTCATCATTGTACCCTGCTTTGACATAATCTGAACTTCTTCCTGCATTCGTAGTCCTAAATCCAAATTCCTGTTTTAGCTGTCTTTGCACGGGGATTTTGTGCATTTTCTCTATTCCAAATGGAAGCATAAAATTCAATCCTGGTTGCACAGTCCTGTTGTATTCTCCCAATTGTACGACTACACCCTCTTCCTCTGGACCTACGGTCCTTACACTTGATAAAAGTGCTATCAAAAGCAACAAGCCAATGACAATCTTGCTCAGATATTTTCTGATCCAATCAGGATTGATATTGATTTCGAAATTTTTTTCTGACATAGTTATTGAATATTTAATTTTAATTAGACGAAAGGCATTACTATCCGATTAAGGAAATTGATGCCTCAATATGATAAGAATAAGGGATATTACATTGAAGAATGTAATTAATACCTGATTATAGGCTGGATTTAAGGTTTGATAGCTTGGTTTTTGAAATTTCACCACAAAAATCACAATGTACTTTCCTGCCGAAGATAGCACTTTTTAGAAAGAAATGACAAAAATCAAAAATAGTGTCAACCATATCAAATCCATAAAATACCAATAAATAGAAAATAGCTCAATTCGCATTTTTTCAAATGGATTCGTGAGCATAATGAGGTTTTGAATTGCGTCTTTTTCTCTTTTGTTATATTGAAAAATCATGATCAAGGCAAAAACCATAGCTCCCACCAAGTGGAAAATATGAATTCCACTTAGCACATACAAAAAACTACCGCTGGGAAGTCCTTTGAAATCTATTCCCATCGCTGTCAATTCCTTCCAGCCAACAATTTGTAAAGCTGTAAAAATCACACCAAGTAGAAATGTTGTAAAAAGACTGTTTTTTAGCTTTCCTATCGCTTCATCTTTGTAGTGGTGAATCATCCTCGAACAAGTGTATCCCGAAAAAATAATCACTATTGTGCTCAAAATAAATGAACGTGGCATTTTGAATCCCAGCCCTTCGAGATTCCCATATCCGGAAGCCAAAAATGCAACGGTCAAAAACAGAAAAATCAAACCGCTACCAAACATCCCCAGATACATCAAGGTCTGATATGGATGCATATTTTCAATTTTTTGAAACCAAGTCTCTTTTTGTGTTTTCATCAAAATTATAAATCTCTTGGCTTCTAAACATTTTAATTGACCATAGGTTCAAGAATATTGATTACAAATTCATATTAATCTAATAAAGCAGGTAACGAATCAATTTCCTAACTTGCGAAATATATTCATCATAGCTATCAATTATTCATTTTGGAGAAGAAAGCATTCTTATCACTCTACGAAAAAGATCCTTTTGTACAGACCTTTTGCGAGAATCTGAAATACCGAAAAAATAGAAGCTTCCAGTTAAAGGGAGTGTCTGGAAGTATGGACATGGTGCTTTTTACTTCTGTATTCAAGAGCCTCGGTGGGTTTCACCTCATTATAGCCCACGACAAAGAAGAAGCAGCTTACCTAAACTCTGATTTGCAGGAACTATTGGGTAAAAAAGACACACTACTTTTTCCTTCAAGTTACAAACGTCCATATCAGTTTGACGAAGTAGAGAATGCCAATATCCTCATGCGAGCGGAGATTTTGAACAAAATTCTTGGCAAAGAGAGCAAAAACGAGGTAGTCATTACCTATGCAGAAGCACTTTACGAAAAAGTGATCAACAAGCGGTCCTTGAAAGAAAATACTTTTGTAGCGTCAGTTGGTGAGAAAGTTGATATGGAATTCATCGCCGAAATACTATCAACCTATGATTTTGAAAAATCCGATTTTGTCTATGAGCCGGGTCAGTTTTCTATTCGTGGAGGTATTTTGGATGTGTATTCTTATGCCAATGACCTACCTTACAGAATCGAGCTTTTTGGAAGAGAGATAGAAAGTATCAGGACATTTGATCCAGAGACACAACTTTCTGTGGACAATATCAATTCCATCAGCATCATCCCAAATGTACAGACACGCCTTCTTCAAGAGGTCAGGCAGTCATTTTTGGAGTTTTTACCAAATGATACTGTCATTTGGATGAAAGATCAGCAGTTTACTTTTGATGTTTTGGATGAAAATTTCCAAAAAGCTTCAAGACACTTTGAGCAAATAAGCAATAGCATCAACAGCGACAAGCTTCTTCCAAAGCCTACTGATCTATTTGATAATGCGGCGGCCTTTGAAAAACTGGTCAATTCATTCGTCAAAGTAGAATTTGGACATAAATTTTATGAAAAAGAAAGCCAAGTAATCCAATTTGACTCTCAACCTCAACCTTCTTTCAACAAGAATTTTGATCTTTTGGTAGAAAACTTGGTAAGCAATGAAAAAAATAGCTGGCTGAATATAATATGTTCTGAAAATGACAAACAGATCAATCGACTGGATAACATTCTGAATGAATTGGATCCTACCCTGAAGACGCAATCACTATTGATTGGACTCAGGGAGGGATTTATAGATAAGACATTGAGGATTGCCTGCTACACTGATCATCAGATTTTTGAGCGTTTCCATAGATACAAGACCAAACCAAGGTCCAGCAAGTCCAAAGCACTTACGCTAAAGGAAATCAAGGCTTTGCATGCTGGAGATTACGTTGTACACATTGATTATGGAGTGGGCAGGTTTGCGGGTTTGGAAAAAGTCAATGTCAATGGTAAGTTTCAGGAAGCGGTAAGACTGATCTTTAGGGATGATGATTTGCTGTATGTGAATATTCACTCGCTACACAAAATCTCGAAGTATTCTGGCCAAGAAGGCACTGCACCGATCATGTCCAAACTTGGATCGCCAGAATGGGACAATAAAAAGAAGAAAGTAAAAGGAAAAGTCAAGGACATTGCAAAGGATTTGATTTCCTTGTATGCAAAGCGAAGAAATGCGTCAGGTTTCCAATTTTCTCCAGATTCTGTTTTGCAGGTCGAATTGGAAAGTTCCTTTGTGTTTGAAGACACTCCAGACCAAGCATCAGCGACTTCAGATGTAAAAGTCGATATGGAAAAACCTTACCCTATGGATAGGTTAGTCTGTGGTGATGTAGGTTTTGGAAAAACAGAAGTTGCCATCAGGGCAGCGTTTAAGGCAGTAAACGACAGGAAACAAGTAGCCATATTGGTTCCAACCACTATTTTGGCCATGCAACATTACCAGACTATTAAAGAGAGATTGGAAGCATTTCCGGTAAAAGTCGATTACATCAATAGATTCAGAACAGCCAAAGAAATCAAAGAAATCACCAAACAGGTGACTACAGGCGAGATTGACATCTTGGTAGGCACCCACAGGATAGTGAACAAAGATGTCAAATTCAAAAATTTGGGACTTTTGGTGATTGATGAAGAGCAGAAGTTTGGTGTGAAGGTCAAGGATCAACTGAAGGAGATGAAGTTAAATGTTGATGTATTGACATTGACAGCTACTCCGATACCAAGAACGCTCCACTTTTCATTGATGGGCGCGAGGGATTTGTCAGTGATAGCCACTCCGCCACCAAATAGACAGCCTGTGACCACTGAGATCCATACTTTCGAAGAGGAAGTGATCAGAGATGCAGTGGCATTTGAGTTGCGAAGAGGAGGTCAGGTATTTTTTGTTCATAATAGAGTGGCAGAAATAGACTCGATTGCCAACATTATTATGAGGCTTGTTCCGGATGCAAGGGTCGCGGGAGCGCATGGTCAGATGGACGGGAAAGCTCTGGAAAAGATCATGGTGAAATTTATCGAAGGGGAATTTGATGTGTTGGTTTCGACAAATATCATTGAATCAGGATTGGATATACCAAATGCCAATACGATCATTATCAATCGTGCCCATATGTTTGGGTTGAGTGATTTGCATCAGATGCGAGGTAGAGTTGGAAGAAGCAACAAAAAGGCGTTTTGTTATTTATTGACTACACCTACTACGGGATTGACCACAGAAGCTAGAAAGAGACTGCAAACATTGGAAGAGTTTTCCGATTTGGGAGATGGTTTTAAAGTTGCCATGCGGGATTTGGATATTCGAGGAGCGGGAAATCTTCTGGGAGCGGAGCAAAGTGGATTTATTACTGATTTGGGATTTGAGATGTACCATAAGATTTTGGATGAAGCGGTGCAAGAGTTGAAAGAAAATGAATTTGCTGCATTGTTTGAAGATGATTTGAAAGAAAAAGTAGAAATTCTCGTTCAAGATTGCGTCATCGAGACAGATATGGAATTATTGATCCCTGAAGCGTATGTGAGCAATATTTCCGAGCGATTGAGTTTGTACTCGAAGCTTGATAACATCAAAAAAGAGGAAGAATTGTTGTCCTATATCAAAACAATTCAAGATAGATTTGGTCCAATTCCAAAAGTGGTCGAAGATTTGTTTGAGACAGTTCGCTTGAGATGGTTGGCAGAGCAGCTGGGTTTCGAAAAGCTTGTTTTGAAAAATGATGTGATGAAATGTTATTTTGTCCCATCTTCAAAGGAAAGCTATTTTAAATCTCCAGTTTTTGGAAATATCCTTAGATATGTGAGTTCTCAGCCGAAGCATTGCAAAATGAAAGAACATAAGAATCGCTTGATACTCACTATCAATGGAATAAAAAGTATAAGTAAGGCCAAACAATGGCTCAACGACATGAAAATCCAAAAAGATTAAAAATTTTTAATAGGATGAAAATTGTCACTTCGGAGATATTTTTTGTATAATATCTTTGATTTTAGGGATTTTCCGACTTCTTGTAAGTAGGAGAAGAAAAAATAATATTGTGATAAGATATTATTGATTATATATTAGCGTTCTATTTGTGCACAAAAAACACTAAATGTCATATGGTTTTTGGAAAGAATAAATTGGGGATAGTTGCAATTGCTTTGCTTTTTATAGCAACAGGCATCCTTTCATCTTGTAATAAAACGCCTGGTTATGGAAGAAGGACTGCCGCCAAGCCAGGCAAAAAAAGTGCTACAACAGGTGCGGATTTTAGTTTTGATGCGAATGACAGTACAAACTTCATCGTGACCAAGATGTCAAAACAGTTTGTAGGTCCAAATTTGAAATATATCCAAGGAGGACGTGCAGTGATTGGATCTCAAGAGGAAGACGTGATGGCTTTCCGAGACAATATAGAGAGAACGGTTACGATTGCTTCTTTTTATATGGATGAAACAGAAATCACCAACAATGATTACAGGGAGTTTTTGTTTGGAATGCGAAAAAGTGTAAGTGCAGATTCTGTTCTGAAGCTTGAGCCTGCGGAGAAAGTTTGGGCAGGGGCGATGTCTTACAATGATGTGTATGACACATACTATTTCAGATTCCCAGGATTCAATTTTTATCCAGTTGCAGGAGTTTCCTGGTCACAAGCCAGCACATATGCCAAATGGAGAACTTTACGAGTAGGGGAACTGATGCGTGAGAAAGAAGGATTGGACAGTACATTGACCAAAAACCAACTACTCGAACGAGGAGTTGCTATCCCAGAATATAGATTGCCGAATGAAGCTGAGTGGGAATATGCTGCAAAAGCAATGATTGGAACTCAATATTTGGACGAGAACCAAGAATATGGCAGAATTTATCCTTGGGATGGAAGAGGTGTAAGAAATCCTTACAACATCAAAAGAAAGGGCAAGCAGGGAGATATGCTAGCTAACTTCAAAAGAGGTAGAGGTGATTATGCAGGTATTGCAGGTGGGCTTGCCAATGACGGAGATATCATTCCAACCAACGTATATGATTACCCACCAAATGATTTTGGATTGTACCAAATGGCAGGTAACGTGAACGAATGGGTTCAGGATGTTTACAGACCACTTTCCTTTACTGATTTTGATGATTTGAACCCTTTGAGAAAAGACGGGATTTTTGATGAGGAAACGGACTACAAAACCACCTTGATCGATGATAAATACAGAGTTTACAAAGGAGGTTCTTGGAGAGATATGGCTTATTGGTTGTCACCGGGTACAAGGAGGTTTATGCACCAAGATTCTGCTACCAATCACATTGGTTTCAGATGTGCAATGATTTCAGTAGGTGCAGTAGGAAAATAAACCATTTAGTAAAAAATTTGCAGTTTAAATCATTGATTTGATTTCAAAAAGGAGCTTTCGAGCTCCTTTTTTGTTTTTAGGCACCAGAATTTACCGTTTATATCGTTGCACTACCTCAAATTCAAAATTTTGCTGTAAGCTGGACTAAAAGCTGTAAATTTCTACAAATAACAAACTTTACTATGCTATACTCATTACAAAATACGGTGAGAGCTTCTATGTTGCTATGCCTAGCTTTGGTGATTTCTTTGCCAAGCGCATTTGCACAAAGCTCCCTAACCTACCAAAAACCTCCAAAAGAAATCGCTGAATTAGTATTGGCTCCTTCTACTCCGATTGCTAGTTTTAGTCGCACGGGAGAGTTTATGTTGCTTCTAGAGCGTTCTGGAAATCCATCGATCGAAGATTTGGCTCAGCCAGAATTGAGAATCGCAGGGATGAGAATCAATCCCGCTACCAATGGCCCTAGCCGAAGTGGTGCTGTAGAAAATGTAAAAATCAAAAACACTAGAACAGGTGTAGAGACACAAATCAAAGGATTGCCTACAAATGCAAGACTTGGAGGTTTTTCTCTTTCAAATGATGAAAAATATGCCGCTGTCACCAACACTAGCAATACTGGGATCAGCTTGTGGCTAGTTGACCTGACGACTTTTGAAGCCAAAAAACTCACAGATGAGATTGTCAATGATGTAATGGGTGGAACACTGAGCTGGACTCCAGACAATAAGATTCTTCTAAAAGCGATCAATCCTAAAAGAAGCTCAATGCCAGAAGCTCCTTTGGCTCCTGTAGGACCGACGATTCAGGAAACTTCAGGCAATGCCGCACCATCAAGAACTTATCAGGATCTTTTGACAAATAGACATGAAGAAGACCTGTTTGCATATTTCATGGATTCACAATTGATGCTAATCGGTTTGGATGGTAGTAAGACACCATTTGGTGAGCCAGGTATGTTTAGCTCTGTGAGCCTTTCTCCAGATGGTAAATATGTAATGGTTGATAAGATCAAAAAGCCATTTTCCTATTTAGTACCAGCAAACCGATTTCCTTATGATGTGCAACTTTGGGATATGACTGGAAAAAATATCAAAACTTTTGCAGAAATTCCCCTGGATGAAGTAAGACCTACAGGTTTTGATGCTACAGTCACTGGACCAAGATCAATCAACTGGAGAGCTGATAAGCCTGCAACCCTCTACTGGGTAGAAGCACAAGACGGTGGTGATGGAAAAGTGGAGATCGATGAAAGGGATGTTGTATATACATTAGACGCACCTTTCTCTGGAAGCAAAGTGAAATTTGCAAGTACCCCATACAGATATGGAGGCATTTCTTGGTCTGATGATAGTTTTGCGCTATTCAGCGAAAGATGGTCAGCTACCAGAAAGCAAATAGTAAGACTCATCAACCCATCCAAACCAATGGATAAAGGGACTGTCATCATCGAAAGATCTTCTGATGATATCTATAATGATCCAGGAAGTCCTGTTTACAAAACAAATGAGTTTGGAAGAAGTGTCATTTTGAGAAAAGGTGATGATGTATTTATGACAAGTGAAGGTGGGTCACCTGAAGGAAGTATGCCTTACCTTTCTACTTTTAACGTAAAGACCAAAACTGAAAAAATACTTTGGAGAAGTCAAGCTCCATACTATGAAAGGGTTGTGAAAGTTTTGAATAATGACGCTACTGAGTTTATCACTTCGAAAGAAGGAATTGAAGTACAGCCAAATTACTGGTTGGTAAATACTAGAAAAAGAATTGCACCTCTTCAAATCACTAATTTTGAGCATCCTTACGAGTCGATCAAAGGAATCAAAAAAGAGTTGGTGAAATATAAAAGAAACGATGGCTTGGATCTTTCAGCAGTAGTCTATACTCCAGAAGGATATGATGCTGAAAAAGATGGAAGATTACCAGTATTGATGTGGGCATATCCGAGAGAATACAAGTCAGCTGCAGTAGCTTCTCAAGTAAGAGGTTCACAGTATAGGTTCACAAGGCTAAGCTGGGGTTCTCCACTTTACTGGGTGACACAAGGCTATGCGATCATGGATCAGACAGAGATGCCTATCGTAGGTGAAGGTGACCTTGAGCCAAATGATTTCTTCCTAGAGCAACTTGTAGCCAATGCAGAAGCTGCAATTGACTTTATTGTGGACTCTGGAATAGGAGATAGAGAAAAAATAGCTGTTGGTGGTCACTCTTATGGAGCATTTATGACTGCAAACTTGCTTTCACATACCAATCTTTTTGCGGCAGGAATCGCCAGAAGTGGTGCTTACAATAGAACTTTGACTCCTTTTGGTTTCCAATATGAGCAAAGAACTTACTGGGAAGCTCCAGATGTGTACAATACCATGGCGCCATTTATGCACGCTGATAAAGTGAAAACTCCAATTCTATTGATTCACGGCATGGCAGATAACAACTCTGGAACATTCCCTATCCAATCAGAGCGTTATTACAATGCACTAAAAGGTCACGGTGCTACAACCAGGTTGGTTTTCTTGCCTCACGAAAGTCATGGATATTCGGCCGAAGAATCTATTCTTCATACACTGTACGAACAACATGAGTGGTTGGATAAATATGTGAAAAACAAGAAATAAAAAATTGACAACAGTCGACGGTCATCTGATAACAGCTGATTGATTTGAACTTCAAGCAATATTAAAAATTGGTACTGGTAAAAAAGCAGATACAGATTTAGTATTATTGCCTCAAATAGTAAAAAGGCCTCCGAAAGGAGGCTTTTTTTTGTTTCTCGCAAAGTTTGGGGAGGAGCAAAGATTCGAAGAGATAGTTTAGGGGATAGTCATATAATTTATCAGCGGAAAAAATCATCAATCTCCTTTTTTTGAGACTTCAATGTAGAAAAATAAATAAATGATACTTAAGTTAGAAAGTAACTAGACTTTATGCCTAAGTTTTAAACTTAATTTTTAAATTTACTTTTATCACCACCTTTCTATGAAGAAGCTTTTATTTTCTGTCCTTTTTATCAGCCTGTTAATTTTCCAAAATGCCAATGGCCAAGAGTATTTTGAAGGGTATATTTTTTACACTTACGAGTATTTCACGCTCGAAGGGGAAAACATCACCAAGCAGAAGCAAGAGATGCTTTTCAAAGAGCAACACTATTACATCAAAGAAGGGAATTATGTGGCCTTTGACCATGAAGAAGATTTGATGCAATTATACAATCAAAAAGGAAATTTATATTTTTATAAAAAGGGTGATATAGTATATAAATTGGACGCTGGAAATTGGGCTCAGGGAAAAACTAACTACAGTAAAACCAAAGAGAAAGCCAAAATCCTAAAGTATCGATGTGAATCAATAAAGAATGATAAATCAGTAACTTTTTATTCCAATAAAATTAAAGTTAATCCAGCAAATTTTGAATCTCATAAGTTTGGAGATTGGTCTGGATATCTTGAATTTACAAATGGTGCACTTGCTTTGAGAATTGTAACCTTCTACGATGACTACTATCAAGTGATGACTGCCAACAAAATAGTGCCGATGAAGCTTGATGACGCAAAGTTTGATATAGAAAAAGTTCTAAATGTAAAATAGAAATCCATTTTGCAAATGATAGAACTAAAGAAAAAGATCAGACTATTAAGGGTATTCTACAGCTCTTTTGCCTTATTTAGTTTGGTGATTACTTTGACATGCGTGGTAATCGCTTTTTATTCTGGAGGAAAATCATTTGCGTTGCTCACTTGGCTAAAATTAGGGGTATCTGGTTTGATCTATTTCTTTCAAAATGACGAGATGCGACATGAATACTACTATTACAAAAACCTCGGGCTTGGAAAGAAGAGCCTGTGGATAGGAAGTTTGGTTTTTGACTTTTTTCTGTTTTTGATATTGATGATCTTAACTTTTCAAATAGCATGAACCATATCCTAGAAGTAGATGGTGTGATGCTTAGCTTTGGGATCAACCGTATTTTGCAAAATGTCTATTTGAAATGTACCACTGGAAATGTCACTGGACTTTTGGGTAGAAATGGCTGCGGGAAATCCTGCTTGATGAAAATCATCATTGGCGATCCGCTCACAGAGGAAAAATCAATCAGGATCAATGGCAAAAGCCTTTTGGGCTCTAGTCGGCTACCCGAGGATTTGCGCTATCTACCACAACATAACTTTGTACCAGACAGCTTATCTTTAGAACGTATTTTTGATGATTTTGAAATAGATATTGAAGCATTTATCGAATCTTTTCCCGAGTTTGAGCAGTACAGGGGAATGAAAATGGCACATCTTTCTGGTGGTGTGAAGCGAATTTTGGAATTATACCTTGTCCTCAAGTCAAAAAGCAAATTTGTCATCCTTGATGAGCCTTTCTCCCACATCATGCCTGTCCATGTGGACACTATCAAAAATCTAATCCTCGAAGAGAAGTCGAACAAAGGAATTTTGGTTTCAGACCATCTTTATGAACATATCATGCAGATTTCCGATGAAGTTTATATGATCAAAAATGGCCGAACTTTCCCTATAAAATCCGTCGAAGAGCTTCATGAAAATGGATATGTGAGGTTGTGGTAAAGTATAAGCTCGCAAAGTTTGGGGAGGAGCAAATATTCGCAAAGTAGAATTAACTACAAAGAGAACGGAGGTTTTCGCCAAAGTTTAAATGGAAGAGATGGTAAACCCTTGTGTTCTCCGTGTTACCTTGGTGACCTCTGTGGTAAAATCAATTTAACAAATAATGAAAGTAAGGCTTGTAGCCCAACTATCTGAAATAGCGATTAAAGGTTAACAACAAAGGGTACGAAGGTTTTCACAAAAGGCACAAAGTGTAAATGGAAGAGATGGAATGTCCTTTTTCGTTAATTTATTATATGGATATACGGAACTTTGCCACTAACTAAAGAAAAGCCTGATTTAGCCTAGATCCGATATAAATTGATATTTGATACTCATAGATATTCAACATAAGCAAGCAATCGACCATGGAATTAAAGCTACTGGCAAAGAAGCGTATAATCATAATTTATTAAGATACATAAAGTAATTCATTCAAACTTAAGGTAATCAAATTATACAAGGCATGAAGTATAATCGAATAGTGCAAGCCACCTTGATACCTGATCCAGCCAAACAAAAGTGCTCCCGGAGTAAGAGATATCATACAAAATGAAACCTTCTGGAAAATAGAATCGGTTTCGATATTTCCAATATGTAGAATCGCAAAAAATAATGCAGTGAAAATATAAGTTGTATAAAATAAACCAGAAGAAATATAAGTCTGATCTGGGTTCTTTTTATTCTCCAATAAAGCCCAAATCAAAAAAACAAGCCCAATACCAATCATAAGCCACCAATAATTAGGAAAAACCACAACTCCAATCACAGGCAAAATTAAGAAAAACCAAAAATGAATACACTTACCAGACATATAGCCCCTAACCAATAACTCCTCAAGAACGGGTGCGAGAATCAATGCGCTAAAGATTGTGATAGTATTAGAATTACTAAATGCCTCCATACCTCCTACTCCCAAACGAATCGCCATAGGATCTATCAAAAGATATTGATAAGCAAAATTCAGGATCAAAGCACAAACAGCAAATCTGATTATTTGAGGCTTGGAGAGCTTTTTTTCCTTTTGGTAAAAATCCAGATAAGGTTTGATATTCATGTTTAAAATCTCAATTAGATCTCATTTTCATCCTTGTCCGTTTTGTATAAGTCAATCAAACTTTTTGAGAACGAAGCAAGTGCTAGGACTTGAAATAGGAGGTAAATAGTTTTGGGCACTTCAAAGGTTAACAATGAAAAATTATCATGAATATTCCAATAATAGATCACCCAACCTATGTTCATACTAAATGCAATCACCAAAAACATGTAAAGAGCTTTTCCAAAAGTTTTCATAAAAATCAATTTTAACAAAAAAACTAAGACTTTATTAAATTCCAAAAAATAATTTGATTTTTTTCTGTTTTATTTAATCACAATCTTTCCCAGCTCATTGGAAATATTCCTTAGCTCATCTTTTTGTAGGGTGCGACCAGGTTTGTAGATGGTAGTTTTGAGGCATCAATCATTCAAAACAAAAACCAAATCAATATGAACAGGGAATTAGTATTACTCAGAACTTTTGCACTAGCTATGGCGGGCGGAGCAATTTTACTTGCATCAGTTGCATTCAAAAACAATGGAAATCACCATTTTGAAGAAATTGATGTCCAAAGAATCAATATCGTGGAGGCTGATGGCACCGTCAAAATGATCATCACCAATGTGGATAAATTCCCAAATGGTGATACCAAAATCAATGACAGACCTACCAATGCTGAAAGAAAAAAGCGATCAGGAATGATTTTCTTTAATGAAGACGGTATAGAGTGCGGTGGATTTATCTACGATGGCGCACTTACAGAAAATGGGCATAGCTCAGGATTGTCCATGACATTTGACCAATATGATGGTGACCAAGTAATGCAGCTCTTGACCACAGATGCCAAACAAGGTGACAAAAGAAGGGTGAGCAGCAGTCTCGTATTTATGGATAGGGCTGAAAAAGAAACCCAACTCAAAACAATGGAAATCATGGAAGAAGTACAGGAATTGAGGAAAACCGATCCTGCTGCAGCTCGTGCCAAAATGCAGGAATATCAAGAACAGGGATTTGTTGGTGGGGCACCTAGGGTGATGCTTGGAAAATCAGGAAGCCAAAACAACGGACTGTTCCTATTCGATGACCAAGGGATGCCAAGAGCAATGTTCTATGTAGATCAAGAGAACCAAGCCAAATTGGATTTCTATGACGAAAAAGGCGAAGTGCTCTTTTCTTTCCCTCCTGTAGAGTAATCAAAATGATTTAACAAACGCTTATAGCCCTTTTGAAAGAAAGGGCTATTTTTACAATACCAATCATACTATGAAGAAGTTTTTCCAATCACTTTATTTGAGCAAATACTTTTTGGCTTTTATAGTCATCTTTGCCTATTTGGAATCCATACAGATCAGGTTCTACTTTAGCAAATCCTTCCGTTGGTTTTTGTTTACTCCTGACGCAGCCATTGGTCAGCTGATCAATGCCATGCTTTTGTTTATAATCATCGGTTTGGTAATCCGAAGGTTTGAAGAAAAGCTGACACTTAGCCATGCGCTTTCGGTATTCACTATTTCCCTTTTTGTTTATGTGATTGGAAATAACGTTTTGGCATTTTTGATATCACTTTCATTCAATACTGTAGCGCGAAATTTCAATTTTAACTCCTTGGCAAGCTCAAACATCAAATATGTCATTGATGTATTTGTCTACGGAGGTTTCTTCTTGGCACATTATTATTTTCACAAGAATCAGGAGGACAAAGAGAAAATTTCAGAACTCGAAAAAGCTCAAATCGAAAGTCAGCTATCCAAGCTCAAAGCACAATTAGACCCACATTTTCTTTTCAATAACTTGAATGTACTTGATCAACTGATCGAAGAAGACAAAGAAAAAGCTTCTGGATTTCTCCATGATTTTTCTGAAATCTACCGCTATGTACTTAAGGCATCGGAACGAAAGTTGGTCAGTCTGGAAGAAGAGTTTCATTTTGCGCAACACTATTTCAGGCTGATGCAGCAGAAATTTGGAGATGCTTATAGGCTTCACGTTTCAGGGCAGTTCCCAACAAATGCCTTCTTACCACCATTGAGTCTGCAATTGTTGCTTGAAAATGCAATAGAGCATAATATTGGAACAGAAAAATCCCCGGTGGAAATTGAGCTAATCTTTGAAGAAAAATCACTCCAAATAAGCAATACACGCAAACCCAAAAAGTTGCCAAAGCTCGATGGAGGAAGAGGATTGGAAAATCTAAAAGCGCAGTATCAGCTTTTTGGAGAAGCTAATCCTAGCATTGAGAAAACAGAAGAAAAATTTACGATTCGACTTCCATACCTATTTAATGATGCATATTGATATCCTGATCATAGAAGATGAACTTCCTGCAAGGAGAAAACTATTGCGCTATCTTGGGCAGCTGCAAGATGATATCCAAGTGCTAGCTGAATGTGCTACTGTGGATGAAGCCATTTCTTTTTTTGAAGATGGGGGAAAAGTGGACCTTATCATTTCCGATATCTCCCTGCAAGATGGCAATGCTTTTGACATCTATCAGGAAATCGCCTTGAAGTCCCCGATTATCTTTACTACAGCATACAATACATTTATGTTGGAGGCTTTTGAAAGCAATGGGATTGATTACCTATTGAAACCATTTACTTTTGATCGATTCGAAAAAGCATGGAGAAAGTTTTTGCTTTTCAGAAATCAACCTCCCAACATTCTCACCTCACCTACGGAACCTTCTTCAAGTCAAGTTTACAAAAACAGGTTTATCATCAATACCGCCAAAGATAGTTACTTCTTGGAAGTGGATAGCATAGCTTATTTTTTGGCCGAAGAGGGAATCGTCAGAGCTATAGAAATGAACGGAAAAAGCCATTTGATGGGAATCAGCACTTTGAAAGAAATAGAGGAAAATGTATCGCCGACACAATTTTTTAGGATCAATAGATCCGAGTTGGTTCACAAGAAAGCCATCGTCCGAATGGAGCGATATGGCAAAAATAACCTGGCAATTCAAGTGAGCGGACAAGACAAAAAACTAATTACCAGTCAGTCTGCTACGGCCGATTTCAGGGCATGGGTTCAGAAGTAATCGTTATTCATTTTTTAAATCCCTTTTGGATGATTGGGATTTTTTTGAAATACTGTAAAAACAATGTTGAAATACTATAGAAATATGGGTTTGTGGATAAATCAAGAAAATGGCCTGTGTATCCACAGGCCATAGCCGATATTTTGTCTCTTCACCATGGTTTGTGTCCTCACAGACCAGAAAAGCTGGTTTATAGACTACGAAGCTCATTTCTTGGTACTTGGTACAAATACAGATTCTATTCTTCTACCCGATCGTACCTGATAGGTTTTGGTTCAGCACAAAAAGAAAAACTGCTTGGAATAATGTCATGGCATTCATAGAAAAGCAAAATCATCGCGCTATTGTTATCTTCGAATGAAATTTTAACTCTCTGTGCAATGGGATATTCAAAATCGCTTTCAACCAACTCTTCGGCTGTTGCTGGAGGGTTTTCATAGTCTTCTGCATAGAAGTACGCCCGGTCTGAAATGACTAGCTCTCCACCCTCTAGCGCATAAGTGCCAGTTGACAAAGACAAAACTCCAAGTTCATATTCTCCTTCACTCTGTGTCCTGACATTTTGTGACTCAAAAGTCCCATTTGAATTGAAAGTAAAGTTTGTTTGCAAAGTCTCATCGCCATTTAGAAATTCGTGCATCCAAGTTCCTTGAACTCTTTCCTTATTCACTTCGTCCGTATCGTCCATACAAGAGAAAAGCAAAAATGGTAGCAATACTAGATAAATTTTTTTCATGATTATGGTATAAAAAAGGTTATAGTTGTTTGAAAATTTTGTAGGATTAATCCTGAATGATTTCAGAACTGACTAACTCAACCCTGACAATGTCTCCTGTATCATTGGAAGAGATTACTTTCCATTCTTGGATATTTCTACCACCCCAGAAGCCCATATTCAGTCTTAAGGCTCCATTGGTGTTAGACCAATTGCCCGCATAGTCAGCATATGCTACAGGAGGAGTTCCACACCATCCGGCCATTGCCCTACTGGTCATTTTTCCATTGTTTCTAAAAGAAAAGCCAGAATTATTTTCGGGCAAACTTTCAGTTCTTGTTAAGCTAAAGCCGTTTTCGTGGCTTTCACTAATCGTCCAATTCCCAAGAGGAAATTGCCCATTTTCCTGAACATCTCCATCATTGTCCATGCAAGAAGCAAAGAACAAAAGAACAGAGAAAGCGAGTAAGATCTTTTTCATTTTAGGTTTTAAATTTGCTGACTTTAATAAGACGGAATTTAGTTGAAGAATGTCTTGGAGGGGAGGGGATTTTTTTTGGGGGGGCATGAGAAATGAGGAATATTAGTAAAATCAAAAATGTAGTTTATTTAACCTATTTCTTTGTTTGTTGAAGAAGGATATGTTCCATATGCCGATGTGAAGTATTGAAATAGATTTTTCTGGGTATCTACAGGCATAGGCTTCCTCGTTAAGTCTTCTATGACTTTCGGAAGACATTTGTACAAATTGAAAAGTGCGTCAGGGTCACCTGTAACTATTTCATAAAAACTAGCTCCATCAATAAGCCGAATTGCTTCATTAGTTGAAAATCTTGCTCCTTTTTCTTTGTCCGATGGAGTGAAAGGTACATTTATTCTTTCAGGTTTTCGTGGAATAATTGTCACATAATATGCTGTAAAATCCTTAAAATTACTGTGTTTATAACCTACTAAATTCTCCATGGCTTGATAAAGTCCGGATAGATCAGAGCCTTTCACAGTATTATATTTGTTTTTGATTTCTGCAATGATTTTTCTGTCTTTATGCACCAAGTCCATAATTTGACCAGTTTCCAAATTGTCCCAACCATCCACTTTTCCAAGTATTATTTGGTGAAAATCGCCTACATGATTTTGTAGGGATTTTTGTGCTTGACGTGTTTTTTCTGCGATCAACCACTCTTCGTGCGAAATGTCAAACCCTGAAATTTGAAACAATGCTGAAAACGGATCCAAAACATTTTTATTGAATTGCGATTCGGAAGTTTTGAGTGATTTTTCTGCGATGATTAATAATCTTTCTACTGAACTGTATAGATGCTCGTTAGAAATCCAAGAGAGTAATTGCATAGAGTTTGTAAATTATCCCACAAACTAAAGAAACTCTCTTATTTTGCCAAAAGATATGTGTTTTTTGACTTAACAGTTTTGCTGTTATAATACTCATTCAAAAACTTCACAACTGCATAACCTACTTCCTGTCCAAGGTTGACTGGCACAGCATTACCGATTTGTTTATATTGTTGTGCAAGTGAACCTGCAAATTTCCATTCATCAGGAAAAGTTTGAATTCGCGCATATTCACGGACTGTAAAAGGCCTTGTTTCTTCAGGATGGCATCTTTCAGTTTGCTTTTGGGCCGGGCTACAAGTCAGTGTAAGCGAAGGTTCATCCCATCCAATTCTTCTAGCCATACCTGTTTTACCTCCTCCTAGATAAAAACTTCCTCCCATATATTCCTTTTGAAGGTCTTCTGGAAGATCACGCCAATACCCTTTTGGTGGGATCATGTCCAAAACTTTCTTTTTATATTCAGGATATTTTGCTCCATTAGATTTGGGAACGTCTGAATCAAACAATGAACCCTTTTTTAGGGCATCTTCAAGATTATAAATCCTTTTATGTGGCTTAGGATAATGGAAATCAACTTCTATATCTTTTCTGATCCCTACTAAAATCAATCTTTCTCTTTTTTGCGGGACTCGGTAGTGAATAGCTTTCAAAACCTGCACAGGAACAACCCTATAGCCAATTTCATCCAAAATAGAAATCATTCCTTGTAACGTCTTGCCTTTCTCGTGACTCAACAAACCTCTCACATTTTCTCCAATGCATATTGCAGGATTCACCTCCTGCACTACCCTCGCAAATTCATAAAACAATGTTCCCCTAGCATCATTAAGTCCAAGCTTCTTCCCCGCATAGCTAAATGCTTGACAAGGAAATCCACCTGTTACAACATCTACTTTGTTTCTGTATTCCGAAAAATCAAAATCTTTGATATCTCCTTCAAGAACATTCCAGTTAGGTCTATTCGTTCTCAAAGTTTCACAAGCCCATTTGTCAATTTCATTCAGGGCAACGCATTTTATACCTGCTTTTTCCAGCCCAATACCTAATCCTCCTGCACCAGCAAAAAGTTCTAAAACGGAATATTCGTAGTTGGGCTTTACGTAATTTGACACTTCGTCTTCGATAACTTCATCAAACATGCTTCCAAGGAGCAACTGAACGTCAGATTTTCTATAGACACGATAATTGGAGACAGGTTCACGTACGGCATTCAATATACCCTCTTTGTCCCATCTTCTCAGTGTTTCTTTGCTTTTACCCACAAGGTCAGCCGTTTCCGCTAGCGTCAAATATTCTTTCATAACCAAATTATCAAACCTTACACATTGGTTACAAATATAGAAAGGATTTTTAATACTAAATTATTCCATGTGAGAAATTTTGAAGGATTTCAAAAGAGGAAAAATTAAGAAATTCGGAAAGAAAAGCGTACAACTGGGGGTAATGATAGATGGTAAAATGATGGACTAACACAATTTAAGTTGGGGTCTAGTGCAATTCCTCCATTATTGGTAAAGACAATAGGCAAGGCAATCCTCTTCATAAGCCATAAAGTTGATAACCGCAATAAAACATAGAAGATTTTTCAATAGCCTCAGGAATCATTGTTTTTGAATACAATTCATTTTCAGAGAGATCACTTTGCCAAATTTCATCTATTTCATTATATATTTCGAATTTACCTGAAATTTTATCATAATGAATTTCTTTTCCACTGCGGCTCAATCCGCCAGCAAGTATAATATAGAACTCTGCTCTACCATTAATATCGCAAAGTTCTTTTAGGTGATCAATCGATAAAACTATTTCCCAATCCATAATTAATTGTATTTTTGAATTTCACACCAGGAAAATAATTAAAATATGGCAACCTTTCCAAAAAGAGAGTACTTTTTCAAACCAGTACTTTTGGCAATTCAGGAACTTGGCGGATCAGGTACTAATGAAGAGATAAATAACAAAGTAATAGAATCTTTAAAAATAACAGATGACTTATTAACGATTATGCATAAGAACACCAACCAAACTGAATTCGAATACCAGATGGCTTGGGTTAGAACGATGCTTAAAAGTCAAGGACTTCTGGAAAATTCAAGTAGAGGGGTTTGGTCGTTAAATAACAATTCAGATTTTTCATTAATAAATCCAATTTGGGATAAAAAAATGGAAAAGCAAGTTAATGAAGAGGTTAATGAAGAGGAAGACTGGAAAGAAAAAGTCCTAAATGTAATAATAGAAAATTTGTCACCTTCTGGTTTTGAAAGATTAATTCAAAGATTATTAAGAGAAAAGGGATTTACCCAAGTAGAAGTTACTGGAAGAAGTGGTGATGGTGGTATAGATGGTAGAGGTATTGCACGTATAAATGGAATTTTAAGTTTTCATATAATTTTCCAATGTAAAAGATATAAAAATAGCTCTAAAGTTGGCTCCAAAGATATTAGAGACTTTAGAGGTGCGATGGTTGGAAGAACAGATAAAGGGTTATTTATTACAACAGCCTCATTTACTAGAGATGCAATTTTAGAAGCAACGAGAGATGGGGCTCCAACAATTGATTTGATGGATGGTGATAAACTCGCTGAAAAACTAAAAGAATTAAATCTTGGATTGAAAGTGGAATTAAAAGAGTCTGTTACAGTTGATGAGTCCTGGTTTAAGAGTTTTGATGCAAACTAAATATAGAAACAGCTTTTAACCTGATGAAAATGAATACAAGCGGTGGCAATGCTTGAAACACTGCAAAACAAAAAATGATGTCAAATAAAATAAGGCAAGTTGTAAGGTTTCATACACCATAGCCTGGTGAAGACCCAAATATAATTTGTCATTTGAGTGCAAAGAATGTCTATTATGAAAGAACCCTATTAACAAAAGAAACTGGTAATGAAATTATATTTAAAACAGAGAGTCAATGGTAATAATTTTCAATATGTTTTGGATAGGGACTCCTAAACCCTCTTCACACACACATCCCAACGCTTCCTTAACCTCGAAATCCCAGAAGCGTAGTACAGTCCAAACTTTGGATTGGTAGTGATGGTTGATTTCACGGTCTCTTTGCATATTTCTTTGGATTTTTGGCTCTCGATATGGTATTGGCTTTTTGCTCAAGGGTGAAGCAGTTTTTCTAAAGATAAAAAAGAAAGACAATATCTTTCTCCAATACTTGTAACTTTAGGCTGATTTTGACTGGACACTGATCCTCAATGGGGATTGGCGGATTGAAGAAAATGATAACAACCTGACTCTATCAAGATCTGAAGGGCAAGTTGTGGATTGGTACAGACTGAAAAAAGTAGAATAAGGAACATTGATAGCGAAATCTAAAAAAGAATTATGGATATACGGAACTTTGCCACTAACTAAAGAAAAGCCTGATTTAGCTTAGATCCGATATAAATTGATATTAGATACTCATAGATATTGAACATAAGCAAGCAATCGACCTTGGAATTAAAGCTACTGGCAAAGAAGCGTATAATCGTAAAACAGAAAATACCGAGATATGAAATCAAGCATGACGAAGAACGTCACACACTGGGATGATTATCAACCATGCGAGATTCCATAGCCTGTCCCGACCAATCGGGATGACCTCTGAAAAACAAATAATAAACACATGAAACAAACCATCTTAATGATGATCTTTTTTGCTGTCAGCACTTATGGATTTTCCCAGAAAATTGAAAAAATCAACCTGTGGGAAAAAGAAGCTCCATACACCCTAAAAGCTATAGAGGAAGACCAATTTAATGAAAGGGGAAATGTAGAAACTGTCGCTATTCCAGACATCACGGTATATTTTCCAACTTCTGGAGAAGGTAACGGACGTGCTATCCTAATCTGTCCCGGCGGTGGATACAGAAATCTCGCCATCAATCATGAAGGCTATGACATTGCAAAATTTTACTCTGAAAAAGGTTATGTAGCAGCTGTATTGAAATACAGATTGCCAGAACCAAGCTTGGTCTCCGAACCATGGAATGTACCTTTGTCAGATGCCAAGCAAGCCATAAAATTGATAAGGAAAAATGCTGAAAAATGGAATATCGATTCTGAAAAAGTCGGAGTCTTGGGTTTTTCGGCTGGAGGACATTTAGCGTCTTCGCTTTCTGTACACGGTGTATTGGAGGAAGGAAGTCTTCCCAATTTTAGTATATTGATATACCCGGTGATTAGTTTTGAGAAAGGCGTAACGCATGAAGGTTCCAGAACAAATTTGCTCAGGGAGCAATTGGAGACTGATTGGGAGACATTTTATTCCAACGAAAAACAAGTCAATTCAAATACACCTCCAGCTTTTCTTGTCCATAGTTGGGATGACAAAGCTGTTCCAGCAGAGAATTCGATCCGATACGCAAAAGCTCTTGCAGCAATTGGCACAAAAACCGAATTACATCTTTTTGAAAAGGGCGGACATGGCTATGGAAAAGGGAATTCGATCACCCATGGCACTGCTTCACAATGGTCAGATTTAAGTTTGATTTGGTTAGATCAATTATTTCAAAAACTGGTAACAGGAGAGTAAAGGATAGTCTCTTCAACCCAATTGGGTATTTTTGATTTGAATAGCCATTTTGAGCTAGAATGAAGCATTCTAAAATCAGTGATTTAAGATTATTTTTCTTTGATCACTTTGGATAAAACTGAAGCCTTCTCTTTGAAAAGCAATACCAGCTAGCTACAGCCATTAAAAGATACGGTTTGGGAAAACAAGTCTGCCTCAAAATAACACTAAACCCTCAAAAACTAAAATGAAAAAATTTTCCATTTTTGTTCTCATTGTATTATGTATTTCACAAAACATAGTAACTGCCCAGGACCAAAACATATTAACTTTTCAAACTTCAGAGACGAAGCTGGAAATTGCATTTTATAAGCCTGATTTATTTAGAGTCAAAGTCGGTGCGCAAATACCTGAAGAGGAGTTTTCCTACATGCTTGCGCATCAACAATGGCCTGCCATCGCAGTCAATCAAGAAGAGAACGCAGATTCATACCTTATCACAACCCCAGCACTGAAGCTAGAAATTGACAAAAGCTCACTTGCAATCAAAGTTTTTAACGAATCAGGAGATTTGATATCTTCAGAAGCGTCAAATGAATCAGGAGGATATTACCAAAAAGAAATCAAATCAGGCATTTCAAAAAACATCCATTCGGATGAGCACTTTTTCGGATTTGGTGAAAGAATGGATTTTCTAGATCAAAAGGGAAAATCTTTGGTCATGAATGTAGGTCGAGGATTGCTCAAACCACATATTATCGGAGCCTACAATATCTTGGAAGCCAATTATGCTCCAGTGCCATTTATGATGAGTACCAAAGGCTATGGCATTTTCTATCACACAAGTCAGCCTAGTGAATTTGATTTGGGCAAAACGGACAAAGACAAATTGACTTTTCAGGCAGAAGGAACACACGTGGATTACTTCTTCATGTACGGCCCTGATTTCACACATTTGATCAATCACTACACAGACCTTACTGGCAAATCTCCTTTACTGCCAAGATTTGCCCACGGATTGCATGTGGGAACTTACAGCGGAGGAACTTGGGGACACGAACATCTGACTTCAGGAGAATATGTAGTCGCCTTAGCGAAAAGATACAGACAAAAAGGTATTCCATTTGATGTGCTTCATCTAGATTCTACATGGAGGCTTTTTGGAAAAAATGGAGGAAGTGGCGCAACTTCTTTCGAATGGAGAGAGACATTTACCGATCCAAAGAGCATGTTTGACCAGCTATATGGAATGGATGTAAACATGGTAGGATTACACGTCAGGCCAAGATTTGATAATGGAAACAACCTAAATCTCCTTGATCAAGCCAGAGAAGGAGGGCATGTGTATCCTGAAGAAAATAACAAGGGCGAATTTGTCAATTTCTTCAATGACAAAGCCGTCGATTGGTGGTGGGAAAACGGTGTGATGAAGATCGCAGAAATTGGTGCAATGTTTTTGAAGACTGATGAAGGAAGTGCCTTTGGAAGACAAGCGAATGAAAGCAGCAAAACAGGACCTACCAGTGCGGAGGCGAAAAAATTACACAATGTGTTTCCAGTAGCTTATGCAAAAGCACCTTACGAAAAATTCAAAGAACACAACAAAATGCGTGGTATGAACCATACACGAGAAGGCTATGCCGGCATTCAAAGATATCCATTTATCTGGGCTGGAGACTGGCCAAGCGAATGGCAATACTATGCTCCTGTAATCCGTGCTGGCATCAACATGGGGCTATCAGGAGTTGGATATTGGTCACATAATATGGGTGGATTCGAGCATGATGCCGATCCTGAGTTATTTGTGAGATGGGTGCAGTTTGGGATGTTTAGTCCAGTAGCACATGTGTTTGGAATGGATCATCCTGGTTACAAAGAACCTTGGAACTATGGTTCGGAGGCTGAAAAGATCTTCACACAGTATGCAAAACTCCGCTATAGACTTATTCCTTATATCTATACCACGGCATTTCAACAAAACCAAACCGGTGTTCCTATCATGCGAGCATTCGTCTTGCATCACCAAGATGATTTGAACACCTATAATGTTGATGATCAGTATTATTTTGGTGATCAAATGATAATCTGCCCCGTAATTACCAAAAGTGCCAAGACAAGGGTGGTCTATCTGCCGGAAGGTATGTGGTTTGATTACTGGACGGGAAAACCTTATGAAGGCAAAAACTACTACAACATCGAAACCCCACTGGAAACCCTACCGATTTTTGTAAAGGAAGGAGCAATAATCCCTTCGCAAGATGATGTTTTGTATGATAACAAGGAAAATTACGGTCGATTGACTTTCGAAATTTTCCCTGGGGAAAAAGGTGATTTTGAGCTTTTCGAAGATGATGGGATTTCTGAAAATTATGTGAATAATGAATATTCCCTAACAAAAATAGAATCAGAATCAACAAACAATGCTACCCAAATCACACTTCATAAATCAGAGGGAAAATATGACTTGCCTAAGCGCGAAATAGTTTTGAAAGTTCATGTAAAAGAAGAACCTCGAAACATCCAGATCAATGGGAAAACATTGGCAAAATCTGGAGGCGAAAGTGGATGGGATTACGACAGTACAAAAAACTGCATTTTGGTTCATTTCCAAAAAACTTATAATCAAAAGATTACAATAAATATAAATTAATGTACTAAAATTAACAGTACAGAACAGGACAGTAAATAACATTAAATAGGATAAATTTCCTTTTATAACTTAAACCTAGTTTACCATGGCTATTTTGGAACAAAAATTCAATCATGTCTCTTACCTATGGGACGAACAAAAAGCAAACTCTTTGGGCGATGATGAAGTTGCCCTTTTGATATATAGATCTAATATACTCGGTGCGGATCTACGAATCACAAATTATGGAGGTGGAAATACCAGCTGTAAGACTTATGAAAAAGATCCCCTTTCTGGAAAAGAAGTAGAAGTAATGTGGGTAAAAGGCTCAGGTGGAGATATTGGTACTTTGACCAAATCAGGACTTGCAGGGCTTTATGTTGACAAGCTCAGGGCATTGGAAGGCATATACAAAGGAATAGAATTCGAAGATGAAATGGTCGGTCTTTTCAATCATTGTATCTACGATCTAGACTCCAAAGCACCTTCGATCGATACACCACTACACGCATTTTTGCCATTCAAACACATTGATCACCTTCATCCAGATGCGGCCATTGCCATAGCTGCGTCCAAAGAAGGTGAGAAAATTACCCAAGAGCTTTTTGATGGGCAAATCGCCTGGATTCCTTGGCAGAGACCAGGTTTTGACTTGGGTCTTCAATTGAAAAAGGCCCTGGACGAAAATCCTGGAATCAGAGGAATCATGCTTGGAGGTCACGGACTTTTCACTTGGGGTGATACAGCTTTTGAATGCTATATCAACAGCCTTGAAGTAATCGAAAAAGCTTCGCAATACCTTGAAGACAACTATGGTAAAAACAGACCTGTTTTCGGTGGTCAAAAAATCGAGTCGCTTGAGCCAAGCAAAAGAAAAGATCAGGCTGCCATCATTTCTCCATTGTTGAGAGGTCTTGCTTCCAGCTATGACAGAATGGTCGGTACTTTCAGTGACTCAGATACTGTTTTACAATTTATCAACTCTAATGATTTGGAAAAATTGGCATCTTTGGGTACTTCTTGCCCAGATCACTTTTTGAGAACAAAAATCGCCCCTCTTGTATTAGACATTCCTGCCAACCAAGACCTTAGTGACTTGGGTGCAATCAAAGAGCATATCAGCAAGTTGTTTGCTACTTACAGAGAAGGCTACAAAGACTACTACGAAAAGCACAAAAGATCCAACAGTCCAGCAATGCGTGATCCAAATCCAGTGATCATCTTGTGGCCGGGTGTTGGTTTGTTTTCCTATGCAAAAAACAAGCAAACTTCAAGAGTAGCTTCTGAATTCTATATCAACGCAATCAACGTAATGCGAGGTGCTGAAGCAGTATCAGAATATGTTTCTTTGCCATTGCAGGAAGCTTTTGATATCGAATATTGGTTATTGGAAGAAGCAAAGCTTCAAAGAATGCCCAAAGAGCAGCCTTTGTCAAGGAAAGTAGCCTTGATCACAGGAAGTGCAGGAGGTATCGGAAAAGCTATCGCAGACAAATTAGCCAAAGAAGGTGCTTGTGTGGTCTTGACAGATCTTGACGGTGACAGATTGGAAGAGGCGGTGAAGGATTTTGGAAAAGACACTGCTATCCAGACAAAATTGAATGTTTTGGAAAATGACACGATAACATCTGCCTTCAAAGCCGCAAACCTAGCATTCGGTGGTGTTGATATCGTTGTAAACTGTGCAGGTCTTGCTATCAGCAAACCTTTGACAGAAACTTCAGAAGCTGATTGGGATTTGCTGAATGATGTCCTTGTAAAAGGCCAATTCAAAGTGAGTCAAGAAAGTGTAAAAATACTAAGAGCACAAGGTCTTGGTGGAGATATCATCAATATTGCTTCTAAAAATGCGCTTGTATCTGGACCAAACAATGTAGGATACGGAACTGCAAAAGCAGCCCAAGTTCATATGTCAAGATTGTTGGCTGCTGAATTGGGGCCTGACAAAATCCGCGTGAATGTGGTGAATCCTGATGCTGTAATCGAAGGGTCAAAAATCTGGGAAGGCAAATGGGCTGAAGGAAGAGCGAAAGCTTATGGTATTTCTGTAGAAGAATTGCCTGCTCATTATGCAAAAAGAACCTTGCTGAATGAAATCATCAGTACAGAGGATATAGCAAATGGCGTTTTCGCTTTTGTAGGTGGAATTTTATCCAAAAGCACCGGAAATATCCTTAATGTAGATGGTGGAGTAGCTGCCGCATTTGTGAGATAATTACCTCAAACCTATTTATACATTAATTCCTTTCAGGTTTTTTCTAAATTAGACAATACTTTAGTCTAAACCTGGAAGGTTTTTATTTATCTAATATGATTATCTGCAATTACACCAGAAGGTAAATTTTCACATGAAATCATGCAGATAATCGTCGACGGTCGTCTGTCGACTGTCGACAGCATTGAATTCAAGGTATTTACCTAATTAAATTTGGATACTGGTATAATAGCGGATATATATAATCTAATAATTCCCAAAAATGAAAATCACACAAAGCCATATAGAAAATTCCAATGATGAGTTGAAAAAGAATCATACGGAATCTTTCGATTTTTTATCCAATCAGCTTTCCGATAAAGGTGTAGATGTAAATTTGGTCGTTGAAAAAATCAGGGCATTGCAAATTGCAATACCATCATGGGCACTTGGTGCTGGTGGAACTAGATTTGGACGTTTTTCAGGTGCAGGTGAGCCAGCTGATTTGATTCAGAAGATTCAAGACATCGGAATCATCCACGCACTCAACAAATCAAGCAACGCCGTATCACTTCACATCCCTTGGGACATTCCTCAAGATTATGAAGCTATCAGGCAGATAGCAAAGGATTTAGATATTAACTTTGACGCAGTCAATTCCAATACTTTTCAAGACCAGCCTGGACAAAAAGTTTCCTACAAATACGGGTCTTTGGCTAATTCAGACAAAGCTGTAAGGGAACTGGCAGTAGAGCACAACAAAGAAGTCATCAAAATCGGTGAAAGATTGGGTTCAAAAGCATTGACTGTCTGGCTTGCGGATGGATCAAGTTTTCCAGGGCAACATAGTATCAGAAAGGCTTTGGCAAATACACATGATTCATTAAGTTCCATCTACGAGTACCTTCCTTCAGATTGGAAAATATTGGTGGAATACAAGCCTTACGAGCCAAATTTCTACAGCACAGTAATCCAAGATTGGGGTACATCCTTTTTGTTGGCTAATAAGCTTGGACCAAAAGCATATACTTTGGTGGATCTTGGTCACCATTTGCCAAATACAAATATTGAACAGATCGTAGCGACATTGATGACAGAGGAAAAATTGGGTGGATTCCATTTCAACGATTCCAAATATGGTGACGATGACCTTACAGTAGGAAGTGTCAAACCCTATCAGCTGTTCTTGATTTTCCATGAATTGGTACAAGGTTTTGCAGAAACCAATAATCCATCACTTTCATGGATGATCGATGCAAGTCACAATGTAAAAGATCCTTTGGAAGATCTCTTGCAGTCTGTGGAAGCCATCAAGCTAGCGTATGCCCAAGCATTGATCATAGATCAAAAAGCCTTGGAAGATGCACAGCAAAACCATGATACCGCCAAAGCACAAGAAATCTTGCAGGATGCCTACAGAACAGATGTGAGGGCATTGGTGTCAGAAGCAAGCAGACAGTTGGGAGGGGCGATCTCTCCAATAAAAGCATACCGAAAGGTTGGTGTGAGAAATGAACTGATCAAGGAGAGAGGAACTGATAGTAAAGCCAGCGGATTATAATGATACCTGTTACTGCCATATTTGATATAGGAAAAACCAATAAGAAGTTCTTTCTTTTTGATGTGAATTTCAAGGAAGTATATAAAGTCTATCATCGCTTGGAATATATACAAGATGAAGACGGAGATCCTTGTGAATCCATCAAGGAGTTGACAAACTGGATTAAAGACACCCTTACCCAAGCACTTGCTTTGGAGGAATTCAACATCAGAAAACTCAATTTTACAACCTATGGAGCATCACTTGTTCATTTGGATAGAGAGGGAGACCCGATCACACCGTTGTATAATTATACCAAAGAATACCCAAAGGATCTTTTAGAGGATTTCTATAAAAAATATGGCCCAAAGGAAAATTTCTGCCAGGCAACTTCCTCACCTGCTTTGGGTATGGTCAATTCGGGTCTGCAGTTATATTGGCTCAAATACCGCAAACCTGAATTATTCAAAAAAATCCACAATACCCTCCACCTTCCCCAGTATCTGAGCTATATGTTTACAGGGAAAATGGTCTCAGATTACACAAGTATCGGTTGTCACACTGGTCTATGGGATTTCAAAAACAATAGCTATCATCAATGGCTAGAGAGTGAAGATCTATTGAAGTTTTTGCCAAGAGCAGTGGATTCGGCTGAGACTTTCCCTATTTCATTCCGCAAGCAGTCGATGTCGGTAGGCGTGGGTGTACATGATTCCTCTTCTGCACTATTACCTTACCTGATCAACAATACAGAACCTTTTGCCCTCTTATCCACTGGGACTTGGGCCATTAGTATCAATCCTTTCAACAACGAAGAGCTGACTTTGGATGAATTGGAAAAAGACTGCCTTCATTTCATTGGTATTCATGGTCAGCCTATCAAGATTAGCCGACTTTTTATTGGTGAAGAACACAAACACCAAATCGAGAAGCTTTACGAATATTTCAAGCTAGAAAAAGGGTATTACAAGGCTTTGAAATTTGATCCTATCCATTACGAAAAAACAAAGGCCTGTAAAACCAAGAAATTCCGCTTCGAATATCTGAAACCGGAAGTTTATGGAATATCCCAAGCCGAGAAAAATGATTTTTCCCAATTTGATACATTTGAAGAAGCATATTATTGTTTCTTGGATGAGCTTACAGAATTACAAGTGGCCTCACTTCGGTTAGTCTTAGCTGATACTTCTGTAAAGAGATTGTATATCGATGGTGGATTCAATGCCAACGAGATGTTTGTAGAAATGCTCCGCCAAAAACTCCAAAATATCAGTGTGGAAACGACAGATTTTGCTTTGGGAACTGCTTTGGGAGCTGCTATTTTGGTGAATAAAGTTGCTGTGGATGGGTAATAGTGATTTTTAAGTGCCTTGCTTTCAAATAGAATTTATAATCACATACTGTTTATAAAAACTCAATTTCAAAATACTTTAGAATAGCCTTATAATTATCTTGGGCAGTAAGGCAAATATCCATTAAATATTCCCTGATATGATTCCATTCCTGCAATCCTCGATAATAAAACAACTTTAAATCTTCATCAATGATAATTCCGAACCGTTCTTTCAGGAATGTTCCATTTTTTTGAAAAATCACTTACTGAAATATACATTAGACTTATCTCTACTTTTGCCGATATCGGCAATTCCACTACTGAGTAGCTCATTGCCTTTCATTGGAACTGATATGTGGAGGTTCTAAAAAGAAAGAAGAAAAGTAACTTCTCAATAACCTAATATAAACCTAGGGAAAAAATTATTCGATTTGCTGCCAACCTAGTTTGGATTTGAATAATTCGATCCAACATCACAAAAATGAATCAATTCTCTGTATAGGAAAAAGTTCGACCGCTTCAGGGTCGATAGGAGTTAATCGATATGAGCTTTTTTCCATAGGTTCCACCTATGGTTATTGAGAGGTTTGACCCTATTGAGGGTCATTTCTATGCACTTGTATAAAGTTGATTTCGAAAGTTCATCAATTATAAGCAAGAAAAAATTACAACAGATTATTTATCTGTGGCCCAAAAAACTTGCACTGAAAAGGCGTATATCAAATTTTAAAATTGATATAGAAATATAAACGACAATTTAAGTAAACATTTTGCAAATTAGTAGAAACCTACTTTTAGACTTTTTTATGGTTAAAACCCAAAAAAGACCAATTTTTTAGGATATTTTTATGGTTACAACCATAAAAACTTATTAAACAATCCACTACTTAAGATCAAAAACCAAATAATCTGAATACTCTTGTTCAATATTAGGATTGTCTTTTTTTCTGATCAAAATTCTATTATCGGGAAGTTGTACAAATTCTGAATGGGGTTCGCCACTAGAAGGAAACATGATTTCATGGCTTCCTGAACCATCTTTTTCTATAATTATAAACCTGAAAAGCGCTGGATCCTGATAAAAAAGATAATCGGAATCAGCATCCTTTTTCAGTTGTATATCCCCTTCCGACAAGCCTGAATAGTATAAAAGTGCCAGTTTATCTGATCCCAAATCAAAAAGAGCAATATTTCTGGATTTGTTGGTAGGAATGAAATTTTGATGTTCATAAGGCAATGTTTGTTTCAATTCAAAATCTTTGGACAAATCATAGACTCCGATAGTTTTGGAGTTTTCAAAAGTCAAATACATAAGATTTGCTTCTCTATTCAATACATAGATTTGCTTGGGGCTGATTTTCTTTTCACTAAGTTCAGAAGAAGAAAAATACTGTTTATCAAAAGGTAATGCCCATTCTAGCGAGTCTTTGGATGGATTGTAATATTCGATCATCATTTCTTCAGAAAGGTCATCTTTTGTTTCGAAAGCATGCACTTGAATTCCTGAAAAAAAACTTGTGAGGAAATAAGGTGAAGAGCTGTCTTTGATTCGAAAATACGGAACGCTAAGTTTTGGTCCACCATAAGTATGTATCGTGGAATTGGCAGGAATGTGTAATCGTTCTTTCACTTTCCAATCATCAGAATACCAAATAAACTCATTCGAGCTTTGAAGAAAATAACCATCATCTTCATGGTTAAATGAAGCTGCCAAAATACTTGTATTGTATTCATCAGGTCCTTCACCTTGTTTCATTACCGCATTCAATACCTTTCCTCTTTGGTCAAGTTGCACAAATTCATGAGTAACCAGATCAAATGCTAAGTATTCTGACCTATTTGAATTAAAATCCAATATGCGGATTCTATTTTCCCTATCTACCCTGAAAGAATCTACTTGCATCAATTCGTAAGAAATAGTAGTACCTTCACTTCTCTCTGAATTGGAGCAGGAGCTGATGAAAAATACACCTAAAAGAAAGGCGAAAACATAAAGCTGCTTAGCAATCTGGATTTTCATAACTAACAATTTATCATCAAATTAACAATTGCCAAGTTCAAATCCAACGATTTATTTAATTAACGCTACCCGACACTACAGGATGTTAAAAAGTAGCGTTTTATCGAAATTGAAATTAAATTATTGATTCAAAAAATATGTCAATCAACAAAAAAGTAGGTCTCTTTATTCCATGCTATGTGGATCAATTTTATCCAAATGTAGCTATTTCGACTTTGGAGCTTCTTCAGAAATTAGGTTGTAATGTCAGCTATCCCATGAACCAAACCTGCTGTGGTCAGCCCATGGCAAATGCTGGATATGAAAGGGATACAGTAGCTACGACCCAGCATTTTTTGGACACTTTCGAAAGCTTTGATTATATCGTCTGTCCCTCTGGAAGCTGTGTTCACCACGTCAGAGACCATGCTCCATGCATCGAAGGCAAAGAAACCTTTCAAAAAGATATTCAGCATAAAGTCTATGAATTGACTGAGTTTATCACCGATATCCTGAAAATCACCGATATCAAAGGAACATATCCACACAGGGTTGGTTTTCATTCCAGTTGCCATGGTCAGCGAGGCTTGAGACTGGCATCCTCCAGCGAACTGAATCAGCCAGTTTTCAATAAAGCCAAGCAACTCCTAGCAAAATTCGAAGGATTGGAATGGGTGGAGTTGAGCAGAAAAGATGAGTGTTGTGGTTTTGGGGGAACATTTGCAGTCACCGAAGAAGCCCTTTCGGTTCAAATGGGCAAAGACAGGCTTCAAGACCATATCAGCAAAGATGCCGAAATCATCATCGGAGGTGACATGTCCTGTATCATGCATCTGTCGGGAATAGCTTCCCGAAACAAACAAGCTATCAAATTCAAACACATTGCAGAAGTACTAAACGAGGCCATTATATGAACCATCCAGTTCAAGCAGCAAAATTTCTTGAAGACAAATCCAATGCAAAATGGCATGACGAGACCTTGTGGTTTGTCCGTGATAAAAGAGACCTTTCCAGCAAATCCATTCCAGAATGGGAAAAATTGAGGGAATTGGCATCTGGGATCAAGGACAATGTCCTCAGCAACCTCGATTCCTACCTTGTGGAGTTTGAGAAAAATGCGACCAAAAATGGCATAAAAATCCATTGGGCAAAAGACGCAGAGGAACACAATCAAATTGTGCTTTCGATCTTGGAAGAGAAAGACTGTAAGGCCATCGTCAAAAGTAAATCCATCTTGACAGAGGAATGTCACCTGAATCTATATTTGGAGGAAAATGGTGTGGAAGTCGTAGATACGGATTTGGGTGAGCGGATAGTACAGTTCCTCAATCAGCCACCAAGCCACATTGTCCTTCCTGCAATCCACCTCAAAAAAGAACATATTTCGGAGATTTTCCATGAAAAACTCCAAACTGAAAAAGGGAATAATGATCCTTATTACCTTACACAAGCTGCAAGGAAACACCTTCGGGAAAAATTCCTCGCTGCAAAAGTGGCCATCACAGGAGTTAATTTTGGTGTTGCCGAAACAGGGGAGTTTGTAGTCTGCACCAATGAAGGAAATGCAGATATGGGCGTTCATCTGGCTGACACGCACATCGCTTGTATGGGGATTGAGAAACTGATACCAAAGAGGGAACACTTGGGTGTGTTTCTCCGCTTGCTGGCTCGCTCCGCTACGGGGCAAAGTATCACCAATTACAATTCCCACTTTAGAAGTCCATCTGAAGGTAAGGAAATTCACATCATCCTTCTGGACAATGGCAGAACCAAGCAGCTGGGAAGGGAGAAATTTAGAAATTCCCTCAAATGTATCCGCTGTGGCGCATGTATGAATACTTGTCCTATCTATCGTAGAAGTGGCGGATATTCTTATGGAAGCGTAGTGCCAGGACCTATTGGATCTATCCTTTCACCTGGAATTGACCTCAAAAAACACAGTACATTGCCATTTGCCTCCACGCTATGCGGGTCATGTTCTGATGTATGTCCTGTCAAAATCAACATCCACGAGCAACTCTATGAATGGAGACAGGAAATCACCAAAGCACAATCCTCTATCAATGCCAAAAGCATCGCCATGAAGATCGCAAATGGTATCTTCTCTACTCCTTTTGCCTACAAAATCAGTGGTCAGATCATGCGAGGTAGCCTCAAAATACTTCCGGAAAGCGTGACTTACAGCAACCTGAATACTTGGGGCAAGGAAAGGGATCTTCCTGAATTGCCAAAGCAATCTTTCAAAGACTGGTACAAAAACAAAGGAAATGAATAGTAGAGAGCAAATATTAAGTGATATCAGAATACTGAAAATCGACAATTCGGAACTGCCTGCGATACCTCAGTTTGAATACGAGGCAGACATCATCGAAAGCTTCAAAACATCCATCACAACCAACAAAGGAGAGATTATTTCAGAGGAAGCACTGATGGATTTGCTAGAATCTGGGGAATTTGTCAATGTCTATTCAGCATCCGAGTCTTATTCCAAACACAGCAACTTCGGTTTGCCAGAAGATCCACACGAACTGAAAAACTTAGATTTGGCTATCATAGAAGGGGATTTTGGTGTTGGGGAAAATGGCGCAATTTGGCTTGATGACAGCAAGCTTGGACATAGGGTTTTGCCTTTTATCACAGAACATTTGGTGATTGTAGTCGATAAAACAACCCTCGTTCCCAACATGCATGAAGCTTACAAGCGCATCGGGCAAGCCCATTCAGGCTTTGGCGTTTTCATCGCCGGCCCATCAAAAACTGCCGATATAGAACAATCCCTGGTCATTGGTGCCCATGGAGCCAAGAGCTTGAGGGTTTTGTTGGTTTAGAGGAAAATGAGAAAATAGACATAAGATATGAGACGTGAGATATGAGACGTGACAAAGATCCAAGACACAAAGTTATATTCGGAAAACGCAAGCCTGAAGGGCTTCAACATTTCAATAGCCCCGTATGAAATGCGGGGAATAAAGATGATGGTTAGGACCAACAACCCCGAAGCGGGTTGAACTCCTCTAATTGAAACAAAAAAGTGTCAAATAATTTCAGGACGCGACAATTATTGACATTGCGGATAATCATTTTAAGATTTTTTATTTAACCAAAACGGTGCAGATGTAAACCAAATCAAGGTTCCTGCAAACATCAGGTTTTTTGATGTAGCTGGGTCAATGACTGCCGAAAAGACCAAAAATGGTGGGATTATCGTGAAAAGCAATCCAACAATTGATAATACTACGAGTAGATTTTTCATGGTTTTTCCTTAGTTTAAAGCCTTTTCAACAAGTGGATTTTTTGATTGTGGAATTGCAGTGATCGGTTTTTGGAGCAATTTGCTGAACAACAAGTATGCAATCACTGCCACAAACCAACCCGGTAAGCCCAAGAAGAAAATTTCGATTCCTGCAAATAGGTTTAAAGCCAAGCAGAACGCCAATGTCAAAACCCACGTGAATGCTACTGCTGGATTTAGTTTTTTTCCTGAAAGCAAAGCATAGTTGCTTTTCAGCCCCCAACGATCCATATAATATACATCTATGAAAATCACTGCACCAAGTGGCATCAATATCAAACCATACAATGCTACGAATTCCAATAATCTCATGACCAAAGCTGGAAAGCATGCTGCAATCGTGGTGAAAAGTCCTACGAACAAAGTCACTTTCCAAGTTTTCCAATTTGGATTGATGGATTGTATTGCCAAACCTGCTCTGTAAAGTGTAGGGTTAGCCGTAGTCCAACCTGCAATAACAACACAAATAGCACCTGCAATTCCAGCGGCTTCATAAGCAATAGGTCCAGGTGCGAAAGTTAGGCTATTGTTTGATTCTAGAAGAAATAGAGAATAGAGAATTCCTGAAGCAATCCAGGCAATGTAATGACCTAGAAAAACACCTGAAGCTGTGGAAAAACCTGCGGTCCATTTTTTCGCATACCTCAAGATAGACATATCTGCCATACCAATATGCATGGCCATATTGCAGAACCATGCAAAAAACATGATATGCCAAAAGGTGAATTTACTCTGTCCTTCCAGTGGCACTCCACTCCAAATAGTCTCTTGGGCAACAGGCCAAAAGTCTGAAATAGAATTGATCCCAAGCCTTGGAAGTACGCCTACAGCTGCTGCGATGAATACCATGATCATCCAAGGAGCTGCAATGTTTGCAAATTTTGAGACTTGCTCAAAACCAAACATCGCTACGATCGTGGTGATCGTTCCGATCGCAAATACTGTCAAGACCCAACCAAGCGAATTCGGCAAGACATCTGTCAGTGTCGGCATTTCCAGATTGAAAGGGATTCCAACTGCTGTGGCAGATACTGCTATCATGGCGCCTGCGAGGAAACAGAAAAGTCCTGCATTTACCAAATTGTATATAAGGGTAAACTTCGATCCAGCTATTTTTTCCAATTGGAAATAAAGCGTAAGTCTTGTTTTGACGGCTATTCTTCCCGTAAAAAATGCCCAGCTTAATACTGCCAAAATGTTTCCTATCAGTAAGCCGGATACCAAATCAACTGCCGTCGCACCATGAGCGACAAAGAGAGGTCCTAAAACGAATTCTGTACCAGCGGTATGTTCACCAGCGTAGGTTCCAATGAATTTTTTCCATCCTTTTAATTTACTCTCTGGGATTGGTTCACGTTCGTACTCATTGATTGCATTTAGCTTTGCAATTAAGCTTGTGCTTTTACTCATGATTGCTTTGGGTTAAAAAGAATGCTCAAACTATCATGAATAGCTGAAATAACTGTCCTGTACTTTGCTGTGGGAAATCAAATTGAGCCTCTGTCTATGAAGTTAAATACATTTTTTACGACTTCATGCTTATGCTTTTTGATCATGTAGGCGGCTGTTTCTCCCATCACTTTAAAATTTGTGGACATCACAGTGATTCCAAGAAGTTCTTTGAGTGGGGTGTCGTTGTATGAAATCACACCGATATCTTCTCCCATTTGGAATTTTTGATCTCTGATTTGCTTAATCAAGCAGACAAGGTCATTTTCTTCAATCGTAATATAGGCGTCATTGGTCTCCAATTCCATTTCTGGATAAATAGTCGGGATTATCTCAAAATCAAAATTATGGTTGATGCAGAATTTCTGGAATCCGCATTTGATTTCTGAAGGATAAGGATAATGGACTTTTTCTGGATACACCAAGACTAGCTTTTCATATTTTTTGAGTCTAGCTATTCCTTCTTTCAGCGCTTTGTATATATCTCCTTTGAAATCTTGGTAGATTGATGCTACATTTTCTCCCAATTCGGGAATAAGGTTATCCATGATCACCAACTTTTCGGAAGGTATTGCTTGCAAAGCTTCTATGACTTGATCGTTTACATTTTGGTGGCGAAGGTTGTCATCCTTGAAGTGGGGCATGACCACGTAATAATCATAAGCGTCCATATTTTCTTCTAGGATCTTCAACATTATCTTGGCATCACAATGATAAAGGTGTAGATCTACCTTGGTAGTGGATCCTAGGCTTTCCAAAAAGGAGTTATAGATTCGGAGTTTGTAATTACTTAACTTATTGAGTAAAAATAAGACTTTCACTTGTGATTGAGATACGTTTCGAGCTACATAATAACCTTTACCTTTGACAGATAAAATTATTTTTTGCTTTTTCAATTGGTTGTATGCTTTCTCCACAGTATCTCTCGAAAGGTAAAAGCGTTCACTGACTTCGTTGATGGAAGGGATTTTTTCACCTATAGTAAGGTATCCTCTTTCAATATTTTCAATTATACATTGTACAAGCTGCTGGTACTTGGGAATACGAGAATCATTCTCGATTCTAATAATGTTATCAAATGCGATCATCGTGGGTTTATTATTTGTGCAATCGATTGTAATTTAAGAGAAATAATTTCTCAATGAAAGGTTTTTATGATGGATTACAATTAATTTTTAGGAAAAAAACTCAATAAAATTTTATAGAAAAGATTGAAAAAGAATAATATTCTGTTTTCTGCAGTTTACGCCAGTCTCGTTGTTATAATAATTGTGTTTTTTACATTTACACAAAAAATTTATTCTCTATAACCTTCCTGCACTTACCTGTATCGAAGATGTAAAAAAATCAGAAGATTTATTTCTTAAATCCTCTGATTTCCAGCTTTCCTCCAAGTCCTGAGGGCATTACATCCCAAGATGATGCGTCAAAAGGCTTGTAATCTATGTTCACAAAATTGATTTCGTGGTAGTTTCTCCAAGGAATTTTGTTGATATCAAGGTACCTCATATGGTTTGCCATTAAGTTGGCTACTTCTATCTTAATGTCATTTTTCCCTTGGATCAAAAATTCAGATACATCCAATTTGTATGGAAGGCTCCAAGCTTGTCCAGCATACTTTCCATTGATCCATACTTTGGCACTTTCATGGATGCTGGAGAAGTTTAATGTGTAATTCAAGGATTGATCAAGTTCAAATTCAAAGCTTCCACTGTAAGTTCCTCGTCCAGAATAGAAATCGGCATCCTTATCACCTTGATTTGTCCATGGTTCTAGATTTTCCATTTGTTGCTCTTTGGGGAGGTTTGGACCACCATTTGGACCAAAAGTAATCTTCCAATCGGAATTGATTTCTATATTTGAAATAGGAGCAGCATGGTATCCCCAACCCGCGATTTGTTCGGATTTTTGGTTGGTTGTTCTTACGATTAGGGATTCACCAGGCTCTAAGTGAAGTGCTACACCAAGATATTTCCCATCCCTTTGGGATTTTGCTAGTCCCATTTTTCCATTCAGCGGATTCATGATGATAGCATTTTCCGATTGAGTTAAGAAGTTGATTTTCCGATTTATAGTATTTGCACTGTGGTTGACGATGAAGTAGTATTTATCACTTCCGATTTTTCTCTTGATAAATTTCAAACCTGTTTCACTAATTCCTTCTCGGTGGATTTCTTCTTTTTCCAAGCTGGAAGCAATGTTTTTTGAAAATATCAATTTACCTTTTCCCCAAGCCACTTCAGTATTTTTGTCCAATCCAGTTTCATTCCAAAGAGTTGAAAATTTCTCTCTTTTTTCCTCCAAATCTTGAAGACCAGGGATGTCTCTTGGTTTTTCTTGAAATATCACCTTTGCACCATTTTTTGCCAAGGTTAGAATGTCTTCCAAAGTCTCCAAAGGCATAAATTCGACTTTTGGAATAATCAGGGCTTTTGCTGTGTTGGCATTTTCATGGGTTTTGATTTCTCCATTTTTTATATCCGATTCTGCTATCATTTTATCAGAAATAAAATCTACAGAATACCCAAGATCCATCAGCTGTTTGGATTGCTTGTAAAATTCAGTAGGATGCAGCCATCGGTCAATGTGGTGCACAGAAATCAATTCCATCATCCCTTTTGGGTTTGCCCAGACATCATATACTGGCCAATAGACCAACAGTTCATTGTCTGGCATTCCTGATTGAAGGACAGATTGCGTTCTGGCAATGTATTGATTGAATTCTGAAAAATGCTCCCAAAGGCTATTGTGTTGGGTGAGGTTAAGAGAAGCATAGAAAAGCCAACCAGGGAATTGTACATCTTGGGGACTGTAGGTCACACCGTGATAGAAAACGTGGTTGATTCCGGCCAAAAAAGTCTGATCAAGTTCGGGCTTCATTTGGGAAAATGATGATTTGAAATGCTCCCCTAGCCAAGTAAATGTCTCGCAGGAAACTAGATTTTTTCCAGTCAAATGTGCAGCAGAGGAAGCAAATTTCAGCATGATAGGATCTGGATCCACATTGCGGATATCGGCACTGTCTCTCCTCAAGCCGGGTATAGGAAAATAACTCGACCCGAAAGTTTCACATTCAGGAATATCCACGGCTCCATAGATGTCCAGCAAGTTTCCTGGCGATCCATGAGCTTGGTTTTTAGTCTTTTTGCCTTTGGCTTTTGCCCAAGCGGTCCAGTTTTCGGTGAAGTTTTCCAGCAGTAACTCATGCAATGTTTCCCTATAATCAGATTTGACTCGGATGGATTTTTCATCGCCAGTGTTATCCGTAAGCTCAGAAAGCATCATTTTCAGATCATAACCTCTTCGCTCTTCAAATTCCACCAAAAAATCAGCGGTGAAATCTGCTCCATAGACTTCAAAGCTATCATTGTAGAATGACCTGATGTCAGGATATGCATTGTCAAAGGCTTTGTCAAAAGATTCTAGGTAATTGTTGACGGCAGTTTTGAAGAAATGATCAAGCGTAAATCCTTCACCACCGGGTGCAGCTCTCTTTACTTTCTGTTCTGTTTTTGCAAAGTACAATGCCTGCACTTTTTCGAGGTCTTCTGGAAGGTTTTCGATTACATTTCCAAATCTCAAGTCATGTAGATCTTTTCTTTCTCCATTTTTGAATGTTCCTATCACATTGATCAAAATGGCATCAGGCTCTCTTTCATTTCTTTTTCGCTGGACTATTTCCAGATCTCTTTGCCCTTCAGAGATCTCATATTCCTGCACGATCATTTTCGATGCTGCATGTTCCATCCTGACTTGCGGACCACCAAAAGGCCAGCCTGTTCCCAATGTCATGTCCACACCCATGTTGAGTTCGCTTGCTTTGGAGACTGTATGATTCAATACTGCGATCCATTCCTCTGACAAAAAATCCAAATACCTGTCCTCGTAGCCTTTGGCTCCATATATGGGTGCTATCTCCACACCGCCAAGCCCAACCCTTTCATATTCTTCCAAAAGATAGTCGATGTTTTCTTTGTCCACGGCACTCCCCATCCACCACCATCTTGTCCAAGGCTTGCTTTCCTTGGTGATTTCTGGCCATTGGTCTACAGCAGTTTCGTATTCTACGATTTCATTTTCTTCAGAGGTATTGCATGAAAATTGAAAAAGCAAAATGATGCTGGAAAACATCAGCAATAACGATTGTATGGAAAGGGATTTCATGTGTTTTAATTGAAAATTTTGGGGTTGTTAACTTTGCCACATGGCTCTTGATTCAAAATTTGCCCGTACCTACGGCACTGTTTTTACTCACATCGAATCTTTGAACCCGGCAATAAATTACCGGGCTAGTATGCCGGTCATGCCTACGGCATTTTTCGGATTTTGTACTGTTTTTGTCTTGTTTATAGCTTAATTCTACTTTGTCTTGCGGTTCCTAGCGATCTTATGCGATCTCAGTTATGTCTTGTTTTAATCTTACTTCTAATCTCTCAATAACCGATTCCTTGATGCCTGTCAAATGCTGAAATTAGTTGATACTTTTTTCTTTAATAAATTTCAGAAATTCAACCCCGAAGGGGTTGAAAAAACCATAAAAGGTATTCTTTCCATGTTTCCCGCATTTCATACGGGGCTAATTGAGGTTTAACCCCGTTCGGGGTTTTAACACTTGCATCTTTTGTCTCAAATCTCCTTCACACTAGACCTATAATCTAAAAACTTCCTCCAATGGAACGGATACTGGAGAATTGTCTTCGTTGGTGTCCATGATGTCGGCCATGTATGCCCACCATTTTTGGACGATGGCTTCATTTCCTAGATCTTGGGATCCATTTTCTCCAGACACTTCTTGTATGGCAAAAAGCGTGGAGGTTTCTCTGTCCAAGAAGATGCTGTAGTTGACTACGCCCGAATCTTTGAGAAGATTTTTCAGTTCAGGCCAGATTTCATCATGTCTTTTTTGGTATGCTGACTCAGCACCGGGCTTAATCTTCATTCGGAAAGCGATTTGTTTTGTCATGACTTAATATTTGGTCTTGGATGATATCAAAATAGAAATATAAGGTTCGGGAATAAGTGCCGTTCATTTTATTGGTTTCTCCTTGTGGGCCATAGACGGCCGCATTGGAAGTGATTCCCAAGGCCAATTTACTGCCAAGAGCTGGAATACCATCCAAGAATGAAATATTCCCTTTTGGCAATTCGGGATAGCTTGTAGGTCCTGACACACCATAGAAATCAAATAGTCGGACATTTAAACCTTCATTTTCGGAGACAATATAAAACTTGCCTTGGGCAGTATTGATTTCCATCCAGGAGATATCTCCAAAATATCCTTTGAACTCTGGATAGTCCCACGGAGTACTTCCAGTTTGGGTATCGTTGTAGAGGTTTTGGTGAACATCGATAGTTCCTTGATTTCTGTTTTTCCAGACTCTGTATGGCCCTTTTCCAAGCCATTTGGCACTGATGACATTCGATTCGGGATAATCAAAACTGATTCCTGGATAGTCGTATTCTCCTTCCGGTAAGCTGTATGTATAGTTGAGCTCAACCCAACCACTTGGATGGATTGTCCATTTGGTTTCTTTTAGGTGCCCATCATATTGGATGGTGAGCGATTTGGACTCACCATCTTCTGTAGTTTCTATGTTGCTTACTTTTTGGTCGCCGTAAGTGAAGACTGGTCCATTTCCAAAGCTTAGATCCATTCCGCTTGGCTTTTGGATGCGTGAAAGTGTGCCATTTGCATTGTCAAAAGTCAAAGTAAAGCCACCAGCTGACAGTACACTCAGACTGTCGGTTACTGTTAAATCAGATTCTCGGACTTCTTTTGGATTACTGTTGATTACTTTAAAAAAGTCATTAAAGGCGTCCGTTCTCCATGACCAAGTATAGATTTCTTTTCCATGGGGATCAATGGCTTTGAGATAAAGTCCTTCTGCTGCGTCCATCATCTTCAGGTTAGCTATCTTGATTTTCCCTTTTTCACTTGGCTTGACATTTGGACTTTGAATTTGAGACTTATCCACGACAATATGGCCGGAGATTGGATCACCAGGTTTCCTGTATTTCACCCATTCTGCTTCAAACTTAACTTCAGACAAGTTGGTGAAATGAAACCTGTTTTCCACTTCTATTTCTCCATTGAAATCCTCAGGAAGCTTCTCCATAAAAATTTTTACTGGGCTGAAAATTTCCCTTGCAGCATAGAAACTGCCTTCTTTTTGCCTGTGTGGGCCAAGCAATCCATCAGGAGCATTGACCCTATTGACATCTATCTTATTTCCAATGTCTGTTCTGACCAAGCCTTCATCGGAAAATACCCAAAGATAGCCGCCGCCCGACATTTTGGATGCCCACATTAGTTCCCAAAAATCATGAAGTCCCGCTGCACCTCCACCATCATCTTGGGCATGGAGAAATTCGGTAGGCATATAAATCAAGGTAGAGTCAGCAAATTTTTTGAGCAAACTCTCATAGTTTTCATAATGATCCGTGTCTATTCCATTGAAATCATTACCAGGTCTATGATGGGCGTGAATGACTGGTCTTTTGGATGGATCATAGAGGTCAAAATCTCCATCTAGGGCTTTGTTTGTTCCTCCTTCGTTTCCGTTACTCCAGAAAATGATCGAAGGATGGTTGACATCTCTCCGAACCATTTCTTTCACCAATATTTTCCCTGATTCGGTATCATAAGCATTTTGCCAACCACCAAGTTCATCCATTACATATAGCCCAAGAGAGTCACAAAGATGTAAAAATGACTTATCAGGTGGGTAGTGGGCAGTCCTTACGGAATTCATGTTCATTTCCTTCATCAGCAGGATATCCATCAAGTCTAAGGAAGCATTGAGTGATCTCCCTGTTTCTGGCCAAAATGCATGTCTGTTGATGCCTTTCATTTTTACCTTCACTCCGTTCACATAGATTCCATCCCCTTCTTTGATCTCGATAGTTCTGAAGCCGATGCGCTCTTCGACTTCATGGAGGGTTTTATTCCCTTTGTCTTTCAGTGAAAGTTTGAGAAGGTAAAGGTTTGGAAATTCTGAATTCCAAGTCTGAATATTTTCAAATTGATTTTTGATTAGAAGTGAGCCGCTTGAATTTGCCTTTGTTTTCCATTCTTTGATGGATTTTCCATTCAGTTCCGAGACTGTGGCGATGATTTCTTGTGCATCTGTCACATTCTCAAGTTCCAGGTGAACCTCCAAATTGCCATTTGCTTCAGCGACTACGGCATGATGGGAAATGTGTTTTTGGGGTTTTGCATTGATGTAAACAGGGCGATAAATCCCACCAAAAATCCAATAGTCCGCATAACGCTCAGCACGGTTGACGGAATTATTGGAAGACATCTTGCTCACTTTTACTTCTATCAGATTTTCTTTGTCCAAGTTGACAAAGTCAGTAATATCGTAAGTAAACCTATAAAATGAACCTTGGTGAACCGGCCCGATGGATTGGCCATTGATTTTCACTTCAGTATCTGTCATCGAGCCTTCGAATACCAGTTCAAGGGATTTTCCTTTGAAGTTTTGTGGGACGGTAAAAGTTCTTTTGTAAAAGCCAGTTTCATCGGCAAATTCATGTGAGCGTCCATAAGTCACATAATCCCTTCCATAATTGTAAGCGCCAAAACCCTGTTGTTCCCAATGGGAAGGAACCTCAATAGTGCTCCAAAAGCCACTATTTCTGCCCGAGGAGCAGAAGAACTCCCAAGTTTCTGTGTTTTCATTGTCAGTGCCGCTGAGAAAAAACTGTTCAGTTTGCTGTCCTTTAGTAGGAGCAATAGTAACTATGAAAATTACAGATGTGATCAATAATTTCAGGCGATTTCTAAATGACATGGTAAATTGGGTTAACATGAAGAGCCTAATAAAAGCCATTTTATGATAAAAAGTATCCTGTACTTTCGGAGCACTTGTCAGTTAGATTAAAAATATCTGAGTGAATTGGGAAATGAGGTTAATTAATATGTTTTTGATATTTTAAATGAAGAGTGCAGGAAGTTCTTAGATATGGAAGGAGTTTATAAATTTCAACAAAAATTACAATTTGTATTGAAAAATGCTTAGGATGTAAAAGTCATCTTAGTGTTAATTACTTAACCTTTGTATTAGTTGTTGTTTAGGGATTACGAATGATTTTCATTAAAAAACTTGAATATACTTCTTCTCCAGAAGGACATGAAAACTAGAAAAAAGAAATAAATTTGAGGAGGACATGAACGTCTCTGGCAAATTTGAAAAATATGATATGGCAAATAATTTAACAGACTCAGCAATTGATAGGCAAAATATTCTCAATAATTCAGATTTTATTGAAAATATTCAAAAATTTCTAGGAGTAACAGGGATGTTATATGATGGCGAATACCGTTTCACAACTGCACAGATTGCGGACTTTTATGAGGTTAGTACTAAAACGGTCAAAAGATATGTTGAGTCCGCAGAGCCTGAATTGTCACATAATGGTTATTGTGTGTTAAAAGGCCAAAAACTAAAAGAATTTAAACAGTTGTTTGGGTATTTGATTTATGCTGACATTGAGGCTGATTTTGAGGAGGACATCAATGTCCCTTTCAAAAAGAATGAATCTGATAAACAAAAGCTTAGTAAGTTGAGAAGTCTTGCTGTTTTCAATTTTAGAACTTTTTTGAATATCGGTATGATGCTGACTGAAAGTGAAAGAGCAAAATCAATTCGAAGCACAATACTCGATATTGTTTTAGATAGTATTAACCAAAAAATAGGAGGTCAAACAAAATTTATAAACCAGAGAGATGAAGAATACTTTGTGGCTATCCTTAGAGAGCCGGTATATCGTAAGGAATTTACAAGTGCTTTGAGTCAATACCTTGAAATGGGGAATGCGAAATATAGCATCTATACAGATGCGATTTACCAAGCTATTTTTCATGAAAATGCAACAGAATACAAAGCTATATTAAAACTTGAAGATAAAGAGAGTCCTAGAGAAACAATGTATTCTGAAGTTTTAAAACTAATAGCATCCTTTGAAATTGGAATTGCAGATGCAATGAAGGATAAGTATGAGGAAATTGGAAGAAAGCTGACACCAAATGAACTGAATCATTTAATAAAAGAATTTACTGCTCATCGATTTTGGATCCCTCAACTTGAGGACGCTCGTATAAAAATGGCTTCAAGGGATTATGGCTTTCGTGAGGTTGTACATTCGAGACTTGAAAAGTACATTCAAAGTATTCCTACGAGTGATTTTCAGAAATTTCTAGGTGAGAATAGCAAATCTTTACAAGAAAGGGTTGATGAAAATATTGAAATATTTAAACGATTAAAAGACAGATAAAATGAAATTCAAATATTTCGATCTCAATCATGCTGTCTTAGTACAGAATTATATCATTGAAAATTCAGGTGGAAGAAAAGGTGTTTTAAATATTGATTTATTATCTAGTGTATTAGACCATGTTAAAAATGATATTTATTATCCAGATTTAGAATCAAAAGTTTGTCATTTATTCTATTCTATCAACAAGAACCATGCATTTAATGATGGAAATAAAAGATCTTCTATTGTTTTAGCTTCCTATTTTTTAGAAATAAATGGATGTAATTATCTCGTTTCTAGATTTATGAAAGAGATGGAAAATATTGCTGTTTATGTTGCTGATAACAAGATTGATAAAGAACTTCTGCATGAAATTATTGTAGATTTAATTTATAAACCTGATTATTCAGAAAGCTTAAAACTAAAAATTGCAATAGCATTAATGAAATAACATAGAATTAACCAAACTCTATAACACCGCCTTCTTCAGTTTTTCCAATTCCGCCATGCTGATCTTGAAAACGGTACCGTGTCTGGTGCCTTTTGGGAAATTGACTTGATCTGAGATGTCTGTCCAGTTCACCAAGTCTTTGGAAGCTACTGCACCCATCTTTTTTTCAGTATATTTATCAAAATACACAATCCATTGATCTCCAACTTTCGCTACTGTGGGCCCCTCAGCCCAATAATCTCCCGTAATCGGCTCGGATGCAGAACCATATCCTCCAGTCAATGATTTGCTTCTGGTGATTCGGATATTCTTTTGCGCAGGCTCTCGTGTTTCGTCTTTGACAAACATGATGTATTCACCGTTTTCCTTGATGATAGATCCATCTATTACATTGAATCCAGGCTCGTAAAGCAATTCTGTGGGGGTGAACTCGACAAAATCTTTGGTAGTGGTATAGTACTTTCTATGATTGTAGCCACTTTCTTCTTTCGATTGGGTTTCCAAATATTTTCCCTCGATCGTAGTTGACCAGAATATCATGTAATAAGCTTCCTCTTCATTGTAAAATATCTCTGGTGCCCAAGTGTTTCGAGCACCAGCTTCATGCGCCATGACTGGAATTGTCATTTGCTTGCTCCAGTGGATCAAATCAGGAGAAGATGCGTAGCCCAGTCCTTTTTCGTTCCAGCTTACAGTCCAAACCATATGATATAGTCCATCTCCACCTTTGATGATGCAGGGATCTCGCATTAGCTTATCATTTCCTGCAGTTGGCGTGAGGAAGGGCTTTCCTTCTTGCAATGTCTCCCAGTTCAGACCATCTAGGCTGTATGAAAGATGAAGCCCATCTTCCCCATTTCCTGTGAAATATGAAAAGACATAAACTTCATCAGGTTGATCATTTGTGCAGTTGAAATTTAGAAATGCAAAAAATGATAGTATTACAAAAAGCTTAGTGGTCTTCATAGGTTTGGGATTGATTTGAATCCATAAGGTTAATGCAAACTTTTCTATTCCACAAGTAATAATGTATTAGTCATTTATGAAAGCAGGACAGTACAGTGAGGTCTTGAGTATTTGAATTTCAATTTGATGGATTCGGGTAAGTACAGGATAGGAAATAAAAAATAGAGTCATAATTTTCGATAGATTAAAAACAATAACCCCTAACCATGAAACACAAAATATTTTCAAAACCTGTATTTACAGCTACATTGATTATTTTTTTATCAACAATTCAGGTTTTTGCGCAGCAAAATGGAGTAGATTCTGATTTAGAGGTTGTTCAAAAAGTCGCGGATTTTATTTTGTCGGAGAATAAGTTGGGGTTTAAAGATGACCAAGGAAACAATTATGCTTCCTACAAAGACATCCCAAAAGACAAAGAAGTGTCATTTGCATCCAAATATGGTGAATGGCATTATACCAATGGAGTGATTAATCTTGCCATGATGCATTTGGCATCACATACAGGAGAAAGTAAATATTATGATTATGCAAAAAACCATATAGCCCATGGTTTTGAGAATTATAAGTTTTTCCAAAGTAGGTTCAAAAACGACAGGCCGCATCATAAATATCCCTTGGGTCAGCTTTGGACAATGCTGGAGCTGGATGATTTTGGTGCTATTTCAGCAAGTATGTTGGAGGTAATGAAAAAGGACGACAACGCTACTTATAAGGAATACATTGAAAATGGTGCAAAGAGAATGACTTATGGACAAGACAGGCTTTTTGACAAAACATTGGTAAGGACTTTTCCACAAGAAATGACCTTATGGGCAGATGATCTTTATATGAGCGTTCCATTTTTATCTAGGTTGGCTGTATATACAGGAGAAAATAAATACTTCGACGATGCTATCAATCAAGTGTTGAACTTTGATAAATACCTTTGGAATCCGCATAATGGCTTGTATTTCCACTGCTATTATACAGATACAGAACAAAATGGAGTTGCCCACTGGGGAAGAAGCAATGGCTGGTTGGTACTTTCACAAATACATTTGTTGGAAAGATTGCCAGATGGTTATCCTGGAAAAGATAAGGTTATTAAGAACTTGGAAAAACAGTTGATTGGTTTGTCGAGATATCAAGATCAAGATGGCCTTTGGAGACAGTTGTTGGACAAAAATGACTCGTATCAAGAAACTTCGGCTTCGGCGATGTTTGTGCAGGGATTTGCAAAGGCCATCACAGAAGGATGGATAGACAAGCGTTTTGCTTCTGTGGCTTTGAGAGGTTGGGATGGACTACGAAAAACCATGATCACAGAAGATGGTCAAGTGAAGGATATTTGTGTAGGAACAGGAATCAGTGACGATCTTATTTTCTATTACACACGACCTGCTAGAGCAAATGAAAAGCATGGTGTTGGCTCAGTAATAGATGCAGGGTTGGAAGTAATTAAGTTGAAAGAGTATTTGAAAAAATAATGAGATAAATGTTTATATGATTATCCGCAATTACACCAAAAGGTAAATAAAACAATTGGATCAATCGGATAATCGTCGACGGATGACAGTCGACAGTCGACAGCAGCTGAATTCAAAGTTTGTACCTAATTAAATATGGGTACTGGTGTGAAAGCGGATATTCATAATGTTTTAATATATAGGGTTAATTAGTTTGGAAAACCACGCCACATTGGGGCGTGGTTTTTTAGTTAAAAGAATTGGTGGAGGATTGAAAATTCTTCGTCCTATACCTCAGGCTGCATTGGATTTGAATGATGCAGAATTTCCTCAAAATCCAGGGTATTAATCTTCATTGGCATAAGTATGAAGCCACTCCTGTAATTCGGGGGTGGCTTTTCTTTCATAACAAGATACTACAGGAAGGTTTTTACTGATATAGAAATTATATTCGATTGATTCCCTGAATAACCACTATGATTTTTATCCTGCTTTTCATATTCTCCATTTTATGTAAAATCACTTATGAATTTTACAAAATGATCATGCTATCCAAAAGCACCGATTCAAACTATTGTTTCATAAAATCAAGGCTTCAGATTCTTATCATGATTTCTCTAGTCTTACTTATTGTTGCCAGCAATTCACTGCTTGCCCAACAACCCCAAAATAGGAACATCAGATACATTCCCGATCAAAAAGACTTTGTGATTGAGAATGGGGACAAAAGATTTAACCGTGCACTCTATGGCTACCCATCTGAGTACCGAGTGGAAGCTGGGGATTTGCCGGAATTTGCTTTTTATCTGCCCGGAATGGGAGGAAACCTCAGCTTTGCTTTGCTCAGTGATGCAGGAGAAAAATGGCTAATCCATGCTTCGGACATTGAAGCAAGATACAGGCCTGGCAAAATGCTATATACCATTCAGGATCCGATGTTGGAAGATGGTAGTTTGTTTTTAGAAATGATTCCATTGAGGGAAATGGAGGGTTCAGTCCTCAAAATTGAATTTTCAATGGTTCCAAAAGGCGTAGAACTCTTGGTTTTTATGGGTGGTGTCTCTGGTAAAAAATTCAGTAGGTCAGGGGATTTGGGTGCTGATCCTGAATCAGTTTTTTATTTAAATCCCGAAAACTGTACTGGCAATATTGTCAATATCACCGAAAATCAACAATTCAATATTGAATTTGGAGCTAATGATTCCAGAAAGTCGATTCTTGGGACTTTTTCCGAAGGAGTAGCTTTGAAAGCAATAGAAGCAGGTACTTTGCAATCGCCAACAGAAATGTGGGAATCACAACCCATCAATTATCCTTTGCTGGCAGGTAAAGTGTCTGTCACAAGTGCTCCAATTTATTTGGGAATTTACCAGCCAGGTTTTACTGAAGTTGACCCAAGCAGTCTTCCCCGACATTTTCTCAATGCAGAAGTCCAAAGACAAACTTTGATAGACAGAATCAAAGTCAATACTCCCGATCAATTTATCAACACACTTGATGGCGCTTTGGCAGTGGCTGGAAATGCTATTTTTGATGAAAAAGTTTCTGCTTTCGTCCATGGTGCAATTGCTTGGCGGATGCCATTGCCAGGTTGGCGAGGTGCTTATGTGGCTGATGGATTGGGATGGCATGATAGAGCTAGAAGGCATTTTGATGGATATTTGAAGTCACAGTATTTAGAACCAGGCGGTAGTCGCAACGATCCCGATCCTGAGAAGAACTTGGGAAGGCAAATCGAAAAAGCAGGATATTCGATATACAACAGTGGATATCTCAGCCGAAGACCAGGCCCTCCATCACCACCCCACCATTATGACATGAATCAGGTCTTTTTTGATCAATTGATCAGGCATTTTGACTGGACAGGAGATTTGGAGTATTTGGAAAAAGTATGGCCAAATATTGTCCGTCATTTGGATTGGGAAAAGCGAAATTTTGATACTGATGGTGATGGACTGTACAATGCATTTGCGAGTATCTGGGCTTCGGATGCCCTGCAATACAACGGTGGAGGCGTATCACATGCCTCGGCATACAATTATTATGCATTCAAAAATGCCGCTCGCTTGGGCAGTTTGATAGGGAAAGAAACTGACCTGTTCCAAGAAGAGGCTGATAAGATCAAGCAAGCCATGGAAAAGGAACTTTGGCAAAGTAACAAAGGCGTTTATGCTGAATACAAGGATTTGCTGGGTGGAAAAAGGTTACATCCCCAAGCAGGAGTTTGGTCTGTTTACCATGTGATCGATTCGGAAGTTCCAGATCCATTCCAGTCCTATTTGATGACACAGTATGTCGATCAGGAGATCCCATTTATACCTATTGGGTTTCAGGAAAATGATGTGGATTATCAAGTTGTATCCACTACCAATTGGATGCCTTATACTTGGTCTGTGAACAATGTTGCACTGGCCGAAACCTTGCATACCGCACTTGCTTTTTGGCAGGCAAACAACAATGAAGACGCTTTTCTGCTTTGGAAAAGTGCCTTGCTCGAAAGTATGTACATGGGTGGAAGTCCAGGAAATTTTCAGCAGTTGTCCACATTGGATGCCATGCGGGGAGAGTTGTACAGGGATTTTGCAGATCCTATCGGAATGGCTTCCAGGACGTTGATCGAAGGGCTTTTTGGGATAAATCCTGACCTGACCAATTCCGAAATTCGCGTGCAGCCAGGATTCCCATCTGATTGGGAATATGCATCTTTGGAAATCCCAGATTTCACCTTTGATTTCAAAAAGAATGGAAACATCGATGATTACACACTCTCTTCTTCTTTTCCAAAAAATGTGAATGTCAAGCTAATCGTCCAAGCAAAAAGTGAGCTATTGAAAGCCGTAGATGCAAGTGGGAAAGCTTTGAAATTCAATCCTGTAGATGAAGCAGTTGGATTTCCGAAGTATGAAATTGAGATACCCTTGGAAAAGGAAAGCGCAATCAGCCTAACTTGGTCTGAGGAAATGATTTCAACAGAGAAAATTGTAATCAGGGCAGTTTCCAGAAAATCCATTTCACATAAAATAGAAGGTGTTGAATTACTTGAGATCAAAGATCCACAGCAAATTCTAAGCACTTCTTCTATCGAAGGGAATTCACTTCAGGCAAATGCAATTGATACGGAAGGAGATTATACTTTTTTCTTAAAACTAAAGAAAGGAAAACTGGAATGGTGGCATCCTATCTCTATAGAAATCCTATCTCCACTAACAGTCCATGTTCCTGAAATCCAACAAAAAGATAGAATTCATTTTGGCTTGGAGAGTAATATTGGAGATCTACAATCCGTCACTTTGAAGGTGAATGGAAAGCAGCAAGAGACTTTTGCGATTGAAGAAGGATTTGAATTGATTTTTGATTTGGGGTTGGAGGAAAATTATCTCTATCCTGGTACGAACCAAATTGAGATTTATACAGAAAATGACTTGCTGTACAAAGGTGAAATCATCAATTGGGATATTGAGGTTCAAAGCCAAGTAGAGCAAATTTCCATTTCCACGCATTTCAATGACGCAGTCACACAGGTTTTTGAAAATGAATACTTGAGCCCACGCTCTCCTTATCCCACCTTACAGATTCCAAAGCAGGGATTGGGTGATTGGGCATCATTTGGAGCTTACATGAAAATTGATGATCAGGGTGTTAGGGAATTGGCCAGGCAAAATGATGGAGTTATCCACATGCCATTTGGACTAGATTTTTCATTCAATTCTGAAGAAAAAAACAACATTGCGTTTACTTCTTTTTGGGATAATTATCCTGACTCCATCTCCATGCCGATCAGCGGAAAAGCTTCCCATGCATATTTCTTGATGGCAGGCACGACCAACCACATGCAAAGCCATATTGATAATGGCTATCTTGAGGTAGTTTACGATGATGGATCGGTTGAAAAACTTTCCATTCGCAATCCTGAAAACTGGTGGCCAATAGAGCAGGACTATTATTTGGATGGGCTAGCTTTTGATACACATCGTCCAAGGCCGTACCGGGTACATTTGGCCACTGGAAAAATCTCAAATCAGCCACATGATAATTATACAAACATTGGACATTTTACAAAATACGCAATAGAAGGAGGGGCAGCCACAGTCTTGGACTTGCCTTTGGATACAACTAAAGAACTCAAGGAAATCCGTCTAAAAACTGTCTCAGTGGATGTGGTCATTGGACTGATGGCGGTTACATTGGTGAAATAATAATTACTTACGCCACGACTGGTCCGTGGTGGAGCGCACAAGAGTTGTAAGTCTATAAGTTATCAGTGCATCAGTTGGGGGTAAATTATATGATTTTGCATGGCAACTGGTAAGAAAGCGGATATACATTTTAATTAAAATGAAAATATAGAACTATGAAAAAAATAAACCTATTCTCGACACTATTCCTCGTCACATTGATGCTGGCATGTAATCCTTCCGAAGAAGAATCCTTGCCACAGATCGTATTGAAAAACAGCAGTTCAACTTCCCTCAAGGACAAAGGAATAGAAATCAACTTAAAGGATTTGGAAGTAGTTGAGGGGAAATTTCCAAAGATTACTGATGCTGAAGGAAATGCGATTGCCTACCAAATGGATGATACCAATGGTGATGGGAAACAAGATCAGCTTTTTTTGTTGGTGGATTTTGATGCTGAAGAAGAGAAAACCCTCACTTTGGAATGGGTAGATGAAGCTGCAGATTTCGAGAAAAGGACAGCTGTCAGATTTGGAAAAAGAGATGCGGTAGATCAGGCTGTGACACCTAGACAAAGCGATGTTTTGTTGGCAAATGAACTTCCACGAAGCATCGGCTATCAGCCTTATCAGACAGATGGTCCTTCATGGGAGAATGATAAAGTTGGTTTCAGACATTATTTTGATGGTAGAAACTCTAAGGATTTGTTTGGGAAAAAGACTTCGGCAATGAGCCCAAAAAATGTAGGCCTTAATGATAAAGGGGAAGTTGAAGACAATTACCATACTATGGAAGATTGGGGCAGGGATATTTTGGCAGTTGGCAATTCTGTTGGACTTGGAGGATTTACCTTGCTCAAAGACGATCAGCCAGCAAGACTTGGTGTCTTGGTCGAAGATGCTGTCAACAATATCGAAAAATCCACTTTTAAGATTCTTTCCGAAGGCCCAGTTCGATCTATCATGCATTTTGAATATAACAACTGGGATGCTTTTGATAGAAAATATCCTAAAGTGGAGGAAAAAGTTAGCATCATCCCAGGTATGTATGGCTTCAAAAACGAGGTGAAATTCCATGGGCTTCAAGGAGACGAGCACATAGCCATTGGACTAGTAAATATCCACAATGATAAAGGAATCAAGCAACTTGACGATTTCCAAGATTGGGTGGTACTGATGACGCACGATGCACAAGGCTATGACAAAGAATGGATCATCGGAATGGCATTGATCCTTCCCAAAGCACAATTTCTGGAGATGATTGAGGCGCCAAAAGAAGGGAATGTAACCAATTCATACTTGGCAAAAATGAAAACTGCCAACAATGAACCAATTGAATATTATGCCATTGGCGCTTGGGAATTGAGCGAAGATGGATTCAATGATGCAGCGTATTTTGAGCAACACCTTAGGGATTTGGTGAAGCATTTGGAAGCAAAAATCGAAGTGACTGTAAAGTAATCAGCTATGCAAAAGTGTTCTAATGGTACTGCCATTTTCAAAACAGTTTTATTTTACAGCTTTACTTTTTGCATGCTGGGTATGACTTCCTGCGAAGAGAAATCAGTGGATAAAACAGCTGACAAAATTGACCGAAAAGCCTTGGTGGATCGACATGATGTGATTTTGAATGCTCCTGATACCTTGGCTTCGCTGACTGTTGGCAATGGTGAGTTTGCCTTCACTGTAGATGTCAGTGGTTTACAGACTTTTTACAAAGAATATGAAAATGGCGTCTCTTTAGGCACCCAAACACAATGGGCATGGCATGCTTTTCCCAATCCGGGAGACTATGACTGGAATGAAATATTGAGAAATGATACGTCAGCCACAGGCCAGGTGATTTCATTTCCCGTGCAGCACAAAGAAGGCAGGAAAAAGGAAGTAACTGATTATTTCAGAACCAGTCCACATAGATTTCACTTGGGCATCATCGGTTTGGAATTGCTCAAGGAAAATGGGGAAGTTGCCAAGCTTGAAGATTTGAAAAATATCAACCAAAGATTGGGTCTTTGGCAGGGAGAGATTGTTTCCACATACGAACTGGAAGGCAGCCCAATTTCACTGACTTTGTATGCACATCAAGAGCTAGATGGTATAGCTTTCAAAATCGAATCTCCTTTGGTAAAAGCAGGCAGATTGAAAGTCAAAATGAATTTCCCTTACGGTTCGGGCTGCCATGTTTGCCCCGGTTATGACTGGGAAAAACAGGATCGGCATTCTACCGAATTGAAAGAGTTATCCACACAGGAAGTTTTGTTCGAAAGAAAGCTCGACAGTGCTGCATACTTTACCCAAGTGGCTTGGTCAGGTGATGGCTCTTGGGACTCTCCGGAAAAGCACAAGTATTATTTCACACCTGATCCAAGTTCAGAGACATTGGAATTTTCTTCATTTTTCACAAAAGAAGAAGCAAAAACCAATACCCCGAGCTTCTCTGCTACTGCCGAAAGTTCCAAGAAAGGTTATGAACAATTCTGGAATTCAGGTGGCGCTATTGACTTTTCTGGAAGTACAGACGGGCGGGCACATGAACTGGAAAGGCGTGTGGTTTTGTCCCAATACTTGACCAAAGTAAACTGTACAGGTTCACTTCCTCCGCAGGAGACAGGTTTGACGATGAACTCTTGGTATGGAAAATTCCACATCGAGATGCATTGGTGGCATGGAGCGCATTTTCCATTATGGGGAAGACCTGAGTTGTTGGAGAAGAGTTTGCCATGGTACTTTGATGTATTGGACAAGGCAAAAGCTACCGCAAAGCGTCAGGGTTTTGAAGGGGCAAGGTGGCAGAAAATGACAGATCCTTATGGTGATGAAAGTCCTTCTTCGGTTGCCGCGTATTTGATTTGGCAACAGCCGCATATTCTATACTTTGTGGAGCAGCTTTATGCCCAAGACAGCAGTGTGGCTTTGTTGGAAAAGTATAAGGAATTGGTTTACGAAACAGCGGATTTCATGGCTTCTTTTGCCCAGAAGAGTGAAGAAACTGGAAAGTATCATTTGATCGCCCCTTTGATTCCTGCACAAGAATTATTCCCTGCCAATGCCACGGATGATCCTCCTTTTGAGTTGGCTTATTGGCATTTTGGATTGACGGTAGCATTGGATTGGCAAAAGCGCTTGGGCGAAACCAGTAACCCAAAATGGCAGGAAGTATTGGATAATATTGCACCATTGCCGATCAAGGATGGGCTTTATCTGCCAAGTTCTACCCATCCAAATGCTTATATCGATGAATTTTACCTGCATGATCATCCGGTAGTGCTGGGTGCTTATGGTATGTTGCCCAAGACAGATATGATTGACCCAGAGATCATGCGCAATACTTTGGAGAAAATCCTTGAAATCTGGCAATGGGATACCACTTGGGGCTGGGATTATCCCATGATAGCAATGAATGCAGCGAGATTGGATATGCCGGAGACAGCATTGGATGCTATATTTTTGGGTAAGCAAAAGAACATTTACCTACCCAATGGGCACAATTACCAAGACAAAAGACTGAGAATTTACCTTCCAGGAAATGGTGGTTTGCTGACAGCCGTAGCCATGATGGCTGCCGGATGGGAAGGAGCGCCTGACAGACCTAATCCAGGCTTCCCAGACAATGGCAAATGGCAGGTCAAATGGGAAGGTCTTAAACAAATGAAATGATGAAGAAAGGATTTTTATCAGTATTTATTTTGGGTATGCTTTTGGTCGGAGCTGTACAAGCACAGACCATCAGTGATAAACTCAGTTGGTCAGAGCGGACAGCTTTGTCTGTGATGAAGCAAAACCCAGAACCTTGGATGATCGAGTTTATGGAAAAACCAGTCTGGAGTTATCCACAAGGTCTGATGCTCACAGCTTTCGAAAAACTTGCTCAAAAAACAGGCAAAACCGAATACAATGACTATGTGATGGAGTACCTCGATGGGATGATTTCAGAAGATGGAGTAATCAAAACCTATCAGCAAGAAACTTTCAACATAGACATGATCAATTCCGGAAAGTTGCTTTTCCAAGCTTATGAAAACACAGGAGAAGATCGGTACTTGATCGCTTTGCAGACACTTCGGAATCAATTGAGATGGCAGCCGAAAACGACCGATGGCGGATTTTGGCACAAGCTCCGATACCCATGGCAAATGTGGCTTGATGGAGCATATATGGGCACTCCTTTTTTGATTCGATATGGAGTTGAGTTTGAAGAACCAGAAGCCATAGATCAGGGGGTTTTGCAACTGGTTTTGTTGGAAAAGCATCTTAGGGATGAAAAGTCGGGCTTGTTGTACCATGGTTATGACGAGAGCAGATTGCAGCAATGGGCTGATTCAGACTCAGGAAAATCCCCTGAGTTTTGGGGGAGAGCAATGGGTTGGTACGCCATGGCATTGGTTGACGCTTTGGATTACATTCCAGAATCACATACCGGAAGAGCTGAAGTTCAGGGTATTTTGGGACGATTGGCTAAGGCAATTTTGCCCTATCAAAATCCCGAAACTGGACTTTGGTACCAAGTGGTGGATAAAGGAGAAGAAACTGGGAATTTTGAGGAAGCTTCAGTCAGCGCCATGTTTGCATATGCTTTGGCAAAAGGGGCAAACAATGGACATTTGGAGATTTCTTTCAGAAAAGTAGCTGAAAAATGCCTTGAAGGAATGCTCAAAAATATGGTGGAGGTAACTGTTGATGGAGAAATTCATTTGCATCAAGTCTGTGCTGTAGCTGGTTTGGGCGGAAATCCATATCGGGATGGTACTTACGATTATTATATCAATGAAAAAATCAAAACCAATGACCCGAAAGGCGTTGGGCCATTTATCATGGCATGCATAGAATTAGAAAAATGAACCTGGAAAACATGAAATCGTCATCCCAAAAGTTTTCGAGATCATGTAACCTTTGAAAAAAAATAGAATATGAAAAATCACTGGATTTGCTTATTTATCGTATTTGGCCTGCTTCATGCATCTTGTCAACAACCGAAAGAAGAAAAGGAATTTGATCCTTGGGACGGTCTCCAATCTGTTTTGGATCAGATCGTCGCCCCCGAATTTGAAGATCGGGAGTTTTTGATTGGTGACTTTGGAGCAAAAGAAGGTGGAGAGTTCTTGAATACAGAGGCGATCAAAAATGCCATCAAGGCTTGTCACGAAGCTGGTGGAGGAAAAGTGATCGTACCAAAAGGCACTTATTTGACAGGTGCAGTCCATTTATTGTCCAATGTCAATCTGCATTTGGAAGAAGGTGCAACTTTGCTTTTCAGTGACAATCCAGAAGATTATTTGCCATTGGTGCATAGCCGTTGGGAAGGGATGGAGCTGATGAATTACTCTCCATTCATCTATGCCAATGGACAAGAGAATATCGGGCTGACTGGAAAAGGAGTGCTTGATGGAAATTCAAGTATAGAAAATTGGTGGTACTGGTGTGGTGCAAGGCACTATGGTTGGGAAGAAGGTAAGGGAACACAAACACCCGCACGCAAACTCCTTCACCAAATGGTAGCAGACAGAGTTCCTTTGGATGAAAGGATCTTTGGCGAGGGACATTTCCTTCGACCACAGTTTGTACAGTTCTATGAATGCAAAAATATCCTGATCCAAGACATTACTTTACTGAACTCTCCCATGTGGAACATCCACCCAATTTTGAGCGAAAATATCACCGTAGAGCGTGTTCGCGTTGAGACTTTGGGACCAAATAACGATGGCTGTAATCCAGAGGCTTGTAAGAATGTGCTGATCAAAGACTGTTACTTCGATACCGGTGATGACTGTATCGCGATCAAATCAGGGAGAAATGAAGATGGCCGTGACCCGGGAGTTGCTTCTGAAAACATTGTCATCGAAGGCTGCACGATGAAAGAAGGTCATGGAGGAGTGGTGATAGGAAGTGAAATATCAGGTGGGGCAAAAAATATCTTTGCACAAAACTTGGTCATGAGCAGTCCTAACCTAGACAGGGTTTTGAGAATCAAGACCAGTTCCAAAAGAGGTGGCACAGTAGAGAATGTCTATATGCGAAATGTCAAAGTCGGTACTTACAAAGAAGCTGCAGTGCGTTTCAATATGTTCTATGAAGAGGAAGGAGACCATATTCCTACTATAAAAAACATTTACGTGGACAACCTTGAAGTAGAAGATGGTGGAAAATATGCCGTCATGATCAATGCCTATGAATCTTCTCCAGTTGAGAATTTCGTCATGACAAATACCACTATCAATGGAGTAGATCAACATTTCAAAACCAATCATTTCAAAGATGTAACATTCAAGAATGTCAAAATCAATGGTGAAACATCTGAAGGGTTGGTCAAAACTGAAGAAGAGTAAAAGGGAGAATTTGCTTTTAGCTAGATATAAAAGTCAAGGTTTTCTGCCACCCTTGGTCTGTGTTCTCACAGACCAATCTAAGAACCAAAACACCCTTGGTCTGTGTCCTCACAGACCAATCTAATAATCAAAATAACCTTGGTCTGTGTCCTCACAGACCAATCCAGAATATTCCCATAAGCCAAAAACCCATAAAAAACCACTTATAATGAAAAACTATCAAATTTTAAATTCAATAACATTTCTATTGATCCTCTTGCTAATCCCAGAGATGGCCAGTGCACAAATAGGAACAAGGTTTCCTTCCGAAAAAAAGACAATCAAAGACCCCGAGACAGGTGTTGACTTGATTTTTTTGACCAGTACTCCGGCTGGCGATTCGAAAATCTACCCAACCCATCCCCAGTGGACAGCTGATGGAAATTGGTTGGTTTTCAGATCAAATAGGGTAAAAGGTGAAGCATTGGCAGTGAATGAGAATTCCGGGGAAATCGTCCAAGTCACAGAAGGAGGTTATGATGGAATGCTTACACTTTCTCACAAAGAAATGCGCTTGTTCTACATGAGAAAACTGGAAGTGGGAGATATGGAAGTGGTTTCTGTTGATTTGGGAAAGCTATTTGCAGACAGTGAATCAAAAAAGCTAAAGAAAAAGTCGACCTATGAAACCATTCATGGTAGAGTGCCAAAGTCTATGGGAAATGGCGGAGATATGGCATTGGACGCTGATGAGAAAAGTGTTTATTTCAAAATCAACAAAGAAGAAGCTTCAAAACACATTGACAAAAGTGTGGCTATAGAGCCTAGTTTTGGTCCTAGGAACATGGGGGCTGGCCCTGGAGGAATAGCGAGCATGGACTTGAAATCAGGCAAGATTTCCCAAGTGGTTGCTGTCCCATTTCAAGTAGGCCATGTTCAGACCAATCCTTGGGTGGCTGGAGAGATCGTTTTTTGTTGGGAAACTGGCGGGAAGTCACCGCAACGTACATGGACAGTGATGAGAGATGGTTCGGGTTTGAGGCCTCTGTATTCTGAGTCAGAATACGAATGGGTGACGCATGAAGCAGTAATCAGCAAAGATGAAGTGGCTATGGCGATCATGGGACATAGAGACATTGAATTCGAAACAAAAGAAGAGAAAGAAACCTCAGCAGCGAACCCAGGTCAAGAGGCGTCTTGGGGACCATCTGGTACTAGAGAGAAACCAACAGGTCTAGCAATTGTAAATCTCAGAACACGAGAGATGCGCATCGAAGGACAGACACCAAGCGGAAGTGGGCTATGGCATGTCCATGGATCCCCAGATGGCAAATGGGCAGTTGGTGATGATTTCTCCAGAACTTTATATTTGATCAATAGACAAACAAAAGAGATGAAAATCCTTTCTACAGGACACAAAACTACAGCAGCTGATCATCCGCATCCAACATTCAATCCTCAAGGAACCAAAATTCAAATCCAATCTGCCATGCTTTCTGAAGATAACAGGAGTATGAATATCTGTATTATTCCTGTGCCGGATAATTGGTAGTTTTTAAAAAGGTGAGATGCGAGAAACTAGAGATATGGGATGTGAGACATGAGACGTGAGATATGAGACGTGACAAAGATCCAAGACACAAAGTTATATTCGGAAAACGCAAGCCTGAAGAGCCTGTCCCGAGAATCGGGAGCTTCAACATTTCAATAACTTGTCCGCCGTGGCGGAGCCCCGTATGAAATGCGGGGAATAAAGATGATGGTTAGGACCAACAACCCCGAAGCGGACTGCCTGGCGTCAGACAGGGTTGAACTCCTCTAATTGAAACAAAAAAGAGTCAACTATTTTCAGGACTTGACAATGCTCCGAGGGAGTCTTTCCCTCCCCCGATATGAATATCGGAGCCATTGGCACGGAACGTTTAACTCCTCTAATTAAAATAAAGAATTGTCACTTTTTTAATTTACAGTTATTTGGTATTCAGAAGATTGAGCTGCCAAAAAACTGCCGAAATTAATTTTTAAGAACAAAAGTTTAAAATTAAAATTATCTATTGTGTTTTTATTTGATTAAGAAATAAATACCATTATTGCCTTCCTATTAAAATTTTTTTAAAAAAACTGTCATTTTGTTGATAATTAGTTTTTTTAAATCCTATATATAGAATTTAAGAAATTTTTTAAGTAAAAAATGATATAAAAATCAATAAAATTTTTCACCCGATTGCAGATACTACAGGATACCTTAAAAAACTGTTTTTCATAAATTTCGAAATAGGGTGGAATAGCAGAATTTTATTTGATTTGAAGGTCATGTATTATGATTCTGAAAAAGGAAAAAAATCCGGCTCTTTCAACCTCTGATTATCAATAAACCAAAATAATATATGAACAAATTTACCATTAGAATTTATCTACCTCTATTGGCAATTATGATGGGTTTATCCATGATAAGCTGTCAACAAGAGTTTGATGAGTATTACGCTAGACCATCCAACCTCGCTGGGCCAGTTTATCAGGTATTGTCAGATTCTGCGAGATTTCAGGGCAATTTTGACCATTACTTGGCATTGGTAGAGAGGGCAGGGTACAAGGAGACCTTAAGTTCTGCCGGGTATTGGACAGTATTTGCTCCTGATGATTCAGCCTATGAAGCCTATTTCCTTGAAAAGGGTATTTCAGGGGTTCAAGATATCGATGACGAAACGGCTTTCAAATTGGTAGCTTACTCGTTGGTATTCGATGCCTATGACTTGAACACGCTGGCTTTCTATCAAACAGGGCCTGGAAACGACACACTTTCTTCCTCATTTAGAAGAAAAACTGCCTATTATACAGGTGTCACGAGGAGGAATGTATATGGTGAAGAGATGGAAGTAATTGGTGCCAATAGAAATGGTATCGGTACATTTTCCATCAATGACAACAACAACAAGCATGTTCCTTATTTTTTAAATCATTACCTGAGACAAAAAGATATCACAGCCCAGGATATTGAAGCTTTCTATAACAGGACTTTCTCAGGAGCGCAAGTAGATAGGGCAAACATAGCAATCTCTAATGTCAGAGCCGAAAATGGAGTGATCCACGTTTTGGATCGCGTGATAGAACCATTACAAAATATCGAGGAATATCTAGCAAGTAAGCCAGAATACAGCTTGTTCAAGTCTATTGTGGAAATGGATTATAGAAACAGAGCAAATAATGTCGCTGTAAATTACGATTCTGAGTCTTATCCACAATTGACGGAAAGATATGGAGCATTGCAGCAGCTGATGGGGCCAGTGCATGTCAAATCCTACTCTGGGCAATATGCTTTTGCACCAAACAATGAAAATTTTCTACGTGCAAATGTCAACGACGCACAGTCAGATTCTTGGACCCTATTTGCTCCTGAAAACGCTGCTTTGCAACAGTTTTTGGATGATATCCTATTAGAAAATTATGGTGCAGTGAGCAATGTACCAGATGAAATCATGTTTGATTTTGTGAACATGCACATGTTCCAGTCTGCTGTATGGCCAAGTAAATTGAGAGAAAATAGCAATGCTCTTGGAGAGCCTGCAAGATTCGATCTGGAATCAAACATCACTGATAAAAAGGTGCTTAGCAATGGTTTGTTTTATGGAACCAATAGAGTGCAGGAAGGAAATTTCTTTTTTTCAGTGTACGGTAAGCCTTATTTGAATCCAGCTTACAGTATCATGAGGACTTTATTGGGGCCATACAGGTTTACAATTTCTTCACCGGGCCAAAATTTCGGCTTGATCATGATGTCAAATCAACAAATAGTAGATGCTGGTTTTGAATACAACCCAGGAACACCTACTGAATGGACTTTCAATGGAAGTGGCAATCTTGCATTTGATAGAATCAGCAGAATGCTAGAATTATCTTTGATTCAAATAGACAATCCATCTGAACTTGCTGATTTGAATACCCCAAAAATCTTTGAAACATTTGGAGGAGAATATATAAGGATCGAAAACAACCAAATCTATGCTTCTGGAAACGCAGATGAAGGTGTCACTTTGAATTTTGATGTAGCTCAATCTCATTTGGCAAACAACGGCTATGTTTTATATGTCAATGGATTACTGAAATACACAGAGAAAACACTTGCCCAAAGTATTTTTGACACACCTCAGTTTTCTAGGTTTTCTGATTATTTGAGAGGATCTTCTCTTTACAACTCCGGCACTTTGCAGATAGAAGGCGTAGGTTCGGGAGCATTTTTTACTGTTTTGGCTCCTTCAAATGATGCGATAGAACAAGCGGTATTGGATGGAAAACTTCCTGCTGATCCTTTTACAGGGAATGTAGAGGAAAGAGAACGGATTGCGACTTTTTTGAAGTATCATTTCATACCGAGAAATACCATAGTACCAGATGGGAAAAAGATAGTAAATCCAGCTGGGGAAGAGTTTAATACACTATTTGTCACCTTGGAGGGTGAGGCCCAGAAAGTAGTCATAGACAACAGCGCCAATGGAAACAACCCACCATTTACGATGACTGTGAGAGATAACCAAGGAAATGTCGCAAATGTGATCTTGCCTCAAAGCAATGTACTTGCAAGCAGAGCTGTGATTCATCTATTGGATAGAGTCCTGGAATACTAATTAACAATCCCAAAACTAAAAGATATTTATATGAATAATTTTACTAAAAAGATGCTTTGGGTAGTCATGGGTCTCTGGATTTTCCTTCCGGAAGCAGAAGCCCAGACAGCTGCTTCTCAGCAAGTCACTGAAATAGTAAGAGGTAAGGTCATCGACAAAGATGATGGGCTGGCGATCATAGGAGCTACTATCATGGAATTAGATAGGTCAGATGAAAGAACCATCCGAGGAATGGCGACTGATGTCAATGGTAATTTTTCCCTAAGAGTAAACAGTAAGCAAAACCTACTTCGTGTTTCTTTTATTGGTTACAAAACTCAAACTATCCCCATCAATAATAGATCTGAAATCAATATTTCACTCGTTTCGGACATCAGTGATCTGGATATTGCTGAAGTAACGGCCAAAAAGTATGTGGATCAAGGGATGATGAAAATGGATCCAAGGGAAATGACCTCCGCCACTTCTACTGTAGATGCGGAATTGCTTCGGGAAATGTCTGCATTGTCTATTGACCAAGCGTTGCAGGGGAGAATGGCCGGTGTGGATATCATATCCAATTCCGGTGATCCTGGAGCAGGGATGTCCATTAGGGTGAGGGGAACTACTTCCATCAATTCTACTTCAGAGCCTTTGATCGTAGTAGATGGAATTCCTTTCCAAACTGAAACTTCTTCCTTTGATTTTGCGAATGCCAACGAGCAAGAATATGCGCAGTTATTGAATGTAGCTCCAGCTGATATTGAGTCTATCACCGTGTTGCGAGATGCTGCTGCTACTGCCATTTGGGGTACTAGAGGTTCCAATGGTGTATTGGTCATCACAACCAAAAGGGGTGAAAAAGGTAAACCAACCATCAATTACTCCTTTAGAGGAGCGGTCACGCAACAGCCAGACCAAATCCCTATGCTCAATGGTAACCAATATTCCACTTTGATAGCGGAAGGTTTTATGAACAGCTTTGGGATTCCATTGAATACAGAAAACACAAAAGAGTTTTCCTATGACCCAAGGGATCCATACTACTTCTACAATTACAACAACAATACTGATTGGATCAGTGAAATCACACAATTAGGCTACATGTTGGATCACAACCTTGCCTTGTCTGGTGGTGGTGAAAAAACCCGATACAGAGTGGGCGTGAACAAAAACAACTCTGAGGGTACTACAGTAGGAACTGGATTTGACAGGTTCTCTACGAGAATAGCACTAGATTATTTTGTTTCAAGCAAAATCAGGATTTTGACTGATTTGGCTTATACAAATTCTAAAACGTCAAGAAATTGGAGGCCAAATGTCAGAGGGATTGCCTATGGAAGAATGCCGAATATGTCTATATACGAATATGATATCAATGGGAATAGGACCCCTAACTACTTTTCCCCGGAATTTAATATTCAAGGGGGCTTTCCGGGTACCTACAATCCAGTAGCAATGGCTCGAGAATCTCAAAATGTAGCAGTCAGTAACAGAATTATGCCAAAATTCACCATCCAGTACGATATATTGGAAGGATTGATGTTTCAGTCGGATGTTGCATTTGATATTAATAATACAAAGACGGATGAGTTTCTTCCGCAGATTGTAACAGGTCTTCCGATGAATAATCAAAATGTCAACAGAGCTACAAACCTGAACTCTGATCAGCTTATCACACAGACTTTCACAAAGTTGTATTATACCAAAGAGTTTAACGAAGACCATAGCTTGATGGCAATGTTGCTATTCACTACTTGGGATCAGAGAAATGACAGCTATAGGGTAGAGACCAGTAATTCCCCTTCCTCTTTCCTACAGGATCCAGCTTCGGTATCTAGAGATAACAATGTGTTTTTGAATAGTTTCACCAGCCAATCAAGAAGTGTAGGTGCAGTAGCTAATTTTCAATACAGCTTTAGAGATAAATATATCGTCAATGGTGCTTTGAGAAGAGATGGAAGTTCAAAATTTGGATCCAACAATCGCTGGGGAACTTTCCCAAGTATCTCTGGTAGATGGAGAATCTCTGGCGAGAATTTCATGCAAAACCAGACTTTTGTCGACGAATTGAGCTTAAGGGCAAGTTATGGACAAAGTGGAAATACCCCACGTGCCGACTACCTATATTTCAGTACTTACGCCAACCTTCCTTGGAACTACATGGGGGAAGCGGGTATCGTTCCGCAAAGCCTTGAATTGACAAATTTCAAATGGGAAACTGTAACTCAGGTAAACTTCGGTTTGAACTTGGAAGTATGGCAAAGCAGAATCAATGTGGCTTTGGATGTTTACCGAAACAGAACTACCGATCTTTTTCTTGATAACCTGAGAATTCCAAGTTCCACTGGTTTCAATTCAATCAATATGAACATCGGGTCTATGGATAATCAAGGCTATGAATTGTCTGTATTCACAACTTTGCATAGATCAAAAAACCTTACTGTAAATTTTGATATGAACATTGCAAGAAATGACAATATCGTCAGATCAATCAGTGAACTATATCAAACTGACAACTTGGAGCAAATGCAGTTCAATGGTAACTACTATATCAATATCCAAACTGGTCAGCCTTTGGGATCATTCTATGGCTACAAATATCAGGGTGTATATAAAGACGGCGAAGCTACGATCGCAAAAGATGCAAATGGAAATGCAATCATAGGCCCAAATGGTGATCCGATCCAAATGGCATTCAACTACCCAAACACTAACTACCAGTTCCAACCGGGTGATGCTATGTATGAAGACATCAATAATGATGGCAATATAGATTACAAAGATTTGGTATGGCTAGGGGATGCAAACCCGAAGCTGTTTGGTGGATTTGGTCCAAGAGTGAGGTACAAAAACCTTCAGGTTTCTGGATACTTCAACTTTAGATATGGTGTGTCTATCGTGAATAGGACAAAGATGGATACCGAAAATATGTATAACTACGAGAACCAGAATGCTGCGACTTTGAATAGATGGAGGTTCCCTGGTGATGAAACTGACATGCCTAGAGCATTGATCAGAACTGGGTATAACTGGTTGGGTTCTGACAGGTATGTGGAGGATGGTTCTTTCCTTAGATTCAGAACACTTACTGTAAGGTATGCAATGCCTAAAACCTTCCTCGATAGAACAAAACTTGGTGAGCTTAGCTTCTACATCACTGCGGAAAACTTGTTCACTTGGACTAACTATACTGGTCAAGATCCAGAAGTTGGGATGACAAGCAACAATGCCAACAGACTTTTCCAAATCGGATATGATGTTGCAAGAACTCCTCCAGTGAAAACTTTCACCCTAGGGATCAACACAAGGTTTTAAGCAAGCCATTCACATTTAAAGAGAACTTATTATGTTGAAAAAATATATAAATACATTCATGATTGCTTTGCTCCTTGTATTGAGCACAGGCTGCGATGGCTGGTTGGATATGCGACCAATTAATGGCGTGGTAAAGCAAGACTATTGGAAAACCAAAGAGCAGGTACGTGCATCCATGTTTGGGGCATATGCTTCGATGACTGGAAACTTCCGGGGAGTTCATGTTACTGAAAACATGTTCCTTTGGGGAGAATTGAGAGCCTATATGGTTGGTTTGAACCAAGGGGCTAATTTTAATGATACTCAAATTATTTTCGGGAATATTCAACCGGTAAATAGTATAGCCGATTGGTCTTCATTTTATGGTACGATCAACCTGTGTAATCTTGTCGTGGATTATGCGGCGTTGGCACTGGAGACTGATCAGACTTTTACTGAGGAGGAGATGAAAAACTATGTCGCTGAAGCAAGAGCGCTAAGGGCATTGATGTATTTTTATTTGGTAAGGACTTTCGGTGATGTACCCTTGGTAATCGATGCTGTGGATACTGACGAAGATGAACTTGCACCTGCAAAATCTACTAAGGAACAAGTGCTTGCCCAAATATTGGAAGACTTGAATCTTGCTGAAATTGATATTTACGAAGGTCACGAAAGTAACATTGCTTCAAAGGGAAGAATGACAAAGTATGCAGTAAATGCGCTTCAGGCTGACGTTCACCTTTGGATGGAAAATTTCGAAATGGCAGTGCAAGCAGCTGATAAAGTTTTGGCTGGCCCTTACGGATTGGTTCCCCAAGCTGATTGGGCGAGAGCTTTGTTTATTGAGGGAAATTCTGTGGAAAGCATTTTTGAAATTCAGTACCAAGCCCCACAGAATAATCCTTTTTTCCAAATGTTCAGCTTTGATCAAGGAAGAAGATTTATTGCTTATCCTTCAGTTTTGGAAGGAGTATATGGATTCAATCCTGAAGAGCCGGAGGATATTGATTTGAGAAGTATAGATGCTTCTTTGAAGACTTCTGGGGAGATTTTCAAATACACAAGTTTGGGTCCAGATACAAGACGGACAGCCACAGAATCTTTTGCAAACTGGATAGTTTACAGACTTGCTGATGTCATGCTAATGAAAGCAGAGGCACTTTCACAATTGAACAGAGGTGCAGAGGCTTTGGAAATTGTGGAGACCATCAGAGAAAGAGGAGGGGCAGCAATGTCAACGGTAGAAAATCCAGGTCCAACTGACGGTGATGCTATTCTGAGATACATTCTAAATGAAAGAGCTAGAGAGTTTGCATTTGAAGGAAAGCGTTGGTTTGATTTGTTGAGGGTGGCAAAGATGAACAATTATTCAAATTTGGATTTGTTGATCACGGTGGCGATAGAAAATGCTCCTGTTACTAACCTCAACTCTATCATCAACCAACTCCGAGATACCAGAAGCCACTATTTACCAATTTTCAATACAGAATTGAATTCCAATCCGAATTTGGTACAGAATGAATATTACCTAAGATAATTGCAATAACCTAAAACATTAACCATATGAATACTTCCCAAATAACCAAAAAAACACTTATTCAAAGTGGAGTTTGGTCTCTACTATTGATGTTGGGTTTGTTTGCTTGTGAATTTGAGCCACCTGCAAACGTAAATGTATCTGATGATGTGAACATTACAGATTATATCAGAAGTAAACCAGAGCAGTTCTCAAGTTTAGAGAGGATATTGGAAGTCTCCAATACAGCTTCTTACTTGAATGCTTATGGCACATATACATTCTTTGCTCCAACCAATGAGGCGGTAGATTCTTTTCTTGCCGAAAATAGTTTGAGCCTCAATAGTCTTTCCCAATCAGAAGCAGCAGACATTGTAAGATTCCACTTATTGAGTGATACTTTGTCTACAGCAAGCTTTACAGATGGCAAGCTCAAAGTTCCTACCCAATTTGGAAAGTACTTGGTGACAGGTACTGAGTTTATTGATGGAAGGGCTGTATATAGAGTCAATAGACAAGCGACAATAACTGAAACAAATGTACCTGTAGGAAATGGTGTTTTGCATGTGATAGACAATGTGCTATCTCCCCCGATCCGTACAGCTGCACAAGAGTTGGAATCAAATCCTGATTACTCAATTTTCACAGAGGCTTTGAAAGAAACTGGCTGGTTTGAAACATTGAACACTGAAGAGGAAAATGTTTGGTACACAGTGCTTGCAGAATCCAATGCAGTCTTGGCAGATGCAGGTTTCAATAGTTATGCAGAATTAAGGAGTCGATACTCGCATCTAAATGATCCTTCGAATATGTCAGATAGCTTAAACTTGTATATAGCTTACCATGTGTTAACTGATATAAAGTTTGTAGCGGATTTATTGACTTCTACTGCACATGCTACCAAGGCTCCTGACGAAGTAATCACCATCAGATTAAAGGGAGAGCAGGTTTTGGTGAATGAAGACATGTTTTTCGGAGTCTTGGAGGAAGGTTCTCCGATCATAAGATCAAGGAGTGACATTTCTGTAACCAATGGCGTGGTTCACAGTGTAGATATGCATTTCAACTTGAAGCTTCGAGCTCCTACGCCAGTTTATTGGGATGTGGCAGAACAGCCAGAGTTAAGACAAATGACCTCGATATTCAGAGTTCCAGGTGCATCTGAATACTATTTGAGACTTGGCGAGCTTTCGAGAATGACTTGGGCAGGTGGTGCTGTAAACGGTCTTGTATCATACAACCCTCCTGGTCTGAATGAATTGTGGAGAAACCATGGTGATTTTATGAAGCTTCAGATATTGGGAAATAGACTTGAGTGGGTAGAGATGCAAACCCCACTATTGGTGAGAGGTAGATACAAGCTTTGGGTCACTTATAGACGTTTGGATGTAAGAAATAATTGTATTCTAAGAATTAGCCTAAATGGCCAAGAAATCCCAGGGGCAAGACTTTTGGATACTGCTGAAAATTCTCCAAATGTCCCAGAGGACGAGTTGGAAGCAAGAGGGTGGAAGGAATACCTACTTGGAGGAACTGATGGCAATAGGTACATGTGTAGATTGGTTGGAATCATTGATGTGACGACAACTGGTGAGCAGGTATTGAGATTTGATAGAGTTTTCGGAAATGCAAGAGGCGGTGGAGGATTCCATGTGGATATGATTCACTTTATCCCAGAGGATATGGATCAGATCTGGCCGAAGTTTGGCCGTGATGGTCAGGCCGTCTTCCCTGATTAAATCCAAAGCATAATATGGATCGAATCAACACTTATATCTTTGATTGATTCGATCCATTTCAAAAATCTAATTATTGTAAACTGAATGTTATGAACAAAATATTTATATATGCTATCATTTTGATTTTCTTCGGGGCATGTTCTGACCCTTGGGATGATCGATACCAAACTGGAAATGACAGCGACAAAGCTCTGGTTCAGCTCTTGGAAAATGATCCTGAACTTACAGATTTTGCTGAGTTGCTCCGAACTTCTGGAGTAGCGGCTGAGATTACAGGAAACAAATCTTACACCATTTGGGCACCTACCAACACTGCTTTGCAGGCATTGCCAGCTTCTATTAGAAATAATTCCGAAGCTTTGAAAAGTTTTGTACGCAATCACATTGGCTTCCTTGAGAGTTTTTCCAGTGAGGCTACTGAGCCACTGAGAATCAAAATGCTCAATGGCAAAACCAATACATTTGATGGAAACTCCTTTCAGTCTTCTAATGCCTCAGTGAATTTGACTACAAAAGATATTCTTGCCAAAAACGGAGTGATTCACAAAGTCAACGGAATCCTTGAACCCAAAGAAAATATTTGGGAAATCATGCAGCAAGAAGCATCAAATGCTACCAATAGCTACATCCTGAACATGCTCGATATCAACCCAATCACAAATGTGAGTACCAATTACTTCCAAACAGAAATAGTTGATTTGAGCAATGAAGATTCGGTATATACTTACATCATGCTTACTGATGCAGCTTTTGAAAATTTCAAAGAAGAGCTAAAAGTATATTATAAGGATACCCTTCCCGAAGGTGAAATCTTGAAGGCTTATACACTCGGAGTTGCCAAAGATTTAGCGCTGAAAGGTGCTCAATATGATGAACTTCCTTCTAAGTTGCTATCCGTAGATAGTGTGGAAGTTTATTTTGATCAGGCAAACGTAGTTGAGCAGATCAATGCCAGCAACGGGGTGATTTATGTGATGGATAAATTTGACTTTAAGCTTTCTGACAAAATCCCAAATATCATCATAGAGGGGGAGGATTTCGATGCTGTAAGTGGAAGTAGGGATCGAGTGAGTATTAGACCTAGAAGCTGGGCCTCAGGTGGAAGAGATGTATTAGTAAGAGGTCATGGAACGGCAAGTTTTCACCTAACCTATCACGTACCAAATGCCAATTCTGTAAAATATAACGTCTATTGGAGGGCTGTCAACGATGATTACATTCCAAGAGACAACGAGCAGAGAATTGCTATCAATGAAGTCACAAATGGAACTTTTGGCTATCAATGGGTTGTCAGAAACACATTTGAAGAGGTATTCGTCGGTGAGTATGAAGTCGATAGTTATGGCAATCTAAAATTGCTCTTGACATCAGCATCTGTGACTAACAATGATTGGAATACAATGGTGCTGGATTACATAAGACTTGAACCTGTTTTTGAATAAGCCTAAAATTTAAACCATGACAAAATATACTACATATATAAAATTTGCCTTAGGTCTGCTTCTTTTTGGGCTATTTGCAGGTAATCCTGTCAATGCACAAGATGATCAAGAGGTGGTAGAAGTAAGCGCTCCTACCATAGACCAAGGAGTTTTGGTAAGAGGAAAAATCACATTTGAAAGAAATGGTCAAGCCATAGAAGGTGTCGCTGTTTCATTTGGACAATTTACTTCCACATTTACCAATTCAGAAGGAGCTTTCGAATTGCTAGTTCCTTCTTTGAAAAGCACTATTCAGCTTCGTTGGGATGACAATGTAATCAGAGAGATCCCTGTCAGAGGACAGCAGCAGCTTACCATTATGTTGACAGATGGAGATTTGACAAAAACCGGCTACACTGTCCAACTCCCATACAAAAGGATTTTCGGAAACCATAATACTGAAGCAACTTCTACTGTAAATCTAAGAGATTCTTGGACCATGAATGCAGTTTCTCCAGAAACAGCCCTTCAAGGAGGTGCTGCTGGTGTGAATATGATCAGAAGATCAGGCACATTGGCTATGGGTGCCAATACATTTATCAGAGGGTTATCCAGCTTGAATTCCAATACACAACCACTTGTGGTAGTTGATGGAATGATCTATGACATGAATGAATATGACAACTCTATCATTGATGGATATTTCTCCAATCCACTTTCATTGATTGATATCAAGGATGTATCAGACGTGACATTTATCAAAGATGGAAGCTCAATCTACGGTACAAAAGCTGCGAATGGAGTGATATTGATCACTACTTCAAGGGCAGAAAGCTTGACGACAAAAATTGATTTTCATACCTATGGAGGTGTGAATATGAGTCCGGGCAGACTTCCCGTGATGGATGCTGGAGAATATAGACCGTATTTCTCACAGATGTTGTTGAGTAGTGGATTGACTCCTGGAGAAGCTTTGCTTCATCCTTATATGAATGAAAGACAGGATACCTTGGGTTATTTCAACTACCAAAATGATACTGACTGGCAAGATTTGGTAATGAATTCATCTTTTGATCAAAACTACTACATCAAAGTATCTGGAGGTGACAACATCGCATCTTATGCACTTTCTCTTGGGCATATTGATAGCAAGGGAGTTATTGGAAATGATGTGTTTTCAAGATCTAGCGTGAGGTTCAATGGTGATTTCAAAATCACTGAGAAACTTTCGGCTGGTACGAATATGTCTTTTGCCTATGCCATTGCCAATCAATACATGTATGGTAGAGGTACCCAAACAGTATCGCCAATTCATACAGCTTTGACAAAATCGCCATTTTTGGCTCCAAATTTAATAGCAGCTGATGGAGTTATTTCTCCAAATATTTCTGATGTGGATGAGTTTGGAAAAACAAATCCAATGGCGATCTACAATAATATGCAAGGCCAAAATAGAAGGTTTAGATTCTTTGGATCTTTCAATGCCAAGTATGAATTTAATGATAACTTGAATATCACTTCACTTTATGGATTGACTTTGGACCAAGTTCGTGAATCATTTTTTGTTCCAAATTTGGGTGTTGAGGAATTGGTTACTCCAAATGCATTGATTACCAATAGAATGGGTGGTCAAGTACAAAGGCTGACTTCTAATTACAGCGATACCAGGTTGAACTATGACAAAATCTTCAATTACAACCACAATTTAAATGTAGGGCTTGGTTTTAGATACCAAAGCAACAATATCGAAGAAGATCGAGGCCTTGCATTCAATTCAGGAACTGATGACTTGATTACATTGGAATCAGGAGTCCTTAATTTGAACAGGGCTTCTGGTGCTGCTGGAGACTGGGTTTGGATGAGTTACTATGCCAATGCCAATTACAATTACATGAGCAAGTATTTCTTGAATGCTGTTGTGGCAGTGGATGGTTCTTCCAGAATCGGAAAGGAAGCTCAGGAAGGGATATCTCTGTTTGGTCATAAGTTCGGTGTTTTTCCATCTGTCAGTGGAGCATGGTTGATCTCCTCAGAAGAATTTATGAGCAATTCAGCACTTGATCTTTTGAAGTTGAGAGCAAGTTTTGGAATAACCGGAAATGATGGGATCGGAAATTATGGTTCATTCCAAGTTTATGGAGGAAGTAACCTTTTGGGTATGCAAGGTTTGGTGAGATCCAATTTGGCAAATCCCGAAATTCAATGGGAAACCAACCAGAAAACCAACATTGGAGTTGACATCGCTACTTTCAATCAAAAGCTTTCTTTTAGCCTTGATTTCTATCAAAACAACATTTCAAACATGCTGACTTTTCAGCCGCTCAATGCAGCGACTGGCTTGGACTTCTACTTGATCAACTCAGGAGCTATGAACAACAAAGGAATTGACTTTGCAATCAATTCAAGAGTTTGGGATAGGGAATTCAAGGTGGATCTTGGTTTGACTTTGGGCAGGTATATCAATGAAGTCACTGCTTTGCCTTATGATCAGCGATTGACGCCTGTTGGAAGTGGAGAAGTGATTACGACTGAAGGGCAAGCAGCTGCGATGTTTTATGGATATAAGACAGAGGGAGTTTTCAGTACTTCCGCTGAAGCAAGTGCTTCTGGATTGCAGACAAGAGCTGCAGATGGGACTTTGATGCCTTTCAGGGCTGGTGACGTGAGGTTTGTAGATGTCAATGGAGATGGTATCATAGATGCAAATGATAAGCAAATTATTGGCAATCCTAATCCAGACCTTTTTGGGATGTTCAGCCTGAATGCTGCTTACAAGCGATTTACTTTTGATGCAGCATTCACTTTCTCTGTAGGAAATGATATTTACAATTATCAGAGACATCAATTGGAATCAATGACAAATTTCGACAACCAATTGATCTCTGTGAACAACAGATGGAGAAATGAAGGTCAGATCACAGATATGCCTAGAATGTCCTTCGGTGATCCTTATGGCAATAGTAGATTCTCAGACAGATGGATAGAGGATGGTTCTTACTTGAGGCTAAAAGCTATCAATATCACCTACAATATTCCTATCGATGGAAAAATGGTGAAAAACTTGACAATCTATGGCTCTGGACAGAACCTGTTCACTTTGACAAATTACCTTGGTTATGACCCTGAGTTTAGTGCCACCAGGAGTGTATTTGGTCAAGGCGTTGATTATGGGTTGATGCCAACTTTCAGCAGTGTTTTGCTTGGACTTAAAATTGGCTTGTAATGATGAAAAATTTTAGAATTAAACTAGACAATAAGCTGATGAAAAATTTACAGATGATTTCAACATCAGGATTTAACAAAGGAATTTCTACATTGACCAACTCTATCAAAAATCTCTCTATAGCCTGTGCTATTGGTTTTGGGGTAATGGCATGTGGTGATATGCTTGAGGTAGAACCAAAGCTGGAACTTGATAAGGATCGGTATTACCAAAATGAATTTGATGCAGATGTAGCTGTGATTGGTATTTACGGACAATTGATGCAGCTTGCTGAGCAATATGTAATACTCAACGAACTCCGTGCAGACCTGATGGAGCCTACCATGAATGCAGATGCTGAATTGGTTGCAATCAGCACTCACAGTGTTCGGGCTACTGACAATAATAAATACGCAGACCCAAAACCATTCTACAGAGTTATCCTAAACTGTAATGACGCAATCCAGGGTCTTGGAATTATGCGGGAGGAAAATAGAATCGATGCTGGAGAATATGAACAAAGAGTTTCTGATATCATAGCTGTCAGATCTTGGGTTTATCTCCAATTGGGGATTCATTTTGGAACTGTACCCTATGTTACCTCTGCGATCGAATCAATCAAAGATGTGAACAATCAATCTTTGTTTCCTAGACTTCAATTGGATGCTTTGTTGGATCAATTGATCAATACTATGGAGGCATTGCCTTATTTGGATGTGTATCCAAATAATATAGATCTTACTGCAGGGACTGATGGAATTTCTACTTCCAAATTCTTTATCAATAAACGCATGCTTTTGGGTGATCTGAATCTATGGAAAGGAAATTATGAAAGAGCAGCAGAAAACTATAAGGCAGTTTTGGAAACATCAACTCCGCTTGGTGGTGGTGCAGGAAATGTATATTATGATAATTACAGGATTTCTTGGCAAAGTAACTCTCTACATTCAGTACAGTACACAAGAGCGGATGATATCAATACGCTGGTAAACAACAACAACAACGGTTGGAGATCAATATTCGCAAGAAATATAGATAATGGTTATAATTTCGAATGGATTTGGGCAATGCACTTTGATAGCCAATTTGCACCAAACTATCCATTCATAAGACTATTTGCCAATGAAGGTGTCGGAGAATACAAAATCCGACCTTCTGTGGCAGTGATAGATGCTTGGGAAAGCCAAGTTCAAAGCAACAGGTTTGAGTTTGACTCAAGAGGTATATTGTCTACTAAAAACTATGGAACAGAATATCCTGAAGTAGGGAAATATACTTTCAACTACAATGGGCTTACTGCACCACTAACTCAAAATGGAAGATGGTTTCTCGAAAGAGCTGCTTCTCTTCATTTGAAATATGCTGAAGCAACCAATAGAGGGAGTTTGCCTGGACTTAGCAGACTTGCTAGAGCTTTTGTGAACAATGGCGTACACGTAGAATACACTCCTGAAGGATTCAACAAAAACCTGATGGATGCTACTGAAGTGATGAATACACTCTTTTTTCCTGATGCCTATGCATTCGACGCAAGAGAAAGTCAGTTTCCTTTCCTCCGTGGACCATGGTATAGACATATTGGAATCAGGACAAGGGCAAACCTTCCTACCATCGCCCTTCCGGAAGATTTGTCCACTGAGGAAGAAAAGATCTGGACAGAGGACTTGATTCTACAGGAATCAGCCCTGGAATTGGCTTTTGAAGGACATAGATGGCCTCAACTTTTGAGAACAGCTATAAGAAGAGATCCTTCTGTGTTGGCAGATAGGGTATTTGATAAATTATCAAATTCAACAAATCCAGTAGATAGAAGTAGGGCTGCTGCTGTCAGAACAAAATTACTTGCAGGTGATTGGTTCTTACCTTACAACTGGGATACCAATTAATTTATTTGGGTTAATACACAGGGGAGATGGCTTATTTTATGCCATTTCCCTTTTTTATTCAATACAAAAACATTTGAACACTAAGGGTCAAAAAAAAACACATTACATGATACAATTCAAAAAATCCAAAATATTTACCAACTTAATTATTTTCCTCGCCATTCCTTTTTTCACCATTGCCCAACAAAGGCAAATGGAACACCTCGACAGAGGCTTGGTAGCCATTCAATCGCAAGAGGGTATTTTTGTCAGTTGGAGACAGTTGGGAACAGAAGCGGGAGACATCGCCTTCAATCTCTACAGAATTGAAAATGATGGTGAACCCATAAAAGTCAATAACAACCCAATTACCGATAGTAACAATTTTTTGGATAGCTCAGCCGATCCGATTCAAGACAACAGCTATTATGTCACAACCATCATCGATGGCGAAGAAACAAAACAAGGTGAAGCCTACAATGCATGGGACAAACCTTATCTTTCCATACCATTGAGGACTCCAGATGGTTACCATGCAAATGATGCTTCTGTGGGGGATTTGACAGGTGATGGCAAATATGAAATTGTTGTACACATGGTAGGTGTCGGCAAAGACAATTCCCAAAAAGGAATCACAACAGACCCTATTTTACAAGCATACACCTTGGAAGGAAAATTCCTTTGGGAGATCAACTTGGGGAAAAATATCAGGGAAGGTGCGCATTACACCCAATTTATGGTCTATGATCTAGATGGTGATGGGCGTGCTGAGATCGCCTGCAAAACTGCTGACGGCACCGAAGATAGTCAAGGAAAAATCATTGGTGATGCAAATGCTGACCATAGAAATGAGGACGGCTATATCCTCATAGGTCCTGAGTTTTTTACCGTTTTTGATGGACTGACAGGTGCGGCTTTAGCCACTACAGATTACATTCCAAGTAGACATCCTACGATCACAGATCCAAGTGCAGATGAAATGAAGGAGATTTGGGGAGATGGCTATGGGAACAGAATTGATAGATTTTTGGCTGGTATAGCCTACTTGGATGGAGAAAAACCAAGCTTGATTCTTAGTAGGGGATATTATACCAGAACAGTGATTTCTGCCTGGAATTGGAGAGATGGTGAGTTGAGCGAAGTATGGACATTTGATAGTCATGATGGAAATGAAGAAAATAGAAAATATGCGGGTCAAGGTTATCACAGCTTGTCTGTTGGTGATGTTGATGGTGATGGAAAAGATGAAATAGTATTTGGCTCCATGGTCATTGACAATGACGGAAAAGGACTTTACAGTTCTAGATTGGGCCATGGTGATGCGATGCATCTGTCAAATATAGATCCAGATAGACCTGGAATGGAAGTATTTGGAATCCACGAGCGGGCAAGGCATCCACATGCAGCAAATCTCAGAGATGCATTGACAGGAGAAGTAATCTGGTCATATCCATCGGCTGATGTCGGAAGGGGAATAGCTATCGACATAGATCCAAGACATCGTGGATTTGAAAGTTGGGCTTCTGGGGAAGGGCTCAGCGGTCTTTGGAATGTAAAAGGAGAAGTCATTTCAGACAAAAAGCCATCCACTGCAAATATGGCGATTTGGTGGGACGGAGATTTACTTCGTGAATTGTTGGACGGTGTCAACATCGATAAGTGGGATTGGGAAAATAGCAAAACCAACAGGATGCTAGCTGGAGCAGATTATCAAGTGGTGCGTAACAATGGTACCAAATCCAATCCGAATCTTTCTGCAGATATTTTTGGGGATTGGAGGGAAGAGTTGATTACAAGAACTGAAGATGGCAAGGAATTAAGGATATTTTCCACAACCATTCCTACAAAACATCGAATCTACACCTTGATGCACAATCCTCATTACCGCCTAAGTGTCGCTTGGCAAAATGTAGCTTACAACCAACCACCACACACAGACTATTACTTTGGCCACGACATGGAAATGCCAAAACTACCAACTATCCGCACGATCAAGTATCAGGGGAAGTGAGGTTAGATGGGAGATTTGAGAAGTGAGATATGAGACATGAGACATGAGATTTGAGACGTGACACAATGCCCTGAAAGGGCAATTGAATAGCTAAAGAAAATAAAGAGAAATCTATAAATAAAGTGTCAAATAATTTCAAGACGCGACAAAGACATGAGACACAAAATTCTATTCAGAAAACACAAGCCTGAAAAGCCTCTCCCGTGCCGGTAACTATCGGCACGGGAGCTTCAACATTTCAGTATCTTGTCCGCCGTGGCGGAGCCCTCGGTGAAACCGGGGGATGAAAATATAATTAAAGCATCCCACGACCCTTGTCACATCCTGAAAATACTTTACACTTTTTTCTATTGATTATAGAAGTTCAACCCTGTCTGACGCCAGGCAGGCCACTTCGGGGTTGTTGTCTCCTGTATCATCATTAATCCCCGGGTTGCGACCCGGGGCTATTTAAAGTTTAACCCTTTCTGACGCCAGGCAGGCCCATTGGAGTTAATGCCTTTTGCCAGTTTCCAACCTCCAACCTACCAATTCCCCAATCTTCCAATCCACCAATCCTCCAATTTCCCAATTTCCCAATTTTCCAATCTTCCAATCTTCCAATCTTATAATCTTCCAATCTTCCCCCACCCATGACACCACAGGAGACTTTTTGGAAAAGTAAAATGTAATTTCCAATTACAATTAGAAGAACCCCAAAAGTCTAACTCATACTAATAATTGTCGCTATATGACAGTGAATAAAAGGGCAGAAAGAAGAATGTACAAAACTAAATCAGACTCTCAAAATAAGGAACCTCGTAATTTTCCAACCTTCCAATCTTCAAATTTTTCAACAAGCCACGGCAGACAAATTCTTCCAATTTTCCCAATCTTTCCATTTTTCATGATCTTTCTCCTTTTATTTTCCTGCGAAAATTCGAAAAAAGAAGATGACGAAAAAGAAGTAGTCTCTAATCAAGAAGCAGGCATCATATTCGAGAGCAATTTCTCTCAACCCTTAGACCTCAAGACTTGGAAAGTAGAAATGGATTCTACTCCCCAATCGGAGGTATTTACAGAAGATGGAAAGCTGATTATGGACACAGAAGGAGGCGTGACTGTTTGGTTGGATTTGGAATTGGAAGGGAATTATGAAATCAGCTATAAAAGAAATGTTGTGTTGGATTCTGGAAGAAATGATCGACTCTCGGACCTAAACCAGTTTTGGGCAGCAAGTGATCCTACTCAGATAGGGATGTTCAACAGATCTGGAAAATTCGAATCCTACGATGACATGCATTTGTACTACGTGGGTTTTGGTGGAAATTACAATTCTACTACCAGATTTCGGAAATACTACCAAGGAGAAAAACCTGTTCTTGGGGAGTTTTTGGAAGCTCCTTACCTACTTGAAGCCAATCGTGATTACCAAATCAAAACCATCTGCAAGGATGGAAAAGTTAGCTTTTGGGTAGATGAGATCTTGTTTTTCGAATATGAAGACCCAGAGCTATTGGAAAAGGGATACTTTGGATTCCGATCTACATGGTCAAGACATGAAATAAGTGATTTGGTTGTCCGTAAACTTTAACCTACCATTTAAAACCTGACAGGTTTGATGACCAGAAATGTATTAAAAACGAATGCGGATCTGTAAAAAACCTGTGAGGTTTCCGTCCTCAAAATTAACCTCAGACACTATGAAAAATAAACCGAAAATATCCAGAAGATCCTTTGTAAAAGCATCTACAGCCCTTACTGGCGGAGCATACTTGCTTTCCCCGATGATGGCAAATGCCCATTTTTTCCAAAGAAATAATGACAGCGTGCAACTCGCTTGGTTGGGAAATACCGCACCAAAGTACAATCAAGGTTTCACATGGGGAACTTGCTGGCCTAAGGGAAAAGTCAAGCGAGAATCTAGCTTTGACTTGGTTTCTTCTGAGAGGGAAGAGATTCCCGTTCAAAGTTGGCCATTGGCATATTGGCCGGATGGTTCGCTGAAGTGGACAGGGCATGCAGTTCCTGCGATAGAGCTTAGCCATACAGCTTTCCAACTATCACCTACCAGCAAAGCAAAATCGCTGCAAGGGATGAAAGTCGAAGAATCAGATACGACAATCAAGATCGATACAGGTGACTTACTGTACACCATTCCCAAATCTGGCAATCAAATCATCAGTAGCATCCAAAAAGGAGAAAGAAGCCTTGCTAAAAATGGGCGATTGGTGGTTTTGCATCAAAATGTCTCTGACGAAGATGCTGCCGATCAAATCATGAAAACTAATTTTCAGGGAAATATCTCCAAAATTTCCCTTGAGCAAAAAGGTGCACTTCGAAGTGTGGTCAAGATAGAAGGTTCACACCGTTCTGATTCTGGAAGGGATTTTATCAGCTACGTGGTCAGATTGTACTTTTACCATCAAGCCGCTTCCTTCAAAATGGTGCATACCATTATTTTTGACGGAGAAGAAGAGACTGATTTTATCAAAGGCATTGGGGTGAAATTCGACGTGCCCATGAAGGATGAATTGCATGATAGGCATATTCGGTTTGCGGGGCAGGATGATGGGATTTTTAGCGAGGCTGTAAGAGGACTTACAGGCCTGAGGAGAGATCCAGGAAAAGTCATCATTGGGGCGCAGCTTGCAGGAGAAAAGACGCCTGCAATCAGCGAATTTCCAGCAAATGTCTCCAAAAACATCAACTACATCCCAGCTTTTGGCGACTACACACTCTTTCAAGGGGATGCAGATTCATTTTCCATCAGAAAAAGAACCGCCGAAGGACACTCTTGGTTGAATTCTGCCCACGGTAAGCGTGCCAGAGGATTGGTAGCAGTAGGTGGGCCAAGCGGAAGTTTTGCCTTTGGCGTAAGGAATTTTTGGGAAAGTTTTCCCGGACAGTTGGACATCAAAAATGCCCATACCGATACAGCCGAAGTGACAGCTTGGCTTTGGGCGCCAAACTCCCCTGCCATGGATTTGCGCTTCTACCACGATGGCATGGGACAAGACACCTATCCAAAGCAGTTGGATGCTCTGGATATCACTTATGAAGATTACGAACCAGGATTTGGCACAGCCAAAGGAGTGGCAAGAACCTCAGAGTTGAATTTCTGGACATTGGATGCTACACCAAGCCACAGCCAGTTCAACGACATGTGTACTTATCTCGAAGAGCCGCCATTGCTGACAGCAGATTCAGAATACATGCTTCAGGTTGGTGTTTTTGGTGGATTGTGGTACACAGACAAGCTCCAAAGCGATCGCGCCAAGGAATTCAATGAGCAACTTGACTGGTATTTCGACTTTTACCAAAAGCAGGTCAAGGAACACAAATGGTACGGATTCTGGGATTTTGGGGACTTTATGCACACTTACGATACCGATAGACATATGTGGAGGTATGACGTAGGTGGCTTTGCATGGGACAATTCAGAACTGTCCACGGACCTTTGGCTTTGGTATTATTACTTGAAAACAGGCAAGAAAGAAGCCTTCCGTGTAGCAGAAGCCATGACCCGACATACAGGAGAAGTTGATGTACACCATTCTGGGCCTTTTGCTCCGCTCGGAAGTAGGCACAATGTGATGCATTGGGGATGTAGTGCCAAGCAGCTTCGAATCAGCACCGCTGCCAACAGAAGATTTTTCTACTACCTTACCGCAGACGAGCGCACAGGCGACCTGATGCGAGAGCAAGTCAATGCCGCAGAAGCACTTCTCAAAGTCGTACCGATCAGAAAAGTAGCACCCAAAGAAACCTGGGGAACAGACGATCCAAACAGGGTTTATCTGGGTTTCGGTACAGACTGGGGTTCTGTAGCCGCCGCTTGGCTTACCGAATGGGAAAGAACAGAGGACAAAGAAATCCGCGAAAAACTCCTCAACAGCATGCGCTCCATCGGCAACCAACCCAAAGGTTTCTACTCCATGGGAAGCCGCATGAACCTACAAACAGGGGAGTTCGAGAAAGTCAAAACCAATAGAGCCTCCGCTTCCCACCTTTCAGCGGTGTTTGGGCTGACCGAGATCGCCATCGAACTCTACGAACTCGTGGACATGAAGTCCTTCAACAAAGCTTGGCTTCAATACTGCGAAATGTACAATGCCAGTCCTGAAGAACAAGAAAATGTCCTTGGCAACAGGCTTGGCAAGCTCAACTTGCAACAGGGACATGCGCGTCTGACAGCATTTGTAGCAAAAGAAAAGTCAGATCCCCGCTTGGCAAAACGTGCATGGGAGGAGTTCTACGCAGGAGAAGGTGGCATCCGCAGACATGGAGTCGCCAAAGAAATCTCCGGCCCCGAAGTCCTCACCCCCCGCACCGAAGCCCTAGGCGTCTCCACCAACGCCACAGCCCAATGGGGCTTGGCAGCGATGCACTGCTTGGCGATTTTGGGAGAAAAGTGAGGGGTGAAGTATGAGACTTAAGAAATAAGATTCAAGATGAAAGACCTGAAAGGGCTTATGATCCAAGAATCGGGTCATGACCCGATGTCTAAAAAGATTTCAGTTGAACGTTTGCCCTGAAAGGGCAATTGAATGGCTATCGGAAATAAAGAGAAATTAATAAAAAAAGTGTCAAGTAATTTTAGGACGTGACAGAGATGTGTATGATTATAAACCCCGAAAGGGCCTTTACCGTGCCGCTATCGGCATGGAAGGTTGAATTCCTCTAATCAATAGAAAAAAAAGCCAACCGCATATTTTAGCACATTTGTTTTTTGTCGACGCAACACCCGACTCTAAAGAAAATCAAAAGCGCTAAAAATTCCCTCCCGGACTATACTCTAATTATCGGCAGCAATAACACTTTGATGCCAAAATATAGTTTTGTACATTTGATAAGCTAAATACAGAACTATCGGACAGAACAAACTCTATATTGAAAGCATAAAATGCCAATTCCAATCAGAGATGACATTTTCGAGTGCTGACTTGTTGAAATTCTATCGAACTTTTGAACCAGAAGTGAAAAAAACTACTGTCAACTGGAGGATATACAATCTTGTGCAAGAAGGAATATTGAACAGAGTTGGCAGAGGAAAATTTTCGCTCGGGAAAAGTGATGCTTACATCCCCGAAATATCAAATAAACTAAATTCGGTCTACAAAAAGATAAAGTCAGACTTTCCTTTTTTGACCGTTTGTCTTTGGAATACTTCGCTGCTTAATGAATTTATGCTTCACCAACCTGGAAGATACTACCAACTAATAGAAGTTGATAAGGATGCCGTGGAAAGCGTCTTTTTTTACTTAAAGGACAGAAGCTATTCCGTATTTATGGAACCTTCCGAACAGCTAATTAGGCGTTATATGATTGATGAAAAAGAGCCTTGGATAGTTAAATCACTGGTATCTGAAGCTCCTATTCAACATGTCAATGGCTTTCCTACAGTTACAATAGAAAAATTACTTGTTGATATATTCTGTGATCCCATAATATTTAATGCTCAGCAAGGATCTGAAATGAATCAGATATTTAATGAGGCATTTGAAAAGTACTCAATTAGTGAAAGTAAGATGTTGCGCTATGCTAGTAGAAGAAGGAAAAAAAAGGAATTGGATAATTATTTAAATGAAACTTCTAAATATCGGCAGCATATATGATTTGCTGCCATTAATTTGAAATGATAAGTAAAGACTCATTACATGTTGATTGGATTACCAAAGTATCATCGGCAAACAGAAAGGCTGATAAAATACTGGTGGAGAAAGTTATTAGAGCCCTATTGCTTTTGGAGGGGTTGGTAAAGCAGAATTTGGATTTTGTTTTCAAAGGAGGTACTGCCTTAATGTTAATTCTAGATTCATCAAAAAGGCTTTCCATAGATATTGACATTATTATTGAAAAAGAACCTGAAAATTTGGAGAGAATTTTTAAAGCATTGCTCGAAGAACAAGGCTTTACAAGGCTTGAACTTCAGGAACGTAAGACTTCAACTAGTATTTATAAGGCACACTACAAATTTTTTTACGAACCAAGCCATAAAACTCAGGCTACTGAGGAAAGTATACTCCTAGATATTTTATTCGAAAAAGTAGGGTACACTAAAATTAACAAGGTACCTATCAACTCCAAGTTCATCCTTTCAAAAGGAGACCCTTTCAAAGTAAGAGTCCCTTCTATAGAAGATATACTGGGTGATAAATTAACTGCCTATGCCCCTAATTCAACGGGAATCCCCTATTTCAAGGGCGAGACCAGTATGAGTATGGAAATCATGAAGCAACTATATGACGTAGGAAATCTGGTGGACATTGCTGAAGATGGAGTACTTGTAAAAAAGGCTTTTGGAAATTTTGCAGCAACCGAACTTGCCTATAGAAATCAATCAAGATTGACTGTTGATGATGTTCTAGATGATATTTACCAAACCTCCCTATGTTTAGTAAGCAGGGGTGCCGATGGAAAAGGTCAGTTTGATCTCTTGCAAACAGGGATCCAGCGTGTTTCTAGATTTATTTTCTCAGAGTCATTTCACATTGATAGAGCAATCACTTTTGCCTCAAAGGCTGCATATGTTTCGGCTTTGATCAAAGCCGACAAAGCAGTGATTGAAAAATTTAAGAATCCAGCAATTATGAAAGATTGGGCAATTGGAGAGCCATTTTGGCCAAGATTGAATCGATTGAAAAAATCTAATCCAGAGGCATTCTTCTATTGGTACAAAATATTTGAATTAAATGCAGAAAAGAGCTAATGGGAATATCAACCGTATATGACGCTGATAATAAAACAAATAATGCACTTGAAAAAGCTGCATAATAAGCTGAGTCTTGCTGGGACTTAGAGGCCTTTAAGTAAAAGGGAAAACAAAAGGAAAAAAATCAACTAATTTCATTAACAAAAATCAAAACCCCTCTGGATCCACTGCAACCAACTCAAATATCAGAGCAAACCCAAAGGTCAGCTATCTGTAAACATTCATATCCAAAACAGTAGCAGTCCTATCGAACAAAGTTAGATATCTCTTTCTTTTACCACTATTCTTTTAAGTTAACTCAAAAAAACATCCATATATAGTGAAATATACCAATTACTTGGTATTTTTTGTTTCTGGGGGAATGGGTATGTTTGGGGGTGATTAATATCCGCAACTATTATGCGTGTAGCATGCTGTATGGTATGCTTTGCGCAATTATGGCGTGAAGAGACTCGCTATGGGCAATTAGACGAATATGAAAAATCTATACCTTTTATTTTTTAGCATAATTTTTTTCTCCTGTAATAATGGAAAAGAGGAAGCCATAAAGGTTAATCTAAATGGTATTTGGTATGGTGAGCAAACTATTTTAATTCAAGACTCAGTTATGACAAATCCATTCTGGGATAGTTATGGATTTTTCTATTATTCAATTAGAAATGATACTTTAATAGTTGAAGACCCTGAATTAGAAAGCGTAGGAAAAATAGAATTCATCGATAAAAATCATATTAAAATAATTGACTTTCAACGAGATAATTACATTTTAGAATTTGAAAGGATAACAATAAGTAACCCAAGAAAATTTGATTACCTAAACTTTGAAAGTGGAGATGTTGAAGGGAGATTACCTTTTTTTAATATGCATATTGACAGAAATGGACTCGTGACTTATGAAGGAGAACTTTATTCTGACCTAAAAGGAAAACAAAATTTTCAATTGGATACCTTGATCCTAAATCAACTGAATCAATTATTTGAAATGGTTGATATTTGGAATTATCCCGAAGAAGAATTTTTACCAGTTGCAGGTAGCGGTGAGATGAATTTAACAATAAGATACCCAGAAGGTGAAATAATTAAAATTGACAATGGTCTTTTCGAAGGAAAATATTTTATACTTCAGAAAGTCTTTAATCGATTTGAAAGTCTACTTATAAAGAAAAAAGCCTATAACATCACCTTGGATACAGCGGGCGGTTCAGAGTAAATAGAAAGTTTACTATCTTTAAGAAGGTAGTAGTAGGCTTGAAGTGAACGGCCCCGAATGCCCGCCTGAAGTCAGACAGGCCCGCCGTCTCCAAGCTGATTTCCGATTGCCAGTAATGTGAACAAACCACAAAATGTTTCCATATAATTCAACTTTTTATTATCTTTGTTCTGTATTATGATTTAAAAAACTGAATGGATAAATATTTTGACGTCATTTTTCTTGAACAAGCTCTCGAGTTTTTAGAAAAGTTGGATTTGAAAACAAGACAAAAAATATACTACAATGTTGACAAGGCCAAACTTGGACTTGACCCGAAACTGTTCAAAAAACTGACTGATGAAATTTGGGAGTTCAGGACAAAATATAGCGGACTGCAATATCGACTTTTCGCATTTTGGGACAAAACTGACAAATCTGAAACACTTGTCATTTCAACACATGGAATTGTGAAAAAAGTTGATAAAGTTCCGAAAGCAGATATCGAAAAAGCGGAAAGGATTAGAAAAGAATACTTTGAACAATAAAACTATGGAAACAAAGAATAAAAAAATGAAAATGATGACCCTTGACCAGCTCAAAGACAGGGATATAGGGGAAATAGGAACTCCAGAAAGGGACAAATACGAATTTGACCTGCGAATGGAATTACTTGGAGAAATGATAAAATCCGTGCGGAAAGAAAGGAATTTGACCCAAGAACAACTTGGAGAACTTATAGGTGTCCAAAAATCCCAGATTTCGAAATTAGAACGGAGTACAAAAAATGTTACCATCGAAACGATTTTGAAAGTCTTTAAAGCATTAAAAGCTAACGTTAAGTTCAGTGTAGAAATGAACGAATTGGAATTTAATGTAGCGTGAAAATAAAGACAATACTGGCAACAGCACCTAAGATAACATGGGGCGGTAAGTGGAATCCGAAGGGTTTGTTCCTCGAAGTAATATTATCTAAGGCCGATAGCTAATCGCTTCGAAATGTCCCACGTTTCCAAGCTGATTCACGTTTTGCACTATTCTAAAAAAGAAGAACCTAAGAATATAATGCCAGTAACTATATTAATTCTTTGATGGCTGACTACAAGAAAATTCGAAAGAACAGAAGAAAAGATTTAGCAGAGAAGTTGGCAGAAATTTTAGATAATGTAAATTATTTTCATCCCTTTAGAGAAGGTAACGGACGTGCACAAAGAGAGTTTTTAAGGTTATTGGCCTTGGAAAAAGGATTGATTCTGAACCTAAACCCTCCTGACAATAAAAGTGTGTTTGAAAGATATATGAAAGGAACAATAGAGAGTGATTTAGAAATATTGAAAGAATTGATTTTTGAACTAATTACTTCAAAAAAATGAAAAAGAAAAGTGCATAACATCACCTTGGATACAGCTGCCGGTTCAGAGTAAATATGGAAATCAGTATCTTTAAGGAGTTAGGAATAGGCCTGAAGAGAACGGCCCCGAATGCCCGCCTGAAGTCAGACAGGCCCGCCGTCTCCAAGCTGATTTCCGTTATGCCTCACCCCTAAAAGACGACTCTATTGAAATTAAAATCTGAAATATCAAAGGACAAGAACGGTAAGATAATTTCGATTGAAGAATTTGTATATAATGACCAAGGTCAAATTGTTAGACAAGATTACAAGGACGAAAATGGAAACCGCAACTTTTACAAGGCATTTGAATATGATTTTAAAGGAAACTGCATTCGGACTTTTGAATATTCAGACAATGACGAACTTCAAGTTAGTTTTGAGTACGGTTATGACAAAAATAACAACCAAATTAAAGCCATAGAAATAACCGCTGAAGGACTAATTTGGGATTGGACAGAAATAGTAAATGAACCCAATCAAAATTTAAAATTTTGGCTTGCTAAGGATGAAAACGGAAATGTTGTTCACAAGACAATTGAAAACTTACTTGACGGCTCTGAACAAAGGTTTAATAGTGACAACAAACTCTATGAAATTCATTTAAAAAAGTATGACCAAACAAACCGACTCGTAGAGAAATTAATAACAGACGAAAATGGGAAAGAGAAAGAAAAACACATTTACGAATACCAAGGACAAAAGGAGATTTGGAAATTTATTCTAAATGGTTCGACAGTTAAGACAGAAGAAAGAGTTTATGACGAGAATAAAAATCTAACTCATTATATTAGAAAGGACAACAAAGGGAAATGCTTAGAATGGTATGGGTTTGAGTATGATAAATTTGGTTACAAAATAAAATTTTTTTGGGGACAAGAAGAAGACAAGCCAATTGGATTTAAAACTTTTGAACTTAATTATAACAACAAATGAAAAAAGGGCAAAGGCATAACAGCACATACATACAAGCAGGGATTTCGTGCTTTTATTACAGGGAAGTTCTAAATCCAAGTTCTTTAATTCTTATAAAGTTCAGCCCTAAAAACCCTACCTGCACAAAGTTAAAATCCATGCCACCCATGAATTACAATGAGATATATAAAAATCAGAGGTTATAAGAAAAAGATTTCCAAAATTCAGGAATGGATAAATGAAAACCTGGAATTGGACACAAAGTTTTTGAATGAAAGAAAATACATGTACACCAAAGTTTATGTTGACCCTTGGGATAGTTTGACTTTGACAGAAAGCCATATTCCAGAACCAAAAGGGAAGGCTAAAATGGAAATCATTAAAGGGCTTGAAAAAATCTATGATAACTGGAAAACCAAATTAGAAAAGCTAAACAGACCTTATTATTTGAAAATTTGGCTTTATGAACCAAGGGTTTCCAAATCTCAAGTGGTTTGCGCCATTGATGATAGGATTAATCACTATGAAAATATATTTGAAGCGGCCGAATTTAAAAAAAATAATTCTTCATTTTTAAGTCAATTAAGTCAAGAATTTAAATGGGAGCCAAAGGTTGACGAAGAACCATATTGGAAAAGTGATTTGCTTTGGTCTATTGAACAATACAAAAAGAATGAAGCGTATTTTTGGGATAGAAGGTTATTGGAAAAATTAGAAAATGGAAGTTTTAGGAATCAGGAAATTCAGAATTCTAACGGAAATAAAGACATAATTTATTTTATACCAAAAGGTAAACTTTGGGTGGGAAGTAAATAAAAACGAATACATAGATCGAAGCACGAAATGACGGATATGGAATTAGAAAACTTAAAATTCCCAATTGGTAAGTTTGCCAAACCTGCTACAATTACAAACGCTATTTTAGAAAAATGGATTGATGATATTTCGACATTTCCTGTGAGACTAGTCATTGAAGTTGGTGACCTTACTGACGAACAACTTGATACACCATACAGACCAAATGGCTGGACAATTAGGCAGGTAATACACCATTGTGCCGACAGTCACATGAATAGCTTGGTTCGGCTAAAACTTGCGCTTACGGAAGAAGAACCAACTATTAAACCTTACTTTGAAGAACGCTGGGCAGAACTTGACGATACCAAAAATATGCCTATCCATTCATCATTGAAAATGCTAGAAGGTATTCACGAAAGATGGACTTTTTTGTTGAAAAACCTATCTGAAGACCATCACAAACGAGTTTTCATTCATCCGGAACACGGAATGAAATTTAGGATTGACGAAAATATTGGTGTTTATGCTTGGCATTGCAATCATCATCTTGCTCATATCAAAGAAACAAAAAAGAGGCAAAACTGGAAATAAAGCGTATTATATAAAAAAACTGACATTTTCGCTTTTTTCTTTGCTGTTTCTGCGTGAAACTTATTCCGTAAACCTGTCTCATATGCGTTCTAATGCATGGATATTTTATTAAAAAAAATTTTTTATCAAGCTGAAAAGTATCAGCAAATGAAAGATTTTCACAATAAATACCTACATGTAGGTATTTTTAGTTTGATAGAGTTTAGTTAGATTTGGTCAGTATAAAACAAGAATATTCTAAACCAAACTTCCTTAAAATGAAAAAATATTTAGCAATCATATTATTTACTTTGATTTCTATCCTGTCGTTTGGACAAAGTAATTATCAAGATGTAGTATATCTCAAAGATGGTAACGTAGTAAGAGGAGTGATAATAGAGCAAGTTCCCAATACTTCCATAAGGATTCAGACTCCCAACAGAAGTGTTTTCTTTTTTGAAATGGATGAAATTGAAAAGCTGACAAAAGAGAAGGGGAGTACTAATTTTGACAAAAGAAGAGGTTATATAGGTCTTACCATTGGACCATCTTTTCCATTAGGGGATTTTGGCGATCCTTCAAATGGCTTGGCAAAAACCGGCTTACAAATAAACTTGGTCAACTTTGGTTATCTTTTTTCAGATAATTTCGGAATTGCAGGTTCTTGGTTTGGTGCGGCCAACCCAATAGATGCAAATGGTATAGATCCTTGGTCTTATGGGGGCTTGATGATTGGTCCTTTATTATCACTGCCAGTTTCAGAAACTGTGGATTTTGATTTTAAACCGATGATTGGATATGCCGCTACTACTATTCCCAATGTGGGTTCTGGTACGCAGACCTCCGCTTCATATGCATACAGTTTGGGAACACAAGTACGAATTCACGTCGGCCCAAAATTTTCACTAATTATCAGCGCAGATTATTTTTCTACAAAACCAGAGTTTGAAAACTATAATGTAGAACAAAAAATCGGAACAATTAACTTGGGCTTTGGTGGTTCATTTAGGTTGAGGTAAGATCAAAAAAATAATTTACCAGAGTTGAACACAAATTTAATTCATCTATCCTTATTTGATAGCAAGCAGATTGCGCTAAAGACGCAGGCTAGATCATAATACTTTAGCAAACCACAGATAAGCACTTCGCTACATAGCCTTTTCCTTAGTGTTCATCTGTGGTTACTTTCTTTTGCCGTGCAATAAATGTTTTACTGTGGTTATTCCTCTGCTCCAAGTTTTACCTTATATACTTTCACAAAATCCTCTTCCTCTTCAAGGTTTATTTCTCCCAAAAACCAAATGAATCCATCTCTAACGAGCCATTGTCTTGCATTGTATTCATATGGAATTGGTAAGTCTTTCAATTTTCTTCCTTCCAAATCCATGATGAGCATTCTATATCTGTAATCTTTTTTCATTTTTGCCATGATAGTTTGCCATCCCAAATTATCATATTTGTCCTGATCAAGTTCAGGTACGCCAGGTGAAAAAGAGATCAGTATATTGTTTTCCAAAACTTTTAGATTTTCTATTCTTCCTGAAAACATATCTGGACTAATCATTCTTGGATCAGCTTTCTCAAAATCTTCACCTTGATTAAAAGTATAATCATCAATCTCCAAATTCACCCTTTTAATTTTTTCGTAAGGTGATTCAATTTGATGGATGTTTAGTGCAGGTTCTATTCCTTGGATATAATAAATCCTGTTTTTGTCAACAGTCACCAGCGATTTGATATGACTGAGGTCATGTGCTTTGCCATTTCTAAATACACTTTGTTCATCCAGATTCATAAATAGATCAACTTTTCTGTCCAAAGTGTCAAACCAAGCAAGGGAAAGATAATTCTCATAAAACTCCTTGGTATTTCTGTCAAAGGCAGTCCTTCCTCCTGTAGGGGTTATGATTCTATCCCCTACCCAATAAAACTCTTGATCTGCTGAAGCCCGTCCCGAAAATGCCGGCATCTCTGCTTCTTGATGTTTGCCGCCATTGATTAGATTTCCCTCCAAGTCATAAGTATATACTCCCTGATTGGAAATGACGGTAAAGCTTTTTCCATCTTCCGAAAATTTTCCTGCACCTAATGGAAAAGAGCCATAACTAGCTGGCGAATCACTTTCATTTATGATTTCTGTAGGACTAGTACCGTCAAAATCACTGACAATCAAACTCCTAGTCTGTTGGTCGAATAGCAATATCTTTTTTGATTCGGGATGTACATCCATCAGGTTCAGAATTCCAAAATAAGAAATTTGTAGAGAATCTTCTTTTATCAAAGTCAATTCTTCTGCATTTACATTATTTTCCTTACTTTTCTCCGAACAAGAAAAAACCAAAAACAAGGACATTGATATGAGTATTTGTTGTTTTATGTGTCTAAATTTTTCATTAAACTAACAAATAAGTAGTTCTAATCAAAAAAGAGTAGCTGATTTCATGGATTTATTTGATTTACATACGCATGGTATCAATGGGAAGCGCTCGATATACAACCAAAGTACTGAAAAAGACAATGCCCAATTTTGGTATTCTTTGGGAATTCACCCTTGGGAATTGGATGAGGATTGGGAGCGGAAATTGGAAAAAATGAAAGCAGCTTCCCAAGATCCGAATTTGATGGCTATTGGAGAATGTGGCTTTGATCTGATCAAAGGGCCTGCGGTCAACATACAGCAGGAAGCATTTGCGGCACAGCTAGATTGGGCGCTTGAGTTAGGTCTACCGGTGATCATGCATCAAGTGAAAGGGACTCATCTTTTGCAACAAATCATAAAGGAAAAAGCAATCCTCCCTCCGATGATTTGGCATGGTTTCAATGCAAAATCACAGATCGGTAGCTCCTTGTTGGATGCCCCTATTTACTTTTCCTTTGGTAAAGCGTTGTTCAATAGTGGCTCAAATGCACAAGAATTTCTGAAAATTTGTCCGTTCGAAAGAATTTTTTTTGAAACTGATGATTCGAATTTGAAAATTGAACAGGTTTTTTCACAAGCTTCTTTACTTTTGCAAATTCCAGTCGAAAGACTTTTGGAACAAGTAGTGGGAAATTGGAATAACATCTCGAAAAGAAAAATAACATGAGTGATTTAGCGTGGCTTTCAAGGACAGAATTGATAGTAGGCCGTGAAGGATTGGAAAAATTGGCACAGAAACATGTATTGGTGGTTGGATTGGGTGGAGTTGGGTCTTTTGCTGCGGAATTTATCTGTAGAAGTGGGGTTGGAGAAATGACGATTATCGATGGAGATGCAGTAGATATCAGCAATTGCAACAGACAGCTGCCCGCTACCCAAAAAAATGTCGGTCAGCTAAAGGCTGAATGGATGGAAGAGCGATTGACCGCGATCAATCCAAACCTTAAGATTCATGTCATCAAAGAATTTCTAAAGCCTGGTGCGATGTTCAAATTGCTTCAGGAAAATGAATATGATTATGTTGTGGACTGTATTGACAGTTTTTCGCCGAAACTTCATCTGATAGAAAGTGCCTATCAAAAAGGATTTCCCATAGTCAGTTCGATGGGTGCTGGAGGAAAAGTAGATCCCACTCAGATCAAAGTTGCCGATATCTCAGAAACCTACAATTGCAAACTTGCCAAACACGTCAGAAAGAGGATCAAGAATAAGGGCATTACTTCTGGATTCAAGGCCGTATTTTCTTCAGAACTCTATCTCAAAGATAGCCTCATGATGACTGATGGCCGAAATTTCAAAAAATCAGCTTACGGAACCATGTCCTTTTTACCAGCCGCCTTTGGCTGTACCTGTGCTTCCGTGGTAGTCAATGATTTACTTGAATAATGTACGAAGTATGATGTACAAAGTACGAAGTATGATGTACGAAGATGGGGTTTGATGTAAATTTGAAATATGCTCTGAAGAAGGTTAAAAGTTTAGCGTTTAGGAGTTTAGAAAAAGGCCTGCTATCCCCTAATCTTCCAATCTTCCAATCTTCAAATCCCTAATCTTCCAACTTTCCAACCTTTTAACCAATCCCCCAATCCCCCAATCCCCAATATCTATTTGGTGCTTTGGAAATAGCCAATTTGGCGCCGCCCTCAAAGGTCTGCCCCAACCTTTGAGGTTTTTTCCAAACCTCGAAGGTTTACCCCAACTTTCCAACTTTCCAACCTTTTAACCAGTCTGCCCCAATTTTCCAACTTTCCAACCTTTTAACCAATCCCCAATCCCCAATCCCTAATATCTATTTGGTGCTTTAGAAATAGCGAATTGAGCCACGCACTCAAAGGTCTGCCCCAACTTTCCAACTTTCCAACTTTATAACCTTTTAACTAATCCCCCCAATCTTCCAATCTTCCAATCTTCAAATCCCTAATCTTCCAACTTTCCAACCTTTTAACCAATCCCCCAATCCCCCAATCCCCACCCCCCTTTTTTAGCCTTTCAACCTGAAAAAATTCCTTTTAAAACTTAGTGATATTGGAGGTTAAACTTTTCAATCATTCGTCGTGTCTAAGACTCGATTTAAAAACCAAAAGAATGAATATTAAGATTTACAGATTATTTTTCTTGCTAGTGATGATGGCTGCCACTATGGAGGTTTCAGCTCAACGAAATCAGCAAGGCAGACCTGATTTGAAATTCAAAGGGAAGGTCATCGAAGGTGGTACAAAGTTGCCAATGATTGGTGCCAATGTGTTGGTAAAGACAGTAACCGACTCCGTATTGACATCCACTGTGACGGATATTGATGGGAATTTTGAAGTAAGCAGACCTTGGATTCCCGATGTGAAAGTTGAGATTTCATTTTTGGGCTTCGAAAAATTCTCCAAACAAATGGGAAGGGCAGATGGTCTGGATCTTGGAATTATTGCCTTGAATGAAGACAGTAAATTACTTGGAGAGGTAGTTATAGAAGGACAGATTGTAGTCGGTGAACAGAAGGGAGACACCACTTCATTCAATGCTGCAGCTTTCAAAACCAGGGAAAATGCAGACGCAGAAGATTTGATCAGAAAATTACCAGGAGTCACTATTCAGAATGGTCAGATTCAAGCAAGGGGAGAAAATGTACAAAAAGTGTTGGTAGATGGAAGGGAGTTTTTTGGAAACGATCCATTTCTGGCTATGAGGAATCTTCCAGCTGATGTAGTAGATCGCGTAGAAATACTTGACCAAAGATCAGATCAAGCTAGATTGACTGGCTTTGATGACGGAAATTATGCAAGGACGATCAATATCGTAACTCGTGGAGATAGAAGACAAGGTACATTCGGAAGACTTTATGCTGGTTATGGAACAGACGAACGCTATTCAGCTGGAGGAAGTCTAAATTTTTTCAATGGAGATCGTAGGATTTCCCTTGTAGGACTATTCAACAATATCAATCAGCAGAATTTTTCCTCTGAAGATTTGGGAGGGAATACTGGAGGAGGAAGACCAGGAGGAGGAAGAGGTGGACCAGCTAATTTTGGTGGTGGCCAAGACAATGGTATCATCACGACAAACAGTATGGGGTTGAATTACTCTGATAAGCTGGGGGAAAAAATGAATGTAACTGGAAGTTACTTTTACAGCAATTCCCGAAACAATCTGAGCAGCTTCACCAATAGGGAAATTATCTTGTCGGAAGAAAATAGACAGTTTTATGAGGAAAATTTGATCAATACTGTCGAAAATGGAAACCATAGAGCCAATGCAAGAATAGAATATGATATCAACCCAAAAAATGCTTTGATCATTACTCCAAGTTTGAATTATACAACAAGTAATGCATATACAGATAGAGACGCTTTGACAATGAATGCTGGCTTAGAATCATTGAGTAGCACACGGTCTATTTCAGACAATAATTCTTCGGGTTATAATATTTCAAACAACATCGTTTACAGATATAAATTCGAAAAACCAGGGAGAACACTTTCTACTACATTATTCACAGCATTGAACAAACGTGACTCCTATTCAGAATTGCTGGCAGCGAATAGGGATTTTATCAGAAATATCAGTGATACCATCAATCAAGAAACTTTTGGTTTGACTGATGGATTCAATTATAGAGTCAACATGCAATTGACCGAGCCGATTTCGGAAAAATCATTGTTGACATTGTCTTATCAAGTTTCAAACAACAAGTCTTCCGCTGATCAGCAGACTTTTAGTTTGGTGCCAGAGGCAAATTTGATGGTACTTGATACTGCATTGAGTAACGTTTTTGACAATCGATTCGTCGTTCAGAGACCAAGTGTAGGCTACAGGTACAATTACAAAAACTGGAATATCAATGCCAATTTGGATTACCAATATGCAGAGCAAGACAATGAAAGTTTGTTCCCTTTAGAAAGGGTGTTTAATAGATCGTTCAGTAATTTGCTTCCTGGTTTGAACTTGAACTATAGGAATATGGCAAAAGGAAGGACATTCAGGATGAGGTACAGGACTTCTACAAACGAGCCAAGTGTCAATCAATTGCAAAATGTAATAGACAACTCAAATCCATTGAACTTAAGAGTTGGTAACCCAAATCTTGGTCAATCTTTTAATCACAATGTCTTTATAAACTTGGGGAAATTGAATTTGGAGAAATCCAGAACTTTCTTTGTATTCGCTTTTGCTTCTTTGACAGAGAATTTTATTGGTTCCAATACTTTTGTGGCCCAACAAGATACTTTGATCAACGGAGAGGTTTTGTTGAGACCTGGTGGGCAATTATCAAGGCCTGAAAATCTAAGTGGCCAATTCAATACAAGGGTTTTCATGACTTATGGTGCACCGATCAAAGCGATCAAATCCCAATTTAACATGAATACCTCAGCTGCATTCACCAGAACTCCTGGAATAATCAATGGTCAGCGGAACCAAAATGACAACATCGATTTGAGCCAAGGCCTGACTTTGACCTCAAATATCAGCAAGGATTTGGACTTTACATTATCAACTACCGGTACTTATACGATCGTAAATTCTTCCTTACAGAATAATTTGAACAATAATTATTATATCCAAAACTCGAATATTAGGTTGTACTATTCTCCGAATAATGGAAAACTATTTGTTTCCAATGTGGTCAACAATGCACTTTACAAAGGCTTGTCGGCAGGTTTGGATCAGCAAGTTTGGTTATGGAATATCGAAGCAGGGTATAGGTTCCTAAAAGATAATAAAGGTGAATTTAAGGTGACAGTATTTGATCTTTTGGGTCAAAACAATGCGATTTCCAGAACAATCAATGACATTTCTATCACGGATACTTTCACGAGAGTACTGACAAGATACGCTTTGTTCAGCTTTACTTATAATATAGGAAGCTTTAAGCAGCCCGCACGCGAACAAGGTGGAAACCCAATGATGCGAATGTTCCAAGGTGGTGGTGGAAGAAGCTGGTAAGGTTTACTTCACCTATAGAAATGAAAAAAGCTGAACGATCAACGTTCAGCTTTTTTTGTGTTTTTTTATTTCTAAGGACAATTCTAATTGATCTTGAATTGGTGGATTTTCAAGAATTCAGAATTATTCGCTTTTTGGAAGCACTACTGTATCTACAGAGTGGATTACACCATTTGACTGATACACATCAGCGATAGTTACTTTTGATTGATTGCCATTTTCATCGGATATATAAAGGTCTTTTCCTTTCATCCATGCAGTCAATTTACCACCTTGAACAGTTGTCAAAGTTGCTTTTCCATTACCTTTTTTGATAGCGGCAGCGATTTCTTTTGATCCCATTTTGCCAGCTACTACATGGTAAGTCAAAATTCCAGTAAGCATTGCTTTGTTTTCAGGCTTCACCAAAGTTTCAACTGTCCCTGCTGGTAATTTTTCGAATGCTGCATTGTCTGGAGCAAATACTGTGAATGGGCCAGGAGTCTGTAAAGTCTCAACTAATCCCGCAGCTTGTACAGCAGCTACCAAAGTTGTGTGGTCTTTTGAATTAACTGCATTTTCTACAATGTTCTTAGACGGATACATTGGAGCACCACCTACAGTTACAGTTTTTTCACTTTGTGCAAAAGCCATCGTTGATCCTAAAAAAAACATGGCTATAAAAGCAGATTTGAATAAATTGATAGTTTTCATAATTCTAAAATTTTTGGTTTGTTTATTTGGAGGGAATTACGACAACATGCAATTGGCTGGATTTAACGATAAAAAAAATAACCAAAAAAAAAGGCTAGATCTTTCGAAATAGCCTGTTTTCAGTTTAGGTTTATTGGTATTTGCTTAATTATCTTCTTTAAACTTATCTACTATATAAAGGAACAAATTGAATGAAAGCGTAGACATACCTTCCTTCTTTATATCCTTATCACTTCCTTGTTTGTAAATTGGATTTTCTTTACGGACAGGATTTTGGTTAGTAGAAGATTTTGTTTCTTTATTAATATTATTTTGTTTGCTATTTAAATCTAATTTAGTGTCGTAATTAGAAGACTCTGGACTTTCAAAATTCATTGGATTATCCACAGTTTTCGGAACATCAGGAAGATTTCTATCTTTGTCACTTTGTGCGAAGATATCGGTAAACCCAAAAACGCAAAATATTATTGCGAAGAAAAATCCTTTAGTATAAGTCAGGGAAATATTATTTTGTTCTAACATAATAAGTGGCTCTAATCTTACTACTTCAACCAGTAGGTTAGAAGTAATGTTTTCAAAAGTATTAAAAATTATGCAGCTATGCAAACGATTGATCATGTTGATTTTCAAAAGATTGATGTCCGAATTGGGACAATTGTTCACGCCGAGGTTTTTGACAAAGCACGAAAACCAGCCTATAAACTGCAAGTTGATTTGGGTGAACTAGGGGTCAAAAAATCATCTGCCCAAATCACAGACTTGTACAAAGTGGAGGAATTGATAGGGAAACAGGTCATTTGTATTTGCAATTTTCCTCCTAGGCAAATTGCAAATTTCATGTCTGAAGTACTTGTCACCGGATTTGATGATGGTCAGGGTAGAATTGCTCTTGCTACTGTTGATATTCCAGTACCAAATGGCGGGAAATTGCATTAAATTGAAATTTTCAATCCATCTTCTGTCAATTCAACTTGATAGGTTTTCAATTGCCCACACGAACCGGATTTTACATCGCCTGTTTTCATATCAAATCTATATTCATGAAGAGGACAGACGATGTCTCCAAAACTTGTAACAGTTCCTTGCTTTAATTCGGCCTTTCTATGTGGGCAATGTGTTTCGAATGCATAAAAAAATTCTCCAACCCTGCTGATACAGATCCTAGTGCTTCCCAATAAGACTACTTTGATATTTCTGTCTGGAATCATGGTCATTACTTGTTCTTTATTCTTTCCAAGTGTAAAATTTTTCATAATCAAAGATTTAATTGGTAATTTACAAGCCTAAACCTAACACAATCTGACCATGAAAAAAATATTGATACTACCGCTCCTATTTCTATTCGGATCATTATTCAGCCAGAGTATTGACGGTGCATGGAAACTTACCCATCAAAATGGCAAAGAGATCAAAGACAAAACATACATCAAAATCTATCAAGACGGGTATTTTTCTTTTGGAGCCAAAGAGAACGAAGGCAATAAGTTTATTAGTGCTGGTGGTGGTGAGTTTAGTCTAAAAGACAATTATTATTTAGAGACATATGATTTTTTTACCGCCGATAAGGAAATGGTTGGAATGAGGGTTGAGTTTTCACTGGATATGGTAGATGGGAAAATTGTGATTTCCACAGAGAAAGCTGGAAATGCCATGGTGGAGATTTGGGAAAAAGTCAGTGATTCCAAAGATGACTTGACAAGAAACTGGGTGATCACCGGAAGAAAAAGAGATGGTGAAATCAGTAGATCTACACCAGGGGCAAGAAGAACCATCAAAATCCTAAGTGGAGGTCATTTCCAATGGGTAGCTTTCAATTCAGAGACTAAAGAATTCTCAGGTACGGGAGGAGGAACATACACAGCCGAGGATGGTCAGTATATAGAAAACATTGAGTTTTTCTCCAGAGATGACAGCAGGGTTGGTGCAAGTTTGGAATTCAAATATGAAGTGGTCGATGGAGAATGGCATCACAGTGGAATGAGTTCCAAAGGAGATCCGATTTATGAAATCTGGACAAAATATAAGGACGCTTATAACCCTAAAAAATAGGTGTGTTTTTTAGAAAACCATAAACAAAATCTAGACATCTCAAATTGCCAAATTCTTCACTTCTTCATAACGAAAGCAATCTACGAGGTGGTCATTGACCAATCCTGTGGCTTGCATATGTGCATAGATTGTGGTGCTTCCCAAAAACTTGAAGCCTCTTTTCTTGAGATCTTTGGAAAGTTTGTCCGACTCCGAAGTCGTTGCAGGAGCATTCTGTAAAGTTTTAAGCTGTCTATCAATGACTTTTCCATCCACAAAATCCCAGATATAATTGGAAAAAGAGCCAAATTCACTTTGGACTTCCATAAAGTGTTTGGCATTGTTGATAGCCGCTTCTATTTTGAGTTTGTTGCGGATGATGCTTGGATCCTGCAGAAGCTCAGAGACATATGAATCTGGCAAATCTGCAACAATTTTGTAATCAAAGTCAGCAAATGCCTTTCTGTAACCTTCCCTTTTCTTCAAGATTGTAGCCCAGCTAAGTCCAGCTTGAGCACTTTCCAAGATCAAAAATTCAAAGTGAATTTTGTCTTCATACACTGGCACCCCCCATTCTTGGTCATGATATTTCACATATTGCTCGAAGCCCAGGCACCAAGGACAACGAAATTTGTTTGGGTCTTGTGAGATATTAGCCATAGGATTTAATTGAGATACCAGATTGAAGCGTTGAGAACAGTAGCAAAGCTCACCCACAAAATGTATGGAATCAGAAGAAATGAAGCCCACTTATGGATTGGGTAAAAGATTTTGATACAAACTAATATCGCTCCCCAAAGAGGTATAATTACAATCAAACCCAGAATAGGAGATTCCAATCCAAAAAAGGCAGGAGACCAAAGCGCATTCAGGAATAGTTGTATCCCAAACAATTTCAATGCAGTTCTTTTTAAAGGATGGTTTGAAGTCCAAATTAGATAAAGGGATATTCCCATCAGCACATAGAGCGTAGTCCAAGCAGGTCCAAATACCCATGAAGGAGGATTGAAGGGAGGTTTCTCCAAAGTTTGATACCAAGAGCCCACTGAAGAGATTGTAACCAAAGCTCCCAGTCCTCCAGCGATTTGGGGGAGGATCAACGATATGACTAATTTCACCCAGTTTTTCATCTTAGACAGATTCGAGTAAGGTCATGAAAATCGCCAATTTTTTTGGGAATTTTTGCTGTACAATCGCATTGTGTGCATCAAAGTAGGTGTTTTGGTAGGTCATCACAGACTGCATATCTTTTGCAAAAAACTGAACAGAATAGTTAATCCCACCATCTTCCGAGTCATGCATGATTCTGAACATTTTGTTTTCAACAAATAAACCTGTTTCCATAATATATGGTACATGGGTGTTTTTCATCCAGTCCAGCCATTCTTTTTCCACATCCTTTTCTACATTGACGGTGATATTGTATAGAATCATATATTTAATCTTTATTTTTGTCCAATTATTTTCTAACAACGAAACGTTTCACGGGTTAATATTTACTCAAATCTCCCTACAAGGATTTAAGTTCCTTGACGAATGGTAATATTAGATGGATAAAATGAATAAGCATTTCTACGCAGGCAACTTTTTCTCCGATAAAGTTACGATTTTCAAAGTAATTATAACAATTTTCCACTTGGTAGGATTACTGGGAATGACTATTCCTCTTTTGAGACCTTATTTTCAATTTCTTACTCCTTTCCACTTACTTCTCTGTACAGGATTACTTTTTTCCTTTCAAAAGGAATGGAACCTTTCCTTTATATTGTTTATTTTCAGTTCATTTTGGTTGGGATATGGTTCTGAAGTAATGGGGGTGCATACAGGTTTTCCATTCGGAAATTACAGTTACGGACCAGTCTTGGGGTTTCAGATGTTTGAAGTGCCTTTATTGATCGGGATCAATTGGTTGCTTTTGGTTTATGCCAGTGGAGAGATTTTTCACCAAAAGATTAAGAATGATTATCTCGGGGCATTGGCTGGAGCTGTTGTGATGGTGGTGCTTGATGTTCTGATAGAGCCTGTAGCTGTCAAACTGGACTTTTGGTCTTGGGAAAATGACAATATCCCACTTTCCAATTTTATTGGTTGGTTAGGTGTTGCTTTTATCATTCAGTTGATTTATAGAAAATTATCTTTTATCAAATCAAATCCACTTTCTTTGTATCTACTAATTAATTTAGCTGCATTCTTTTTCCTGCTCAATATTTTGTTGAGGTAAATTTGGGAGGATATAAATAAACAAAATCATCAACCTTCGAGTTACAACTATGATGTACGCAGTCCTTTATATAATCTTAGGTTTTGCCACAATGGAATTTTCCGGCTGGTTCATCCACAAATACATCATGCATGGGCCATTGTGGAATATTCATAAAACACATCACCAAGCATCCAAGTCATTCTTCGAGTTGAATGATTTATTTTCTTTGCTTTTCGGAAGTATAGCTATTGTTTTGATTATAGTTGGTTTGGAGCAATTGGATTACAGATTTTGGATGGGGATTGGGATCAGCCTCTATGGTATTAGTTATTTCTTCCTGCATGACGTATTGATCCACAGAAGGATGAAATGGTTTGAAAAACCAAAAAATGGATTCTTGAGAGGGATCTTCAAAGCGCATCAAGCGCATCATGCCACCAATAAAAAGGATGATGCTGTTTCATTTGGTTTGTTTGTAGTACCCAAAAAATATTTTAAAGCGAAATGAACGTGAGTACTTATTCAATTAAAGATCTGGAGCAACTGTCGGGAATCAAAGCACATACTTTGAGAATTTGGGAGCAGCGTTACAATTTGCTAACACCAAAAAGGACAGATACCAATATAAGATTTTATGATGACCATGATCTGAAATTGATCTTGAATGTAGCGTTGTTGAATGACAATGGCTTTAAAATCAGTAAGATTGCCAAAATGGACATTGCAGAAATCCGGCAGGAAGTGGTGAAGCTGACAGAAAGAACACTCACACACGATGATCAAATACATGCGTTGACCATTTGTATGATCGAGATGGATGAAGAAAGATTCGACAAGGTTCTCTCAACCAACATATTGAAAATTGGATTTGAACAGACCATGTTGAATATTATCTATCCATTTATGTCTAAGATTGGTGTGCTGTGGCAAACTGGAGCTATCAATCCTGCACAAGAGCATTTCATCAGTAACTTGGTCCGTCAGAAACTTATTGTCGCTATTGATGGACAAGTTTATAAAGGTGGAGGGAAAAAGTTTCTGCTATTTCTTCCCGAAGGAGAATTACATGAAATATCTCTCCTTTTTGCAGCGTATCTTATCAAGCTCAAAGGACATAAAGTATTCTATCTCGGACAGAGCACCCCAAAGGCTGATTTGGAGTTAATATGTAAAATGCATCGCCCTGATTATTTGATGACCGTGATTACCACAGCGCCAGGATCGGAGCAGGTAGAAGAATACATCAACGTGTTGGCTGAAACTTACAATGAGGCCGAATTGATCGTGTCGGGATATCAGATATTAGGACAAGACTTTAAGTTTCCCAAAAATGTCAAAGTCATGAACTATATCAGAAACTTGAAAGAGTATCTAGAAGAATTCGATCCTGTATATCAAGAAAAATAATTAACAAAATTAATAAAAAATTAAACAGGCCTTTGGGCCTTTTTTTATTGAAAAAAGCATGTATATACATCGGAAATGATGATTTTGATCTATATATTAAGTTTATGTTATCTCTTGCTATTATTTTGTTTAATAAAAAATAAAAAAAATTAGACAAAACGTTTTGGATTTTGTTTAATCATTTATATATTTGATTCAACAAAAACAAAAACCATGACAACTCTAGAATTCAGTTACTCACTCGACAAGCTCTCTAGCTCTTTGAAGCCATTTGCTTTGAAATTGACAAGAGACATGGATGACGCAAATGACCTTATGCAAGACACAATGGTCAAGGCATTCACCAACAAGGATAAGTTTACGGAAGGAACCAACCTAAAGGCATGGTTGTACACGATCATGAAAAACACTTTTATCACTAATTACCAAAGGATGATGAGAAGGGGGACCTTTGTGGATACTACTGATAATCTACACTATATCAATTCTGGAGATGTTTTGGTTGAGAATGGGGCATATGGTGATTTTACGATGGATGATATTCATGGAGCTATAGAAGGTTTGGATGATGTTTATAAAAGTCCGTTTATGATGCATTACAGAGGATTTAAATATCACGAGATAGCTGAAAAATTAGATATTCCCATTGGAACAGTAAAAAATAGAATACATATTGCACGCAAAATTTTAAAAGACGATCTTCACGTGTACAGACACAAAAATTAATAACATGTCCAATAAAAATGTTGTAGTTATAGGGGCTGGCTTTGCTGGCCTTTCTGCTGCTACACACCTTGCAAATAAAGGTTATCAAGTAACATTGCTTGAAAAAAACAATACCCCCGGTGGTAGAGCTAGAAAGTTCGAAACCGAGGGTTTTGTTTTTGATATGGGGCCAAGCTGGTATTGGATGCCAGATGTGTTTGATACTTATTTTTCCTTTTTTGGAAAAAAAACCTCTGACTATTATGACCTTCAAAGATTGGATCCTTCCTACACAGTAATCTTTGGAGACAATGATTTTGTAGATATTCCTGCAAACCTTGAAGAATTCAGGGCGCTTTTAGAGACTTTGGAGCCTGGCGTAGGTCCAAAGTTGGATGAGTTTCTAAAGCAAGCTGCCTACAAATACAAAGTAGGAATTCAAGATTTGGTCTACAGGCCGAGTAGATCTCTATTGGAATTTGCTAGCCCAAAGCTACTTTTGGATATGCTTAGAATGGATATTTTTCAATCGATGTCAAAGCATGTACGCAAGTTTTTCAAAGAAGACAAAATCATCCGATTGATGGAATTTCCGGTTTTGTTTCTTGGAGAAACTGCCAATAATATTCCCGCACTTTATTCCTTGATGAACTATGCTGATATAGCCTTGGGTACTTGGTATCCAAAAGGTGGAATGCATAAGATCATTGAAGGAATGGTAAGTTTGGCGAAGGAAAAAGGGGTCAAATTCCAATTTGATGCTGAGGTTTCCAAAATTAACATCCAAGATGGTAAGGCGACATCTGTGATTACCAAAGACGGTAAGGAATACAAAGCAGATGTTGTAGTAGCGGGTGCAGATTATAACCACATTGATAGACATGTTCTCGAAGATAAATACAGCAATTATGATGACAAATACTGGGACAAGCGAGTTATGGCACCTGGTAGTTTGTTGTTCTATCTTGGGGTCAACAAAAAGCTGAAGAACCTGAGACATCATAATTTGTTCTTCGACGAGCCACTTGGGCCGCATGCCGATGCAATCTATACCAATCCAAGATGGCCCGAAAGACCATTATTCTATGCATCTGTGCCTTCCATCACTGACCCAACTGTAGCGCCAGAGGGGAGTGAAAACTTGTTTTTGCTCGTCCCACTTGCTCCCGATTTGAATGATACTGCGGAAATGAGAGAAAAGTATTATAACTTGATCATGGATAGACTTGAGCGATTGACGGGGCAAGAGATTAGAAGCCATGTAGTTTATAAGAGGTCTTATGCCCACAATGATTTCAAATCAGATTATCATGCATTCAAAGGCAATGCTTATGGTCTTGCAAATACATTATTGCAAACTGCAATCTTAAAACCATCATTGAAAAACAAAAAAGTCAAAAACCTCTATTATACTGGTCAGCTTACAGTGCCTGGCCCGGGGGTTCCGCCATCATTGATTTCGGGCCATGTAGTGGCTAAAGAAGTGATCAAAGAAAACAATTTGTAAATAAAATTGTATATTAAAAGTATGGATGCTAAAGCCCTCTTTGACCAAACCACTTTTGAGTGTAGTAAGCTGATCACACAGCGCTACAGTACAAGTTTTACTTTGGGTATCAAAACGCTAGATAAAAAATATCACATGCCTATCTACGCCATTTATGGGTTTGTAAGATATGCAGATGAAATAGTCGATACATTTCATGATCATGACAAAAAAGCATTGCTGGAGCTATTCAAGAGAGATACCTTCAAGGCGATCAGCGAAAAAATAAGCCTAAATCCTGTTCTTCATGCATTTCAAATCATTGTAAATCAATACAGGATTGACCTGGATTTGATTGAGGCATTTTTGCACAGTATGGAAATGGATTTGGATTTCAATACCTACAATGACACAAAATACAACGAGTATATCTATGGCTCTGCAGAAGTGGTTGGCTTGATGTGTCTCAAAGTATTTTGCAACGGAGACAATAAAAGTTACGAGAGCTTGAAATCTCCAGCTTGCAAACTTGGCGCTGCGTTTCAAAAGGTAAATTTTCTCAGAGATATCAAAAGTGATTATGAAGAGAGAGGTAGGGTGTATTTCCCAGGAGTTGACTTTATGGATTTTGATAAATCCGCAAAACAATTGATTGAAGAAGACATTCAAAAAGACTTTGACGAAGCGTTGATCGGGATCAACAATTTGCCAAAAGGAGCAAAAATGGGAGTGAAAGTGGCCTACCTTTATTATCAAAAACTATTTGACAAAATTAAATCCTTACCTCCAGAGACCATTACGCAAGAAAGGGTTAGAATCCCTAATTCAAAAAAAATGTCTCTTTTAATAAGTACTTATTTTGTCATGAAATTAGGCTTGGCTTAAACATGGAAAACTACCTATATCTCATTCTGAATATATTTACAATTTCATTTCCTCTTGTAAGGTCTTTTGAAAATAAAGTCCAATATGCCAAAAATTGGTATGCTCTATTTCCAGCGATTTTGGCGACAGGTATATTCTTCATAGTCTGGGATCATTGGTTTACTGTGATCGGAGTATGGGAATTCAATCCAAGGTATCTAATCGGTGTGTATTTCTTCGACTTGCCTTTGGAAGAATGGCTCTTTTTCTTAACAGTCCCTTTTGCTTGTATATTTATTTATGAGGTTCTGAATTACTTTATAAAAAAAGATGTATTTGCACCTATTGTGAAGCCTGTTACCTTTATCCTTGTTTTTTTATTTCTAATTGTTGGTCTGTCGAACTTAGACAAATGGTACACTTCTGTGAATTTTATTGTTGGAGCATTTACGCTAGCGATTCATTATTTCTTTTTTAAAGGGAAATATTTGGGACGTTTTTATTTGACTTATTTGGTATCGTTGATCCCATTTTTGATAGTAAATGGGATATTGACGGGGTCATTTATTGATGAACAAGTTGTGAAATACAATGACTTAGAAAATCTATCTATCAGGATCTTTACTATTCCGATTGAAGATACTGTATATTCGATGACATTGCTTCTGATGAATTTGAGTATCTATGAGAAGATAAAAAGTAAAAAAACAATTTATTCAACTTCAAGTTTATAGCTTATGATGAATCTTCATGTACATATAGATCAGCATTCCGGATTCTGCTTTGGAGTAGTCTATGCCATAGAAATGGCAGAAGAAATATTAGATGAGCAAGGATACTTATACTGTCTTGGAGACATTGTTCACAATGATGAAGAAGTAAATAGGCTTACCAAAAAAGGACTGAAAATCATCAACCACGATGAATTGCAGGATCTGAAAGATGAAAAAGTTTTGATCAGAGCCCATGGAGAGCCACCTTCTACTTATGAACTTTCCATAAAAAATAACCTTACCCTGATCGATGCGAGCTGTCCGGTAGTATTGAAGCTTCAGAATAGGATCAAGAACTCATTTGATAAAAAAGAGACAATTTATATCTATGGTAAGCATGGGCATGCAGAAGTGGTAGGCCTTTTGGGTCAAACAAACAATGAAGCAGTAGTATTTCAGGATATTTCAGAATTGGATCTCCCTAACCTGCCAAAAAACTTGACACTTTATAGCCAAACTACAAAAAGCACAGATAAATTTTATGAGATCAATGCTATCCTGAAGGAAAATGACATCACCGTAAATACCAATGATACGATATGTCGTCAGGTATCAAATCGTGATAAAGAGCTGAGAGCATTTGCGGAGAAGTTCGACAAGATTATTTTTGTAAGTGGAACGAAATCTTCGAATGGGAAGGTATTGTATAATGTTTGTAAGGAAAAAAACCCAAATACACATTTTGTCTCCAACCAAGACCAAGTCAGTCCTTCGTGGTTTTCTCCAAATGATACAGTCGGTATCTGCGGTGCCACTTCCACCCCAATGTGGCTAATGGAGCAAGTCAAAGAAAGATTGAGTAAGTTTTAAGTTGGGAAATTTATTTGTCTAAATTTGCCTCGTGTCCAACTCAATAAGCCATAGCAACTCTATTGATCCTAAAGGAATCCTAATAGGTTCTTCTGTAATCCTTTTGTGGTCTATATCATTGGCTTTTCTATTAAGCTTCCCTTTGAGTTGGTACAGTCCTATTACTTATTTAGGAATTTTGATTCAAACACATCTCTATACAGGGCTTTTCATCACTTCGCACGATGCAATGCATGGGTTGGTATCGAGAAACAAAAAGTTGAACCATGCAATCGGTTGGTTGACGGCGATTTTGTTTTCTTATAATTTTTATTGGAGACTATTTCCAAAACATCACGAACACCACAAATATGTGGCTACCGACAAAGATCCCGATTACCATCATTCTGACAATTTCTTTCTTTGGTATTTTAGTTTTATCAAACAGTACGTTTCGATTTGGCAGATAATTTTAATGGCTGTCACATTCAATGTTCTAAAACTATTTTTACCAACCGAGAACCTGATCGTTTTCTGGATGCTGCCAGCTGTTTTGGCAACATTCCAGCTGTTTTATTTCGGCACTTATAGACCTCACATGGGTGAATCCGAAAATATTCACCATTCCAAGACACAATCAAAAAACCATGTTTGGGCATTTTTGTCCTGTTATTTTTTCGGCTATCATTATGAACATCACGATTCCCCTGGGACTCCATGGTGGAGGCTTTGGAGACTAAAAGATTAAAAAAAACCTAGAAACTTCGCGTTTTTTATCAATTTCCCGAAACCATTTATATCCAAAATAGATTAGATAGACTGTTAATTGTCATTTATGAGAAATCTGTTTACAATAGTTAGCTTTTTGTTTATTTCATACCACAGTTTTGCCCAAGACGGGGTCATTCAGGGAAAAGTGAAAAATCCTGTTAGCAATGAAGCAATTCCCTTTGCCAATATCGTCATCTTGGATTCTGATATAGGGACTGTTTCGGATGAAAATGGTGTATATAAACTTGAAGGAATCAAGCCAGGACTTTATAATATTAAGGCAAGTTTTGTTGGTTTTAGAAGCAAAACGATTTTTGAGGTGCAAGTTTCCCGAGCCAAGCCGGTGCAGTTGGATTTTGAGCTGGAAGAAGAAGCTGCCGATCTGAATGAAGTGGTCGTGAGCTCAGAATTTTCTAGGTCTGAAGAAACACCTCTTTCTGTAAGAAAGCTCAATGCCAATGAAATAGAAAGGTATCCAGGTGGAAACAGAGATATTTCTAGAGTCATTCAATCGCTTCCTGGTGTAGCAAGCACGGCAAGTTTCAGAAATGATATTATCATCCGTGGTGGTGCTCCAAATGAAAATAAATTCTACATAGACGAGATCGAAGTACCTGTAATCAATCACTTTGCTACACAAGGTTCATCAGGTGGGCCAGTTGGTATTCTCAATGTAAATTTGATTCAAAATGTAGAAGTAATCACTGGTGGTTTTCCAGCAAATAGGATGAACTCTCTAAGTTCCTTTTTTGAATTTCAGCTCAAGGAAGGAAGGAGAGATAAAATGGCTACCCAGCTGACAGTAGGAGCCAGTGAATTGACACTTTCCAATGAAGGGCCGTTGGGAGAAAAGACGACCTATTTGGTGTCAGCTAGAAGATCCTATTTACAAGGACTCTTTCGTCTGATTGGTTTGCCTTTTTTGCCTACTTTCAATGATTTTCAGTTTAAGACAAAAACGAAATTCAATGACAAAACAGAATTGACTTTGATCGGTGTAGGAGCAATTGATCAGTTTGCTTTGAATTTTGATGTTCCAAACAATGAAACTTTTGAAGAAAGGGAAGAGAGGTTATACCTGTTGGGAAGTCTTCCAATTTCCTCCCAATGGAATTATGCAACCGGTGCAAAATTGAAGCGATTCAGGGAAAATGGTTTTTGGACATTTATTCTAAGTCGAAATATGCTGAACAATCAGTCCATCAAATATTTCAACAACGATGAAAGTGATCCCCAAAACCTCATTTTTGACTATACTTCCCAAGAAAGTGAAAATAAATTCAGAGCCGAAAACAGTATTTTTGGAAAAGGATATAGTTTGAAATACGGAGTGAATTATGAATTTGCGAGGTATTTGATCAATAATTTTGACCGGAGCACACTATCAAATGAAGGAGGAGTGATTTCGGTGAACAACAAAGCATTTTTCAATAGTTACGGAGCTTTTGTATCGGGAACCAAAACTTCTGTAGATGAGCGACTATTACTTTCTGGAGGAATAAGAATGGATGGAAGTGATTTTGGTGCAACAGCCCAAAATCCTCTTAATCAAATCAGCCCTAGACTTTCTGTTTCCTATCAATTGAAGCCTAATTTCTTCCTGACTGCAAATTCAGGAATCTACTACCAAAAGCCTCCTTATACAGCTTTGGGTTATAGAAACAATGAAGGAGCTTTGGTGAATCAGCTTAATGACATAAAATTTATCAGATCTACCCAATTTATCACAGGAATAGAGCGTGTGTTTCCTGAGAAAAACAGGCGTTTTACCATAGAAGGTTTTTACAAGCATTACAACAATTATCCTTCATCTATCCGAAATGGGATCGCATTGTCCAATTTGGGGGCTGATTTTGGCGTCATCGGAAATGAGCCAGTCAATTCCAATGCAGAAGGAAGGGCTTATGGAGTGGAATTTTTGGCACAGCAGCGGTTATTTAACAATTTCTATGGAATCGCAGCAGTCACACTAGTGAGAAGTGAATTTACCAATCCCAATACGGATGGATTTATCCCGTCCTCATGGGACAATAGATTTATAGTCAGCTTGACTGCCGGTAAGCGTTTTGGCAAAAACTGGGAAATTGGTGGAAGATGGAGATTCTTAGGCGGTGCCCCTTATACTCCTTTTGACCTGCAAAGCTCAGCTTTGATCAACAATTGGGACGCTAGAGGAGTTGGCATCAATGATTTCAACCGTATCAATGATATTCGACTTAAAGCATTTCACCAGCTGGATTTAAGAATTGATAAAAAATATTTCTTCGACAAGTGGAATCTCAATTGGTATTTTGACATTCAGAACGCATACAATTTCAAAGCCCAACAGCCACCCAACCTGATTCCGGTAAGGGATAACTCTGGTGAAATTCAAGTGAATCCAAATGATCCTTCGAGGTACTTATTACGCTTGGCTGAAAATCCAGCCGGAACAGTTCTACCTACTGTCGGTATCATCATCGAGTTCTAAGTGTTGCGAAGCTGAATCGAAAGCGTAACTTTGCTGCCAATGAAAAAAGCATGGGTGATATTGTTTCTATTTTTTTCTTTGAAGGCTTATCCACAAGCTATTTCAGAAGCTGACAGTGTTGGAAAATCGGGTTTGATCGAAAAATTATTCGATTTTGCTGACAATACTGTTGATTTGATTTCAGGGGAAAAATGGTCTTTTATCCCAGCAGTAGTTTATTCTCCAGAGACTAACCTTGGATTGGGAATCAGGGCGATTAGGATATTTAGGCATAAAAATGAGTCCGATGAATTGCTTAGACCTTCTACTTTGCCGATTACTTTCCTGTACACTTTGAACAATCAGACGATTGTAACTACTGAATTGGATCTGTGGATGAATGAAAACGAGGAGTATCTAAATGCAAGGATAGAATTCACCAATTATCCGTTCAAGTTTTATGGAATAGGAAATGACCTTGATGCTTCCAATGAGGAGTTTTACTCTACGAGATATGCATATTTTCATTTGAACTATGAAAAGAAAATAGCAAAAGGGCTTTACTTGGGTCCAAGGTATGAGTTTAGGATAGATGATATTTTTAAAAAAGAGCCAGGTGGTATCCTTGACACAGATCAAGTAGCGGGATCAGATGGTCAGAGGCTCTCAGGTTTGGGATTGGTATTGAACCATGATACAAGAGGCAATATTTTTCAACCTTCAGACGGCTGGTATAACCGACTCACTTGGATGAGTTTTCAGGGTTTTTTGGGTAGTAATTTTACTTTCAATCAATATGCATTAGATCTCAGAAAATACCTCAACCCATACAAGAGTCAGGTCTTGGCATTACAGAGTTATTGGAGTTTTACGACAGGCAATCCACCTTTTCAGCATGTCTCTTTGATAGGTGGGAGTGATCTGATGCGTGGGTACTTCGAGGGAAGATATAGAGATCGCCATGCTGTAGTGCATCAGGCGGAGTACAGAGTGCCGATTTACAGAAATTTTGGGATGGTGTTTTTCGGAAGTGCTGGTCAGGTGGCCAATAGTCCAAACCAATTTACCTTAAGTCGAATGAAATATGGCGGTGGGTTTGGTTTCCGTTACAAGCTAAATCCAGAAGGTCTTAATATTAGGATTGACATTGCATTTGGAGATCAACGCGCCTTTTATTTTGGCTTGAATGAAGTTTTGTGATTTTATTTTAGAATATAAGAAATACCAAACCTTGCCATTACTGTTTTTCGATCATCCCCAGGCACAAAATAGAAATCCGGATCATTTTCAAGATACCACTTATAGTTTAAGGTATTCACATATTGTAAACTTCCACTTAGAAGGACATTTCCAAATCTCCAATCAGCTATTAGACCGGGTACTAAATCTATGTATTTATTTCGCCAATCTTTTGAAGTTTCCATTCTGAAGTAATAAAAGTCGTTGTTGTAGACAATCCGTTCGAATTGAAATCCGATTCTATTATAATTTTTGATCCAACTTACTTCTAGCCAATTAACATTCGCGGCTGGACCATAGCCCATCCCCAACACTTGTCCTTGATGTGTGTAGCCATGCCTTACATGGTCATGAATGTACCAAGTGTCCATGTCTCTAATACTTTCTCTTATGGTTTGGCCAGTTTGGGTCATTTCTGCACTAAGTTGTATGTACTGTTCTTGCTTTTTGAGCGGAAACATATTACTGAATCCAAAAGTAAAACCTCTATTTCTCTCTGGTGTCACCAAGAAATCCTTCAGTCTTCTGCTGTTACCATTTGTGCCATATTCGCCATAAAATTCAAAATGCCCTTCTGGAGTTACCCATCTAAAAAAACCAGAGCTAAATTGTTGCCTTTGATCTCTTTTTGGATATCCCACAGTACTTATGCTTTTTTCCCCATTAAATACAGGCAAGTAATCTTTTAACTCATCCATATCAGCCCGATACATGTGGCTTGTAGATGCATATCCCAAAGAAAGCCCAGGAACCCACTTTGGCTGATAGGTCAATATCAATCCAGAAAGATACCTGCTCCCATCTTCTCTTTTGGGTACAAAAACGTTGTTTTGCTGAAAGATATAATCTTGATGTGGCAATTCGTAGTTTGTGCTGTTTAGATGTCCAGCGATAATTTGGCCTTCAAAATGTCCAACTGCCGTTTTCACTGGTTTTCTTGTATTGATTGTAAAATGGGCAAAACCTGGGGCGTTGTTGCTAAGTATTAAAGATGAACGTTTGGCAGGCCCCCACCAAAGGTTTTCAGTGGAAAGACCAATGGAAAAGTTTCCCGGATTGATGCGAATACTTGATTGGCCAGGGAGAAGTTTCATATAAGTACCTGTGCCAAATCGCTCAGGCATGTCGATTCTATTCAAATACTCGTAGTAATAAAGAATAGTTGACTGATGCTCGATTGGAAAACCCACAAAATCTTTGTTTTGGGCAATAACCAATTCTGGCTGAAACTGAAGGCTAAATATCCCATAGCTGACAAAGACCCCTAGGGATAACATGGATTGCAATCCATTATTTGGAATCATTGCTCCATCATTTTGCCCAAAAGTCAAATCTGAATTGTATTGATTCATCATTGTAAAAGGCATGAGCAAAAAGGTTCCCTGCTTTTTGTCCCCGAATTTCATATTGAACTCCGAGTTATCAAAATCCTGAAAAGTATTGTCTATATCTATTCCTGAATACGTATCAAATGCTTGAGCTGGATAAAGTGGTCTGATCGTGAATGAACTATTCCGATCTACCTCGCCCAAAAGTTGTCTTCTCCTAAGATATTCCTCCATTCCAAGTGTATTGAAGGGAAGGGTTTGCGCTATATTTTCAAATGAAGCAACTGCCAAAAGTAAGAAAATATTGAGTTTTAGTAATTTTTTCATATTCTATTATCTAACAGCAAGAGCACTAACTTCAATTTTGGAGATTGACCAGCTTTCGTCACATAGGGGACTAAATGCGTTGGTCTGCATCAACTCATCACCCATTGTGATTTTCAAGCTATCTTTGAAATGTCTGAAAGTCTTGGTGATTGAGTACTTGGTAGTTTGGTTTGGGACGCCAGCTTGGCTGCATAGTCCAGGGATATTGGTCGCTAAAGCCCCTTCTTTTGGAAAGTTTTGTTTTATAAATTCATCTGGAAAAGATTGTCTCAAACAGTAAGTAGATTCACATACGCTATTGGAAAAAGTAGTCCTGTAGACTTCTTCATCATCTATTTTGAAATACCAATAATCAGGACCAGAAACACCATCATCCAAATTGCCATCCCATGTGTCGTGTGCCAATACATCTATCGTGATTTTTATCGCATTATGTGGAGGAATATCGAAGAGTTTGACCCAGACTTCTTCATTGTGATAAAACCCCATAATCGTATCATTTTCGAAGACAAAGAGTCTAGAGTTGTTGAAATTCCTCAAATCTAACTGGCTAAAGTCATTGGAGTAGATTTGGGTTTCGCCAACCAATTCATCTTCACATGAATATAGCGCCGTCAGAAGAAAAAATCCCAAAAAGTAAATTGGAAGCGTTTTTTTGAAATTGGTTATCATTTCGTCAAAGTTTTTGTCCTTCAAGTGGATTGGATGAAGGTATGGTATTTTAATAATCTACAAATAAACGAAATAAATATGCAAAACGTCTTATTTTCAAGAGAGATTAGATGATTTATGAATTTGTCCTCCTGCCAATTATAATTAATTTAGCCATTCAATATTTATTAATCCTTCTATGATCAAAATTACTTTGGTGGCAGGTGCTAGGCCAAATTTCATGAAAATCGCACCAATCCTACATGCCATTCAAGCTGAAATAAATAAAGGCTCCCAACTATCATTTAGGCTAGTACATACTGGACAGCATTATGATAAAAAGATGTCGGGCGACTTTTTTGATCAATTGAATATACCTGAACCTCACACGAATCTTGCTGCTGGAGGAGGGACACAAGCAGAGCAAACTGCCGCAGTGATGATCGCCTTTGAAAAGGAATTGTTGGCAAATAGGCCAGATTTGGTAATAGTTGTCGGTGATGTGACTTCTACATTGGCTTGTTCGATTACTGCCAAGAAGCTTTGCGTAGATGTGGCTCATGTGGAAGGAGGGATTCGCTCTGGCGATTTGACAATGCCAGAAGAAATCAATCGGATGGTGACAGACAGTATTTCAGACCATTTTTTCACCACATCAGAAATTGCTAATGAAAATCTTCTCCAAGCTGGCTTTGCAAAAGAAAAGATCCATTATGTCGGCAATACCATGATCGACACCTTGTTGACAAATAGGTCAAAATTCCAAAAGCCGAAAGGTGAAATTTTCGATGTTTTGGAAGCGAAGAAATACTTTGTCCTCACCATGCACCGTCCTGCGAATGTAGATCAAGAGGGACAGCTCAAGGCAATGATTGATGCAATTATAGAAGGTACCAATGGGATGCCGATTATTTTCCCTGTTCACCCGAGAACTGCCAAAAGCTTGGAAAAGCTTGGGATTTCCTATTCAAACTTACACCTAGTTGACCCCTTGGCTTATTTGGAATTTAATTATTTGGTGGAAAATGCTTTTGCTGTGATTACAGATTCAGGAGGAATCACCGAGGAAGCAAGCGTGATGAACGTGCCCTGTTTGACTTTGAGAGACAATACCGAGCGTGCTGAGACCATTCATTTGGGAACCAATGAATTGGTAGGAACAAATCCCCAAAACCTGGCGCCATATCTCCAAAAGTTGATGCGTGGTGAATGGAAATCCTACAAAGGAATCCCACTTTGGGATGGAAAGACAGCTGTGAGAATCGTGGATAAGATTATTGATATATACAGATGATACAAAAAAGAATCAAAGAATTGGTTGCTGAATTGGACTTAATACCACATCCAGAAGGAGGATATTATAAAGAGATCTACAGATCTGATTTAGGAATTGGTACATCTTCTGGGGAGCGAAGTATTGTGACTTCAATTTACTTTTTGTTGACCTCTGAGAATGTTTCCAAATTTCATCAAATCAAAAGTGACGAAATGTGGTTTTATCATGAAGGATCACCATTGACAGTACATGTGATAGATGAAAATGGTCAATATGACAAAATCAAAGTTGGTCCAGTAAGTGAAATAAATAAACCCCAGCAGATGGTTCCTGCTGGGGTGATTTTTGGTTCTACTGTGGACGATAAAGATTCTTTTGCACTTGTTTCATGCGTTGTTGCACCTGGTTTTGATTTCGATGATTTTAGACTTTACAACAAACAAGAGCTATTGGAAAAATTTCCTACGCACAAAGAAATTATCAATATTCTTACTTAAACCCAGCTGCCTTCAATGCCGCTTCGGCTATGATACCATCTTGTGCAGAAGTCACTCCAGATATGCCAATGGATCCAATGATGACATCATCTTGGAAGATTGGGAGACCACCTTCTACAGCCGTAATAGGCATGGTAGTCAGGTGAACCGCTCCTTCCTTGATCATGTTTTCGAAGATTTTTGTCGGACGTTTGAATTCAAAGGCTGTTTTGGCTTTGAGTTGGGCGATTTCTATACTTCCTATTTGTGTACCATCCATTCTTCTGAGTAAGATCAGATTTCCTCCTTGATCAAGAATCGAAATGACCACATTCCAGTTTTCAGAAATTGCTTTCTCTTGAGCAGCATCGGCAATTTTTGTGGCTTTTTCCAGATTGAGTATTGGCTGTGTTTGAGCATGGGCTATAGAGCATAGTGTAATACAGATCAAAAATTTAGCGATGAAATTCTTCATAATAAATAAGTTTAGTTTTCTTAGATAGTTTAGTGATTAATATGCTAATATCTGAATTTCAAACGGATGGCCCGAGGATTTCTTGAGAATATCTATCGGGATTTTTTTTCAACTAAATAAACAATTATATTGAAGAAAAATTTTTGCCGATATGAAGCATCTACTTTACTTTCTAGGCGTTGGCCTTTTGATTTTATCCTGTGATTCCAAAAACAAGATTTCTGATCTAGATAAAGAATTCGAATTTGTCAAAGTCGATTCGGTCGTCATCGATATTTTGAAGACAGTTCATATACTGGACTATCACCACGAAAAAGAATTGTATTTGATAATCCCTCAGATGAGTATGGAGGGTAGATTTATCATCATTGACAAAGAAGGAGAAATAGTAGCAGAGAATACCTTAGCCGAGGGACCAGATGCATTTGGTCTAGTTACCGCAAGAGTGGGGTTTGTTGGGGATGAGATTATGGTGGTCACTGATGGAAGCACATTTGTTTATGACTTGAATCTGAAAGTTCAGAGAAGCTTTACTTTTGAGCAAGGGATTAGATTTAGATTGATGAATTTTACAAGGGATAACCTTAGCTCTTTCAAGACCACAGATGGGAGCATTTCTGCTGTGGTAAATATGAATGATGCATTTTTACAAACCTATCCAGTTGATTATTTTGATACCCTAAATATGGTTCATTTGCAGAATGTCAAGACAGGCGAAATTAAAAAGGGAGGGAAAATTGATGAGAGCAGTGCCTTCAAGCAGGGAGTTTTTATTCCATTTTTAGATAACCCTATTTATTTTTCAGACGTGAACTCTACCTACATTTCAAGTATCATGTATGGTGATTCCATTTTGTATCAAATGGATCCCAATGACAATTTTAAGATTGTGAATAAAATTAACTTGGAGAGAATTGCTCCCAATAAATTGATTACAGTTCCATTGGAAGAAGCAACAAGAGCTACTGTGCAAGAACATAGAGGGAATAACAATAGGTTTGGTGGAGCTTTTTTTGAAGCTGTAGGTTTTGGTGATGAGATGTTGATTGGATATAGAACAGGTTCTGATCCAAATACTGTATTTGAAAATCCAAGTGAGGAGCAACGTGAGCTTGAAGCAAATTCACGAAAAAAGTACTACTTCTATATCAAAGATGGAAAGCAACTAGGGAAACCTATAGAATGGACTTTACCTGGCAAAATTTTGCTCAATGTTGGCCAGAATCGATATCTTCAATATGGTGACCAAGCTGAATTGCATGAGTATGAAAAAGACTATCAGTGTTATTATATCTATGAGTTAAGAGAAAAAAACTAAAGATTGTGAGCTACATAGGACTTTGTCATGCCAATAAATTTCTCTTTATAAATTTTGGAATTTGGGAAGAGCGTTTTCACTTCCTTTCCAGAAAGTAACCGGATTTCCTCTATGTACTGTTTGGCATCTCTTGGTTCCCATTTTCTAGTCTGGCTTAGTTTGGTTTTGGTTAGAATGTCAAACAAAAGTTTCAAATACAATAAAACGTCTATTTCTGAACTTATACCCGATAGATTCAGGATTAGCAGAAGTACTCAAAAGGTCTTTAAATTTAAACACGGGCTTTTTGGACTTTTACTTTTAAATTAATAAATACAAGATTAAAAAATTTATTGCTTCAAATGTAACACTGCTTTGTAAAACTTTTTTAATTTTACGATCAAATTTAATTATTCGAAGTTATTATTCGAATAATAGGTAAACAAGAATAATCTATCCACTAGCTGTTTACGTAAATAGTTATAGGATTATAAATTTTTATGAAAAGACGTTTTCACAAATACTTCCCTTGGCTTTTTGTTATTGGGGATCTTTTAGTAATCGCGATTGGGCTTACAGTCACGGTTGCTGTTTTTGTGTATTTTATTGATTTTCCCAAAGTAAACCTAACACTCTATAGCTACTTTCTTCTTTTTTGGTTGCTGATCTCTGTAGGTAGGAAAGATTACAAGATAGGAAGAACGACCGAAGTTGGATATACGCTAAAGCAATTACCCGAATCAATGATTTGGCTTCTGGGGCTGATGTCAATCTTTTGGGTCCCAACCCAAGAACACCCCTTGGGTATCTTTTTCTTAATTGGAGTTGCAATCAATTCACTTTTGTTTTTGGGATTGTATAGGGTTGGAGTTCACTTGGCACTCAAACAATATAGAATCCAAGGAAAGAACTACAGAAATGCAGTGATTTTGGGAAAAAGTGGGACTAGCAATAAATTATCTCAAGTCTTTAGGAAAAGAAGGGATTTCGGGATCAATTTTATTGGTTTTTATGATGATTTGGATGTGAATAGCATAAATACAAGAGGGGCTGTTGATAAGTTTTTTGAAGAAGCAAATGAGCTAGATTTAGATTTGATCTATATCAGTGAAAACTTGGATGTGAGCATCATCAAAAAAGTAATGAATTATGCCGATGACAAGTACATTAAAGTGAAAGTCATTCCTAACGGAAATTTACAACTAGAGAAGAATCTGTCATTCTCTAAATACGAAGAGTTTTTTGTGATTAATATCAATGATATTCCTTTGGATAATATCATGAATAGGGCTTTGAAAAGAGCGTTTGATATCATGTTTTCACTCTTTGTGATAGTTTTTATATTGAGTTGGATGGTTCCTTTAGTTGGTTTTTTGATCAAACTCGAATCAAAGGGGGCAATATTTTTTGTTCAGGAAAGAAATGGAGTAAATAATCAGGTATTCAAGTGTCTAAAATTCAGGTCTATGACTCCAAATGACTATGCAGACACGAAGCAAGCGGTAAGAAATGATCCGAGGGTGACAAAAATTGGGGCATTTTTGAGAAATACTTCATTGGATGAAATGCCACAGTTCTTAAATGTTTTTATCGGGAATATGTCAATAGTTGGGCCTAGGCCACATACTATTCCGATGAATAGGACATTTCAAATGCAGGTAGAAAAGTATAATTCCCGTCATAAAATCAAACCGGGAATTACAGGCTTGGCACAAGTAAAAGGATATCGTGGTGAAATTGAGAACTTAAGGCAAATCAGATCAAGAGTAAGATTAGATTCTTTTTATATCCAAAATTGGTCTATCTGGATGGATTTGAATATTTGTATCAAGACTGTCATAGAACTAGTGTACAATAGAGAAAGTGCATATTAGTTTATACGGATATACGGAACTTTGCCACTAACTAAAAAAAGCTTGATTTAGCTTAGATCCGATATTAATTGATATTAGATACTCATAGATATTGAACATAAGCAAGCAATCAACCTTGGAATTAAAGCTACTGGCAAAGAAGCTTATAATCATATTAGTTTAGTGTGAAAAGCAAATATGCAAGAAACATCTAGTTCATGTATTTTAAAAAGACTAATAGCCAGAGACATCTTGTCCATCGAGACGGATCTACTATCGAAAGGAATCGAAAAGCAACTATTTCTTAAATTACAATCCTTTTTCCGTGTATATATTTTAGATCTTCATCAAGGCTTGGAGAAAATCCATATTCTCACCCTTTTTCTTAAAAATCAACATCGGAATTTCATTGTTTAGCTGAACGATTTTTTCAGCGATACTTCCGAGTAGAGCAGCTGCTGAATTGGTTCGCCCCCGACTTCCCATAATTATAAGGTCGATGTTCTTTGCTTTTGCCAACTTCAGGATTTGTCTTCCATCATTTCCATTTTCACGCAAAAGAAATAGGCATTCAAATGAATTCAACTTGTTTTTATGAAGAAAATCTTTGTAATTTTTCTTTGAGTTATCCTCCATAATTTTCGCAAACTCCTCAAAAGATTTTCCTGTTTTGTAATATCCTGTAGGGACATCATAGATATGCATACCGATGATCTCGGCATTGAGATCTTTGTTGAGTTGTGTAGCAAACTCGAAAGAAATGTTAGAATGACCAGAAAAATCTAGAGGCACCATTATTTTTTTAGGTATAGCAACAGGTCCCTGTTCAGTTAGAAATAAAACTGAGCAAGGAGCTTTTTGCGCAAGGTTTTTGGAAAGGGAGCCACTGCCAGGTAGTTCATCTTTTCTTCCCATAATGATTAGATCGACATCTTTGACTTTGGCAGACCTTAAGAAAGTTTCCATAGGGTTTCCTTCCAAGACCATAATTTCTATTTCGATAGATTTATCTAGCGATTTTTCATTATTTATTAATGATTTTATTTCTGCAGTGATTGTCTCGTCCATTGGAGCAAGCAGGTCTGGATATGCACTTCTGATTTCCTCGGGAAGGACCAAGTCTTTGGCAACATGGACCAAGTACAATTTCTTGAACCCTAGTGCTTCACTGATAAAAGCAACTTTTCGGATCAGAATTTCATCCATTTCGCTGAGGTCAAGGCCAATCATTGCCTTTTCAAAATTCTTCATAGCTATAATTTCTCAATGATGTTTCAATTTAATCGTTTGCCCCGAGATTATACAAATCCCACTCAAATTTATAATAAATAGATGAAGGAATTACGTAGTATAGAATCTGAATTCAAATATATTTGTGTTCAATGGCAAAAGTTATAGGTAAATATTTTGTTGCACTAGTTCCAGAAGGAGAAGTTCAAAAAGGGGCAACTGCAATTAAAGAAGATCTTAGGGAAAAGTTTGGACTTAAATATTCTTTGAAATCACCTTCTCATGTCACCCTTAAGATGCCATTTAGTTGGAATGAAGCCAAGGAGGATATTTTGACAAAAAGTTTGGAAGAATTTGCCAAAGATTACAAAAGTATAAAGCTTCATTTCAAAGGCTTTGGCAAATTTGGGAATAGGGTTATTTTTATAAAAGTAAGGAGAAACGAAAAACTCAACTTATTGCAATGTGCTCTAGCAGAACATTTCAAACGTGAATTGAAATTGGTCAAAGAATTGAGTGATACAAACTATTACCCACATATGACTGTGGCATTTAAAGATATTAAAGCGAAAGATTTTGAAGAATACTGGGCTTATGTCAATAGTTTGGATTTTGACTATGAGTTTCAATTTGACCGATTGGTATTGCTCAAAAGGATAGATAATAGGTGGTTTCCACTTAGCGAGATTCCTTTGAAGAAGGAAGTTTGAAGCCTGGTAATGGAGGGATTTGAAATAATAAGAGGGAAGCAACTTAACAAGAGTGACATCTACTGAGAATCTAGAAAGCAATCTCCCCCTCTATTTTTTCTTTGTATAGAATCAAGCTTTTGGGCTTTTTCCCAATATAGAAATTTACAATATTTTGCTGGTCATTGAATTGATCTATAAGTATTGTATTTCGAATATTGACTGTTTTGGGAATTCCAGAGCTTTCACCTTCTAAATATATCCAAACTGCTTCTTCTTCGATTTCATAACCTAAGAAGGTCAGTTTGATATTTTTTTCATTAATGACGATTTCATTATGTTGAATTACATATTTCTCAACCATTTTTTTGAGTTTTTCTGGATCGTTTGGATTCAAGAAGTCCACCTTTGTACCGAAAGTCTCACCAAGTCCCCTTTCGAGATCATCCCAAAAAATCTTTTGTGCAACTTCGATCGTATTCGAAGCATCATTGTACCTGATGTCTGTCAGACTGATATAAAAAGGATGGAACAATACCTTCCATCCCAAGATTAACGTGAAAATATAATTATACACCATTTGAGAGTTTAATTGTACTTTTTCTGCAAATTATGCATTATACTTACATTCCCGTAATGTGAAGTAAAAATAATTTTAAATACTTAAGGCAAAAATGAGCCAATTTCAATTGTATTTTGAGTTAGGATATAAGCATATCCTAGATATTAAAGGTTTTGACCATATCCTTTTTGTGATAGCACTATGTGCGATATATGTAGCCAGAGATTGGAAAAAAATATTGATATTGGTAACAGCATTTACAATAGGTCATTCGATTACTTTGGCCTTGGCGACATTGAATATTGTAAAAGTCAATTCAAATTTGATTGAATTCCTAATTCCAGTTACTATTGCCATCACTGCATTTGCCAATATTCTCAAGCCAAAACCTAGCAATAGCCGTGGAATACAGTTGAATTACATTTTCGCATTATTCTTCGGACTTATTCATGGTCTTGGTTTCTCCAATTACCTGAGATCTCTCCTAGGAAGAGAAGCGTCGATATTTCAACCGCTATTAGCTTTCAATATTGGTCTGGAAGTAGGGCAGCTGGCGATCGTTGCGATATTCCTGATTGCCTCTTCACTGATAGTCGGCCTGATAGGTGTCAATAGAAAAGAATGGACAATTACGATTTCTTCCGTTGTACTTGGTATGGCTATCATGATGATGATAGACACGAAGTTTTGGTAGAAAATAATTATATTATCAAAGATTTTGACCTTCGGGTCATTGACTATAATAGCTACAATATGTATAGAATATTTACCTTCCTTGCACTTGGACTTATGTGTTCATTTGCATCTTTTGGCCAAAGTGCTGAAAGAAATCATGCAGAGAAATTCGAACAATTGGGAACCATGCTTCGCTCTCCAAATGTGTACAGAACTGCTTCAGGAGCCCCAGGGCACTTATATTGGCAACAAAAAGCAGATCATGAAATCGAAGTAGAATTGAATGATGACAACCAGTCTATCAAAGGATGGCAAAAAGTCACTTATTTCAACAATTCCCCAGATCAATTGACATATCTGTGGATTCAGCTTGACCAAAATGAAAGATCCAAAGATTCCAACACTCAAAAGATGGCAACGAGCAGCATCAATCCAAGAATGTCTATGAGGCAGCTTGAAGGAATCGTATGGCACGATCAAGATTTGGGATATAAAATCAATGCTGTCAAGACAATGTCAGGAGATGATATTCCGGTGACGATCAATAATACAATGATGCGAGTTGATTTGCCACAACCATTGAAAGCAGGTGAAAAGTTTGAATTTACAGTGGATTGGAGTTTCAATATCCACGATAGGATGAGTTTCATTGGTGGTCGCCCTGGATACGAGTTTTTTGAGAAGGATGGTAATTACCTCTATACGATGGCAGAATGGTTTCCTAGAATGGCAGTTTATTCCGACTTTGAAGGATGGCAGAATAAGGAGTTTGTAGGTAGAGGAGAATTTGCATTGACTTTTGGAGATTATAAAGTAAAAATCACAGTCCCTGCTGATCACATGGTTGGTTCCACTGGTGTTTTGCAAAATCCAGAGGAAGTACTTTCTCCAACAGAACTAGATCGTTGGGAGCAGGCAAAAAAATCGTATGACAAGCCAGTAGTCATCAGAACCCAAGCAGAGGCTGAGAGATTGGAAAAAGGAAAGTCTAAAGATAAGAAAACATGGATTTTCCATGCAGAAAATGTGAGGGATTTTGCTTGGACTTCGTCTCGTAAATTAATTTGGGACGCTATGGCAGTGAAACAAGGTGGAAATGATGTCATGGCCATGTCCTATTATGGAAAAGAAGGAAACCCACTTTGGGAACAATATTCGACAAGAGTAGTAGCTCATACATTAAAGTCTTACTCTGCCAAAACCTTTGATTACCCATATCCTGTTGCGATTTCAGTAGAGGGAAGCAATGGAATGGAATACCCAATGATTTGTTTCAATTACGGCCGACCTGATGCGGATGGGACATATACAGATGCTGTAAAATACGGAATGATTTCAGTAATTATACATGAAGTAGGACACAATTATTTCCCAATGATTGTCAATTCTGACGAAAGACAGTGGTCTTGGATGGATGAGGGGTTGAATACCTTCATGCAATTTATGGCAGAACAAGAGTGGGATAGAGATTACCCTTCCAGAAGAGGACCTGCGCATAAAATCGCGCCGTATATGGCAAGCGAACAAAACCTCCTTGAACCTATCATGACTAATTCAGAAAATATCATTCAGTTTGGTCCAAATGCATATGCTAAGCCTGCCACAGCATTAAATATCCTAAGAGAGACTGTAATGGGTAGAGAGCTTTTTGATTATGCGTTCAAAGAGTATTCCCAAAGATGGATGTTCAAGCACCCTACGCCAGAAGATCTTTTTAGAACATTGGAAGATGCTTCCGCTGTGGATTTGGATTGGTTTTGGAGAGGTTGGTTCTTTGGTACAGATCCTGTTGATATTTCATTAGAATCTGTGAGTTGGTATAAATTGGATAATAGAACTCCAGCGGAGAAAAAAGCAGATGCCAAGAAGACTTTTGATAAAGAAGAGTCCTATATATCAAAAACTTACAATGCAAAAGATATAGAAGAGACGGTATTGGAGGCAGATCCTGCGACTAGAGATTTCTATAATAGTTATAATCCTTTCACTGTGACGCCTGAAGATGAAAAGGCTTACAAGGACTTTATGGCTAGATTGAGTCAGCAAGAGAAGGATCTCTTGAATAGTGGCTTGAACTTCTATGAATTGAGATTCAAAAATTTTGGAGGCCTTGTAATGCCACTTATAATCCAATTTAATTATACAGATGGAACTTCTGAAGTTGATAGAATTCCAGCACAGATTTGGAGATTGAATGAGAATGAAGTTTCTAAAGTTTTTGCGAAGAAAAAAGAAGTGAAAAGCATCTTGCTGGATCCATATAGAGAAACAGCTGATATTGACGAATCTAACAATTATTGGCCACGGACATTTGCACCAAGCAGATTTGAACTGTTCAAAGGAGCTGCAGGAGTAAGAGGTGCTTCATCTGGCGATAATCCGATGAAAAAAGCGCAGAGGAAGTGATTTTCTTCAAATTTTCATAAAAAAAAGCAGGCAGTAGAATTCGTTTCTACTGCCTGTTTTCATTTTAAACTCAATCTCGGGTAAGCACTCCAATCTCTGCATACTGACTTGGTTTTCCATCCCAAGTCTCGAGGCTTGTTAGTTTGATATATCGGGCTTGTGTTTTCCCAAAACGGATCTCTTGTTTGATTGGATTGTTGTTTATATTTGAAAATTCACCAATGGACAGATCTTTCCAACTTTTCCCATCCACACTGCCACTAAATTGATACTTGAAAATCAAACCGCTAAAATACCGACCTTGGGGAGGCAAATATTCAAAGCCATTGATGTGGATAAGTTCACCAAGATCAATGATAACCTCATTTTTTGGATTAGTCCAATTGGTGTTAGGATCGTCGTCTATGATGTTTATTGAGTTTGGATCGTCATGAATAACCCTCCAATTCGATTTTGCAATGTCAAAGTTCTGAACCATGGCTTCACTCGAATCGTAACTATTTTGGTCGATTGAAATGGCTGTGATTTTGCCCGCTTCTTTCATGGTGAATGGAGCGATGTATTGCTCTCCACTTGATTTGCTTGGAATAGTACCGTCAAGGGTATAATAGATATCCACACCTGATTCCGGAATTTCCATATATACCTTCCCTTCTCTATCTCTGTGGATAACTGGCTGAACCAATAGTTTTGGAGCATCGAATATACCAACCTTGGATATGGCAGGAGAAGCTTTTGCATCCAAAATATTCAGCCGAATCTTGTCGGTGAAATGGTCCCCCAGTCTTAGAATTCTTTTTGCCCCGATTGTTGTGCCTTGATAGATTTCTTGCCAACCTTCATCAGTTCTGATTTCTAGACTAAAGCTTTTGACTCTTTGTCCCAACGCAATGAACTCTTGAATCAAGAATCTGTTGAAGCGGATTTTTTGTGGATAAGTTATTTCAATGCTGCTTTGGACTACTCCATCTTCAGTCGCCCAATAGGATTCCCATTCATTTTCCAGAACATTCTCTACCTCATAGCCTTTTCCCCTCTCATTACTCGCAACTAGTTTGGCGTTTTGAATTAAGTCGTTTTCAAAGTCTTCTGTGATTTTTGTGGATAACTTCATGATTTGTTCTACGTCCTTTTCATGGATAAGTCCCCTTCTGTCCACAGGAAAGTTGATAAGTAGCGCGCTGTTTTGTCCGATACTTTTATAATATATATCCAACAATTGTGGCAGAGATTTCACTTTGTGGTCTTCATATGCATGATAATACCAGCCTGGTCTGATTGATACATCAGCTTCTGCTGGAACCCAATGACTCCCATTTTCTTGTCCACTTGAATACAGCTCAGCGTACTCAGGCATTCCAGCATAAACAGAATCCCTCATTAGGTTAGACCATGTACTTTCGTATGCATAGCCGTGTTCATTACCCACCCAGCGTACATCTGGGCCAGCGTCTCCAAAGATCACTGCATTTGGTTGTAATTCTCTAACTAGCTTATAGACATTTTCCCATTCATAGTAAGAGCGTTTGTGCACTTTTCTATCTTCATTTGCCCCGCCATAGTATCCAGTTCCTCCATTTGCACCGTCAAACCATACTTCAAACACTTCACCGTAGTTACTCAATAACTCGGTGAGCTGATTCTTCATATAAGAAATGTAAGTTTCCGTTCCATAGCCCGCATGGTTTCTATCCCAAGGTGAGTAGTATATTCCAAAACCTATTCCTTCAGCTTTGCAGGATTCTGCCAATTCTTTGATGAGATCGCCCTGGCCATTTTTCCATGGGGATTTTTTTACGGAATGTTCTGTATATTCTGAAGGCCAGAGACAGAAGCCATCATGATGCTTGGCTGTAATGATAAGTCCTTTCATTCCAGCTTCTCTTGCAACTTTTGCCCATTGTCTGGTATCCAAATCTGTGGGGTTAAAACTTGAGGGGTCTTCATCACCCATACCCCATTCCATATCTGAAAAAGTATTCATATTGAAATGGACAAAACCATAATATTCCATTTTGTGCCAAGCCAGCTGTCTTTCAGATGGAATAGGAAATACGGGCTCAGGAGCTTTGGTAGAGCAACTTGCAATAAAAAAAATGAGAACTAGGAGCATTCTTATCATTTTCACCGTCAAATAAATTGAGTATATATGATTCAATGTCGTTTAGTTAAGAATCCAGACCTGCCAGGTTTAAATCTTTTATTGGTCTTCCCTGCCAAATAAGAGACCTGTTCTAATTTAATAGAAAACCTTGCAGGTCTTATCTTAACGGCATTTATATATGATTTTAAATTTAAAGTAATTTGTCATTTTTCAATGATAAAATCATACAAATTTTATAACTATTTGGGTTCAATTTCGCTTTATTATACTTTTAATTCAATTTTTACAATATGTCTATATAAGTTTTGGTAATTTTAGGATCTAATCCCTAAATAAGAAGCCTAGCATTTAAATATTTTTAAGCGGAATATGTCCGTAGTGAATATTATATGCGAGATTCTAGGTTTCATACAAAGAGCAATAATTTACACCATGAAAAAACTAATCATCCCTATATTACTTTTTGCCTTTTCATCCACTTTTGCCCAGACTACCATCAAAGTGATCGATACGCACAATGAGCTACCTATCTCAGGGGTTGTGATCAAGATAGAAGGAGAAAAAAATCAGGTGACAAATCAGAATGGGATTGCACAAATTAATTTGACACAATCTAAAGAGCTAGTGTTTTCCCACCTTGGCTACCAAGGTAAAGTGCAAAGAATCATGCCAAATAAAGAGAATCTCGTCACATTGGAAATTGCTCTTAATGACTTATCCTCAGTTACAGTTACTGCATTTGAAACAGACAGGCCACTGCTAATGCAAGCGAGTGCTGTGAGCAGGGTGTTGGAAAATGAATTGCATCGGTTTAATGAAACTTCTATCGTAAACGCCTTCAATACAAAAGCAGGAATAAGAGTCGAGGAAAGAGCTCCGGCAAGCTATAGAATTTCAATAAGAGGCAGCTCTTTGAGGTCTCCATTTGGAGTAAGGAATATCAAGGTTTATTGGAATGGTATTCCATTCACTTCGCCTGATGGAACGACTCCCTTAAATCTTTTAGATTTAAGCAATATCCAAAATACTGAAATCATCAAAGGACCAGCAAGCAGTATATATGGTGCAGGAAATGGGGGGGTGATCAATTTGGAAAGCCGTAAAGAAATAGAGGAAAATAGGATTTCTTCGGATTTGAATGTAGGGGATTTTGGACTTTTAAGGTATAGGGTTGGAATAGACCAGAAAATAGGGAATGGTGGAATAAGTGCTTCCTATGTGCATCAAAAATCTGATGGTTATCGCGAGCACAGTGCGGTTGATAGGAAAGTTTTTCAATTGGCAGCGCATCTGAAGCCTTCCGAAAAACAAGAGTTATCCACACAGATTTTATATACAGATTTGTTTTATGAAATTCCTGGCGCGCTTAATTCTGACCAAGCTAATGAAAATCCAAGGCAGGCAAGGCCAGGTTCTATAGACCAAAACAGTTCGATCACTCAAAAGTCACTTTATGGTTTGTTATCCCATACATACCAGTTCAATGAGTATTTGGAAAATCAAACCTCTGTATTTGTAAACACGACTGATTTTGAGAATCCGTTTATTCTAGATTACAAAAAGGAAACAGCCTTTAGCTATGGTGGAAGGACGAAATTTACCAGAAATGATAAACTAGGTAGATTTCCGATTAGGATTATTGCCGGAGGTGAATACCAGCTGGGTAAAACATTGGCTCAAAATTTTGGTAATAGAAACGGCCAAGCAGATACGGTAAGGTTTAGTGATGATCTGATTACAACCCAAGCATTTCTTTTCCAACAATTTGAAATTGAATTGTCCCCTGATCTTCTTTTGACAGTGGCGGCAAGTGAGAATTTTTCCAAGTATGATATCAACAGGACTATTGATGCAAGTGCAAATGATCCCGCTGATAATGTTAGGAGATTTGACCCCATTATTGTACCTAGATTTGCGCTTGCATACAAGATCAACAATACCTCTGCAGTGCATGGTAGTATAAGTTCAGGTTTTTCTCCTCCAAGTATAGATGAGGTTCGGACCAATGAAGGTAGTTTGAACTTGGATTTGGAAGCTGAAAGGGGAGTGAACTATGAATTGGGTTACAGATCGAGTTTTGGGATCTTCAATATTGATGTTATAGGCTTCTATTTCAAGCTGGATCAGACGATCACTACTTTTGCCAATGAACAAGGTGTAGTCTTGTTCAGAAATGCCGGAAGTACCAATCAACGTGGCATTGAAGCGCAAGTGGATTATGCGGTATGGAGAAATCCACAGACACTTATTCAAGAATTGAAAATCAATCATGCGTTTACTGGGCATTATTTTGAGTTTGCGGATTTCAATAGTGGTGGGAATGATTTTTCAGGAAACCAACTCACAGGAGTAGCTCCAAATACTCTTGTCAACCAATTTGATTTCAGATCCAAATTTGGATTATATTTGAACTTCACCCATCAATATGTGGATAAGTTGCCCTTGAATGATGCTAATACAGTATATCAAGATGCTTACAACTTGGTAGGAGGAAGAGTTGGCTGGAGAAGTACATTTATTGCAAATTGGGACTTGGAGGCGTATTTGGGTGTGGATAACTTACTCGATGAGTCCTACAGTTTGGGAAATGACCTGAATGCTTTTGCAAATAGATTTTTCCAACCTGCACCAGGGAGGAATTTTTATGGTGGTGTGAAAGTTGGGTATAGTTTCTAAAGGTAAATAGACATTTGACAAAAGACGGAAGGGCTCCTTCTCTGGAGGTATTTTATGTTGATAATGGCAAATTAATGTGGGAGAAAACCCTTTGAAATTTTAGAGAAAGGGTTTAGTTTTATTTGTTTTTATTAGAAGTAATTTAATCTCGATGTTTCATAATGAAAAAAATTCGACCTAATGATCAAAGGGCAAAATATGCTCTTACCTTACTTTGGATAGTTTTGATGTTGGAAGTGATTGTATTGTTTTCAAATTATCTTCAATTTGATCTTTTAATCAATATCCAAGAAGGTGAGAATTACACAATGGAAGAATTAGAGGCAAATGACCTCAGGGTAAGTTTGTTTTTTTGGATTTATCTTGCTTCTATTATTCTGACAGCGGTATTGTTTATTAGGTGGTTTAGAAGAGCATATTATAATCTTCATCTCAATGTAAAACACCTCAACCAAAGTGAGGGCTGGGCAGCTGGTGCTTGGTTTGTTCCAATTATCAATCTCTACAGACCTTTCCAAATCATGAAAGAGCTCTACGCCGAAACCACTTCCTTACTCAAAAGAAACTTTGGAAAAGAAGTGTATTTACCAGTGGCATGGGTTGGGTCTTGGTGGGCATTGTGGATTATTTCCGGTCTCCTGGGAAGGATTTCAATGCAGTTTTTGAAAAAAGAGAATACTGTCGAAAACTTGATTTCTAGTACAGAAGTAGACATGGTAATCAATCTGATAGGGATCCCCCTTGCTTTGGTAGCAATTCGTGTTGTGAAAAAATACTCAGAGGCTGAACAAATCATGTACAACTTGATCAATGAAGAAAAAAATAATCCAAAATCAACAGAAGTGGGATTATAAAGGAGAAATAGGAAACCATTTTAAGGGATCTTGAATTGATATACTAATTATAAATTTTAATACAATATGCAAAAACCTGATTTCAATATCGAAGAAGTAAATAAAATCATTCGTGGACGCAGGTCCATGTTTGTAGCTCAATTCAAGGAAAATGATCCGGTGGATGATGCGATTATAGAAGAAATGCTAGAAAATGCCAATTGGGCACCGACACATAAATTGACAGAGCCATGGAGTTTCACTGTTTTTTCAGGTGATGGGTTGGTGAAGTTTGCTGATTTTCAAGCAAATCTTTACAAAGAAAGGGCTACCAAAAATGGAAATTTCATAGAAGCGACTTTTCAAAAATTCAAAGAAAACCCCCTGAAAGCTTCGCATATAATTGCTATCAAAATGAAGAGAGACCTTAAGGCAAACCTTCCTGTGATGGAAGAGATTGCTGCTGTTTCTATGGCTGTACAGAATATGTATCTTACTGCTTCTGCGCACGGTTTGGCGGCATATTGGGGAACTGGTGGGCCTACATTTTGGCCGGAAGCCAAAGAATGGTTTGGTTTAGCTGAGGAAGATATGTTGATGGGATTTTTCTATGTAGCAAAACCTGCTACAGATCGTTGGCCAGAAGGTCGAAGAAAGCCGATCGAAGAAAAAGTCGAATGGGTCAAAGGGTAACTTAAACCTTGGTCTGTGTCTTCACAGACCAAAACTATACTCATTTCTGCGTTCTCACAGACCAGCTCTAATTACACCTAGGATTGTGCCCTACAGACCGAATTAATACACCTTAGCCTGTGTCTTCACAGACCAATTTAATTCTCCTACTAAAGTCTGTGTAAAACAAGGCATAATAATCAAAAAATCCTTGGCGATGGTCTGTGAGGGCACAGACCATGGATAACTAAATGGAAAATTGAATGAGTTGTTTTCCAATAAAAAAAGCCGGGTTCATCCCGGCTTTTTTCATTACAATGCAGTGAATCTTGGTGGTTCGATCCCATTGGCTCTGATATAAGAAATCGCTGCACCACGATGATGGGTACAGTGATCATCTATCAATCCCAATACTTGTCTTCTGCTGGCAGTATATCCGAAAATATCGATTTTTTCGGCTAGTTGTGCTTCTGTCAACTTTGAAAATGTAGCTTTGCCGTAATCATAGCAAGCCTCTACCAAAGCCTTTAATTCAGCTTTTGTGCTTGGCTTTTTTTCCAAATCAATTCCAGAATCTTCTCCCATTAAAAAACCACCACCAATTCCAACAATCGCTGAACTTAAGTGGGTCACTTGTTCATTGAAACTCATGGCAGTCTCATGCGGTTTGTAGTTTTGGAGATCATCAGGCATTGCTTCCACCACTGCTAGGGTCAATTTTTTGCCGTTTTCCCATTTCATCATAAACTCTTCCATGGTCGTCTGAGCTGTAGCGACAGTGTGACCGATAAGCAGGAGCATGACGATAAATGCACTTTGAAAGATAGTTTTACTTGTTTTCATATTTTTGATTTTTTTGAATTTTACATAAATATCGATATTCCAAAGCGCAAATCAATTCAATTTAATAACTTTGAATCATGTCATTTAAGAACATTTACTGGATCACTATTTTATTGTTGGTTAGTAGCTGTGGCGGGGATTATCTTCCAAGGCCAACAGGCTATAACAGAATAGACCTTCCAACGCATGATTTTGAAGTACTCGAAGGCAAATATCCTTACCGATTTGATTCGCCAATAGCAGTAGAGGTTGAGCAAGATTCTTTCAATTTGAATCAAAAAGACTGGATTAATTTGAACTATCAAAAATTCGGCGCCAAAGTTCACCTTACTTATTTACCATTGGGGAGCAAAGGTAGTGATGTCAAAATGGTCTTGAATGATGCGATCAATTTGACTGCCAAGCATCAAATCAAAGCCTATGGTATTGAAGAGTCAGTGTTTTTGACACCTAAAGGCTACACAGGAGTAGTGGCTGAGTTGAGTGGAGAAGTTCCAACACAATTCCAGTTTTTTGTCACAGATTCTACCAATCACTTCCTTCGAGGTGCACTTTATTTTGATACAGCCATGAAAAACGATTCTCTCGCCCCGGTCATTGAGCATGTCAAAGTTGATATGATGCACTTGATCAACACTTTGGAATTTGTGAAATGATGTGGAAGATCCCAAGATGCTAGACATAAGAAGTGAGATGCTAGACATTTAATTTTCATGTCCTGACAAAGAAATGAGAATATACCCTGAAAGGGTACTTGACACTAACATTGGGTTTCAACCCAATGCAATGGTAAATGTCTGATTCGCTTTTGCCCTGACGGGGCAATTGAATAGCTAAAGAGAGTAAAGAGAAATCTATAAATAAAGTGTCAAGAAAAATCAGGACGCGACAGAGTGTCAAGTAATTTCAGGACATGACAATGAGAGAGAGTGAGAAGCCTGAAAGGCTTTAACATTTCATTAACCCTCGGTGAAACTGGGGGATGAAAACACAATTATGGTGTCACACGACCCTGAGAGGGTCGAACATTAAGATGTTGATAATTAAGGATTAAGAAACGAGAAACGAGAAGATGAGACCAACCAACTCGACACGATCCTTGACCATCTGCAAATCTGCTTTATTTGTGTTCATGAATAAGCAAAAAATATTCCCGTCCAGTTTGCAAACTGGACGGGATTACTAAATGATTTTACACCGTATTATTTTGTAAAAAGATTTATGGAATGGCATTTAACTTTCTATAAAAGGCCATCATACAAATTCTCACCTCATTTTCTTCCAACTCCTGAAGATGATAATCCCTCCCAAAATTGCGGTGCCCGTAGCTATAGAGGCTCCAGTGATATTTCCATATATCCAGAAGCCTACGGCAAATAGGGTTGCATAAACCATCACTGATCCGACTAACATCAAACCAATTTCCATTGGTAATTGACCTTGTTCTTGCTCTTCTTCGGGATAGCGATTCAGTAATTTTTTCCACCCAAAGGCTGCCGGTTTTACTTTTCTGTAAAAAGTAAGCAAAACAGCATCTTTTTCAGGCTTGGTAAATAAAGTTACAGTAACCCAACCGATTGTAGTGATAATGACGCCATATAAAATCTTAAGATACTCTTGGCCTTCAGTAATAGGAATGATATTAAATTTGGGATTGATGTATTGAAAGAAAATTGCCACGACCAAAGAAATCAACATGGCAGCAATTTCGGTTTTTGCATTGATTCTCCACCAAAACCAACGAAGAATAAATATCGCTCCTGTACCTGCTCCGATTTGAAGTAATATCTCAAAGGCTTCCAAAGCATTTGATAACGCAAGTGCCAGCAAAGCTGCCAGTCCCATCAAAACTACCGTAGAAATTCTCCCCACCAAAACCAACTCCTTGTCGGTAGCTTCAGGTTTTAGGAATCTTAAATAGAAATCATTCACTACATAAGAGGATCCCCAATTGAGATGAGTGGATAAAGTAGACATAACAGCCGCAATCAAAGAGGCCAAGACCAATCCTATCAAACCTGCTGGAAGGAAAGTCAGCATAGCAGAATAAGCCAAATCATGTCCCATCTTATCCACCGGAATATGTGGGAAAGCCTCTTGCATATCTGACACATTCGGAAATATAATCAACGATCCCAATGCGATAATGATCCAAGGCCATGGTCTCATACCATAGTGGGCAATGTTGAAAAACAAGGTAGCGCCGATCGCATTTTTTTCATCCTTGGCCGAAAGCATCCTCTGTGCAATATATCCTCCACCTCCTGGTTCAGCACCAGGATACCAAGTAGCCCACCATTGGATAGCCAAAGGCATGATCAATAACGGTACAATCACATTCATATCATTGAAATCAGGTAGGAAGCTTAACTTGCCCACTACGTTTGGATGTGTAAGCAAATTGTCCAAAGAGCCGATTTCCGGAAGATCCAAAATATAATATGCTGCTCCAATCGCTCCTGCCATGGCTATAAAAAATTGGAAGAAATCTGTCAACAACACACCCTTTAGCCCACCCAAAGAACTGTATATCACTGTTACGATCGATGCGATCAACAATGTTTCAATAGGGCTCAGACCTAGCATAACACCACCGATTTTGATGGCAGCCAATGACACTGTTGCCATGATCACGACATTGAAGAAGACTCCAAGGTAAATAGCTCTAAATGCTCTCAAAAATGCGGCTGATTTCCCGCCATATCTCAATTCATAAAATTCGAGGTCTGTGGTCACTTCTGACCTTCGCCATAATTTGGCATAGACAAATACAGTCAGCATACCTGTTAGCAAAAATGCCCACCATACCCAGTTGCCAGATACACCGTTTGTCCTGACTATGTCTGTTACTAGATTTGGTGTATCGGCAGAAAATGTTGTTGCTACCATAGATACACCCAATAGCCACCAGGGCATATTTCGGCCAGAAAGAAAAAATTCTTTTGCTGAAGTGCCCGCTTTTTTTGAGGTATATACTCCAATCAGCATTGAAACCACAAAAAAAGCTGCAATGATGCCCCAGTCTAGTAGCGATATGTTCATATGTTTTTGATTTTGTTATTTAAAATTTTTATTTTAAATTAAATACTTAAATAAAATTTTTACTAATGTATATAAATTTTTCCCAAACACAAAGAGCCTTTAGATTAAGGTTTTTAATTTAAATGAATGATTCATTCAAAAATCTTACTTTTGCAAAATAAATTTCTTCAAGCATGGATACTTTTTCTTTTTTACCTGAACTCAATAGTCTTTATGGTCTCAATTGGAAGGAAATACAAGTGGAACCTTTTGGTAGTGGGCACATTCACCAAACATATAAAGTGATAGATCATCGCCAAACTTATATTCTTCAACGATTCAATAAGTTAGTATTTAAGAAACCTGAGATCATTTCACATAATCACGAGTTATTGATCAAATATATGGATAATTTTAGCTTACCATATGAGTTTCCTCTCCCAATCTTAAGTATTTCAGGATTTACTCTGTCCGAGATCAATGAAGATTTCTTTCGAATATCACCTTTTGTAGATGGGATTTGTTTGGATGAGGTGAGTGAGCCTAGCCATGCGTATCTTGCAGCCAAGGCTTTTGCTGAATTGATTATTGCGGCTAACAATTTAGAAATTGATGAATTCAAGGAAGTAATTCCTGGATTTTTGGACTTAGAGCTAAGGTTCAATCAACTGACAGATGCGGTTCGACAAACAAAAATCCCTATTGAAGGTGAGGTAAAGGAGCTGATAGATTTCTATATTTCCCGGAAATTTTTAGTGGAAGAATATCTGGTTTTAAAGGAAAAGCTTCCTCTCAGGCTGACTCACAATGACACAAAAATAAACAACTTGATTTTTTCTAATGATTTGAAAAGTGTAGAAGCAGTCATTGATTTGGACACGATTATGCCCGGTTATGTTTTCAATGATTTTGGAGATTTGGTTAGAACTGTCGCGTGTTCACAAGGAGAAAACTCTACAAATTGGGACCAGATTTTTATTGATAAAGCCAAATATGCCAGTCTTCATAAAGCATTTCTTGATGTAGGCAAAGGGGTTTTTACAAATGAAGAAATAAACTCTTTGAACTTTGGGGGTAAAATGATGACCTGTATCACAGGGTTTAGGTTTTTGGCAGACTTCCTAAACGGCAATGTCTATTACCAAATCAAATACCCACAACAAAACTTGCACCGAGCAAAAAATCAAATGATTCTTCTACAATCTTTGGAAAAGATGGAATTGTAATTCAATGTCGTTTGGTTAAGAAACCAGACCTGCCAGGTTTAAATCTATTATTGGTTTTCACTTCCGAATAAGAGACCGGTTCTAATTTAATAGAAAACCTGGCAGGACTTATCTTAATGGCATTGAACTGTAATTTGCTATTTAAGTGAATAAATTGCGGTTAGTTACCATTATTTATTGAATAATGGAGGTCTCTTATTTTGCCAATCTGTGTTTTCCTGATACGCTCGGCCTAGCATGATCAGTTTCTCTTCTTCGAATAAATTGGCTAGCAAGGTAATTGATACCGGGCTTCCATTGTCCAAAAAACCATTTGGCATACAGAGTGCAGGATGTCCTGTTAGATTTGTGATTTGAAGTTGAGTTCCTCCATAAGAAGGAGTGATGATTACATCATACTCTTGGAAAAGCTGATGCATTTCTTCAATCAAAATGGATCTCATTCTGCTGGCTTGTATATACTCTACTGCAGGGATGAATCTTGCTGATCTAAACAAGTTTGGCCAAGCATTTTTCCGTTGGTTTACCAACAAATCATCCAAATCCAACCTTGTCATGTCATCAAATGCAGCAGCTCCTTCTGCTTGTAGCATAATCAAAATGCTGCTTACATCAACAGATGTCTTTAGCTTGACAGGAGTAAGTGACAAGCCCATTTTCTTGAAGTCCTCCAAAACCCGTCTGTCCAAAACATTGTTTTGCCTTTCTCCTTCAAAAAAATCTTCAAAATAACCGATTTTCAGGTTATTGATTGTGTTATCCACATTATAGTTAAAGGCTGCAGGAATCGTACTTTTGTCTGATTTATCCACACCGTTTAGCACGGATAGGATTATTCCATTGTCCAATGCGGATCTAGAAATTGGGCCGATTTTGTCCATGCTCCAGCTCAATGCCATTGCACCATGTTTGCTAACTCTTCCGAAAGTAGGGCGTAATCCAGTGACTCCATTCCTTGTAGATGGAGACACAATGCTTCCTAATGTTTCTGTACCAAGAGCAAACGGAATCAGCCCAGCACTAACAGAAGATGCTGATCCTGCCGAAGATCCACTTGCACCTTGTTTGAGATTCCAGGGGTTTTTGGTTATTCCTCCATACCAAATATCCCCCATTGCCAATGCACCAAGTGTGAACTTTGCAAGCAAAACTCCTCCAGCGTCATTCAACTTATCCACAACTGTGGCCGTTTCATCGATTTCTTGATCTTTATAAGGCATTGCTCCCCAAGTCGTTTTGGTATTTTTGACCGCAAACAAATCCTTGACTCCATATGGAATCCCGTGTAGTGGCCCCCTATATTTTCCTGACTTGATTTCCATGTCCATTGCTTTAGCTTGGTCGATCGCTTCTTTTTCCAAAAGTGTGATGACAGATTGTAAGGTGTCACCATAATTTTTGATTCTTTTCAAATAGATTTTTGTCAATCTTTCAGAGGTGATCTTTTGGCTTTTGATAAGTGTGGATAACTCAGCCACCGATAAAAAAGCGATGTCATGATCACTTTCTGGTAGATCAACTTCTGATGGCAAACCCCAGTTTGGTTTTTCTTGGTTTTGGTTTGGGAAAAACCCATGTGGAAGAGGGTTGAAAATGAGTGAAGGAGCGATAGCATTTTCAATATTTTTCTCCCGCATTTTTTCATATCCAGACTTGTAGTTTTTGAGGTTTTGGATCATGCTGTCTTTTTCTGAAGCAGAAAATGACAAGCCAATCAATGTCTCCGCTCCTTCTATGGCTTGCGGGGTTATCTCGCCAAATCTTTTGCCTACAATAAATCCAGTCAATAGTAATGCGGGAATCATAATAATTATCCCAATTCTTCGGGTGAATGTGAAATCCTTCATGTAGTTTTGTTAAAGAAAAGAAACCTCAATGGTGCTTTTTTGTTAATTCTTCTGAAGATAATTAATTTATATTATGGATAACACTAGTCTTACACCGATGTTCCCAATGCCTATGCGAGGCTTGTTATTACTTACAGGAATGTACACTTTTGCTTGGTCTGCTTTTTTTAGGTATTTTGGAGAGGACCTTTTAAGGTGGTTATCAATGGAGACCACTGCACCTGTTGCCTTAAGTGCGACAGCTTTGGGTAGCTTTGGTATGCTCGTTGGTTTTTTAGTTTTTTTGAGTGCGTTTTATCCGATTTCTTGGTATTATCTTATAGTGGTTGGTCTTGTAGGGAAATTTGTCCTCGCTGTATGGTTTGCATTTGGTTTTATTCCTGAGTTGGGATGGAATAAAAGAACCATCTTCCACCTTGCCTTCACAGAGCTACTTTGGTTGATTCCATTAGTGACAATTTATTTGCGTGCAATTAAAGTGAGAAGCTATATCAAAGCTTTACCAGAAGACAAATAGTTGTTTCAAAAAATATTGATTAAACATAAAAACCCTCAAGAAGTTAATTCAAGAGGGTTTTTATGTTTTAAGTATATGAGTATCCGCAATGTGGACGTTGGCTCAGAAGAGGTGTTATCTGTTGCGGATTCTCGTCACCGGACAACTGTCAACAGAACCACATATCGTTCATCCAATATTCTATTGCTTGGCTACGTGCAAGAAAGAGGATACATATATAATACAAATAAAATCAGCTTCCACAACCAACACAATCAATATGGCTGTCCATTGGCTTTACTCCTTTGAGTTGCATTTCCAAATTGTGGATTTGATCCCTTGTATCCATGTCTTGAAACATGTCTCCAGTCAAGCTTGACTTCAATTCTTCAATTCTTTTTTCTAGTGAAATAGTCTGTTCTGTAGTCATAATCTATTTGGTTTTTTATTCTATATGATTATACGCTTCTTTGCCAGTAGCTTTAATTCCAAGGTTGATTGCGTGCTTATGTTCAATATCTATGAGTATCTAATATCAATTAATATCGGATCTAAGCTAAATTAGGCTTTTTTTAGTTAGTGGCAAAGTTCCGTATATCCGTATTAATCTAATCGCAATCCAATATAAAAAAGTTCTTCAAAATTTTCAGCTTGTTGAGCCTAAGATAGTTATTTTTTTTCGGAAGGATAAGTAGTGTTTCTCGAAATTATAAATGTGAGTGATCAATTCCTAAACCAGTAATTCATATCGACTTTACTTTCTGCTTGTGCTTCTTGTTTTGCGTCTAGCATTGGAAAAAAATTAATTCCAGTCATAACCTCAACACTATCTATGGTGATTGCAAAATTGGCCAAATCACCTGATGCGGATTCATTTTTCATAATAAAAGCGATTCCTTGGGGATTTGATGTGTCTTTTTTCAAAATCACTTTATAGTAATATTCAGGTATACAAATTCGACTGTTGGCTATCTTTTGAAGGTTTTCTTTTAGAATTGGTCCGGTTGCAATATAGATTGTGTCTTTTTCCGAAGCGAATTTTCTGACTTGCTCCTCAAGCCTTTTCCATATTCCCCTGTTGAATCCTGGTACTTGAGGGCTGGCATTGGTCAGATAAAAACTATCATACATGCTTTCAGTACTGTAGCTCATATCTGCAGCAGGGGCCAAATGGCCTCTGTCATATCCGGAATTTTTGTAAGAAGCATCTCGTGGGCTATGGTCACCCAGCCTTTTTTCCATTCTAAAATTACTCGATCTCTCTTCTCCATGCCCCAGGTTTTCTTTACAAAGCAAATAACTTACCCATTTGGCATGTTGAGTTAGTGTATCGAACTCCAAGACAAATCCATTGTAATCCAACAAAAGATCTCTTGAAATTACCTCAGGAACAAAATCCCTGAATTCTTCAGATACAAAAGAATGATCAACCTTTGGATTTGCAGTTTTCTCTGAAGTTGGTTTTGGATCAGCAGAAGCCAAAGGTTCAGGGGCATTTCTTAGGGGAGGTTCAATTGTTTTGCAATTGGTAATACATGTAAAAAGCAGTAGGATAAGCGCTGCCCGTTTCATTTTTTTCAAGATTTTCAGTTTGGTTTCGAAAGTAAAGATAAATTGGGAGAAATTTAGCTAAGCCAGACAACCATTTCCCCATCAGCTGCATTTATTATTTTGTAAGCCAGAAATGCCATTTTTCTTAGTACACCGCTATCACTGATACCTCCCAACCCCAAATGCATCAATCAAGATTCCAGTAGATTCTTTTTGGTGGATTTGGGTAAGGAGTTTTCCTGTAGCAGGAGCCATGGAAATCCCCATCATGCCATGGGCAGAGCCCACCAAGACATTTTCCAAACTGGGCGCCTGACCGATGTATGGTAAGCCATCAGGTGAGCAGGGTCTGAGTCCTTTCCAAATCTTTTCGGGCTCAGGGAATTTGGATTGGAAATCGGGATAATAGCGATTGATGGACTCAAATATGCCTCTGACCCTGTTGAGATTGATATTTTCATTGACACCAGCTATTTCCATCGTTCCCCCGAAACGAATGTTTTTGCTATATGGGCTTACAGCTACTTTTGTCTCAGTCAAAATCGCTGCTTGTTTGATCTCAGGCTGGTTTTCTTGGATGAAACTGTAGCCTTTTCCGCCCATCATGGGTAACCTGAATCCCAACATTCCAGCCAATTCACCAGTCCAGGCACCGCCACATAAGATAAACTGATTCCCCTCTATGGCACCTTCATCTGTGATTACCGAAGTTACTTTTCCACCTGATTTTTCAAATCCTTTGACTTGAAGGTTGGGTTTGAAATTGACTCCTTGATCGGTTAGATATCTCTTCAGAAAACTGTACAAAGCCGTAGGGGAGAGATGTGCATCTCCTGGAAATAAGATTGCACCTCTGGCATTGACTTGTATATTTGGTTCTATTTTTTCGATATCAGATGGGCTTAATATCTCTGCTTCAAGCCCATGTTTCCTTGCAAGATGTGCAAATTCAATTTCCTCTTTTTCCACCTCGGCAGATTGATAGAGCATCATCAGTCCCTTTTCCGCCAATTCCAAATCTGAATCAATATGCTCTAGTTTGAAATCCTGATAAAGGGATTTGCTCAGCAGGCTAATGTTTTTGAGATAGGGAATACTTTTTTCCACATGTTTGGCATTGGCCGATTTATAAAATAGCCAAGACCACTCCAAGAGCTTTTTGTCAAATCTTGGATGGATGTAAAATGGGCTTTTGGAAGAAAACATCCAACCAATTCCCTTGCTGATCATTCCTGGCGCAGCCAAAGGGATAATATGGCTGGGCACAATCATTCCGGCATTGCCTGTGGAGGTATTGGTCAGCATGTCACTCTTGTCGATGACAACAACTTCTACACCCTGCTCTTGCAGATAATATGCCGTAAAAAGGCCAACGATGCCGCCGCCGATAATGATGGTTGGTTTCATTTTTTGTACAAAATAATAAGTACCATGTATAAAGTACTTGGCGCTTAGGTTTCTGATGGTATTAATAGAGAAAGATAAGCATTTTGGTTGTATGCATTCAACTTCTATTAAGCTACGAATATAAGATTTCTTGTAAGGATAGAGGTGGAGAAGGTTGACGAAAAATGGTATTGTATTGATGGGTGTTGAGGTAGCTCTTTGTCGATTTCACAATAGCTTTCTGATTCTAACAGTAAAAATATCGGATAATTTATCTAGTTTACTAGTAAAAATATCGGATAATTTATCTATCGTAATAGTAAAAATATCTAATATTTTAGCTATAATTGTGTTAATAAAGACTGTTGCCATGAAAAGAAAATTGTTTGATAAACTCTTGAAGCATTGTTTGAAGAAAGAATTTACGGTATTGACAGGAGCAAGACAGACGGGTAAATCTACTTTACTAAAAGATCTCGAACAAAACCTTAAAAGCAAAGGAGAGCCTACTTTATTTGTGAATCTTGAAAATAGAATCCTTTTAGAGGACTTGAATTTTTCTCCATTGAATTTACTGGCATATTTGCCGACAACAGAGCAAAAAGTAACTGTCTTTATTGATGAAATACAATATCTAAACGACCCCTCCAATTTTTTGAAATTGCTTTATGATGACCACAGCGATCAAGTCAAGATTGTTTGCAGTGGTAGCAGTGCTTTTTATATGGATGATAAATTTAAAGACTCGTTGGCTGGGAGGAAAAGAATTTTCAGAATCAATACTTGTGATTTTGAGGAGTTTTTGATGTTGAAAGACAAAAAGTCATTAATAGATGAAATCAAAAGAATACAAGAAAATAAAACCTACAAATCAGTAAAGATAGAATTGATAAGATTGGAGTGGGAAGAATATATGCTTTTTGGTGGATATCCTGCCGTGGTGATAGAATCAGATATTGATGAAAAGAAAGAAATTCTTAAAGAGATAAGGGATTCATTTGTGAAAAGAGACATCCAAGAGGCGGGAATCAGAAATGAAGATGTATTTTATCAACTGATGAAGCTGATAGCGTCACAATCAGGGCAATTGGTGAATATCAATGAATTGGCAAATACCTTAAGGGCTAGGAATGAAACTATTCAAAGCTATTTGGATGTCATGCAAACATGCTTTCATTTATCTTTGGTTAAACCATTCTATGCAAATCTTAGAAAGGAACTGACCAAAATGCCAAAAGGATACTTGATGGACACAGGCTTGAGGAACTGTTTGATCAATAATTTCCAGCCTATAAATATGAGACTAGATAAGGGTGAGCTATGGGAGATGGCTGTTTTTAGAATGTTGGTTGACAAGCATGGGGAGGACGCTATTCGTTTTTGGCGAACTGCTGATGGAAAAGAAGTGGATTTTATTATTCCTGATATGCTGCCACCAATTGCTATTGAAGCCAAATTTGATCAAAACCAAATCAAGCCAAAGAAATACAGTTATTTCCAAGAAAATTATCCTCAGTTTAAACTTGGATTTGCTACGCTAAGTCCTTGGAGTGAGGATTTTTTCCGGATGGAACACTGATGCTACAGATTATACAGATAGTCACTGATTAAAAATCCGTGACCATCCACTTCATCCGCCTCATCCGTGTTCTATTCGCTAGATTACCTGAAGGTTATACAAAGAATGGATAAAAAAAGTTTAAACCACCAAGGGCACTAAGGATTTCAAAAAGGAGGTCACAAATATTCTAATTGTGATAAATCGCCCTTGTATCCTCTGTGTCTTCTTATTGCTCTTGATGGTTTATTTATAATTCTAATTTTTAGCTGTCAGTTATGCCTTGAATTTGATCTCATTAGCTAATAAAGTGGATATAAAATCCCCACTGTATCGGTGCTTGGTTTGATAAAATTCCCCTTGATACCTGATTCTCTTGTAATCCAGTGTCAAAACATCGCCGTGAAGGTTAAAGCCATAGTTCGCCTTTAGGACGATTCTGCCTTTTGGACTGACATCATAAAACAAGCCCAGCTCGGGTCTAATAAAGAGCTGGTGTTTTCTTCCGTTAGAACTTCTTGAATATTCATGAAGATAGATACTATTATCCATTTCATTTCCATTACTATCAGTGCTTAAACCTTAGTAAAGGCGTGAGCCTTCTGGAACGTTACCATTGTAATCCGCACCACCACTGAATTCTGATATAGTTAATTCAGCCCCGATCGAATATCCAAAGCGACTGTTTGAGAAGTTTTTGTAGTAAGAAATTCCAGTAAAATAATTATATGCATAAATACCGTAATGACTCTCGTTTTTACCATGAATAGTTTGGTATCCCAAATTCCAAGTTTGAAGATCAATACCCAGCATAAAATTTAAATTATCATTGATAGTATATTTTCCATAGATCCTTGCACCTAGATCAAAGTTTCCAGTAGCAGACCGAAACTGACTGGCACCAACATCTTCGCCTATAGTTTCATGTTGAAACTTTAATGCTTGGCCACCAAAGCCCAAACCAAATCGGCTTTGCGCATTGGTGAATCCGATTGAAAAAGCCATCGAAAATAATAATATAGTTAATTTCTTCATTGATTTAAATTTGATTCTTTTATTAGGAACAATAGGTTTTGCAATCCCAACAAATGGATAAGCAAAAGACTTGTATTACAAATCAAAAACTAGTTTGACGTTCATGTTGATTGAGTCTATGTCCAAGGAATTGAAAATTACCGGGTGAATCGGTGGGTTCACACCGAAATATCCCCTCCATTTTATTTCAGGCCCGATCCATATTCTTTGAGTCAGTTTTGCCAATCCTGTGATTCCACCATGGTACCCTAAATGATTTTTATTATAAGAAAATGAATAAATGCCAAAATTTGTCATGTTGCTTTGATCTGGGATGACGGCAGTTTGTATTTCATTATAAATCAATCTTTGAAAATTAAATCCTGTGGAAAGGATCAGCTTGACCCTATTTTTGTCCAAAACTTTATAGCCAAGTCCAGCTTCTAATCCGGTTATAATTGTGTGATTAAGAAGTGATTTAGATCCTACTTGATTATCAATGAACTCAGACAAATCGATAGTTGGTCCTCCTGAATTGAAATTTGGCATTGATTTGTCTTCAGATACCCAGTATGCATTGATTTGATAGATAAGTTTTTTTCCTGATTCAATATCAAACCCAAAATTATAATTTATACCTTTCATGTAATTTGATGCTTCGGTATACCCAGCAGAAAATCCCAGTGACTTATTCCTTTGATTTTGGCAAAAACAATTCTCTATCCATAACATAAAAGTCAATAGCGTCCTAAATAAAATATGAGAGGTCTGAATTTTTGCCCAAAATGTGTATTTTGGGTTTGCACCAAAAACAAAGACCTCTCATGTGTAATATTACATTGTTTTCTCAGATTATTAAAAAGAT